>JAAVDD010000013.1 GCA_014801985.1 Bacteroides sp.
AGAATATGAGATAGGCAAGCTTAATGAAAACGATTTTTTCATTATAATCCGCAATATCTTTCTGCCATAATTTTTTGACAGGAGAAAAGGAGAACAGTAGGGATTTCAATAACTATTCTTCATCCTACTGTTCTCCTGTCAAGAAAAATATATTAGATCTAAAAACTACTGTCCTACTGTTCTCCTGTCAGAAAATTAAAAGATCATTTTCTTATTGATCGTGTGTCCATCCACCAGCTCCACACTCACCACATGGATTCCTGAAAGGGAATCAAGCGAAATCGGATTCTTATTCCACTGACGATGCACCAAGTCGGCTCCGACAGTATAGACCTCAACAGAGCGTACATCCTTTTCTGTGTCGATATAAAGCAGCCCGCCACGATTCACAATATCCACTCCCGTCGTCGCAGCTGTCACTTCCTCCACTCCCGATTCAAACGCTCCCTCTTTCAATCCGTGGAAATATAGCGAAACAGGGATATCACCCTCCTGCCCTTTGAACCTTGCATCCGGCACTGCAATCTTGATAGTATGCTCCCCTGCCTCGTAGCTTCCCAAGCTGATGATACGATTGTCGATCACATCGCCGGGACACCAATTGCTGAACGACTGCCATTCCGCATCGCTCATCTTATAGTAGCCGTAAATGCCATTGGCCTGGGTGTTGTATTTCCGGAAAGGCTCGCAGCTGTTGCGACCGGGTATATACGTCATGACCAATTCTCCATCGACATATACAAAATGGTTGCGGCGATTATACTCCTCGCCTCCTGGGTTGGCTCCATGATTGGAGGTGATGAGCACAATCTGGGCATCAGCCACATTTTCCGGAACAGTGAAAGTATAGCTCTTCACTGTCTTGCCGATTGTGTCGGTGGCCTCCTCCTTATAGTTGTTGAGATTGGCGCCGATATACTCAGGTTTCTTGATTACCACAGGCACAAGCACGTTTCCCGTAGTTGCGGCAGCCGGTTTATCCGTGACAAATTCCAGTGTCCCGGCAAAGACATCGCTGCGGTCCTTACATCCGACGATCTGCTGGTTGGCTGCGTATGGGACTCCGAACAGCTCGAACTCAAGCCAGATATCATATTTGGCCCGCAGATCGGCGTCACGCAAAAGACTGCTCAGATAGTTCACTTCATAAGAGTAAGGCACCACATTGGGTTCCTTGTTCTTATTCATGAAGGGAGTGATGAATCGGCCAACCTCGATTCTCTCCGTTTCTTCAGGCACATAGCTCTCAGCCCCCTTATTCACTAAGGCAAGGTTGATATTCCCTATACGGTCATAGTTGTCGCAGCAAGCCTTCACATACACATTCAGATTCAGCTTCTCGCCGAGGGCATCAAGCTGTTCATCCGTAAGAGGGCGAGAATAGAGCGAACATGAATGGCGTGTCACTCCATCCTGCAACAAACTGTCGGGGTTATCCTTCATTCGGTAGCCGTCGTAAAAGATCACATCGTCATATATCCGGATAGGAATGGAATCCTCATTCTCGACAGCAGAGGCTAAATTCTGAAGACCAAGAACTGCTGCCAGGTAAAGTAAATACTTTTTCATGAGTTTTGATGATTTGGGATTTATATTAGTTATTTAAAAGGGTCGCATCTATGATAGACGCGACCCTTTGATGTTATAATCGGGATTTCTCCTGCCTATTATTTGAATCGACGGTTGCCCTGAAGAACGGGCTTGCCATCGTTGTCTGCCTCTTTATTGGCTATCTTGCGACGCATGATGCTGTAAGCCACGGGAGCTGCACAGTAGAGTGAGCAGAATGTACCTACAACCACACCGAAGATCATGGCGAATGTGAACGAACGGATCGTGTCACCACCAAGGAAGAAGATGCAGAGGAGCACGAGGAGTGTGGAGAAGGAAGTCATCACAGTACGGCTCAATGTCTGGTTGAGCGACTTGTTGAATGTCTTGTAACGATCCTCCTTCGGATATACCTTCATCATCTCACGGATACGGTCGAACACAACCACGGTATCATTGATCTGATAACCGATGATGGTCAGCACGGCAGCGATGAACGACTGGTCGATCTCCATTGAGAAGGGAAGGAAGCCCCAGCATACGGAGTAGAAGCCGATGATAAGGAATGCAGTCAGCATTACGGCGCAGAGCGCGCCCACAGAGAAGGCGATGTTGCGGAAGCGGAGAAGGATGTAGAGGAACATGCAGACAAGTGCGATGCTCACAGCCCAGATTGCATCTCGCTTCATATCGTCGGCCACTGAAGGACCGACCTTCTGGATTGAGATGATACCGTGTGCCTCATCGGCCACTGCGAATGCATTCTCATCCATTGTCTTGCCGTTGACAGTGAGTTCATTCTTCAAGCCTTTGTAGAGGAGATCGGCGATCTCATTCTCCACATTCTCGCTCTCATCGGCGATCTTATAGTTGGTGGAGATACGGAGCTTGGAGGGGTTGTCGATGTTGATAACCTGAACAGAGACTGTCGGGTCGTTGGCCTCCTTCTGGAGAAGGGCAAGCAGATTATCCTGGACAGCCTGACGGTCTACATCCTTTTCGAACTGAACTACGTAGTTGCGACCTCCGGAGAAGTCGATACCTTGGTTCATGCCGCGGATAGCGAGAGATGCGATACCTACGACTACAAGGAACACCCAGACAGCTGCGGCAGTCTTCCACTGACCAAGGAAGTTGATCTTCGGGTTGGTGAGGAAGTTGCGGCTGAGAGCTGTGGTGAAGGTCATGTTGGCGCAACGACCGTTCTTTGTGATGAGGTCGAATGCGATGCGGGTCANGAANACTGCTGTGAAGAATGAGCANACNAGACCGATGATAAGAGTTGTTGCAAAACCCTTGATCGGACCNGAACCGAANATAAGNAGGATNACGCCTGTGATGACAGAGGTGAGGTTAGAGTCGAAGATTGCNGAGAANGCGTTGCTGTAACCNTCNGAGATNGCCTGACGGAGTTTCTTGCCGTTCTTAAGCTCCTCTTTNGTGCGCTCGAAGATAAGCACGTTGGCATCCACAGCCATACCGAGGGCAAGCACGATACCGGCGATACCGGAAAGTGTCAACACTGCCTGGAGCGATGCAAGGATACCGAGAGTGAAGTAGAGGTTGAGGATAAGACCCACGTTAGCCACAAGACCGGGAATCCANCCATAGTANGCCACCATAAGNANCATCAGNAGNGCGATNGCCACGATGAATGAGATGAAGCCCATCTGGATGGCCTCGGCGCCAAGGCTCGGGCCGATCACGTTGTTGCTCACTACATCCACCTTAGCCGACATCTTACCCGACTTAAGCACGTTGGCAAGGTCGTTGGCCTCTTCGGGTGAGAATCCNCCGGTGATCTGAGAGCTTCCGCCGGTGATTTCNTTGTTTACGTTGGGGAANGANTANACATTGTCGTCAAGCACGATTGCGATNGAGCGTCCGATGTTGTTGCGTGTGATGGTTGCCCATTCCTGCGCGCCGCGGTCGCTCATCTTCATGTTGACCATGTTACCCTGCATATTGTCATACTCGGAGGATGCCGAAGTCACGGCGTCGCCTTCGAGAACAGCGTCACCCTTCAGGGCCACGAGCTGCCAATAGCTTACGGTCTTGTCCTGACCGTTGGCTTTCTTCACTATGTTACCCTTGTCGTCGGTCACGGGATATTCCACCGGCTTCACTGTCCAGAGAAGCATGAGGTCGTTGGGGAGCATCTGCTTTGCCATGGGCGAAGCGAAGATTGAATCCACCAAAGCACGGTTGTTGCTCTGAACCTGACCGATCACAGGGCTACCCTGACGGCCGCCGCCGAGGACTGCGAGAACATTGACATGNTTCACNGTATCCTGAGCTGCGTATGCCTCTGCGAAGCGANTGAGGTCGTTGGCAATCTCGTTATAGTTGTAGACCTCGAAGAATTCAAGGTTAGCGCTTGATTTCAGAAGTTCTGTAACACGTTCGGGTTCCTTCACGCCCGGAAGCTCAAGGAGGATCTGGCCGTTCTTATCCTGAAGTTTCTGGATGTTGGGGGCCACAACACCGAACTGGTCGATACGAGTGCGGAAGATATTGAATGCAGCATCCACCTGACTGTTNACCTGCTGTTCAAGAGCTGCTACAACCTCCTGGTTGCTTGCACCGCTCTTGAGATTGCCGAGGAATTCACCCTCGCGCACGAAAAGGCCTGACATAGCGCCCGGCTGGATCTGGGCTGCAACCTTGGAGATGAAATCCTTGTCGCTACCCTTGGCGCCTGATTCCTGGGCTTTCTTGATGGCTGCGTTGATCTGATTGAGCTGGCTTTCGCCTGAAGCATACTGACGGAGAATGTCGGGGACTGAAATTTCAAGTACCACGTTCATACCTCCCTTGAGGTCGAGGCCGAGGCCGACCTCCATCTTGCGCACCTGGTTGTAGGTGTAGCCTAAATAGACTTTCTCTTTGTCGATTGAGTCATTGAATTGCTTCAGACTCTGTTTGTANACATCATTGGTCTCGTCNTNGGTCTTNGCNANNGCNGNCGCATATTCCTTNGCTTTCTTCTCNTANTGANNNGTCACGAAAGAGAAGGAGATATAAAAGCCGCATATCAAAACCAAGAGGATTGCAATGGTGCTGATAAACCCTTTGTTTTGCATGTTTGTTGTTATTTTGTTGTTTGAATTTATTTTCAGCTTGCAAATATACTCCTTTTTTTTGAGGTTTTTAGTATGATTTGTAACAAAATTCTATTTTATAGGCGAAGTTATCAATATTTTTCCTTATTTTTGGCATTCCGTTTCTCCTCGCAACATATTTTTTAATGCTTTTTCCTTATTTTTCACATAGCGATTGAAATGAAATTTTTTAATAAGACAGCAGACTCGGCTCTTCTCTTTCTCGCTTCGGTGGTAGTATCGGGCATTCTCTGGTCGTGTGCCAACATCGGTAACCCTTCGGGTGGCCCGCGNGACGAGGATCCTCCTATTTTTATCTCTGCCGACCCGGCTCCGGGGTCGGTGAATGTGTCGAAGACAAGGATGACTCTCACTTTCAATGAGCTTGTGAACGTAAAGGATGCTTTCTCGAAAGTGGTGGTCTCCCCCGTGGGGAAAAGCGTGCCGAAAGTAATGTCGCTGGGTCGCAAGGTGACGGTCACCTTCGATTCCCTACAGCCTAACACCACCTATACCCTTGATTTCGCAGATGCTATCGAGGATAACAATGAATCCAACAAACTCCAGGGATTCTCCTATACATTCTCCACCGGTGAGGAGATCGACACGCTGCGGATTTCGGGAATGGTGCTCGATGCGCGCACCCTCGAACCTCAGCAGGAGATGATCGTGGGGGTTACACAGAACCCGGAGGATTCCGCTTTCACTACGCTTCCTCTTCTNCGCGTGGCGAAGACCGACGACCGNGGNCGNTTCACAATCCGCGGCCTTAAGGAGGGTTCCTACCGCGTATATGCACTCGGAGACAAGGATAACGATTATAAATATGCCAATCCTGAGGAGGATATCGCTTTCTATGATTTCCTCGTCTCCCCGACTGCGGAGCGTATAGGGGCAATTGATACAATCTACGACAGAAAGACAGGCGAAATAGATTCAATCATCAATCGCATGCGCACGCGCTTCCTCCCCAACGATATATTGCTCCGCAGCTTCAATTCGCAGAAGCGTTCGCAGTATCTTGACAAATATGAGCGTCAGGATTCCACGAAGTTCTATTTCAAATTCAACACGAAGGCTCTTAATCTCCCCATAATAGATGTGCTCGGATATCCCGGCATCATGCGCGAGGCGGTGCTTGAACAGAACCCCACCAACGACTCCCTGATCTATTGGCTTCCGAAGCGCATTGTGGGAGTGGATTCACTGCGTGTGGAGACCACCTACCTGCGTACCGACACCACAGGCAACCTCTCGGCTAAAACCGACACTCTGAATTTCTATCGCGTGCGCCCGCGTGCGCCTAAGAAGAAGGAGAAGAAGACTGAGGAGCAGCTGCGTCAGGATTCAATCAAGGCGCTCACTCTCGGACTGACGGCACAGACCTCATNCACGCATGACGTATATCTTCCTGTGAGGCTTCAGTTTGAAACCCCTCTTGAATCGCTGCGTCCGGAGGCATTCCATCTTGAGACGATGGTGGATACCGTATGGCGTCGCGTTGGCAACCAACCGCGTATCGAGATGATAGATTCCCTCTCCCCGCGTGATTTCAAGATTGAATATGATTGGAAATTAGGAGAGAAATATCGAATTACGGCCGACTCTCTGGCTGCCGTTGGCATCTATGGCACTGTCTCGGCTCCNTTCACNCATGAATTCACCATCAAGAAGAAGGAGGATTATTGTTCCCTGAAATTGAATCTTTCAGGGCTGGNTCCGCAGATTCCGGCATTCGTGGAGCTTTTGAATGGCAGCGANGCCATAGTGCGCACGGAGCCTGTGGTGAATAATTCGGTATGGTTCCGTTGGTTGGAGCCGGGTAAGTATTATGCGCGCGTGATAGAGGATTACAATGGCAACACCCTCTTCGACACCGGTGACTACGATGAGCTTCTGCAACCCGACCTTGCCTATTATTATCCCAAGGTCTTGAATATAAAGAANAACTGGGACAAGGAGGAATCATGGAATGTATTTGAGACGGCCATCGACCTCCAGAAGCCTTCGGCNATCAAGAAGAACAAGCCGGCAGCCGACAAGCGCAGNAGCAGCAACCGTCGTGTTGAGGAGGAGGAAGATGAGGATGACGACTACTTCGATCCCACTGCCAATCCCTTCGATCCAAACCAAAAACGCCGTCGGACCAACAACAATGCCGGATATGGGTATTGAGAGGGGATGGAAATGGCGAGTTATAGGTTATAAGGTTATTAGAAATTAGAAAATTCACTCCAAAAGATTATGAAATATCCCGTTGGTATCCAAAGTTTTGAATTCATACGCAGGGGAGGATATGTTTATGTAGATAAGACCGACGTAATCCATCATCTCGTGTCTTCGGGCAGCTATTTCTTTTTAGGGCGTCCCCGCAGATTCGGGAAAAGTCTCCTCCTATCTACCCTCGAAGCTTATTTTCAAGGACGTAAAGAGCTCTTCGACGGTCTGGCAATTGATCGCCTCCAGCCCGACGAATGGGAATCATATCCTGTGGTGCGCATTGATCTCAGCGGGCAGAATTTTAATTCTCCGGGGGAATTCACTCATTATCTTAAAGGATATTTGGAAGATATTGAAACCAAATTCGACCTTAATACTTTTGCAGAAGATATATCCACAAAATTTCGCCGTATTGTTCAAGCCTTGCACGCTAAATTCAATAAAAAGGTGGTAATTCTTATTGACGAATATGACAGCCCGTTGACAAGGAATAGCAGCAAGCCGGCTTTGCAGGAAGAGATTCGCGGCGAGATGCAGGGCTTCTATTCGGGAATTAAACCGTTGGCCGAGCATGTCCGTTTCTGTATGCTGACGGGTGTGACCAAATACGGGAAGCTGTCAATCTTCTCCACCCTCAATAATCTCGACGACATATCTTTCGATGAAGCTTATTCCTCAATCTGCGGCATCACCGATAGCGAATTGCGTGAATATCTCGGAGACGGATTGAATCGATTGGCCCGGAAATATTCCCTCCCGGTCGAAGCAGCCTATCAGAAAATGAAAGACTATTATGATGGTTACCATTTCTCTGAAAAGCTAATTGATATTTATAATCCATTCAGCGTGATGAGTGCGCTTTCCAAAGAACGGTTAGGAGAATACTGGTTTGAAACAGGCACTCCCACCATGTTGGTTGATTTTCTAAGAAATCCGCAAAAGGAGATCCCTGAGCTCAGCGGTATCAGGGTAAGGCGCGAAACTATCTCCAACATCTCCCTGTTCCAACCGCAGTTTGTCGCGCTTCTTTATCAGACCGGTTACCTCACCATAAAGGCCTTTGATGCCGAGAGAGATCGCTACACTCTGGATTTCCCCAATCGGGAGGTAAGGCTGGGATTCTTCAGCTCCTTGCTTCCTATTTACGCTCATCTCCAGCGTTCGGAAACGGATAGTGTATCAGAGAATATCTTGGATGCCATTCTTGAAGGGAGTCCTGAAAAACTAATCTCCTGCTTATCCTCCTTTTTAGCATCTATCCCTTCCGGGCTACATAAGCATACAGGCAAATATGAATCCCATTACCAGCTGATACTTTATCTTCTCTTCCGATTGATAGGCACAAGCGTAAGCGTAGAATATCAGACTTCCGACGGCTTCATCGACATTCTCATAAAGACCGACCGATACATATTCCTAATGGAATTAAAAGTTGACGGCACAGCCTCGGAAGCTCTCGCTCAGATAGAAGAAAAAGGCTATCCCCTCCCCTTCGCCGCCGACTCGCGAACCCTCTTCCGAATAGGAATCAGCTTCGATTCGAAGACAAGAAGGATAAACGACTATTTGATTGGGTAAAACTCTGAAAGATTTGCTATTGTTATAGAAGTTGTTTAAACTAATTTGATTTGTGAAATTTTTTAAGGGAAATAACGATAAATGCGAGAAAGTTCCATCCTTTCCAACTGGATACTGTGGTGTCAAAGCGTGTGAGAACAGCTTTGAAACCATCCATCCAAGCATTTGTACGTTCAATTTTCCATCTATGTTTATACATCTCTTCATCATAAAGCCATTCCTCCGTGTTTTCTCCTCCGTTGCGGGGATTTGGACACACATTGGGAATGATGCCGTAGGAGATAAGGGCACTTCTGAGTTCCTTTCCGTCAAATCCTGCATCGAGGTCACAGAAGAGGCCGTCGACAGCAATATCTGCCGTACAAAGCTGACTGATGATTTCATCCACCCTGTCCTCTATCTCGAAGAGGTCGGCATGATTGCCAGCCTGAGGCTCAGCCATGGCAAGTGGTATCCCCTGATTATCCGAAAGGAAAAGCGCATTGGTAGTACATCGCTTTTTCCTTCCCTGATATTCAGTCTTTTCTCCTCCACGGTACGCCGGTGTATGGGAACCGTCAATATGAGAGATGGAAAGATCAAGCTTACTTTTATTCTTATTGAGGATTCCGGAATAGATCCTCCGCCATTCCTCCTTAACAGACCATTTACGGTAATGATGGAAGACTGTGTTCCAACTCGGAAGTTCCCCGCTGAAAAGATGGCCTATCGGCAACAGACGCCACTGGCATCCGCTCTTGAGCTTGTAGAGGATTGCATTTACAATCTCAACAAGATCGAATTTGGAAGTGAAACCTCTTTTTGCTATCGAAAGATAGGGCATAATTTCAGATTTTATTGTATCTTTGTCGAGTACAGCGTATTCTGGCATTGGTACGATATATTAGAGTTTGGCGACAATAATATAGTGCGTACTTTGTAGAATGCGCTGTATTTTAATTATTTTACTGCATTATTAACATCTCGAAATAAGTTTAAACAACTTCCTTATAAGAAACTCAATAATCTATGAAGAAACAGATACTTTTTTTTGCTACAACCTGCATGGCAGGTTTGTCAGTTTACGGACAGGATGCGAGTGCGATTGACGCATATCGGTTTTCTCAACCGGATTTAAAGGGAACAGCTCGCTTTATGTCTATGGGTGGTGCTTTCGGTGCATTGGGAGGTGATTTATCCACACTTTCTCAGAATCCCGCAGGTATAGGTGTCTACAGAAGTAACGAAATCGGATTTACACTTGATCTTGATTTCCAAAATGCATCCTCCACTTCACAAGGGGTGAAGACAGGTGTGAACCAGACAAAATTCCTTCTTAATAATTTGGGAGGAGTAGCCACACTCCGCCTTCCAAGTTCAACAGTACCGAATCTTAATTTAGGCTTCACCTATAATAAGGGGGCATCATTTAATCGACGTTATCAAGGAGTCATTCCGCGATTAAATATCTCGATGAGTAATTATATTGCCGGGACTGCAAACAATAACGGATTGACAGTAGCGGATGTTGAATCTTCTGATAACTTTAATGCTTATAACCCTAACGATGGTGGTTTGCAGGCACCTTGGCTTACAATTCTGGGATATGACGGCTATCTGATCAATCCTAACGGTGATCCGAATGATCCTTATTGGACAGGGCAGTGGGGGGAGGCCTCTACTGTGGATGGTGTCACGAACCCGGCAACCTCAGGCTCCGGATACTTCGACGTAATTGAAAAGGGGTCTGTGGATGAATATAATATCGCTATTGGAGGTAACATCGCAAATAAGGTCTACTGGGGTATGAATTTCGATATCATTAATTTTGATTATCGTCTTCAGAGTTTATGGGGAGAGAATCTGGAAAATGCCTGGGTTTATAATGAATCCACCGGCAATGTAGGACAGACCACTTCACAATGGAATATGCAAAACCTATATCGTGCTAACGGATCAGGTTTCAATTACCAGCTCGGAGTGATTGTAAAACCAATCCAGGAATTACGTCTTGGTCTTGCCTTCCATACTCCGACATGGTATAACCTTACACAGACCTATAGCGCCGATATTCTTGGAAGCTATTATGGTAAGGATTATAATCCCATGACCAACAATGGCACACCCGGTTACTGCGATGTCAATCTCCGTACACCCTGGAAGGTTATAGCCAGTGCTGCCGCCGTAATTGGATCTAAGCTCATCGTATCAGCCGATTATGAGTGGCAGGCATATCAACACATGAAGCTATCTGAGCCGACATATAATGATTATTATTATGATTATTATGCAATTCCAGGTTCTCCTTTCAATCCTGATATATATGCGGAAACCAATCAGGATATCAAGGATTATTATAAACAGACAAATACATTGCGTGTGGGTGCTGAATATAGAGTGACTCCGAAATTTAGTGTACGTGCTGGGTATAGCTTTGTCTCCTCTCCTGTGACATCTAAGGCTAAGGAGAATCAGATTCCGGTGTATACTGTCGGCACAGTGACCGACTACCGTTTTGATAATGAAACCAATTATATAACTTGTGGTTTGGGATATAGATTCTCAGGATTCTATGTGGATCTGGCCTACGTCTATAAACACATGACAAGTGAATATCATGCATTCTCTCCGGATCCCACTTCAAACATAAGAACTCCTCAGGCAAGCGTATCACTCAACAACAGCCAGCTGGTTTTATCCTGTGGGTTAAAATTCTAAAAAAATCCACTATATGAAAGGATGGTGCTCAATTATGGGCATCCATCCTTTTCCCTTCTATAATCATTGGCTTTCCCTTGCGACCTATCCTGAAAG
Organism: Bacteroides sp.; assembly: GCA_014801985.1. Taxonomy (GTDB): domain Bacteria; phylum Bacteroidota; class Bacteroidia; order Bacteroidales; family Muribaculaceae; genus Lepagella. The sequence continues at coordinate 11,244 of JAAVDD010000013.1, forward strand.
CATAGATAAAATTATTAGGATTCTCTTTGAGTCCAAATTTCGTTCTTATTTCTTCTGCTTTTGCAGGATAATTTCGAGAAACGACACTGAAGCCACGTCCTTTAAGATGTTTAAGTTCTTTAGAGGTGGGGATTCTTTCAATTTTTATGATCCTACCTGGAAAATCGGCAATAAGAGAGGGAGAAACATATAATTCTGTGTTGGCAGATATTTTCTTTATATCCGTAAATCTTCTGCATATCTCGCGAGCGGCATTAAGTTTCATAAGGGCTGAATTAGGTTCATAAAGATAAAATTCAGCTACTATGTCTTGAATTTCCGCAATCGGTATAGATGTTTCATTTTTCTCATTTGTCAAAGAGAAAGATGATTTGATTCCTTTATCATCAAGATCCACAGCATGTAGTAAAGGTTTACCCGAAATCTCTCTCTTCAGATGAATAAGAACCTCCTTGCATTCATTTTTTACACTTACCACATATATGGCATTAATGTATTCAAGCTCATTCCGAATAGCTGATATATCGAGAAGAGGGGAGGCTTTAATGTATAATTCACTTCCAGATTCTATTATAATTCGGTATAATTTGGTAACGTCTGGTAAACAATCTGAAAGAGCATAGGTTCTATTTTTGGAAGCATCTCTTCTGGCAGGATCAATGAAAAATAAATCCGGAAAGATTGTTAGAGATTTTAAATAATCCACACAATCTTTGCACACAACTTCAAGTTTAGGAATATTTAGAACATTGGAATTATAGGCTAAAGCATCTGCTTTTATAGGATCAAGTTCAACACATGTCATATTGTTTCCTTGTCTGGCAATTGTCATTGCATCTATACCTAACCCTGTGGTAAGGTCAACAACCTTCTTTCCCGTTCCAATTAAAGAGGCATGGAAATTTGCCACTCGCTCATCCGAGGCTTGTTCTGAAGAGATAGCGTCAGGAAATAAAAAGGCCGGATGGGAAAGATAATATGGGATTTTTTTATAAGCCTTGTTCCGACAAGCAATCTGCATCACGGCAAATTTAAGGTCAAAAGATAGTTCCTTCTTACTAAATTTCATTAAAATATCCTCAGGCCGAGCGTGAATATGGTCAGATACAAATTGAATTAATTCCTTATGAGTGTCTATTTGAGATTCCATTTTTAAAAATTAGTTAAATTATAATTCAAAATTAAGCATTTTTTCTTACTTTTACTCCATTTTAGCTAACTTTGCAAAAAATATACTCATCTCTAAAACGAGAATGGGCTAAACTTCAATTTTCTCTCCCTTTTTATAGATAAGAAGGATATAAACAAAGATGAAAATAACAAAATCAATATTGAGGTATTTTCTATTGGCAGTAATGTTATTTACAGGAATGACTTTATTGGCAGCAGAAAAAGATTCAGAGTTTGTCGTAGTAATAGATCCCGGTCATGGTGGACATGATACAGGTGCTATTGATAACGGCGTGAAGGAGAAGGATATCAATCTTGCAGTAGCAAAACGATTGCAGGAAGATATACACAAGAAACTCAAGGGAGTCAAGGTGGTGATGACCAGAAGCAATGATAGTTTTGTAACATTGCAGGGTCGTGCCGATATAGCCAATCGGAACAAAGCTGACCTTTTCATTTCCATCCATACCAACTCTGTAGATGCAAAGAACCCTAATCGAAAGACTGTGGCAGGAACTTCAGTTTACGCTTTAGGACTACATAAGGATAAAGATAACCTTAATGTTGCAAAACGAGAGAATGCCGTAATTGAGCTTGAACAGAACCATGAGCAGAAATATAGTGGATTTGACCCCTCTAAAGATGAATCCTATATCATCTTTGAAATGGCTCAAAAAAAGAATTTAGAACAAAGCTTAAAGTTTGCCAACTATGCTCAAAAGCAGCTTGTATCTCATGCCTTACGAAAAGACAGGGGTGTAAAGCAAGCTGGGTTCTGGGTTCTATGGGCAACTTCAATGCCTGCGGTATTGGTCGAACTTGATTTTATTTGCAATCCTACCTCGGCTCAATTTATGGGTTCTTCGGAAGGTGTTAAAAAAATGGCAGAGTCGTTATGTTCAGCAGTGGAACAGTATTATAATAGTGTGAAGAATTCCAATGGTGTTGGAAAGCGAGTATCTTTGAATTCAAAAACTAAGGGATCTTCTCAAAATGTAGCACAAAAGAGTGTTGCATCGACATCAAAATCAGCTTCCGCGGTATCTTCGCATTCAAATACTGTTCAATCCTCTGAAGATAATAGGGGGGAACTGGTGGGTCAATCAAAAGCAAAGAGGACAGATACTCCACCGACAATTACAAAGTCGTCTGCCAACACACGTGGTGTCACTACTGCGAGAAAGCGTAGATCCACCTCCTCAAAATTGGCTTCTGAGAAGCGTAATGTCTCCACATCTTCAATTGTTGTTAAGTCGGAAAAAGACTACTTGGCTAAATCCTCTGATAAGAAACCGGTGGTGAAACAGGAGAAGCCGACCCCGGTAAAGGAGACTCCTAAAGAACGGAAAAAACGTCTTGCTCTTGAGAAGAAGAATAAAGAAAAGGAGAGAAAAGAAAAAGAGGCTGTTAGAAAAAAGGAAGCAAAAGCTAAGGAAGAAGCCTTGAAGAAAAAACGGAAAGAAGCTCAAAAAAAGACAAACAACAATAATAATTCTAAAAAGAAAGTTGTTGTAAATAAGAGCGCATCCTCATCATCTACTAAGAGTAGGGATAATAAGTCCTCTTCCTCCATACAGGTGAAGAAACGTAAATCGCTTAATTCTAAAAGCAAATAATATATAATCCAATGTGGACTATCATTTAATTTGACTACAAAGGAAATGAAAATATAAGGTTATGAAAAAAATATTCAACAAGGAATTTAAAATCGGAGTCTTTGTTATACTTGCAATCCTGATTCTGATCTTTGGAATAGATTACCTTAAAGGAATCAATCTATTCAGCCCTGCTAATTTCTATTATGCATCCTACAACAATGTTCAGGGTCTGGAAGTGGCTGCTCCCGTCACATGTAATGGATATAAGGTAGGACAGGTCCGTGAGATTTCCTTTGATTACTCTAATCCTGGGAAAATAAAAGTGCAGCTTGCCTTGAATAAGAATTTCAAAATGCCTGAAAATTCACAGGCAATGATCGCATCTACTCTTTTGAGTGGTGCATATATTGATATTAAGATGGGGGATAGCAAGAAAATGCTTCCAATTGGTGGGGCCGTAACTCCGACAACGAGTCCGGATCTCATGGCAACTGTAAGTAATGACATTATGCCTGCGGTGAGTGAAATGCTCCCTAAGATTGATGCAATTATGGATAATCTTAATGCAGCTACATCCAATCTCGCAGCCATTTCAAGCGATCCGGCGTTGGCTACTTCGATTAAGCGTCTTAATGGTATTACAGGCAATGTAAATTCTATTACTGATAACTTCAATGCGGTTTCCGTAGGTTTAAAAGGGCAGGTCCCGGCTGTTATGAGAAATGTTAATTCTCTTACTTATGGTCTTGATACAATTGTAGCAAACCTTGGGGTCCTATCTTCTCAACTTAGAACACTTCCCCTTAATTCCACAGCAGATAATTTAAATGAGATTACAGAGAATTTAACGAAATTCTCTAATCAACTTAACGATAAGAATTCTTCTCTTGGAATGCTTATGAATGATCCTGAACTTTATAACCGATTAAACAATGTTGCAGCCGATGTCGACTCTTTAATTGTGGATATAAAGAAGAATCCTAAACGATACATAAGTATTAAACTCTTATAAAAACGACTTCTATTATTTATTTAACAGGCGACCTAAATATTTTGGGTCGCCTGCTTGTTGAACCAAGCTGTATTTAGAATCAATCTAAATAAAATTTTAAATGAAATATGTATAACTTACAAATTAATAAGCAAATAGTATTCATAAGCATAAATAATTATTTAATCTACCAAAGAATAAAAGTTTGATAATAGGAGAGTTGCAGAGATAGAAGATGAAATTAATGGTATTAAACAAATATTTGGGAATCAGACAAGTAAATAAAAGATGAAAAAAGCAAGAAAAATTAGATTTTTTTTTTAGATAAATTCTTATTTATTTTGTAGTCTGAAAAGAGGGCACATGTCATAACTCCATGTGTTTTCTTTAAGGCAAGCGGGTCTATAACTCCCCGTAAGTCTAACTCATAACTCAAACTCAAACAACAAATCTGAAAATGGACAATGATTTCAAATTAAAATGGAACAAATGTCTGGAGCTTATAAAGGCCAATATAGGGTCTGAACGCTTCGACGTCTGGTTCAGTGAGACCACTCCTGAGTCGTTTTCGGATGATACGATTGACCTTCGTGTTCCTTCGCAATTTTATGTGGAGCTATATGAAAAAGATTTTATCAACCTTATACGTGCGGCTTTACGACATGTTTTCGGAAGAGATATCAAGATAGCCTATCAATATTCAGTCATAGCCAATGATAAAAAGTCGGATATAAAGATAGAGGGGCCGGATCATGCAAAGATTCTTAAGAATAAACTTGTTCAGTCATACGAAAACGCTCCTGTACAGAATAGGGAGAAGAATTTTGATTCTCAACTTGTCTCAAATCTAACATTTGAGAATTATTGTGTTGGCACTTGCAATCGTCTGCCTGTGACGATTGCCGAGTTTATCGCAAATAATCCTGGACAAGCCGAATTTAACCCGTTCTTCCTTTATGGTAATGTTGGAGTTGGAAAGACTCATCTGGCTCAGGCTATCGGTATAAGGATTAAAGAACGCAATCCGAATGCAAAAGTGCTTTATGTGCCTATCAAGCAATTTCAGACGCTTTATGCAAATGCCACCATGAAGAAGGAGATACCCGCCTTCATCAATTGGTTCCAGCAAATGGATGTCATTCTCTTTGATGACCTTCAAGAGTTGGCACATAAGACAGGTACGGCCGAAGCATTATTCCCGATTTTCAATCATCTTCATCAGAATAAGAAGAATCTCATTTTCACTTGTGATCGTCCACCCATGGAACTTGATGGAATTGCAGACCGATTGATAGACCGCTTCAAGTGGGGTGTAACGGAGCGTTTATCGAATCCTGATTACGAGTTGAGAAAGAAGATACTTGCATTTAAGGCTAAAAAGAATGGATTAAATCTTACTGAGGATGTGACCGATGTCATAGCTTCTACAGTAAATGGATCGGTCCGTGAAATGGAACAGATTGTGATGCGGATGTTGACTCGTTCCATTGTAAAGAATTCTCCCATCACAATTGAATTGGCCAGAGAGGCAATGGTTGATGTAGTTAAGAAGCCTGAAAAGAAAGTGGTGAATTTTGATATGATTGTGGAAACCACTGCCGAATATTTCAACCTTAGTCCGGATGCGATTTTCTCAAGAAGTCGCTTAAGAGACATTGCTGATGCACGTCAGGTGATTATGTATCTAACTCATAAGCATACCCAGCTCTCATCTCCGGCAATAGGACATAAGCTTAACCGAAAACATGCCACTGTCCTTCATGGTATTAGCTCAATTAAAGATCGTTTGAGTTATAGCAAGGAGCTTTCCGAACTTATAACATCAATTGAATCGCAACTCCTTTGATTTTTTCTGTTAATATATATAATTGCTTCACGTCGTAGTTAAATAAAGCGACGTGAAGTTTTATTTTAGGTCATTATAACAAATTTAGGTGGATTAGATGATGGGAATATTTGCTTAATAGGCGAGTAATTTGTAATTTTGCAGTCAGACTTTCTAAATGTTAGTAAATATATCTTAGAATGAAAACGAATGTAGCAGTTTTTTTCGGCGGACGCTCCGTTGAACATGAGATTTCAGTCATTTCCGCCCTTCAAGCGATAAATGCTTTCAATAAGGAGAAATATAACATTATCCCTATATATATTTCCAAACAGGGGAGATGGTATACGGGCCAGAATCTGCTCAATATTCGCAATTATCGGGATCTTAAAAAGCTCACCGAGGATGCGGAAGAGGTGTTCATGCGCCCTGAATACGGAGATTATAATCTCTATAAGGTTAATATGGGACGATTTTCAAAGAAGAATCCCGTGGTTGCCGAACTGCACGCAGTTGTCCCTGTTCTTCATGGAACTAATGGAGAAGATGGTATTTTTGAAGGTGTCCTTGAAACGATTGGTATTCCCTTTGCTGGATGCAACACTCTTGCCAGTGCAAATGGAATGGATAAAATCACCATGAAGATGATTCTTCGTGAGTGCGGATTGCCGGTAGTGGAATATGTGTGGTTCACGGATCGAGAATGGATTGCCGATAAGGATGCAATTGTAGAGAGAGTTGAGGCAAAACTTTCTTATCCGGTGATTGTAAAACCCGCCAACCTCGGTTCAAGTGTCGGAATTGGCAAGGCTTCAAACCGTGAAGAGCTCATAGAGAAAATCAATGAGGCGGAGAAATTCTCACAGCGTATCATTGTTGAGCACATGATCGAGCAACTTAAGGAAATCAACTGTTCAGTACTTGGTGAAGCCGACGATCATATATCTTCAGTATGTGAGGAACCGATCAAGACCGGAGATTTCCTATCATACGAAGATAAATATATGGGAGGAAGTAAGGGTACTGCCGGAATGCAGGCAAGTGAAAAGCGCATTCCTGCTGATCTTCCTGAGGATATGAGCGAGAAAATAAGGAATCTTGCAGGAGAGACATTCAGAGTGCTTTCGTGTCATGGTGTCAGTCGTATAGATGTTATGATAGACGAGAAGGATAATTCTATTTATGTGAATGAAATCAATACTATTCCGGGTTCTCTATCATTTTACCTCTGGGAGGCATCCGGAATCTCATTCGAGCAACTTATGGATCGACTCGTCACTCTTGCTTTGAAACGAAAAAGAGATACAGACCGCAAGACGTTTACATACGATCAGAATATATTTGCGCTCGGAGGGGGAGTAAAGGGAGCCAAAGGTGCAAAAGGAGGAAAATTTTAAGAAGAAATAAGAAAGCAAACATATATGAAAAATTTTAAGGAATACAGCAAGCAGCTGAACCTTTCAGATATCAACAAGGAGATGCTTGAGGAATGGGATAAGCATTCCCTTTTTGAATCAAGCATGAAGGAGAGAGAGGGGTGCCCGACTTTCGTTTTCTATGAAGGCCCCCCGAGTGCTAACGGTATGCCCGGTATTCACCATGTGATGGCACGTACAATCAAGGATATCTTCTGTCGTTATAAAACGATGAAGGGTTTCCACGTGAAGAGAAAAGCGGGATGGGATACCCATGGACTTCCTGTTGAGCTTGGTGTAGAAAAGAGCCTCGGAATCACTAAAGAAGACATAGGGAAAAAGATATCAGTGGATGAGTATAATGCCGCGTGTCGTCGTGAAGTGATGAAATATACCAAGGAATGGACCGATCTTACTCATAAAATGGGATATTGGGTTGACCTTGAACATCCCTACATCACTTATGATAATAAGTATATCGAATCCATCTGGTGGCTTCTCCAGCAACTTTATAAAAAGGGTTATCTCTTTAAAGGCTATACGATACAGCCTTATTCTCCGGCAGCCGGAACAGGTTTGAGCTCTCACGAGCTTAATCAGCCTGGCTGTTATCGTGATGTAAAGGATCTTACAGCAACTGCTCTTTTCCAAGTGAAAGATCCAAAAGAGGAAATGATAGGCTGGGGCACCCCTTGTTTTATGGCATGGACCACTACACCATGGACACTTCCTTCAAATACAGCACTTTGTGTTGGTCCCAGCTTTGATTACGTTGCCCTACGTACATATAATCCCTATACCGGCGAAAAGATTACAGTCGTAATGGCTGAAGTCCTTATTTCTCAATATTTCAAAAAAGAGGGTGCAGAGAAACCTTTGAATGAATATAATCATGGAGATAAGGTTATACCTTACCAGATTGTTGGTAGATGGAAGGGTTCTGAGCTCGTTGGTATGCACTACAAACAGTTGATGCCATGGGTGAAACCGACAGAAAAACTATCTGACTATTCTCCTGAATATGTAAAGGAATATGCTGCCAAATATCCTGAAAAGGTATTTGAAGTAGGAACAGATCGTTTTGTAGAACTCGAGTCAGAGGCTTTCAGAGTGATTCCGGGAGATTATGTCACCACTGAAGATGGTACAGGTATAGTGCATATAGCTCCGACTTTTGGTGCCGATGACGCCAAGGTTGCCAAGGCTGCCAATATACCCTCACTTTTCATGGTGAATAAGCGTGGTGAGACAAGACCTATGGTGGATCTTACCGGCAAATTCTATCTGTTGGATGAGCTTGCGGATGTGTTTGTAAAGGATTGTGTCAACACTGAGCTTTATTCTAAGTATGCCGGAGAGTACGTTAAAAATGCATACGATCCTAAGTTTACACCTGACGGAAAATATGATGAAGAAGCGGCCTCAAAAGCTGAAGATTTAAATTTCCGTCTATGTATGGAGATGAAACTTGACGGCCGTGCATTCAAAATGGAAAAGCATGTGCACAACTATCCCCATTGTTGGCGTACTGACAAGCCGGTGCTTTATTATCCTCTTGATAGCTGGTTCATCCGTACTCCGGAAGCACGCGAACGCCTTATCGAGCTTAACGAGACAATAAAGTGGAAACCGGCTTCAACAGGAACAGGACGTTTTGGAAAATGGCTTGAGAACCTACAGGACTGGAATCTTTCCCGTAGCCGTTATTGGGGTACACCTCTTCCAATTTGGCGGACCGAAGATGGTAAGGAAGAAATTTGTATAGATTCTTACGAAGAGCTGTCCACCAAGATCGATGAAGCCGTGGCAGCAGGTGTTATGAAATCCAATCCTCTTAGGGATAAAGGTTTTATTCCTGGTGAATATGCGCAGGAGAATTATGACAAGATTGACATTCATCGTCCATACGTAGATGATATTATTCTTGTGTCGGAAAGTGGCAAGCCCATGAAGCGTGAGACAGATCTAATCGATGTATGGTTTGATTCCGGATCTATGCCTTATGCTCAGATTCATTATCCTTTTGAAAATAAGGAGCTTCTTGACAGCAAAGAGGTTTACCCTGCTGATTTCATTGCTGAGGGCGTCGACCAGACACGAGGCTGGTTCTTCACACTTCATGCAATTGCCGGTATGGTATTCGATTCCGTGGCATATAAGGCTGTTATTTCCAATGGTCTTGTACTTGACAAAAATGGTAATAAGATGTCAAAACGTCTCGGAAACGCCATTGATCCCTTTGATAATATCGAGAGATTTGGCTCTGATCCGGTGCGTTGGTACATGATTTCTAATTCCTCTCCATGGGATAATCTGAAGTATGATGAAGAAGGTGTGAAAGAGGTGTCGAAAAAGCTCTTCTCGACCCTTTACAATACATATAAATTCTTTGCTTTATATGCCAACGTTGACGGTTTCACCGGATGTGAACCTCAGCTCCCCTCCGATAAGCGCCCTGAGATTGACCGATGGATTCTCTCACTTCTCAACACATTGGTTGCAGAGGTGACTGCCGATCTCGATGACTATGAACCTACACGTGCGGCTCGCGCAATAGAGGAATTTGTTAATGACAACCTTAGCAATTGGTATGTCCGTCTTAATCGTAGACGCTTCTGGGCAGGAGAGATGAATGATGACAAGCTCTCAGCTTATCAGACTCTCTATGCTTGTTTGAAAACAATTGCACAGCTCATCGCACCTTTTGCGCCATTCTATGCTGATAGATTATACTCTGATCTGATGGCTACAGCAATGGATGAAAAGAATGGCTATGCTTCAGTGCATTTGGCAGATTTCCCGGCTTCTGATCCCTCTTTGGTGGATAAGAATCTTGAGAAGAGAATGAATCTTGCACAAGTTATTACTTCTAATGTGCTTGGTTTACGTCGTAAAGTCAATTTAAAAGTGCGTCAACCTCTTCAGACTCTTCTAATCCCTGTGATAGACTCTCAGCAGAAAGAAGATATCGATAGGATTAAGAAGATCGTTCTCGATGAAGTTAATGTGAAAGAGGTGAAACTCGTGGATAATGAGGAGAGCGGACTTGTGAAGCGAGTGAAGGCTGATTTTAAGAAGCTCGGTCCCAAATATGGCAAGATTATGAAAGATCTTGGAAAAGCCATAAGCGGTATGACGCAGAAAGAGATCTCCATGCTTGAAAAGGATGGTCAGTTCACATTCGACACTCTTACCGGTTCTCCTGTGATAACACTTGAGGATGTAGAGGTGATTCCGGAGGATATTCCGGGATGGCTTGTAGCCAATGATGGCAACGTTACAGTGGCTCTCGATGTTACTGTAACCCCTGAATTGAAGAATGAAGGTATGGCTCGAGAGCTGATTAACCGTATTCAGAATATCCGCAAATCCTCTGATTTTGAAATAACCGATAAAGTCAGGGTTGAACTAACTCCCACGGAGAGTGTGAAGGAAGCTTTAAATCAATTTGCTGATTATATCTCCACTCAGGTTTTAGCTGAGGAGATACTTCTTTCTGATCTTGAAGCCGGGGAAGATGTGACTGAACTTGATATCGACGGAGAGAAGATTCTTGCCAAGGTAACAAGAAAATAAAATGTATATGCTTGAAAAGAGTTTAATCTCTAACAATAATAAGCCATCCGGCCTTTCGACCGGGTGGCTTGCCCTAATTATCATAGTGGCTGTCATTATTGCCGATCAGCTGTTGAAGATATGGGTCAAGACCTCATTCTATCTTGGAGAGGATTATCCAATCACTTCTTGGTTTCAATTAAAGTTCATTGAAAACAATGGCATGGCATTCGGGATGGAGCTATGGAATAAACTCGTTCTTACTTTTGGGCGTATTCTTGCTGTAGGAGTGTTTATTTGGTTTCTATGGAAAATCAAAGATGTAAAAAGTATTAGAAAGGGATTCTTCATTAGTGTAGCGTTGATTACAGCCGGGGCAGCCGGTAATATATTCGACTGTGTATTCTACGGTGTGATTTTCAATAATCCTCTCCCGCCTGAGACTGCTGTCCTTTTTCCACCTGACGGTGGTTACTCCACTTGGTTTGAGGGGCGTGTGGTTGATATGATATACTTCCCACTCTTTGATTTCTATTGGCCTGAATGGATGCCAATGATAGGAGGGAAGTACTATGAATTTTTCGCCTATATATTTAATCTTGCAGATTCGGCAATATGTATAGGGGTCGCATTGCTCATCTTCTTCTATTCAAAGGATGCTTCGCTTGCATTTAAGGCTCTTGGAAAGGAGGAGTTAAAATCCAGTGAATTGAAATAATAGTTTATATCCATTTTCTTCTCAAGACACTATGAGAGACTTTCATTCATTAAAAATTCTTTTACTTGGTGTTCCGTTCTATCTGATTGGATGTTCAGATCGTCCTGATAATATCCCTTCAGATTCCCAAATGGTGAATATCATGGCGGATATAGAGATGGCGCAGGCTTATATACAGAGTAAGGGCTATCGTGATAATACCCAGGAAAATCGCGAAAGAATCTTGGAATATGTTTTGGAGAAGAATGGAATGACACGAGAGGATTTCGACAGTACGTTATCATGGTATGGAAAGCATATTGACTTATATGATGACTTATATGCCAAGGTAGATAAAGAATTGGCAAGAAGGGAAGCGAAAATATCAGGAAATGGCATAGAAGTGTTATCAAATGATTTATGGCCTTATTCTCGTCATCTTGTCATATCTTCCAAGGGTTCTCAGGATAATCTAATCTTCACTATTCCGACTGAAGAAATGGAGAAGGGGGATTTCCTGACTTGGAAATTCCGAATGTCAGGTTCTTCTGATGGAACAGCTCTTTTAGGTGTAAAATATGATGGAGGCAAGGTATCATACGTAAATCAAAATCTTGGAGGCAATAATATCGAAATCACTTTACAGACTGATACTGCTTTAAGAGTAAAGGAGATATTTGGTAATGTCCGGATAAAAGAAAATCGTTCATTTGTCGGTTTAGACAGTCTTTCCCTTTCATCAGCTCCTTTTGACAGTACAATGTACTATCGTATTCATTCTGTACGAAATTTCTATGGACCTATTTCCAAGAAGAAACCAAAGGAGACAATTGATTCCCTTACCAATTCAAAAGATTCACTTCTAAAAGTGGTGAATGATACAATCATTAAGACTAAATGAAATTTTCATTAAATGAAGTCAAGTGCGACAATAGGGCTTCTTAGCCGTGAAATAACTTTGGTTTCTCTCGATGGAGAGGAAACAAAGTTATTTCTTCATATATTGAAACCGTTAGGATGGAAGAATAAGTCTGATCTGGTCAAATTAAAGAACCATGAATTAGTGAATTTTGAAATCTCGGAATTCGAAATTTTTCCTTTCCAGCATGAAGAATCGTTTGTTATCTATTTTGATTGTCCACTAAAACTTACCCAAAAAGGATATAAAAGTTTTGAACTAACTTTTTTACAATAATAAAGAGAATAGGAATGAGGAAGTTAGAAAAAAAGAAACAAAATCTTTGGTAAATAAATTGAAAGTTTACCAAAGATTTTTTAAATTTGTAGATGGAAAGAGATGAAATGAAGCAAATCTTTCCTTAAACAGTAACCTTCTAATCAAGATTCATGAACACAGAACCGATCACCTTAACCTCCGAATGGCCGGAGAAAAAGGAATTTGTTGAGGGAATCCGTCGCGCGCCCGACAGAGGATATACCCTTACTCCCGAGAAGACAGTCACAGCATTAAAGAATGCGTTGAGATATCTCCCTCCTGAACTTCATGAAAAAGCTGCCCCTGAATTTTTGGAGGAGCTTCGCACACGTGGTAGAATATATGGTTATAGATGGCGCCCCGAGGGTAATCTGAATGCTAAACCCATAGATGAATATAAGGGAAAATGCTTGGCAGGAAAAGCTTTTCAGGTGATGATCGATAATAACCTTTGCTTCGATATTGCCCTATATCCTTATGAGCTTGTCACTTATGGAGAGACTGGCCAAGTATGTCAAAATTGGCTTCAATATAGGCTGATAAAGAAATATCTTGAAGAACTTACGGAAAATCAAACTCTTGTCGTGGAATCAGGACATCCGCTCGGACTTTTTCCATCAAAACCGGATGCACCGAGGGTGATAATAACTAATGCGATGATGGTCGGATTATTCGATAATCCACATGATTGGCATGAAGCAATGCAGATGGGAGTGGCCAATTATGGCCAGATGACGGCCGGAGGATGGATGTACATTGGACCACAAGGTATCGTGCATGGAACATTCAATACTCTTCTTAATGCAGGGAGAATGAAACTTGGAATACCTCAGGACGGAGATCTTAGAGGTCACTTGTTTGTTTCTTCCGGTTTGGGTGGTATGAGTGGTGCCCAACCTAAAGCGGCCGAAATTGCGGGCGCAGCTGCAATCATAGCCGAAGTGGATCTTTCCAGAATAGAGACAAGAAAGAATCAGGGATGGGTGAAAGAAGTCACTGATGATATTGAGACTGCTTTCAGACTTGCGGAAGAAGCAATGAAGAAAGGTGAATCCACATCTATTGCCTATCATGGGAATGTGGTAGATTTGCTTGAGTATGCGGTGGAACATAACAAACCCATAGAGCTCCTTTCCGACCAGACATCTTGTCATGCAGTCTATGAAGGAGGTTATTGTCCTGCAGGAATCTCTTTTGAAGAGCGCACCCGTCTTCTACATGAAGATCCACAGGAGTTCAGACGCCAAATCGATGAAACCTTACGACGTCACTATAAGGCTATAAAAGCTCTTACGGAGAGAGGAACTTATTTCTTTGATTATGGCAATTCATTCATGAAGGCTATCTATGACGCAGGAGTCAAAGAGATTTCAAAAAATGGAATAGATGAGAAAGATGGCTTTATATGGCCTTCATACGTAGAGGATATCATGGGTCCGATGCTATTCGACTTCGGGTATGGTCCCTTCCGTTGGGTATGCCTCAGCGGAAAGCATGAAGACCTCGTAAAAACCGATAAAGCCGCTATGGAGTGTATTGATCCGAACCGTAGAGGTCAGGATCGCGATAACTATAATTGGATTAGGGATGCTGAAAAGAATGCCCTTGTAGTTGGAACGCAGGCTCGTATCCTCTATCAGGATGCAATGGGACGTCTCAATATCGCCTTGAAATTTAATGAAATGGTGAGAAATGGTGAAGTAGGTCCTATTATGCTTGGAAGAGATCATCATGATGTGAGCGGTACTGATTCTCCATTCCGTGAGACTTCTAATATCAAAGATGGATCAAATGTGATGGCTGATATGGCTGTGCAGTGCTTCGCAGGTAATTGTGCACGAGGAATGAGTCTTGTTGCTCTCCATAATGGAGGTGGCGTTGGAATTGGCAAGGCTGTCAACGGTGGTTTTGGAATGGTATGCGATGGATCGGAAAGGGTTGATGAAATTCTTCGTCAGGCAATGTTATGGGATGTTATGGGCGGCGTGGCAAGAAGAAGCTGGGCTCGTAATGAGAATGCAATGTCAACCGTGAAAGAATGGAATCAAATGCAGGGTGAGAATGGATTCATGATCACTGAACCTTATCTTGCCGATGAAGATGCTTTAAAAAACCTTATCTTTAAATCATGAAGAAGATTGTTGAATGCGTTCCTAATTTCTCAGAAGGACGCGATAGAAAAGTGATTGATGCAATCACGGCTGAAATTGAAAAAGGTGGAGAAGTGACTCTACTTGATGTTGATCCGGGAGAGGCAACCAACCGAACAGTTGTTACCTTTGTCGGTGAACCGGAAGCCGTGGTGGAAGCAGCCTTGCGTGGAATGAAGAAGGCAGCCGACCTTATTGACATGCGCCATCATCATGGTGCTCACCCCAGAATGGGGGCGACTGATGTATGTCCAATAATCCCGGTAAGCGGTATAACCTTAGAGGAATGTGCAGAAATTGCAAGAAACCTGGCAAAACGTGCTTCTGAAGAACTTGGAATTCCATGTTATTGCTATGAGGCGGCAGCTTATAAACCTGAAAGAAAGAATCTTGCGGTTTGTCGTGAAGGAGAATACGAAGGTCTCCCTGAAAGAATGGGTAACTCGGAAAAAGGTCCGGATTTCGGTAATCGTGCGTTTGATGAGGATGTGGCTAAAACAGGATGTACTGCAGTCGGCGCGAGAGATTTTCTGATAGCTGTAAACTTCAATCTTAATACCACTTCAACCCGTAGGGCCAATGCAATAGCCTTTGATGTAAGAGAGAAGGGGAGACCCAAAAGAGAGGGAGGTAAGCCTAATGGCAAGCCAATGAAAGATGAGAAGGGTGAAGTCATAATGCTTCCGGGAACTCTCAAGGCAACCAAAGCAATCGGTTGGTTCATTGATGAATATGGGGTTGCTCAGGTATCGATGAATATCACTGATATGGGTGTCACTACGCTTCATAAAGCATTTGATGAAGTTAACCGAGCTGCTGCTGCTCGCGGTATTCGTGTAACAGGTACTGAGATTGTCGGACTTGTTCCTAAGAGAGCGCTTCTTGAGGCCGGTAAGCATTATCTGCGACTTCAACAACGATCTCTCGGGTTACCGGAAGATGAAATAATCAGAATTGCCGTCAAATCTATGGGACTTGACGAACTGAAGCCTTTTATTCCGGAAGAAAAGGTGATCGAATATATGCTTGAATCAGGGGATAATAAGAAGCATCTTGTAGATATGACGTGTAAGGCATTTGCTGACGAGACTGCTTCAGAATCACCGGCTCCTGGTGGTGGATCGATATCTGCCTATATGGGAGCATTGGCAGCTGCACTTGGTTCGATGGTGGCAAATCTATCTGCACATAAGGCAGGCTGGGACGATCGATGGGAAGAATTTTCTGACTTTGCAGTGAAAGGAAGAGAGCTGCAGGATCGTCTGATATCACTGGTGGATGAAGACACTGCTGCCTTTAATAGGATAATGGATGTCTTTGCAATGCCAAAGAAAACGGATGAAGAAAAGGCCGCAAGAGCTAAAGCAATGGAAGAAGCAACGCTGTATGCTACTGAAGTTCCATTAAAGACCATGGAAACCGCTTTTGAGACCTTTACTGTTCTTGAGGCAATGGCAGAGAAGGGAAATCCTGCTTCAGTATCAGATGCCGGCGTTGGTGCGCTTGCTGCTCGTGCAGCTGTTTTGGGCGCATGGCTGAATGTGCGTATTAATGCTTCTGGTTTAAAAGATCGTGAAAAGGCATCTTCAATCTTGACTAAGGCAAATGAAATAGCACAAAAATCTAAGGAAGCTGAGGAAAGAATAATTGAAAAGGTGAACCACGTAATAGATAAATAAAAATCAGGCCGGAAGGATTACTATTCTTCCGGCCCCTAACTACGAATTATGAGAAGAAACCTGATTATTAAAAATGCATTCGTAGTCACCCCAATTGGAAAGGAAGCCAAGAAAGGGAAAGAGATGTCTATTCTTAAAAAAATAGAGAATGCTGTCATTGTTGTAAAGGATGGCACTATTCTTTATTGTGGTGACGCATTCGGCGCTCCTGCCGTAGAAGAAAACGATTATACAGTCTTTGACGCAGAAGGGAGAGTCGTACTCCCGGGATTTGTTGATTCTCACACGCATCTAATTTTCGGTGGTTATCGACCTGACGAGTTTGAATGGCGTCTTAAGGGAGATTCTTATATGAGTATAATGGAACGTGGGGGTGGAATCCAGTCCACGGTTAATGCTACTAAAGAGTGTCCGGAGGGTGAATTGACAGAAAAAGCTCAGTGGTTTATCGACAGAATGAGTGAGATGGGAGTCACTACTGTTGAGGCAAAGAGCGGTTACGGGCTTGATGCCGCAACTGAAATAAAAATGCTTGATGTCATTAAGGCTCTCTCTGAGAAAGAGGATCAGAAACTTAGAATCATAAGTACATTCTTAGGAGCCCATGCGGTTCCTAAGGAATATAAGGGAATGACAGATGAGTATATCGACCTTATGATTCGAGAGATGCTTCCGGCTGCTAAGGGAAAAGCTACATTCTGCGATATATTTACGGAGAAGAATGTATTTGAAATAGAGGAATCTCGCCGATTTATGCAGGCAGCCAAGGATGCTGGTTTCAAGTTGAAATTCCATGCTGATGAAATTGTGACTTTAGGTGGTGCTGAATTGGCGGCTGATTTAGGTGCCGTATCTGCCGACCACCTTCTTCACGTAAGTGACAATGGAATTAAGAAAATGGCGGAAAGTGGAACGGTAGCTACATTGCTTCCTCTTACTGCTTTTGCTCTTCGTGAACCCTATGCTCCTGCACGAAAATTTATAGATTCCGGGTGCGCAGTGGCATTAGCCACCGATCTAAATCCGGGATCCTGCTTCAGCGGTTCAATTCCCTTAACAATTGCATTGGCGTGCATCTATATGAATATGAGTATAGAGGAAGTAATTACGGCGTTGACTCTTAATGGAGCTGCCGCACTTGACATTGCTTCAGAAACCGGGTCGATTGAAGTGGGAAAAACCGCAGATATTCTCATCCTTGAATTTGATAATTATAAAATGCTTCCTTATTATATAGGAATGAATTGTGTGAAGACAGTCATTTCTAATGGAAGAATTGTGAAAGAATAATAAATTGGCTTTGGCCGAATAATATCTATAATATATCATGAGTAAACTTGATGTATATGCAATCGGATCATCTCAACTCACCTATGATCTGATTGAAAGAATATTGAATGATAAAACGCGACTCATCCTTTCTGAGGAGGGCAGAGCCCGTATCACTCACTGTAGAGAATTTTTGGATAAAAAAACAGATGAAAACACAATTCCAATTTATGGAGTTACCACAGGTTTCGGTTCTCTCTGTAATAAACATATCTCCAGAGAAGATCTGTCCACATTACAGGAAAATCTTGTTAAAAGCCATTCCTGTAGTGTAGGTACTCCGGTTGACAGTGTTATCGTAAAACTGATGCTTCTTCTGAAAGCTCATGCTCTGACAATGGGATATAGTGGAGTTCAGGTGCAGACCGTGGAGAGAATAATCGACTTCTATAATAATGATGCTCTTCCCGTTGTCTATGACCGAGGTTCACTTGGAGCTTCCGGCGACCTTGCTCCTTTAGCAAATCTGTTCCTTCCTCTAATTGGAGAGGGAGAGATGGTGCTCGATGGAATTAAGTATAAAAGCTCCGATGTCCTTAACCGTTTCGGTTGGAAGCCTATTAAGCTCCAATCAAAGGAGGGTCTTGCTCTATTGAATGGAACGCAGTTTATGAGTGCAAATGGTATAAAGGCTCTCATTGACGGTTGGCATTTGGTGAACTGTTTTGATCTTTTCGGAGCAATGTCACTTGAGGCTTTTGACGGTCGTATCGAACCGTTTTGGGATTGCATTCAGCAGGTTCGCCCTCATCCCGGACAGATTCAGACAGGTAAAGTTTTCCGTGAGCTTTTAAAAGGAAGCGAAATAATCAAGAGAGAAAAAGAACATGTGCAGGATCCTTACTCTTTCCGTTGTATCCCTCAGGTTCATGGAGCAGTGAAGGATGCAATGAATCATGTAACAGAGATTCTACACATTGAGATTAATTCTGTGACCGATAATCCGACTGTCTTCCCTGATGAAGATCTTGTCGTATCAGGAGGAAATTTCCATGGTGAACCTTTAGCATTAGCGTTTGATTATATGGGTGTTGCACTTCATGAGCTGGGTAATATATCTGAACGTCGCACTGCACAGTTGATTCTCGGAATACGTGGTCTGCCTGAATTCTTGGTTGCTAAACCGGGTTTAAATTCAGGTTTCATGATTCCTCAGTATGCAGCTGCTTCAATGGTAAGTCAAAACAAGATGTATGCTTGGCCGGCATCATGCGATTCTATTGTCAGCTCAAATGGTCAAGAGGATCTTGTTTCAATGGGTGCAAATGCCGGAACCAAACTACATAAGATTGTAGATAACCTGAAATACATCGCAGCCATTGAACTTATGAATGCTGCGCAGGGAATTGATTTCAGAAAACCACTAAAGTCTTCACCTTTTATTGAAAAGGTAATGAATGACTATCGTGAACATCTTCCATTTGTGGAGGATGATGTCGTAATGGCAGATTATATTGCCAAGACGATGGAATTCCTCGAAAATTATGAAATAAATTTCGAAGGAATTTGATCCATATCAAAATAATAAAAGGAACAGGGTCATTCTCTGTTCCTTTTATTTATATAAGTATAAGTAAGCTTTCTAAATTAGTTAATATTATCAAATAAGTGAGTAAAGTATCAGGCCAATGTTCTTTTTGCTTTTGAGCGGTCTCTTTGCCCCTCGCTCAGTCGCATAGCCCGCTATGCTCCTTCGCTCGCGAGACAAACAGCCGCACTCAAAATTCAAAAATAACTATTGGCTAATTTCTCAAACTTACATATGGTAAATATTCTTACCTATCTAAAGTGTCATCTTTTAATTAACCTTACCACATTCTCAACATGATGGGTATGAGGGAACATATCCACCGGTTGAACATCGGTTACTTTATATTTAGCATCTAATAATGCAAGATCACGTGCCTGAGTCGCAGGATTACAACTGACATAAACCAGCACTTCAGGTTCGGCACGTAGTATGACATTCACTACATCTTCATGCATACCTGCACGTGGGGGGTCTATTATCATTACATCCGGACGACCATGTTTTTTTACAAAATCATCAGTCAGAATATCTTTCATGTCTCCGGCATAAAATAGTGTATTATCTAAGCCATTTACTTTTGCATTTAGTTTTGCATCCTCAATAGCCGCCTCCACATATTCTATGCCTATGACCTTTTGTGCTTGTCGTGCCACAAAGTTGGCGATAGTGCCTGTTCCTGTATAAAGGTCATAAACTAAAGGCTTCCCTTTTCTGTCATCTATAGCATTAGGTGAAAGTCCTGCAAATTCTCTTGCAACTTTGTAAAGCTCATATGCCTGAAGTGAATTAGTCTGATAGAAAGATTTTGCATTGACTCTGAAACGTAAACCTTCCATCTCTTCTTCTATATAATCAGGTCCCTTGAAACTTTGAACATTCAAATCTCCGATTGTGTCATTAAGTTTAAGATTGACAACAAAAAGAAGTGAAGTAATTTCAGGAAAATTTTCTGAAATAGCAGTAAGAAGTGCATTACTGAGATCCGGATTCTCTTCGCCGAAACTAATGCAAACCATTATTTCTCCTGTAGATGCAATTCGGATCATTAATGTGCGTAGAAGACCGGTATTCTCTTTTATGTTATAAAAGGAAAGGGCATTCTCTTCTGCATACTGATAAATGAAATTTCGGATTCGATTGCCTAGATCATCCTGAAGGTGACAGTTTTCGATATGGTACACCTTGTCAAAGCCACCCGGTATATGAAATCCAAGTGCATTAGGACTGTCAGTGAATTCCTTTCCTGATTTAACATCCTCCCATGTACGCCATTTTTTATTGGAGAAAGTGTATTCCATTTTGTTGCGGTATCCCCATATTTTTTCTGATCCCAAGATAGGGGAAATCTCCGGCAATTCCACTTTTGCAATTCGAGTTAATGCATCAATCACCTGTTGCTGCTTGAATTTTAGTTGCTCAGAATAGGGGAGATGTTGCCATTTACATCCACCGCAGATTGTAAAATGCGAACAATGAGGTTCTGTTCTTATGGGAGAAGGCTCGACAAGGCGTTCAATATGTCCTTCTGCAAAACTTCTTTTCTTTTTATCTATTTTTATATCAGCGATGTCTCCCGGTGCACCGAAAGGTACAAACACTACGATTGGAGATTCATCGGTCTCCTTTATCTTAACACGAGTCAGAGCCTTTCCTTCGGCTGCTACACCTGTGATTTGCACCCCTTTAAGAAGGGGTAGCGTTTTCTGTTTTCTTCCCATTTATAGAGAGTTTTTATTCTTTACTGCAAAATTAGTGAAAATCCCTGAAATTGTCAATATTGGGGCTTCAATATAGTGATACCTTCAATGCATTATCACGTCTCAGCGAATGAACTGGAATGTTGAGCTTGGATGCTTCTTCGATTAATATGTTTTCACGTTGCTTCCTAATAGAAGAATGAATAATTATTTGCTTAGGATTAAAGATTTCTTTAATTCGGGATATATTACCCTTGTATCTACCCGTTATGATGAGATAATCAATATTTGAAGTATTTTTATTTATGTTCTTTTTAAGTAAATCAGAATTATTGATACCATTTATATATTTATTTATCTCGAAGAGTGGGTTATGATCTTTCTCCGGAATAGAATCGTAATCCAATACTATGATATTATATCGGTTAATTTGATGTAAAGAGAGTGCATTAGAAGGAACATTAATCAATGATTCATTTTTTCCATCGGAAACATTTATTTGAAGTGCAGGATATGAATTACATATTATAAAGCCCCTCTCCATAATGGGTTCATAAAATACTGTGACTACAATTGAGGAGAGAAGAAGTAGTGCAGAAAGGGAATATATCCATATTCTCTTTACTATCAATAAATTTAGTTTCCATACTGAAATGGCCAGCAGAAATACTCCTACAAGCCATAGAAAGACGGAGATAAAAGGTACTGAAAGATTTAATACTGTCCCTTCCCCAAAAAATGAAGTTATAGAGACAATAAGATTAAAACAATAATCTATCACTTTAGTAAAAAGCTCTATATGGAAACCACACAATTCTAATATCAAGTAGATTATTATTCCGGTTACATAAAAAGGAAGAAAGGGGAGAATGAGTGTATTTGCAGGGAGAAAGAGCGTGGGAAAAGTTTGAAAATAATATGCCACTACAATCCAGGAAGTGAAGGTAGTGATAAGTGAGGCCAATATCAATGCGGATATATTGTAAAGCTTGGGATGATGGCGATGATCGAATGGATTAAATTTTTCTGCAAAAAGAATTAATGAGCTTACACATAAGAAGCTTAACTGAAAACTAATTTCATATAATGCCATAGGATTGAACAGAAGAATAATGAAACCTGCAAGACATAATGAATTGAAAGCAGTATTTTTCCGCTCTAAAATCAAAGCTATTATGAAAGCAGACGCCATAACACACGCACGAATAATTGAAGGCGACATACCCGTGACAAAAACATAAAACCATAGTAGAAGTGCAGTAAGTAAATAACGTAATTTATATTTCCCGAAGAAATTCAATGGGAAAAGTATAGAAAGAAATATACCTGCTATTATGGCAATATGCATTCCGCTTAATGCCAAAACATGGGCTATTCCTGCATCAGCAAAAGTTTGCCTCATATCCGGATTAAGATATGCACGATCTCCTGAAAGAATGGTAATGATAAAATCCCTCGTGCTTCTTTGAAGGGATTGCTTTTCAATGAAAGCGATAATATCATCTCTTATTCCTTTTGAAATACCCTCGACATAGAATCTATCGTGTCCAATTTTACTTATATTTCCTCCGGTAACTCGAATATTATAATATATACCTTGTTTCGCTTTCACTTCTGCATAACCATTGCGGAATGAATTGGGAGAGTCTTCTATTTTACGCAAACTATTGGCAGGAAAAACGATAATGTCACCTTCCGTCACTGATACAGCATCAGAATAACAGTCAATCTTGAAATTGGAGTAATCCTTTCTAAATCCTCTTTTATCATATAAAGATTGGATTTCAATTGTCAGCTGATCGCCCGATGTGCGGTTACGGATATCCGTAACCTTTCCTTCGGCAATCACGCTCTCCTTAATCTCTTTTGTCTGCGGCTGATAGGGTAGAGACAAATTACCTCCGATTATTCCAATACCTAAAAAGAAGAGGAATAACCAAAAATAATGATAATTGTAATATCGAAATGCCTTAACTGGATTTCGTCCAACATAGGTAAGATAATAATATATAAATGAGCCTAATACAACAATCGATACTCCTCCCCATAGTCCTACACCCATGAAAGCGAGAATAATTCCGCATCCAAGGGAAAGAAAGGGGAAGAGCATCGGTGCGTTCACAATATTATATTATATAGGTTGACTCCAGATTTCCCAAGCTCGTTCAGCTTGACGATAGAGCATTTCGAGTCCATTCTTAACTCTGGCACCTCTTTCTTCGGCACGATGCATAAATTCCGTAACTTCCGGATTATATACAAGATCGTAACAGATGTGCAGCGGAGTTAAAAGATGATATGGAATCGGAGCACAGGCTTCAACTTTCGGGAACATCCCCAAGGGAGTAGTATTGACAATGAGAAGATTTCTTGTCATTATCTCATTATCAAGGTCATCATATGATAAATCCCCCTCTTTAGGTTGTCGAGAAACCAATGTTGTATTGATTCCAAGACCTTTCAAGGCATATACTACTGCCTTCGAGGCGCCTCCAGTACCAAGTACAAGAGCATTATTAATATCCTTCCTAAGCAGTGGGTGCAGGGAGTCTGCAAAACCAACATAATCGGAATTATACCCCTTTAAGAATTTTTGACCATTCTCATTTTTAATCTTAATTACATTGACTGCTCCTATTTCACTTGCATCTTCAGAAATCTCATCAAGAAAACGCATTACATCTTCTTTGTATGGGATTGTTACATTAAGACCCTCCAAATTGTCTATCTTAGAGATTAATGAAGGAAGAGAATTGATATTCCCAATAGGAAAAAGAGAATATTTTGCATCAATTTCTTCTTTTTCAAATTTTTCAGTGAAGTAGATTTCAGAGAATGAATGTCCTAATGGGAAGCCTATTAAACCATAGTTACTTTTCATGTTTATTAGCTTACCAAATTAAAATTCTGTCCTCTTCCTTGCGATACATAGAATCTCCTTCCTTTATACCAAAGGCTTCAAAGAATGGAGTAAGATTGCGAAGAGTTACATTCACTCTGTTTTTCCCTAATGAGTGGGGATCTGATTTTGTACGGTCAAGAATTTCGGCTTCCCGAATGTTATCGGCCCAAACATTAGCGTATGATAGATAAAAACGTTGAAGAGGGGAGAAGCCCTCTATGTCAATGGGTTCATGAGTACGCGAATCGAGGTAGGCAGTCAAAGCAACACGTAATCCTCCTTGATCGGCAATATTTTCACCTAAAGTGAACCGTCCATTGGCATGAACTCCAGGAGCGACTTCGACTGCATCAAACTGTTCCACAAGTTTATCTGCCAGTGAATTAAACTTCTCAGCATCTGCCTCTTGCCACCATTCGTTAAGATTACCGTCTTTATCAAACCGTCGACCTGAATCATCAAATCCGTGGGTCATTTCATGACCGATTACTACTCCTATGCCTCCATAATTCAATGCATCGTCTGCATTCACATCAAAATATGGAGCCTGCAGAATACCAGCAGGGAAACAAACTTCATTTGTGGTGGGATTATAGTAAGCGTTAACAGTCTGGGGATACATGTGCCATTCCTCTTTATCTACAGGTTTGTCCAGCTTACTGTAATTATCTTTGGCATACCATCTGGAAGCGCGTAAAAGATTCTCCTGATAACTTAATGAGGGATCGATTTCAATTTCAGAATAATCTTTCCATTTATCCGGATAACCAATTTTCACCTTAAAAGTTGAGAGTTTCTCTTGAGCCGCAGCTTTTGTTTCCTCGGACATCCAAGAAAGTTGGTCGATATGTTTTCCTAAAGCTTTACGAAGATTCTCCACGAGATCAAGCATATAGCGCTTGTTCTTTTCAGGAAAATATTTTTCAACATATAATTTTCCAACTGCCTCTCCGAACATTGAGTTAGCAACCCCCATAGCTCTTTTCCATCTTGGCTCCATCTCCTCCACGCCCGACATAACCTTATTGAATTCAAAAGAGGCTTCATAAAAGTCATCTCCAATTGAGGCTCCGGCACCTTCAATAAGATCAAGAATCATAAGATCCTTTTTTTCTCTCTCCGTTAGAGTGGGGAGATAATCATTTAAAAATTCCATGAATTTCGGAGAAACGACATTTGCTTTTTTTATCTGCTCAATTCCAATACCTTTAAAATATCTATCCCATTCAATATTGGGGTATTTCTCTTTTATTTCCTCAATAGACATCATATTGTAGCGAGCAAGCGGGTTACGTCTCTCTTCACGGGTCATTTTATGATGTGCAAAATCTGTTTCAACTTTGATTAAAGTATTCCACATTCTTTCTTGCACTTCGTGATCATATCCGGTAAGCTCAAGAATGCGCTTGATATATTTATGATAAGCTGCCAGCACTGCATCATTACGGTCACTTTTTTCGAGATAGTAATCACGGTCACCCAACCCAAGTCCGGCCTCACCAATATGCATGACATTCATATTGGAATCGCGCGCGTCAGTTCCTACTCCCGTTCCAAAGAATGGAGAAGCAATCCCATAATGCATCCATGCTAAAATATCGGTGAAATCCTCATTCTTCATATCCTCCACTTTTTCGATCATTGGAAGAATTGGAGTAACACCTTCTCGATTAATCTTTTCCGCATCCATACCCATTTTGTATAGATCACTTACTTTCTGAGCAATTGTACCCTTTTTAGATGCATCAGGATGATTGGAAAGATTCATTATCAATTCCTTCAATTGCTCACGCGCGTTTTCACGAAGAAGGTCAAAAGTGCCAAATCTGGCAAATTCACCTTTCAAAGGATGATTTTTCTTCCATCCTCCGCAAGCATACATATAGAAATCCTCTTTGGGATTAACTGTCATATCAAGGTTCTCCGTGGAGATACCATATTTATTATTGTTTCCTTCCATAATTTTTCCTTAAAGTTCGTCAAGTTCCATCTGTGCAATTTCCCATTTACTCATGGTCTCCTCCAATTGCTTCTGAATTTCGGAATAGGCATTTAACGTATCTGATGAAGCATCTCCGGCAGATATTTTCGCTTCAATTTCCTTTTGCCTTGTTTCCAATTCCTCAATCTCCCTTTCATACTTCGCCACAGCTTTTTCTGCTTTATTTCTTATCTTGGCAATCTCCTTCTGCTGGGCATAGTTAGCTTTCCCACTCGACTCGGTTGTCGGTTCATCTTGGATTCCGTTCTTATTCTGATTTGTAGGATGTGATGACAATTCCAATTGATTCAGATTCTCAAGATTCTTCTTCCGGAGGAAATCATATATTCCCCCAAGATTTTCCCGAACCTTCCCTCCACCGAATTCATAGACTTTATCTACCAGACCGTCAAGAAAGAATCGATCATGACTAACCACAATAACAGTCCCGTTAAAATCCTTTATGGCACTTTTAAGAATATCTTTTGTACGCATATCGAGATGATTGGTAGGCTCATCAAGTATCAGGAAATTGACAGGCTCTAATAAGAGTTTTATCATTGCAAGACGTGTTTTTTCACCTCCGGATAGAACTTTCACTTTCTTATCGGAAGCTTCACCGCCAAACATGAATGCCCCTAAGATATCTCTTATTTTGGTTCGGATGTCTCCGGTTGCTACGTTATCGATAGTTTCAAAAACAGTAAGGTTTTCATCAAGAAGTTGAGCTTGATTCTGGGCGAAATAACCAATTTTGACATTATGGCCTACCTTAAGATTTCCATCAAAAGGAATCTGATTCATTATACATTTTACCAGGGTAGATTTTCCTTCACCATTTTTCCCGACAAATGCTACTTTTTCACCCCTGCGAATAGTCATTTCCACTCCATTGAAAACATTGTGCGTGCCATAGGTTTTCGAAAGATTTTCCGTAATCAAAGGATAATCACCGGATCTTTCTGCAGGAGGAAATTTCAAACGTAAGCGTGAATTGTCAACTTCGTCAACCTCAATAGGGATTATTTTCTCCAATTGTTTTATCCTACTTTGAACCTGAATGGCTTTAGTGGCTTGATAACGGAATCTTTCAATAAAATCCTTAATATCAGCAATCTGTTTTTGCTGATTTTCGTAAGCGCGTTTTTGTTGTTCCACTCGCTCTTCCCGAAGTTCAACAAATTTTGAATAATTCACCTTGTAATCGTATGCTTTACCACATGAGATTTCAATGGTCCTTTTTGTTACATTATCCAAAAATGCCCTGTCATGACTTACCAATACCACAGCCTTTGCCTTTGTCTGCATAAAATTCTCAAGCCATTGTATTGATTCAATGTCAAGATGGTTGGTCGGCTCGTCAAGAAGAAGTACATCAGGTTGTTGAAGTAGAATCTTGGCCAATTCAATACGCATTCTCCAGCCACCGGAGAACTCTGAGGTGGGACGATTGAAGTCGTCTCGCGAAAAACCAAGTCCGATGAGGGTACGTTCTATTTCAGAATCCATGTTCGCCCCATCTTCAATTGCAATCCGATCATTCAGAAATTCGAGATGTTCAATCAGTTTTGAATAACTTTCTGATTCGTAATCGTCACGTGTGCAAAGCTCTTGATTGATTTTTTCAATCTCCTCTTTTAAAGCAGTAAGATGACAAAAGGCTTTACGTGTTTCTTCAATAAGTGTAGTTTGATCGGCAATCTCCATCTGCTGAGGAAGATAACCTATAGTCACATCATTGGGTACACTCAGATTGCCGGAAGTGGGACTCTGCAGGCCGGCTAATATTTTTAAAAGGGTAGACTTGCCGGCTCCATTTTTCCCGACAAGTGCAATCTTATCATTCTTGTTAATGACAAAACTGATATCGTCGAATAGGGGACGAGCGGAAAATTCCACACCTATGTTATTTATTGAAATCATAAGGCAAATATAGCGAAAAAAACGCAGATGAGAAAACTCATCTGCGTTCAATATGTTTAAATGAACGATTTTTACATCATTCCACCCATTCCGCCCATACCGGGGGCAGCCATAGGAGCGGCCGGAGTATCTTCCTTCTTCTCAGCGATAACACATTCTGTAGTGAGGAACATACCTGCAATGCTGGCAGCATTTTCAAGAGCCACACGAGTAACCTTTGCTGGGTCGATTACACCTGTTGCAAAGAAGTTTTCGTATGTGTCTGTACGGGCATTATAGCCAAAGTCACCGCTTCCTTCTTTAACTTTCTGAAGGATAACAGCACCTTCCACACCTGCGTTTTCTACGATTTGACGCATTGGCTCTTCAATGGCTCTGCGGATGATGGCAATACCTGTATTCTCATCATCATTATCCCCCTTAAGTTCATCAAGAGCAGGGAGACAACGGATGTAAGCCACACCACCACCGGGAACTATACCTTCGGCAATAGCGGCACGAGTTGCAGAAAGAGCATCGTCTACACGATCCTTCTTCTCCTTCATCTCAACCTCTGAAGGAGCTCCGATATATAGGACTGCAACACCACCAGCCAACTTGGCAAGACGCTCATGCAGCTTTTCTTTATCATAGTTTGAAGTAGTAGTTTCAATCTGACTCTTTATCTGATTGATTCTCGCAGATATAGCATCTTTAGATCCAGCACCATTTACAATGATGGTATTATCTTTGTTTACGGTAACTTTCTCAGCTGTTCCAAGATCATTTACAGTGGCTTGTGCAAGCTGCATACCCTTGATTTCGCTTACGACAACTCCACCTGTTAGAATTGCTATATCCTCAAGCATCTCTTTTCTACGGTCGCCAAAACCGGGAGCCTTGACAGCACAAATCTTCAAAGATCCACGAAGACGATTGACAACAAGAGTAGCAAGTGCTTCATTATCGACATCTTCTGCTATAATCAGAAGGGGACGGCCGGACTGAGCTACAGCTTCAAGAATTGGGAGCATATCCTTAAGATTGGATATTTTCTTATCGTAAAGAAGGATGTAGGGGGAATCCATCTCACACTCCATTTTCTCACTGTTTGTTACAAAATAGGGAGAAATGTAACCTCTATCAAATTGCATACCTTCAACAACTTCGACAGTTGTCTCTGTTCCTTTAGCTTCTTCAACAGTGATGACACCCTCTTTTTTAACTTTCTCCATGGCCTCAGCAATAAGCTTACCGATCTGCTCATCGTTGTTAGCAGATACGCGAGCTACATTCTCAATCTTGCTGATATCATCGTCAACTTCCTGAGCCTGTGCACGAATCCCTTCTACAACTTTAGAAACAGCTTTATCGATGCCACGTTTTAGATCCATAGGATTTGCTCCGGCTGCCACGTTCTTAAGTCCTACATTAACTATTGCCTGCGCAAGAACTGTAGCGGTAGTGGTACCGTCTCCAGCCTGGTCACCTGTCTTTGAAGCCACTTCCTTTACAAGCTGTGCGCCCATATTCTGGAAGGGGTCTTCAAGCTCAACCTCGCGGGCTACGGAAACACCATCTTTTGTAAGGTGAGGAGCACCAAATTTCTTTTCAATGATTACATTACGGCCTTTAGGACCAAGCGTAACTTTAACGGCGTTAGCAAGAGCATCCACGCCATTCTTCAACTCTTCACGAGCTTTGATATTAAATTTAATTTCTTTTGCCATATTCAATTAGAGATTTCTCTCTTTTATTCATTTTATAATATAACCAAATCCCCCTTACTTCCTTATTCTACAACTGCGAGCACATCGCTTTGGCGCATCATAAGATATTTTACGCCTTCAAATTCGATTTCTGTGCCGGAATATTTACCATAGAGCACAACATCACCCTCTTTGAGAATCATCTCCTCATCCTTTGTGCCATTGCCGACGGCAACAACCTTACCTTTCAAGGGTTTCTCTTTTGCAGAATCAGGTATGATGATACCTGCCATTGTCACTTCTTCAGCAGCTGTCGGTTCGATAAGAACTCTGTCTGATAAAGGTTTTATATTCATAATGTTCTATATTATTTAGAGTTTTCTATGTTATTTCTATCGTTTTTATATTTTACAAATCCCATGCCAAATTTCAGATATATTTCTTTTTTACATAATAGATTTACAAAAATAGGCAGGGGATGAATTAAATCATCTCCTACCTATAAAACAAGTGAGGACTAAAATAGTTTGGATTATTTCTTCTGGAGAATGTATGTGCGATGTGGTGCGGCTATACCGGTGAGACGACCGTTTTTCACCTTGAATTCCTTATTATACACTACATCTTTATACGTTCCATTGGGTAGTCCCGTGGGCAGGTCAACAGAATTAGCTGAATTATTGATATTCACAATAGCAGCACCTTTATTACCACGATTCACCACAAGAACCTGACCATTCGGAGAAATCTGTATATTCTCCTTCTGCCCATCCATAGCGATACGGAATTTGTTGACGGCCACAACTTCAGGATGGAAGAATTCATCGTTTCCACGAGCGCCTAACACATTGTCGCCCCAATACGCCTGACGAGTAGAACCGGCAGGACGGCTAAAAAATAGGGGAGTGCCATTCTGACGGGCAGTCAGGAATACCCAGCCAGTACGTATTTGATCATCTGTAAGATGTGCAGATTCGTGCGCATTTGCATAGGTGTCATGGCTCTCAACCCATGTAGTAAGGAATTCGGGTGCGGAAGTATGATGCCAGTTAATTAGATCAAGACCCTTTACAGATTGCTTTTCGAGCGCTTCTCTAAGAACATGACCATATCCGGAAGCTGTCTGACCAAAATAATCAGCATATTCAGCCTCAGGTACATTTCTATCTTGAAGCACCTCACCATAAACGAATAAAGAATCGTAGGGAACAGCAAGCTTTACACCACCTACTGATTTTCTTCCGGTTGCAACATCCCAGAAGTCATTTTCCTTAACTCCGGCAGCAGTATCTACAGGATCTGAATGCACACCTATATGCTTTGCTGTATCGTATCTGAAACCTTTCACTCCAAGACCGAGAAGATCATTTACGAATTCCATGTAATATTTCTGGAATTTGGGATTCTCGGTATTTACATCGGGCAGACCGCCTGAACCCCAGAGGGTGCACTGAAGACGATCGTTATAATCTCTCACAGGGAGTAGACCTTCAGTGTGATACATCTTGTCACGACCACCAACAGCCTTATAAAAGTCTTCTGAAACTGCATCCACATCAAAAGCAGTATGGTTAGGAAGCACGTCAACTATTACTTTGACATTATACTTTGCGGCAGAATCCATCATGGCCTTCATCTGGTCACGGTCGCCAAGTATATTATTGCCGATTTTCCAATCAGTGGGCTGATAATAATAATACCAGTTTCCTTCATTTTCATCGAAAATCTTTTTTCCACTCCCTTCGGGTGCATAGCAGTTCTGTACTGGGGAGGTTTGGATCATTGTAAAACCTGCATCGGCGATTTTCTTCATGTTCTCTCCGATAGTAGGGAAGTTCCAACTCCAAACATGGAGAATCGATTCCGTGTTGACAGCATTGGGATTAACTGTCACCCTGTCTTTTGCCAATCCTGGCAAAACAGGAAGAAAAAGCACCGGAAGGATTAATAAGTTTTTTTTCATGTCTAAAATTTTAGATTATTTTTTAGTTAAGCTTGTTAGCACTCATCTCATTATGTAATAATAAGAGGTGACAATCATCTTATTTTTTACAACAATGTAAAGATAAATCTTTTTTATCGATTAAACAAATTTTTTTCTATTAACTTAAAAATTACTTTAAGTTTTGCACACATATTTTATTGATGTGCCAATTCCTAAATATTTTTAAAATACTGATTCATAATAAGGAAAAATTTGGAAAAGTTTAAAGTAAATTCTAACTTTGCAACCAGAAAAATCCCCGAGAGGAGGACTTACTAAACAACAATAACAACAACAATGAAACTTAGAACTTTATTTACAACTATCATATTGGCATCTTGCGGCCTTATTGCAAGCGCTCAGACATCGGAGAAAACTCTTTCAGCACATCAGCGTCTTCATCAACAGCAGCTGGCTAATGTCAACTCAAAACTTGACAAGTCGGTTATATCCGATATGCTAAAGGAGGATGTTGCGAAGAGGGAAGCTTCTAATTCATCAGCTTTGTCATCTGAGTCTTCACAGCTAATAAATGATCTACTTGTTGAGGCTAACAAGCATATTGGGAAGCCATACGTTCATGGAGCAAAGGGACCCTCACGATTTGACTGTTCAGGATTCTCAAGCTATGTTTATAAACAATTCGGATATAATATCAGCCCATCATCACGGACTCAATATACGGAGGGAGTGAAAGTGGAACGAAATGACCTTCAGAAAGGTGATCTTGTATTCTTCACAAGCAGAAGCAGCGGAAAAAATGTAGGCCATGTGGGAATTGTGGTGAGTGCGGATAATAAGACTGGCAAGTTCAAGTTTATTCACGCAAGCATCAAGGGAGTGAAAATAAGCGATTTCGATGGATATTATGTGCCTCGTTACATTGGGGCAAGAAGAATTATTACAAAATAATTTAAATTTTTTTCATGAATTATTTGGTAGTTTAAAAATAAAGTTGTAATTTTGCAACGTCAAAAAGGGAATAGCCCTGGAGACTTTAAAAAGTGCCTTGTGGTGTAATGGTAGCACACCGGATTCTGGTTCCGTTTGTGAGAGTTCGAGTCTTTCCAAGGCAACATAACAATAACTACACTGCCTTGTGGTGTAATGGTAGCACACCGGATTCTGGTTCCGTTTGTGAGAGTTCGAGTCTTTCCAAGGCAACTGAGCAGCTGATTATTCAGCTGCTTTTTGTTTTTTATAATTTGTCGCTTTATGCAGGAAAATAATAAAAACATTGTAACGATTATTCGTCATGTCACATTGGTTGGCTTTTGGGTGAATGCAGTGTTAGTTATATTAAAACTGTTTTTCGGTTATTGGGGTCATAGTGATGCGTTGGTGGCTGATGGATATCATTCCATCAGCGATTTTATTACAGACCTTATAGTGATTATATTTGCAGGGAAGGCATATAAAAAGGCTGATAAAGATCATCCATACGGCCATGGAAAATTTGAAACAATGGCTTCCTTGATTATTGGGGTGATATTAATGCTTGTAGCATTATTTATCTGCTACGAAGGTATTGTTCGTATTATTCTTGCATTGAATGGAACAATCCTTGCAAAACCTGATATTTGGACGATTATTGTGGCTTTCATTTCGATTGGAGCCAAGGAGTGGTGTTTTAGATACACAAAAAGAGAAGGAAAGAGAATCGGATCTTCTTCATTGATGGCAAATGCAGAACATCATAGAAGTGACGCGGTTTCATCTATAGCAACATTAATCGGAGTGGGTGTGGCTTTTGCATTTGGGGCTGAATGGAGAATTATGGATCCCATAGCGTCTTTAGTGATAGCGGGAATGATAGCTTTGTCTGCGTATAAGATTGCAAAACCTTCGATAAATGAATTATTGGAAATGTCGTTGGCACAAAATGAAATTGACGAGATTCGCATAATTGCAAGTAGAATTGATGGAGTAAAGAATATTCATAATCTCAGAGCTCGAAAAAACGGCCATTCTACGATTATTGAAATGAATGTACATGTAGCTCCGGAAATCACTGTCAAACTTGGCCACAAAATTGCAAATAATATTGAAGAGGCTCTACATCATGAATTCGGGACTGATGCAATAATTTATATTCATATTGAGCCGGAAGAATAGGTGAAAAGCTTAATTCTTTCGAAATATAATTCTTTACTTAACATAATAGTGATTATGTAACAAAATAAAGATATAAGGAAATAGGTTGATTTTATTTGCTTATAGCGTTAGAAATAAAAATTATAATCCGGAAAGACATTTTATATCATTATTGTGTCTTTCCGGATTATAATATATTAAGGAATGATTAAGAAACTTTCTTTGGCAATTCTTCAAGTAAGAATTTAGATGTTGGAGTGTTTAACTTGACTACATCTTCAGGTGTTCCCTTGGCAATAACCTGTCCACCATCTCGTCCTCCGCCCGGTCCCATATCAATTATATAGTCGGCGCATTTGATGACATCAAGATTATGTTCAATAACAACCATGGTGTTACCCTTATCCACAAGCTTATTGATAACTTTAAGCAATACACGTATGTCTTCAAAATGCAAACCGGTTGTAGGTTCATCAAGAAGAAATAGAGTTTTCCCTGTATCTTTTTTAGCAAGCTCGGTAGCAAGTTTGACACGTTGGTTTTCTCCTCCACTCAGAGTGCTGGATGGTTGGCCAAGCTTTATATAACCAAGTCCTATTTCTTGTAAAACCTTGATTTTCTTTAAGATAACGGGAACATTCTCAAAGAATTCAACTGCTTGGTTTACAGTCATTTCAAGTACATCAGAAATAGATTTACCCTTATATCTAACTTCCAATGTCTCTCGATTGTATCGCTTACCATGACATTCCTCACAAGGAACTAACACATCTGGAAGAAAATTCATCTCTATGGTTTTATATCCATTCCCCTTGCATGTTTCGCATCTTCCTCCGGCAACATTGAATGAAAAACGTCCCGGCTTATAGCCTCTAAGCTTGGAGTCTGGTAATTCCACAAATAATTTTCGGATATCAGCAAAGACTCCTGTATAAGTGGCAGGGTTAGAACGTGGTGAACGTCCTAACGGTGACTGATCCACAGTGACAACCTTATCGATATTTTCAAGTCCCTTTACTTTCTTATAAGGTAAAGGTTCCTGAATTGAACGATAGAATTTTTTACTAAGCAAAGGTTGAAGGGTACCATTGATTAAGGAAGATTTACCACTTCCACTAACTCCGGTTACACAGACAAACATTCCTAAAGGAATCTCTAAATCAACATTCTTAAGATTATGTCCGGTTGCCCCTTTAATTTCAAGAAACTTACCATTCCCTTTTCTTCTCTCGGCTGGAACGGCAATTTCTTTTGTTCCATTAAGATAGTCAGCAGTAAGAGTATGGGTACTTAGCATTTTCTGAGGGGTTCCTTGAAACATCACCTCTCCTCCTTTTCGACCTGCTCCGGGACCAATATCAATTATATAATCAGCCTCCTTCATTATATCTTTGTCGTGCTCAACCACAATAATGGAATTTCCATTGTCTCGTAGTTGCTTTAAGCTGTCTATGAGACGCACATTATCTCGTTGGTGAAGACCGATGGAGGGTTCATCCAGGATATAAAGAACATTGACTAATTGGGAACCGATTTGAGTTGCCAATCTTATACGTTGACTTTCACCGCCGCTAAGTGATGCACTATTGCGGTTTAAGGATAGGTAATCCAAACCGACGTCAAGCAGGAACTTCAACCTACTTCTAATCTCCTTCATTATCTCTTCAGCAACCAGACGCTTTGATGGATCCAATCGGTCTTCAAGATTCTGGCACCATTCGTAAAGTTCCGAAATATCCATCCTGGCCACATCTGCTATTGTCTTCCCATCAATATAATAATGAAGTGAGATTTTATTAAGTCTGTCGCCATTACATTCCGGACAAACTGAAACGGAATAAAACTGGTTACTCCATTTATTTGCCTCTGCTCCGGCATCCTCATCCTGCTGCATCTCGATATATTTCAAGAGACCATCATAGTTTGAACCATAATTACTTGTGCTCAAAGTCTCGTTCTTTATGTTTAATCGAGCATCGGTACCATTTAGAATATCATTAAGACATTCTTCCGGCAGAGATTTTACAGGAGTCTTTATATTACAGTTATATAGCTGACAAATCGCTTCAATTTGCCAGAACACGATGGAATTCTTATATTTACCAAGTGCAGTAATTGCTCCCTCATAGATTGATTTTTCTCTATCGGGAATTAATTTATCAATATCCACCACATTAACATATCCTAATCCTTTACATTTAGGACATGCCCCTTGCGGAGAGTTGAAGGAGAAATTATGGGGTGCCGGTTCTGGATAAGAGAGGCCATTTTCGGCATCCATGAGCAGTTGGCTGTAATGTTTCACTTCTCCCGACTCCATATCCATAACCATCATCTGTTTTCCACCCTGTTTCAAAGCAGAATCTATGGTTGCTTTCAATCGTTGCACATCATTCTTGTCAGGACGCATCCGATCAATCACAAGTTCTATGCTATGGTTCTGATAGCGGTTAAGTTTCATGCCGGAAGTAAGTTCCTCTATACGCCCGTCAATCCTTACATAAAGAAAGCCTTTCTTTCGTAAATTCTCAAAGAGTTCTTTATAATGACCTTTTCGATTCTTTATTAAAGGAGCGAGCACATAAATCTTCCGGCCTTCATATTCATTTAATAAGAGATCGGTAATTTTTTCCTTACTGTATTTCACCATAGGAGCTCCACTGATATAGCTTCGAGCCTCCCCCATTCTTGCATATAGCAGACGGAAGAAGTCGTAAATTTCAGTTGTAGTGCCTATTGTGCTTCGAGGATTTTTATTCACTGTCTTCTGCTCAATGCTTATAACGGGACTAAGTCCTGTAATTTTATCAACATCCGGGCGTTCAAGTGAGCCGAGCATATTTCGGGCATAAGAAGAGAATGTTTCAATATAGCGCCTCTGCCCTTCTGCGAAAATTGTATCAAAGGCAAGCGACGATTTGCCACAGCCGCTAAGTCCTGTGATTACGCTTAATGAATTGTGAGGTATTGAAACATCTATATTTTTAAGATTATGCACTCTGGCTCCGTAAACATCAACGGAGTCGGAAGCTTTGATATTTTCGTGTGTCATCTCTATTCAAGTTCTTCAGCACCTCCCGTGCTGTTACCATATTTCTTATAATTCAAAATATTTATGTCGCCGCTTCTCTTATATTTCTTACCGTCGGCTCCTAAAGCCTGTATCACATAATAATACACACCAGGATTAACAGTCTTACCTCTATATGTTCCATCCCAGCCGAGAGAAGGATCATCGAATGAAAAAAGTTGGTTACCCTTGCTATCGAAAATCCAACATTTGAACTCAAGAAGAGAACGATATCCAACTTTCCAAACATCATTCACTCCATCATTGTTCGGTGAAAATGCATTTGGGATTCTTAGATCAGAAGCACCGATTGAAATTGTATAGGTATCCCCTATTGCTTCACATGAACCATCTGCATTGCTTCCGATGAAACGCATATAGTATGTACCCTCTTCCAAAAAACTATATGAAACATCCTTTTCGTTGAAACGATATATGATATATTCAAAGTCGGCATCAGAAGCCATCTGCCATTCCGTATGCATCACTGCGTCCGTAGTGTAACCATAAAAAGTGATATCGGCAGGAGCAGAACCTCCAAGTCCATCGGAATCGCCTTTAATCATATTGGAAGGCTCTTCCGAGTCAGTAATATTTGTTTGTTCAGCCTTACTATTGACTCCTACGGCATTGGGGGCAAAAGTAACAGACTCTATCTCTTCATATTCCCCCCATGCCTTTAGAAAACGATCACCCTCAACATTAACCACAGTATTACAATATAAGGGAGGATTAAGTAAAACCGGATCGGAGATGGCGTTTACTGTCTTTTCACAAGTAATGATATCGAAGCTCTCATCCTGAGTATTCCATTGAAGGGTCTCGTAAGAGATCTTTATATCTCTACTAAGGATAGATTGACGACCATCTATTGTATAATAATGAATTTCCTCTCCCTTTCCGGTAATTCTTATACGAGTAGACTCGCAATCCTGCTCTTCAGTCATCACAATTCCTGTCAGATTCAACGGCATTGAGGAATAGTCAACAATCCAGAAACAGAATGTACCTGAAGAATCGCGGATTATATAACCCATATTCCCTTCCGGTTGAGTAAGCGTAATTTCATTGCCGTTTAAGGTATAAGGCAATTCCTCTGCATATCCTCCTCCAAGATTGCTATATCTGCTTACATCAATTACCGTGCCATTTATTCCGCTTAACTTTATTTCATTTATTTCAGATACATTATAGGCAACATATATATATTCGAGTCCGGTATTCTTATCAGCAGGAATCTCTATTACCTTCTTGGAGGAACCATTAAATTCAATATCATATGCAAAGCTGTCAAAGCATTGCACCATACTTAATGAAGCCAACAAGAAGGAAAATTTTTTATAGTTCATGCGATTTATCTTTTAATTATAAAACGCTATCCTAATGTTCTTATTTTATATGATATCATAGATTAATCTTCCTGTGACTTTTTCGGCCATGGAAATGTGGAAGGATTAACTGTTAGGGATATATTTTTCTTCCCTAATCTTACTTCGACATATTCGATGAGCTTTGACCTTTCCGTCGCAGTCAACCCCTTAGTGGAGTTAACAAACATCATACTTACTGTGTCCGTAAGATCTCTCCCTAATGATGCTACCACCATTTGGGAAAGAGCAATATCCTGGATTGATGGAAAGAGTACCTTGATTTCCGGTGCGATTCTTACTCCTTCATCAGAGAATCTTCTATGCGCTGCCAAGGTCCCTTTGAGAGAATCAATAATCATTTGCTTAGATGACAATTCATTTTGCATCAGCTCATAAAACTTGTCTCCGGAATGAAGAAGCTCGTTATTGTTAGAATTTGAAGATAATGAAAAGCCTTGATGAATATTTAGGATGGTGCCTCCAAGTCCGACAGAATCCAATTTCAGCATCATGGCAAGTTGCAAGGAATCTTTAGGGAGAGCCTCTCCAATTAAGGTCACATCAATAGATTTTTTCCCTCTTTCATAACTCTCTTTATGACTCAGAACCTGTGTATTGGGAAAAATCATTTCGTTTTCAACAAATGCCTGTGCCTTGTCGAGGAAAATATTCTTTTGAAGCATAACCACCGTAAGATAGGTACTAACAGCAATCGTGGCAACAACTACAGAATAGACAATATATTTAACTCTCTTAGCTCTTGCTTCATTCTGGTATACGATTCTCTTAAATCTAAACATCTTTACTCCAATCCAGGTGGCTACTAAAATGAATACCATATTAGTAAAGAATAGATAAAGCGCACCAAAAAAGAAGTGCATCTGCCAGGTGGCAAGACCATATCCTGCAGTGCAAAGCGGTGGCATAAGTGATGTAGCTATGGCAACCCCAGGTAAAACTTGACCTTTATCCTTAGCCGCAATGCTCAAGATTCCAGCCGCACCTCCGAAAAGCGCTACAAAAACGTCATATATAGAAGGAGAAGTTCTTGCAAGCAATTGACTTGATCCTTCATATTGCGGAGAAATGAGGAAATAAAGAGCTGATGTCAGTAAGGAACCTATCACAGCAGCGAAAATATTCTTCAACCCTCTTTTCAAGAGGTCATAATCCTGAATTCCTATTCCAAGACCCATCCCAATTATAGGACCCATTAAGGGAGAAATAAGCATCGCACCAATAATCACAGGTATACTATTGGTATTGAGTCCTAAAGAGGCAATGAAAATTGCAAATATAAGTGTTAGAAGCTGACTCCCTTTAAAGGATACTCCGGATCTTATGGAGGCTTCCACATTTGCCTGAGATTCGAGATCGTCAGAAACATTAAAATAGCTCCGAAAATCTACCACAAAATTCTTTAATTTTTCTTTTATAGTGGCCTTTATTTCCATAGATTTATAGGTAAACTTGTTAACAATTTGGAAGAGATATTTTCTTCTTAACAATATTTAAATCAAATTTATTATTGTTTCGACATAACTTTCTTTATGGTATTTTCTAAAAGTCTCATAAAATTTGCTTATATTTGCAATCTACTTTAAAGTATTATAAAAACGATTCGGGAAGAAAGATGATCATTCCGGTTGCATGCGTGAACGAAGACCCTCCCACCAAGGTGGAGTTTTCCTTATATTAACAGGTAAAATTAACTATCAGAGGAAAATCATAATCCCGACTAAAAGACAGCTTTATGAATTCTT
Organism: Bacteroides sp.; assembly: GCA_014801985.1. Classification (GTDB taxonomy): domain Bacteria; phylum Bacteroidota; class Bacteroidia; order Bacteroidales; family Muribaculaceae; genus Lepagella. Next base: position 50,872 of record JAAVDD010000013.1, read on the forward strand.
TTAATCTAAGAGGCCTTGGGGTGGCACTAATCACACCCTTCAAGAGCGACAAAAGCATTGATTTCGAAGCGTTGGAAACCCTCATCGAACGCCTCATTGAAGCAAAGACCGACTATATTGTCGTTTTGGGCACTACCGGCGAGACTCCTTCTCTTTTCCCTGAAGAGAAAAAGGAGGTCAGAGAATTTATCAAGTCGAAAACTGCCGGACGCATTCCTTTGATTATTGGAATCGGAGGAAATAGCACTATGGGAGTGGTAAGAGAACTTAAGGAAACCGACTTGTCGGGTTTCTCAGCAATATTATCAGTGGTGCCTTATTATAATAAACCCTCTCAGGAAGGAATTTTCCAGCACTATAAAGCTATTGCCGATGCCTCTCCCCTCCCTGTGGTGCTTTACAATGTGCCTGGACGTACCGGAGTCAATATGAGTGCCGCCACTACTCTTCGAATTGCCAAGGCTTGCCCCAATGTAATTGGTGTCAAAGAGGCATCAGGCAATTTCTCACAGATTCAAGAAATAATCAAGAATAAGGAGAAGGATTTTGTAGTAATTTCCGGCGATGACTCCATCACATATCCTCTGATGACCTTGGGTGCCGAGGGTGTTATTTCTGTCATAGGAAATGCCTACCCTAAGGAGTTCGGGAAAATGGTACGACTATGTCTTGAAGGGAAATATGATGAAGCACTTCCAAAACATCTCCAGTTCATGGAACTTTTCAATCTGCTTTTTGTAGATGGTAATCCTGCGGGAGTGAAATGCACACTTAATGCCATGGGGTTAATTGAGAATGAACTTCGGTTGCCATTGGTGCCAACAAGAGTTTCCACCAATGAAGAGATCCACAAAATCACAGCTAAAATTACAGAATAACAACTTCATCACATTCTTATGCCTTTGATTGATAAGGAGACCGTACAGCGTATAAAAGATGCCGCCGATATCGTGGAAGTGGTGGGCGACTATGTCCATCTCATCCGACGAGGTGCCAACTATATGGGGTTATGTCCTTTTCATAATGAACGTACACCCTCGTTTTCAGTTAATAAGCGAAAGAATTTTTGTTATTGCTTCTCATGTAAACAAGGAGGATCTCCGGTGAATTTCATTATGAAAAAGGAGGGTCTATCCTATCATGAGGCCTTGCTTCATCTGGCAAAGAAATATGGAATCGCTGTTGAGGAGAGAGAGCTTTCCGAAGATGATAAACGGCGCCAGACCGAGAGAGAGGCAATGTTCGTGGCTAATGAATGGGCAATGTTGAATATGAGAGATAATCTGTTCAACACTGAGGAAGGCCGCTCAATCGGATTATCCTATTTTTTTGGTCAGCGTGGCATAACGCAGGAGGCGTGCGAGGCTTTTAGACTCGGATATGCAATCGATAGAGGTAATGCCTTGATCAGTGATGCAAAAAAGAAAGGGATAGATGTCGATGTACTCAAGAAGGTCGGATTAGTGGGTGAATCTCAGGAGGGTCGACTATACGATAAGTATCGCGGTCGTGTGATTTTCCCGATCATTAACACAGCCGGAAAAGTAATAGGTTTTGGTGGAAGGACTCTTAAAAACGATAGAGCAAAATATATTAATTCCCCGGAATCTGATATCTATAAAAAGAGCAATGAATTATATGGGATTTTTCAGGCTCGTGCCTCAATTAAAATGGAAGATAAATGCTTTCTCGTTGAAGGCTATTTTGATGTCATCGGTATGTGGCAGTCAGGGCTGAAAAATGTCGTGGCATCTTCCGGCACTGCTTTGACAGATGGGCAGATTACACTTATTCATCGGTTTACAGAGAATATCACCCTTATATATGATGGAGATAAGGCAGGCATTAAAGCTGCGTTACGTGGAGTGGATATGTTGCTTTATCATAATATGCAGGTTAGTGTATTACTTCTTCCTGATGGCGACGATCCCGATTCATTTGCACGTAAACATACTCCGGAGGAATTCCGCGCTTATGTGGAACAACATGAAACGGATGTCATTACCTTTAAGGCTAAAGCGTTGGTAAATGATATCCAAGAGAATCCTCAGGGTAGAATAAATGCAATTCAGGAAATGGTTACTACCTTAGCTCACATTTCTTCTCCTATAGCTCGTGATGTATATCTTCAGGATTGCAGCCGATTGATGCAGATTCCTCAGGAAACTATCTTAGAGGCAGTGGTGAAAAAACGTGCTGAATTGGTGGAGGGTTGGAAGAGAGAACGGACAAAAAAGGAATTCTCTCAGTTTGCCCCTCAAAAAAATTCGGAGAACGAAAGTGAAAGTGGAGAGAAAGAGGCTCAGGCAACAAATGTTCCATCTCTTAATGCACCCCTCTCCCCTCTTTTCCCTCTTGAACGACGAATAATGGAATTTGTGGTAAAATACGGTTTTATACTTTTCTGTTCAATAAATGAAGGGTTGGAGAATGAATCAGAGATAGCAACAGAGGAGGTGAAGAATGAGAAAACATGGTGGAATATCACTGAATTCATATATAATGAGCTTCGCGCTGATAATATAGTGCTCTCGAATCCGGTGTTTAATAAAATATTTTCAATTTTATTAGATATAAAAGAGGAATTCGGTGTGGCGCGTGCTGTAAAGGAGGAAGAAATCAAAAAGAAAAGCAAAGGTTGGCTTAAGGAAGGATATGAGAATATAGCACAAAGAAACCTCACTATGTCTGAAATACAACGAGAGGAAAAATTTCTCGAAAAAGATATTGAGGAGAGAGCCACCGCGGAGCTTAATGATTTCGATAGACACTATCCAATAAAGTATCTTTCAAGTCATGAGGATGACGAGGTTAGAGAAATGGCAACTAAACTTGCTGTCGAACCGCATCAACTTAGTGCAATTTTTTATAAGGATAACAATACGGTGGAGACAGAGGAAGATCGTTTGGATATTCTTGTTCCAAGGGCTGTAGAGGAGTTAAAAAGTGAAATTCTCAACATCCAGCTGAAAGAATTGTATGGACGTTTGGCAAATACTTCTAACTCGGATGAAGAGGTGCAGATTTTAAAGTCCATAAACGATAAGATTCACATAAGGGCTATTTTGGCAAAAAATCTTGGGGAAAGAATTGTTTCTCCATCGGTCGGAGGTCAGAATAGATATAATCCTTCCTCCAGATATATTATAGGTAGATGAAAATTAATAAATCAGATAATGAATATATTAACAATTAGGAACCTCAATAAACGATACGATAATGTCGAGGCCTTGTCAGACTTTACATTAGATGTTCCGGAGGGTTCAATTTTGGGACTATTAGGGCCCAATGGAGCAGGTAAAACCACTCTACTGAGAATAATCAACGGGATTCTTTCTAAAGATTCCGGAGAAGTTAGAATCCTTGATGAGGAAGTGAATCTGAAGGCTGCCAGAAAAATTGGTTATATGCCGGAAGAAAGAGGACTTTATGACAATATGACCGTTGCTAACCAGATTCTATTTTTCGGTCAATTGAAAGGAGGTTCGCCAGCTCGGCTAAGAGAGGTGATGAGAGAATATCTTAATCTCTTCAATATCGGAGATTTTGAAAATAGAAAAGTTAAGGAGCTGTCTAAAGGTAATCAGCAGAAAGTTCAAATTATTGCTACCCTTGTCCATGAGCCTAAACTTTTGATCCTTGATGAACCTTTCAGCGGATTTGACCCTATAAATGGTGCTTTATTGCAAGAGCTTATAGATCGTCTGCATACAAATGGGACTACAGTCATGCTCTCTTCGCATAATATGCATGCAGTGGAGGAAATGTGCGATTCTATAGCACTTATCAACCAAGGAAGATTGTTATTGGCCGGCTCTCTTGGAGATATAAAGGAAGCTAACAAGACGGATGAGATACTAATCACAACGGCTTCTCCAATAGACACAGAGATTCTCAATAATTCCGGCTTAATAACTTTCATTACAGAGAATCAAGGCAAGAATGCAAGGAAAGGATATGCGTATAAGCTTTTGAAAAACGATGGTGTTGTAAATGCAGATCTAATTTCCGAAATCGCCAAACAAGCAGATATTCGTCATTTTGAAGAGGCGCTCCCCTCTCTAAATGATATTTTCATCAATTATACTTCTCACAAGCAGTAGTAACAAAGCGTCATAACATAAAATGAGTCAACTCGGTTTAATTATAAAAAACGAATATCTTACCGATCTGAAGTCTAAATCGTTTTGGATCAGTACAATCCTTGTTCCGATTCTATTCGGGGCTTTTTCAATATTCATAGGGTTTCTTGTGCAGGATTCTGAAGCCACAAAGAAGCTTGCTAATCCGGCAGCTCCTGATCCTTCAGAAATGACTGGAATCCAGTCCATGGGGATGCTGTGTGGTATTTTCCTCGCATTATTTCTAATGATTTATGGTGCTCAGATTTTTAATAAAGTAAAAAAGGAGAAAACTAACAGAGTCATGGAAGTTCTGGCCACTTGCGTGACAGGACGCACGATGATGCTTGGAAAGATTATTTCGGTCGGTCTTCTGGGTCTAACCCAGATGTTAATATGGATAGCTTTGGTGGTTGCAGTTTTAGGAGCTATCTTAATAGCTGTTCAGGAGTCAATTCCACTCGAATATCTGACAGATTCTCGGATTTACCTTGGTTTGATGTGGTCATTTCTTTTCTTCTTGGGAGGATATGTTTTCTACGGATCCATCTATGCTGCATGCGGCGCCATGACAGATAAAGATAATGAAAATCAAGCTTACATGACAATTATCACCTTCCTCCTGTTAGGTTCATTCTATATAGGAGAATATGCAGTGACAAATTCGACCAATCCATTCGTTATATTCTGCTCCTTCTTTCCCTTTACAAGCCCGACGATTGCGGCAGTAAACGCAGTGGCAGGAGCGGTTCCTGTATGGCAGTCGATATTAGCCCTTGTAGTTCTGTATATATTTAGTGCACTTTCAGTTTCCCTATCAGGTAAAATTTATACTTCATCATTACTTCTGAAAGGTAAACGATTCACCCCAAAGGATATCCTCATATTTCTGAAATCCAAATAACGACGAACAACTAATAAATAGAGAGGCAGGCTTCGAAGCCTGCCTCTCTATTTATTAGTTGTTACTTTGATTGATAATTTCATCGATACGCTCAAAAAATTCATCTTCTGTAAGATCATAAGGAAGCCAATGAATCCTGGTTCCCCTCTTTTCCATTCCACGGAACCATGTCATCTGACGTTTAGCAAATTGATGAATGGCGATTTCCAATTGATTCACCATTTCCTCATATGAGAGTTGTCCGATTAGGTAAAGAGTCAGGAATTTATATTCAAGCCCATAATAAATCAAATCTTCCGGAGGAATACCTCTGGAAAGAAGTGATTTTACCTCATCTACCATTCCGGCATCAAGTCGCACTCTAAGACGCTTTGAAATTGAAGCGCGTCTTCTTTCTCTCGGAATGTCAAGACCAATTACTATGGCAGGGATCGCTACAGCGGTATCCTTTGATGTGAGGGCTGCTTCTTCCGGATGTGACTGATAATACTCACATATTTCAATTGCGCGTATGGCGCGTTTTACCGTGTCGACATCAGTGGAATTATGAAGATTTTTATATCCTTGCAGAATTTCGGTTAGCTCTTTCAGAGACCTTTTCTCAAGTTTCTGACGTAGCTCTGAATTTTCAGGGACTTCCGGCATTCGAATTCCGTTCAAGGCATTCTCTATATACATCCCGGATCCTCCGCATATAACTGGCGTTTTCTCACGTAACTTGATATCGTCATAGGCCTTTCGGAAGTCTGTTAAAAAACGATGTAAATTGTATTTTTCTCCAGCCTCACAGATATCAATAAGATGATAGGGAATCTCCTCATATTCCTCCAAGTCTTTACCAGTGCCGAGCGACATATTGCGATATACCTGGCGAGAATCTGCAGAGATAATTTCACCTCCGAATTTACGAGCAACTTGTACTGCCCTATGAGTTTTACCACTGGCCGTAGGCCCGACAATTGCTATAGCATCTATCGCCATTCTTGAGTTGATTTATTACTGTCGTTTCCTCTAATTCCTCTCCACCACCTCTTGAATCGGTAAAGTTTGGTGTCAGAATTGAACATTGAAATCCTAATCCATTTCTCTTCCTGGAAATCATACCCATTCTTCTTCACCTCCTTAAGATTGAATGAAGGTTGATATGATTTCAGTTTCATCTTTCTGAAACCATCCTCATTGAATATTTTCTGAGTTAGAATAATGGTGGCCATACGGGTGATATCGCTCACAAACGTAGCCGACATCTCCTCAGGATGATAGGAGTAGATGCGTTTGACTAATTCGAAGTCCATCCATTCCCCGTCTACATTCATTTCCGGATAATCCTCAACGGATCCATCAAGGAAATAGAAATAACGCAGAGTGCTATGTCGGTTCATACCGGGATTTTTTCTACCATAGAAGAATCGTAACTCCCCGTTATCGACACCTGTCATCCTTTTAATAAGGGTCAGTACTTCAGGTATAGTTATACCACTCACACTTCGCTTAGTCGTAAATGGAGTGTCAAGCACACGTGAGGCAGTGCGGTTGATATCCACTACCTTTGTATTTACAAAAATATGATTACCACATATCACATAATAGCGGAGATAGGTTTTTGAGGTCATATCCTGAAGCTCCTCTTGCGTGATAATCTCATTATTATCTTTTAGATCAAGATAAAGATTGTAATATCTGAACGCAAAATAGAGCTCATCGAAACTACATCCGATGATATTCATCCAAACAAATACGTAGTAGTCACGCCCATTTAATTCTGCATCAACAAAATAGAATATATAATAACTCCATATCACCACTGAAAGTAATCCAAAGAGGAAAATCATATTTCTGAGCTGAAGATATGATTCGGAAGATAGGATACTTCCTAATTTGCTTCTTCCACTATAGTCACCTGATGCAAGCTTACAATTGACACATATTTTCATTCTCTTCCTTCTAAGATAAATAATTGTAAGAGTAATGAAACATACCGGGTCAAGTATAAGCGATGGTAAGAAGGGTTTTGAAAAGAATGAAAATTCTTTTGGTAATTTAAATGGTAATATCTGCCAGATGTCAAGGATATTAACAAGGATAGTGCTAAATGAATAAGCCACAGCACAGAAAAAAATTGCATATATCACCAACATACAATTTGATTTGTGCGTGAGCTTATTATTATATAGAATAGTATAAAGAATAGCTGCCGCTATAAGCGCCACTATAGGAGAGAAATAATATGGAAGAAGAGCAGAGAGCCCGACCATTACCATTATGATCAGGAGCCCTATGGAAAAATTCTTCCAGAAAGAGTAAAGCTGCTCTTTGCTTACTTTGTTTAGCTCTTCCATATATTATAATGAATAAGGAGATTATTTTAAATTAGTGTCAAGAAAATCCTTGACTTTCTTAAACAGCTGTACACGTGCGTTACACTTGGGGAGGCTGTGCTCAAATCCGGTGAAGGACATCATGTCGAACACTTTACCTTCAAAATTTAATTTTGAAGTATATTTGAGAGTATTATAATAATGAACATTATCATCGTTTGTACCGGACATAATCAACAGACGCGAGTTCATTGCCTTAGTACGCTCCAACGCCGAAGCAGCATTATAGCCGGCTTCGTTTTGTTGGGGAGTAGTCATATATCGTTCAGTATATATGGAGTCATAAAATCTCCAGTCAGTCACAGGGGCCATTGAGATTCCAGCCTTAAATGGCGATGAGGGCGCTGACAATTCCATCAATGTCATATAGCCTCCATAGCTCCATCCAAAACAAGCCATATTGGAGGAATCAATATATGGAAGTGTTGCGAAATAATTTGCTGCCGCAATCTGATCTTCCGTCTCCAATTGGCCAAGACGGCGATATACACTGTTGGCCCACTCCCGGCTACGGTTGCCTGTACCACGTCCGTCTACGCAGGCCACCACGTACCCTTGTGAAGCTAAATAATACACACCTTCCATTTTCCAACGATTTAATACCTCTTGAGAATCCGGTCCATTGTATTGATACATCAGAAGAGGATATTTCTGCGAAGTATTGAAATTTTCAGGTTTTATAATATAGGCATTCATTTCTTCCCCATTGGCATTCCTTACTTTAACAAATTCCTTTTTAGGAGCGGACGCATATTTTGAAGAATATGAAGAATTATTCTCAAGTTCAAGAATGAGTTTGCCTGAATTATCATGAATAGAATATATATTGGGACGAGATGCATCACTATAGTTACTTACATAATAATCCATGGTGGTGCTGAATGATGCCGACTCAGTTCCCTCTTCCTTAGAAAGTCTACTGATGTTCCCTTTTCCGTCAACAGATGCTACGGATCTATTTATTGCTCCAAGCATAGTCGACTGAAAGAAATGTCGGCCACTTCGAGTATCTTTACCATAATAATCTGTCACATTCCAATCCCCCTTAGTCAATTGACGAAGAAGATTACCGTTATAATCATACTCATATAGATGACGGTAACCACTTCTTTCGCTACCTATGACAAAAGTCTTTTCCCCATAATCCACCATCTGATATGCTTCCGGGCTAAGCCAAGCCCCGCTCTTTTCAGTCATGACCAGATGTCCTACAGTTGAGCCCGGATTAACCTTATAAAGGCGAAGATCGTTCTGATCACGGTTAAGAAGCATAACCATAAGATTTATACCCTCTCCATCAAACTCTATTGATGGAACGTAATCTTCTCCTATCGGGAGATCCATGGTCTTTGTAATTCTTGTATCAAGGTTGTAGGAATGAACGGAGACCTTAGAATTTGGATAACCGGCCAAAGGATACTTATATGAATATGTAGTGGGATAAATATCCGACAATGGATTTTCCTCGCAATAACTTTTGTAATTATCAAATCCATACACCGGCACCTCGCTTTCGTCAAATCTTACGAATGCAAGAAGATTATCATCCTTACTCCATCTTATGGTATTCACCAGAGTAAATTCCTCCTCATAACTCCAGTCGGAAGAACCGTTTATGATTTTATTCTTCACTCCATCAGTCGTGACTGCATAATCTGTATCGTAATCAAGATTGGAGATATAGATATTATTATCCCTGGTATAAGCAACCATCCTGCCATCGTGTGACATTACGGCATCACGTTGTCTGCCATTGGAGGAAACGCGTTTTAATGTTCCGCGGAAAATATCATATACATAATATTCCGCAGTGAAAGAACGCCGATAGATAGGTTGCACATCGTTCCAAAGAAGTATTTTCTTTTCATTGGCGCTCAACTGATATCCATCGAATGAATCGATTCTTAAATCGCCCTTTATCGCATTAACATCAAATAGAGTTGATAGAAGTTTGCCTGTTTTGTAACTGTAAACTTCTATTTTCTTTCCATCCTCACTGACAGCAGAATAAGAGATTCCGTCAGCAAGTGGGGTTATAGTCTTAATGCCCTTCGGAGCACAGATTTTTGGATCGCAAAAATCTTCCACCGTCAGCCCATAGACTGAAGATGATGAAAATGCCAACCCACTGAGGAGTAGCCAATAGAAGGCTTTAGTTGATTTATGTGCCATCGGTATTCCATTAGACAGCAAGGTCAGAACCATCCAAAGAGGGCTCTGACATTGCTTAAATGTTGCTTTTTAATATGCTCTTGCGAAAATTACTCTTTGCGAAGAGGGCTTTCCAGTCACCATGCATACACCGGGTGTCTTATCCCCTTCAAGCGGTATGCATCGTATGGTAGCTTTAGTCTCTTCCTTGATTTTCTCTTCAGTCTCAGGGGTTCCATCCCAATGGGCCATTATGAAACCGCCCTCCTCTATTTTTTCTTTGAACTCATCGTAGGTATCGACGGAGATAGTTTTTGCCTCCCTACGCTCCAAAGCCTTCTTAAAGAGGTTCTGCTGCATATCGGCCAATGTATTTTCAACAATTGACACGATATCCACAAGAGGAAGTGTCTCCTTCTCAAGAGTATCACGTCGCATAAGTTCGACAGTGCCATTTTCTATATCGCGCTGTCCTATAGCCAAACGCACGGGTACGCCCTTAAGCTCGTAATCGGCAAACTTAAAGCCGGGACGGCGATTATCAGCATCATCATACTTCACGCTGATTCCCTTGGCACGTAATTGCTCCACCAAAGGCATCACTGCATCTGAAATCTGCTTAAGTCCTTCGTCATTTTTATAGATAGGAACAATCACCACTTGGATAGGCGCCAGTTTTGGAGGAAGCACGAGTCCATTATCATCACTGTGTGTCATAATCAAGGCTCCCATGAGACGTGTAGAAACGCCCCAGGAGTTAGCCCATACATATTCAGGCTTGTTTTCCTTGTTCATAAAGGTCACATCGAAAGCTTTTGCGAAATTTTGACCTAAATTATGGCTTGTTCCAGCCTGAAGAGCTTTTCCATCCTGCATCATTGCCTCGATCGAATATGTGTTCAAGGCCCCTGCAAAACGTTCATTGGGACTCTTCACCCCTATAGTCACAGGCATGGCCATATAATTCTGTGCGAAATCCGCATAGACGTTGATCATCTCAACTGTGCGTTTCTCCGACTCTTCTGCCGTGGCATGAGCGCAATGGCCCTCCTGCCAAAGGAACTCAGAAGTGCGAAGGAACATCCTCGTACGCATCTCCCATCTCATTACATTAGCCCACTGATTAATCAACAAAGGCAGATCTCGATAGCTATGAATCCAGTTTTTATATGTACCCCAGATAATCGTCTCAGAAGTAGGGCGTACAATAAGCTCCTCTTCAAGACGAGCAGCCGGATCCACTATAACACCGGTGCCATCAGGATCATTCTTTAATCTGTAATGTGTCACTACCGCGCACTCTTTCGCAAAACCCTCCACATGTTCAGCCTCGCGACATAGGAAAGATTTCGGTATCAAAAGTGGGAAATAGGCATTCTGAACGCCGGTTGCTTTGAACATATCATCGAGCTGACGCTGCATTTTTTCCCAAATAGCATAACCATAAGGTTTGATCACCATACAGCCACGCACTGCCGATTGCTCTGCCAAGTCTGCTTTTACAACCAGCTCATTATACCATTGTGAATAATTTTCCGACCTTTTCGTAAGGTTCTTAAGTTCTTTTGCCATAGATTGGTTTTCCTTTTTATGAGGGGTCATCAAACAAATGTTTCTACATTCTCTTGGCTGCCGACCGACACATTCCTACGCAAAGTTACAAATTTTATATTATCTAAGCAAACATTAACCTCGATGTTTTTTCTTTTAACAAGATTTTGTGATGTCATTTCTAAAAATTGGGTATTTGCTACCTTTATTTCACTGGAGTTCCAGTTCTCTCGCGGAGATTCTTCTTTATCGTCATTAGATGGCCTCGTAGAGTTTATATCCACAATCTTATATGGATTCTTTATAGCTTCCTGAGCTGCTTTCCTACATACCTCCCCTTCCTCCAACGTCATCCCTGCCGGGAGATAGGTGGCAATCGAAAATGGTTGTGAGAAAAGCACTCCATACCATGTGCACGATGCAATGTATCGGCCGGTAGTGAAATCAAGATGATATCCGTCTCTGGTGAGATCGTTCCCCAGAAAAGAGGTTCTTGCATCCTGAATAGCCGTGCCTGTTGGAATTAGTCCTTTCAACTCAGGATTGTCTGCTAGTACTCTTTTGGTGCAATAAAGGATTGCTGCATACATACGTATCTGGTCGCTTGAGTATTTCTTAAATCCGGGGTGCGACGATGTGGGGGCATAGGCCCATGTCTGGTGCCATAAAAACTTCGGATGATTACCTACAATTTGTCGCACTCGTTTAATTAGTGCGGGAAGATAACGGTAGGAGGAATAAATTCCTGAAACCGCACTCCCCTGTTGAAAAGTGATTATGTCCCAGGCCTCTTCCCTTAATGCACGAGTAAGGGTGCAATTGGAGATAGTATCTGCTCTCCCATCGGTATAAATTTTCCGGAAACTGTAATCCCCCCGGTCATTGGTGAGGTTATTCCAATGCCGTTCAATAGAACAGGCCGGGTAATAAAGATTACCAATGATTATGTCATGTCCTCCGAGTGCCGCCATTGCACTTAAATCTTGTTCAGTTGCATCTTCAGAAAAACTATTACCGATAGCAAGTACCTTAAGAGGCTGTGCGGCATAGCCAACTTTAAATAGAGAGAAAAACAATAGTATTATAAAGAGCTTCCTTGTCATTATCGTTGAGAATTTTTTTTGTGTTAATATCTTTCCTAACGTCTTTATTTGAGTCTCTGTTCGGCAGTAGCCTTCAGAGCTTCCTCATGACCCTCCAATGCAGAGAATGGTGCAAATTGTGCTGCACGGTTTTCCATTGGCATCCTGGGATGACGTTTTGGTTCATAATGAGGGAGATTAATAATAGAATCATAGTTGTTCATGCTTTATGTCCTCCTATTTGGCGGTTTCGTGTTTTCTGAGTTGCTCCATCTGCAAAATTCAATCCTTTCAAGATAACATTCTTGCCGAATTTCTTCTGTAGGTCAAGGATGAGTTTCTGACGTTCTCTTTCTTCTACAAAAAATTTGTTATCATTTGCCTCCTGCCTTTTAACAGCTTCATAATCTGTGAAAAGATCTAATTGTACAGGGGTATTTTTCTTTTTCTCAAGCAATCGTTCAGCCATAAGATTATTGGCTGTGATATTAAGTCGTCTCACTAAGAGAGAGGAATTAATCAGACGGTCAAATAGATTTGAGGTAAGCTCTCGAATTAGTCTGGACGAGGAAGTGAATGTTTTGAAATTTCCAGACCCATGTGAGGGTATAGGCACCAGGCGACCATAATGGTCTCTTTTCACCTGGCCATGATAATTCGCTGCAATCTCAGGATTAGTCAGGCTCTCGACATCGTATCCTATATGGATCACAAGTTGATTTGTCAGCATTCCCTTCTCCACAAGTTCAAGCGCAAGAACATCCGCCATCTCTAAAAGGACAACCTTGGCCTTTTTAACACTATAGGCCTCACTTAATACCTGGCCGTTACTTATGGAATGAGTTTCGGGCCGATAGTTTTTTATATCCTTCATTTCAACCGGTTCCCAACCCCAGGCATGGTCTATCAAGAGTTCGGCATTTATTCCGAAAAGTTTATAGAGAAGATCTTCATGTTTCATGGAACAAAGAGCAATATCTCCCATCGTGGAAATTCCGTATGTTGCAAGACGTTTTGCAATGCCTCTTCCCACTCTCCAAAAATCGGTCAACGGTGTATGATTCCAAAGTAGATGCCGATAACTTTGCTCACTGAGCGATGCGATGCGAACACCATCTTTATCAGGGGCCATTTTTTTAGCCACAATATCCATTGCTATTTTACTCAGGTATAAGTTATCCCCTATCCCTGCGGTGGCAGTAATTCCTGTGGCGGCAAGTACATCGCGTATAATAGTCCTCGCAAAATCATGAGCGGTCATATTAAAGGATGACAAATAATCTGTGGCATCAATGAATACCTCATCAATGGAGTATATATGCATATCTTCCGGAGCCACATAACGAAGGTAGATATCATAGATACGTGCACTATACTCTATGTAAAGAGCCATTCTCGGAGAGGCGACTATATAATCGATAGTCAATTCCGAGTGTGTTTTCAAATCTCTTAACGAATGGGATTTCCCTTTCTTCCCCCTTTCATAATTTACCTCCTCAACCCTCTGGATCACCTCAAATAGCCGAGGACGTCCTCCCAATCCAAAACTTTTAAGCGCCGGTGATACTGCCAGCACGATTGTTTTCTCAGTGCGTGATGCATCTGCCACCACAAGACATGTGTCGAGAGGGTCAAGGCCCCTTTCGACACATTCCACTGAAGCGTAGAATGATTTCAGGTCGATTGCGATATATTTGCGTGTATTCGTCGGCAAGTCTGTAGCTGATTTGTTTTTCAACTTCAAAATTACTTATTCCTTTTTAATTTTACAACCCTCAGTAAAAATAAAAAGCATCACGTTCAATAAATGTGACGTGATGCTTGATAGATTATAATGTCAAAACTATTTATCTCAAGCGGTCGGCTGATTTAAGGAGACGATCATCGGCATTGATTCTGTTGAACGCCAAAATATCAGCCATCAGGGCAAGGAATGGTGCACATACCAATGTCGACCAACTTATAGTTCCGTTATCAATACCTGTGTAGGCATATATGGCAGCTGTTGCGATTACAGCAATCAATATCAATAATTCGATCATACACAGTCTCTTCTGAAGACGGAGATTCTTAAATGTAAAGATATTGATAAATGGGATAATCGCACTCAGAAGAGAGATTGCAAACAATCCCCACGTATGCATCAGGAATCCTGTCGGAGCGCCATTTACAGCCTCACCTTCATATTTAAACCCGAAAGTTGTAAAATTTAAGGTATAATCAGGAAGCTGCACCTGTCCTAATGACATAAAGGTAAAAAATCCCATACACACTACTGCGATAAGGAGCAGCACCGATTGCCATCTTTGTATTACCATAATTTTTTCGATTTGGTGATTAGGTTATTTCTTTATGCCATCACGACGCATCAATGCCTCTACGGATGGTTCTTTGCCACGGAACTCAATGTACAGCGTCATCGGATCCACAGTGTTACCGCTCTGAAGCATTTTGCGGAATCTCTGTGCAGTTTTCTTGTCGAATAATCCATTCTCCTGGAAGGCAGCGAATGCATCGGCATCAAGTGCCTCACTCCATTTATACCCGTAATATCCGGCAGCATAACCACCTGAGAAGATATGTCCGAATGAGGGGGAAGTCAAACATCCCTCAACAGCTTCAAAACATCTCACAGGATCCTGAGCAGTTTTTTCAAATTCATATATGTCGGCCGATGCACGCAAAGGTTCCTCAATAGTATGATATGCCATGTCAAGATAACCGAATCCCAACTGACGCATGCAAGAATATGCTGCACCATATTGAGAGGCCTTTACAAACTTGTCGATGAGTGCCTGCGGCATCTTTTTGCCGGTCTTATAATGTTTGGCAAAACTGTCGAGATATTCCTTTTCAGTGAGATAGTTCTCGTTAAACTGCGAGAAGAGCTCCACGAAATCATGCTTAACATTTGTTCCGCTTAAGGATTCGTAGGTCGCCTCTGCCGATAAACCATGAAGGGCATGGCCAAATTCATGAAGGAATGTCTCGACCTCGTACGGTGTCAGAAGTACAGGTTCCTTGCCTACAGGTTTTGAGAAATTGCAGACGATTGAAATCAAAGGTATGTTCTTCGTTCCTTCATCATCTTTCGACTCGGTGCGGAATTCAGTCATCCATGCACCCGGACTCTTGCCGGGTCGATAGAAGAAGTCTGCATAGAGCACACCCAGAAGCTTACCATCACTTTCATATACCTCATAGGCCTTCACATCCGGATGATACACATCAATATTCTTATTTTCTTTGAATTTATAGCCATAAAGCTTGGTGGCGAGCCCGAAAACGCCCTTTATGGTATTCTCTAATTCAAAATAAGGCTTCATGTCTTCGTCGTTGAAGGCATAACGATCGCTTTTCAGTTTGTCGCTCCAATAAGAATAATCCCATGCCTCAAGCTTGAAATCATCTCCTTCACTTTTTCGTGCGTAGTCTTCGATTTCCTTAAGCTCTTTCTTCATTGGCTCGGTATAGTTGATCCTGAGATTCTCAAGAAAATCCATTACTGCCTCCGGAGTCTTTGCCATCGTGGTCTGAAGGGAATATTCAGCAAAATTCTTCTTTCCCATCAGCTTAGCGATTTCCAGACGAATGTTTGCAATATCCTTCAGCACCTGCACATTATCAAATTCCCCTCCTATATTTCGGCTTGAATAAAGATTATAGAGCTGTTTACGGAGATCTCGACGAGCCGAATATTTCATGAAAGGACTATATGAAGGAGCAAACACAGTGACAAGGTAGGAAACACCATCGTCAGCCTTCCCTTCTGCTTCCAGAGCCTCTTTTGCAGCTTCTCTATATCCAGCCTTTATTGCGTCAGGTATACCGCTCAAATCCTCCTCCTTTAGCCATAACGCGCGAGACGGCTCTTTCATGGCATTTGACACATTTTGGGAGAATCTTACATTAAGAGCAGAGAGCTCGGCATTCAACTTACGATATTTCTCACGAGCCTCTCCTTCAAGGGATGCACCTGAAACCACAAAATTATCATAAGTCTCCTCAATCAGACGCAACTGTTCCGGGGTAAGGGAAGTATCCTGATTACGAAGATCATATACTTGACGGATACGATTCCAGAGACCTTCGTTAAGGACCACATCCGTTGAATGCTGCGAGAGAGCGGGAGTCACTTTGGCAACAATATTCATCATCACAGTGTCTCCTGATGCCGTCTCAAGATTGCTAAGTGCCAAAATAGAACGGTTGAGAACTTCCCCACTACGGTCGAGGGCTGCAATAGTATTTTCAAACGTGGGAACACTACGTTGATTTACTATCGAGGCTATTTCCTGATTTCTCAGACGAATCCCTTCCATCACCCCCTCTTCATAATCAGATGGTGTGAGAGTGGAGAATGGCAGCGTTCCGTATATGCCGGTACCTCCAGTAATTAAAGGGTTGTTCTTGGCACCATCTGCCTCTGCCGCAAAAGTGAGCATGGAGAAGGCTGCCAACGAACTCATGAAGAATTTTTTCATTGTTTTATATTTAATTTTTTACAGAATTTTTCATGTAGGATACATACCCACAGTCGATGATTGCAAATTTACAAAAAAATCAGGCACATTGCAAATCCTTTGATTTTTTATATTAAATGCACATAATAATGAGATTTTATACATTTAATTTGTAATTTAATCGGATTTTTAGGCAAGAGAAAAGAAAAATGCAAATAAAATTTGTCATTTAATAAAATTTTGCATAATTTTACGCTTTCAAATTAACGGTGGGATAATCGTATGTTGCTTTGCGTGGTTCCGCCCCTTTTACAGGTAAGAAGACTATGGTTAATAAACTGAGAAGCTACGCCAGCACTTTCGGACGGAGAATGGCCGGGGCGAGAGCACTTTGGCGAGCAAACGGCATGAAAGAGGAGCAGATGGGGAAACCCATTATCGCTATTGTCAATTCTTTCACTCAATTTGTACCCGGACATACACATCTTCATGAAATCGGACAGATTGTCAAAAAGGAGATTGACTCATTAGGATGTTTCGCCGCGGAGTTCAATACAATCGCTATTGACGATGGTATAGCCATGGGCCATGACGGAATGCTATATTCCCTCCCTTCACGTGATTTAATTGCTGACTCGGTAGAGTATATGGTCAATGCTCATAAGGCTGATGCAATGATATGTATCAGCAACTGCGATAAGGTCACCCCCGGCATGCTGATGGCAGCCATGCGTCTAAACATTCCAACGATATTTGTATCAGGAGGCCCGATGGAGGCTGGAAATATCAATGGCAAGAAAGTCGATCTTATTAATATAATGATTGATTCTGCTGATGACTCCAAGACTGATAAAGAGGTGGAAGATCTGGAAAAATTAGGATGTCCCACATGTGGTTCATGCTCCGGTATGTTTACTGCAAATTCCATGAACTCTCTCAATGAGGCCATTGGATTAGCTCTGCCTGGAAATGGGACAGTACTTGCATCGCACAAAAATAGAATCGAACTTTTTAAGGATGCAGCGCGCAAGATCGTTGAAAACACATATAAATATTATAGAGATGGCGACGATAGCGTGCTCCCCCGAAGCATCGCCACAAGAGATGCGATGCTTAATGCAATGACTCTCGATATTGCAATGGGAGGAAGCACCAACACTGTGCTTCATCTTTTAGCCGTGGCTAACGAAGCCGGAGCAGACTTTTCTATGACTGATATAGATATGCTTTCACGTAAGACACCGGTCTTATGTAAGGTGGCTCCAAACAGCGAATATCACATCGAGGATGTTAATCGTGCAGGTGGCATCCTGTCTATTATGAGGGAACTCGCTAAAGAGGGACTGATTAATACAGAAGTCAAGCGTGTCGATGGGATCACACTTGGAGAAGCAATAGACGAATATGCCTTGAATGGTAAAAACTATTCTGAAAAAGCTGATGCTCTATGGCATTCTGCACCAGGAGGAGTAAAGACTACAATCATGGGCTCGCAGGAGAATAGGTATAAGTCTCTGGACACTGACCGGACTGAGGGGTGTATCCGTGATTTTGACCATGCATACGTGAAAGATGGAGGTCTTGCTGTATTAAAGGGGAACATTGCTGTAGACGGATGTGTTGTGAAAACTGCGGGTGTGGATGAAAGTATTTTTAAATTCTCCGGTCCGGCTAAAGTGTTTAATTCGCAGGAGGAGGCCGTAGAAGGGATTCTATCCGATAAAGTCAAGAGCGGAGATGTTGTGGTAATTCTCTATGAGGGTCCCAAAGGAGGCCCGGGAATGCAGGAAATGCTATATCCCACCAGTTACATCAAAAGTAAACATTTAGGTAAGGAATGTGCGCTAATTACTGATGGACGATTCTCTGGAGGAACATCCGGTCTTTCCATTGGACATATATCTCCTGAGGCAGCTGCAGGTGGAAATATAGCTCTCATAAAAGATGGAGATATCATAGATATTGATATCCCGGCACGTTCGATCAATGTGCGTCTTTCAGAGGAAGAACTATCAAAACGACGTGAAGAGGAACTTGATTTCGGTAAGAGTGCATTCACTCCAAGATCCAGAGATAGATATATAAGCCGTGCACTTAAAGCATACGCGGCTTCAGTGACCTCCGCAGATAAAGGAGGTGTGAGAAAGGAACTTTAAACGGAAGAATCATGAGTAATCAAATTTCCGGAGCAGAAATACTTATAAGGTCGCTTATCGACCAGGGTGTAAAAAATATATTCGGGTATCCGGGTGGTACTATTATGCCTGTGTATGACAAACTATATGACTACACAGATCGTATTAATCACTATCTTGCCCGTCATGAACAAGGTGCAATCCATGCAGCTGAAGGCTTTGCAAGGGTCACCGGAAAAACCGGTGTGGTATTCGCAACTTCCGGACCCGGGGCGATGAATCTTCTCACCGGCCTAAATGACGCCTTGATCGATAGCACTCCCATTGTCGCGATCACAGGACAGGTGGCTACCGCGTTTCTTGGTAAAGATGCTTTTCAGGAATCCGATATTGTCAGCGTGACTTTACCGGTGACTAAATGGACTATTCAGGTACGTAAGCCGGAAGATATAGCCCCTGCTGTGGCTAAAGCATTCTATATTGCAAATTCGGGTCGGCCGGGTCCGGTAGTGGTTGATCTCACCAAGGACGCCCAGATGGCCATGGCCGAATACAAAGTTGAGACATGTGATTATATCCGCAGTTATCATCCTAATCCTGAAATAAAGGATGCAGTGATTCTGGAAGCAGCAGAGATGATCAATAATGCAAAACGCCCACTCATTCTTGCAGGCCATGGCATATCGATTGCAAATGCCGAGAATCTACTCATACAGTTGGCGGAAAAGGCTCAAATTCCGGTGGGATGTACAATGTTGGGTCTCTCTGCAATTCCAACCTCTCATCCGCTTTACAAGGGAATGTTGGGTATGCATGGAAATATAGGACCGAACATAAATACAAATAACGCTGACGTAATCATCGCGTTAGGGATGAGATTTGATGATCGTGTCACAGGCGATGTTACAAAATATGCTCCAGATGCTAAAATTATTCATATGGACATCGACGCCAGTGAATTTGATAAATGCATCAAGAGCGACCTCCATATACATGGATGCGTGAATCAAGCATTGAAAAAGCTTATTCCTTTTGTAAATGAATCTCGTCACGATGAATGGCTGGAAAGCTTTAAACCTCATGAAGAAATAGAGAAGAGGAAAGTGATCGAACGCGAAGTAAATGCTTCTACTGCTGATGGAAAGATGCTTATGGGAGAAGTTATCTCTAAGGTGAGCAACGCATTTGGAGAAGATGCCATTCTTGTTACTGATGTCGGCCAGAATCAGATGTTTGCAGTCAAGTATTTTGGCTTCAAACATCCACGGAGTATAGTGACATCCGGTGGTTTGGGCACCATGGGATTTGGATTGCCTGCTTCTATTGGAGCAAAAATCGGCGAAGAAAACAGAAATGTTGTCTTATTTGTAGGTGATGGTGGCTTCCAAATGACTCTTGAGGAATTAGGGATGATTATGGAGTATAATCTTGGAGTCAAGATTGTGCTTCTCAACAATAATTTCCTTGGGAATGTTCGTCAATGGCAACACCTGTTCTTCAATGGTCGTTTCTCAGCGACTCCGATGATCAATCCTGATTTTCGCATGATTGCAGATGCTTATGGCATCCCCGCTGAGGACATTGCACACAGAAATCAACTTGATGATGCTATAAAGAGAATGGTGGAACATACAGGTGCCTATTTGCTAAATGTAAATATAGAACCTACGGATATGGTGTTTCCCATGACTCCACCCGGAGCAGGAGTAAGCGACATTCTTTTAGCGGAAAATGAGTATTATAAACCTGAAAACAACTAAGTATGGAAAATCAGCTTTATACTATTGAAGTATATTCAGAACATCATGTCGGTGTGCTGCATCAGGTGGCAATGACATTCAGTCGCCGATGCGTGAATATAGAATATCTGGAGGCTAAGCCGTGTTCCACAGAGGGGGTTCATAAGATTACCGTTATTTTCCGCTGTTCTCCTGAAATTATGAGACAAATAATCAAGCAGATAGAAAAACGCGTGGATGTGCTCCGCGTTTCGCTTCTGCCCAACAAATATACTGAAGAGGTCAATTATTAATATATTTCCTCTGGCAAATGCTATCTTAGTGATGCTTGGCAAAGAGGATTAATCGTATCAATCCATAAAGAGATTTTATTATGGCAAAATTAAAATTCGGTGAAATCGAAGAGACTGTAGTCACCCGTGAGGAATTCCCTGTTGAAAAGGCTCGCGAGATACTAAAGGATGAAACAATCGCAGTGATAGGATATGGTGTGCAGGGTCCCGGTCAGGCCCTCAACCTACGGGACAACGGATTCAATGTAATCGTGGGACAACGTGAAGGTAAAACTTATGAGAAGGCTGTAGCCGATGGTTGGGTACCCGGTGAAACGCTCTTCTCTATCGAGGAGGCCTGCGAAAAAGCTTCGATAATAATGTGTCTTCTTTCTGATGCGGCGGTAATCTCAGTATGGCCTACAATAAAGAAACATCTCACTCCCGGCAAGGCACTTTATTTTTCTCATGGCTTTGCAATTGCGTGGCCCGAACGCACCGGCGTTGTCGCTCCCAAAGATATCGATCTTATCCTTGTGGCTCCAAAAGGATCAGGCACTTCCCTCCGCACGATGTTCCTCGAGGGACGCGGCTTGAATTCAAGCTATGCGGTTGAACAAGATTATACCGGTCGCGCGCTCGACCGTACTCTCGCGTTGGCAATCGGTATTGGATCCGGATATATCTTCGAGACCACATTCAAGCGCGAAGCTTATAGCGATCTCACTGGAGAACGCGGTTCATTGATGGGAGCTATTCAAGGTCTGCTTCTTGCTCAATATGAAGTGCTTCGTGAGAATGGCCACTCCCCTTCCGAGGCTTTCAACGAGACTGTTGAAGAGCTAACACAGTCTCTTATGCCTCTTTTCGCAGCTAAAGGTATGGACTGGATGTATGCCAACTGTTCAACCACGGCTCAGCGCGGTGCTCTTGATTGGATGGGGCCGTTCCATGATGCTATTAAACCCGTTGTGGAAAAACTTTACAATAGTGTGGCTACCGGCGTTGAAGCTCAGAATTCTATCGATTCCAATTCCAAACCCGGCTATCGCGAAGGATTGGAAAAGGAACTTAAAGATCTACGCGAAAGCGAGATGTGGCAAGTCGGTGCTGTTGTGCGTCAACTTCGCCCGGAAAACAATTGAATCTCCCCTCCTGACAGTTCTACCGACTGTCAACTACATTCATTAATATCTGATGGCTCAATCCCCTTGGGATGAGCCATCATTTAAAATTTTCTTTTTTCTGAAATGAAGGTATTAAAATTTGGTGGTTCTTCTGTTGGTTCCCCTGAAAGTCTGGCCAACGTGAAAAATATCGTTGAGGGAATTCCCGAGCGCAAAATCGTAGTGGTATCCGCTTTGGGAGGAATAACTGATCTCCTTATATCTACCGCACGTCTCGCTGTGGAAGATGATATTCGCTACCTTGATTCTTATGCACGTATTGTGGAACGTCACCTTGAGATCATCGATAAGGTAGTACCTGTAGTTCGTAAAAAAGCCACAGAAACCGTTGTGAAGATGATGCTTGAAGAGCTTGGGAATATATTTAAGGGAGTCATGCTTCTTCATGACCTTTCACCGAGAGCTTTAAATATGATTGTAAGCTACGGGGAGCGCCTTTCAAGTGTAATTGTAGCCAATGTCATTGAAGAAGCCACACATTTTGACTCTCGTACTTTCATCAGAACTAAAAGAAACGCACATGGGGAAGATATCCTTGACTCCCCTCTAACAAATCGGCTGATTGATGAGAATGTTAAGAATACTCATTGGCACACTGCTGTCATGGGTGGATTCATCTCATCCGATGTAAAGGGAGAGGTAACCAATCTTGGTCGTGGAGGTTCCGATTATACAGCTGCTATCATGGCAGCCGCCTTTGATGCCGAGATATTGGAGATATGGACAGATGTTGATGGATTCATGACAGCAGATCCAAGAGTGATTGATAATGCTTATGTGATTGATTCCCTTTCCTTCAAGGAAGCAATGGAATTATGCAATTTCGGGGCTAAGGTGATATATCCTCCGACAATTTATCCTGTTTATCACAAGAATATACCTATTCTTGTTAAGAATACCTTCAATCCATCTGCTCCCGGCACATTTATCAGCAATCAGAAATCTCATGGCGCTAAACCCATAAAGGGTATTTCTTCAATCAACGATACTTGTCTTGTCACCCTTACAAGTCTGTGTATGGTTGGTGTTATCGGTGTGAACTCTCGAATTTTCAATGCCTTGAAGAATCGGGGGGTAAGTGTCTTTCTTGTAAGTCAGGCTGCCAGTGAAAATAATACCACAATTGCTGTGAGAAATGCAGACGCTGATCTTGCTGTCGAGACATTGAAGGAAGAATTTGCGTTTGAGCTTGAATCCGGTATGTTCAACGACATAAAAGCCGAGCATGACTTGGCCACCATTGCTGTAGTGGGAGAGAATATGAAACATACCACTGGACTTGCCGGAAAACTCTTCAATACAATGGGGCGTAATGGTATAAATGTAATCGCATGTGCCCAGGGAGCATCCGAAACAAATATATCCTTTGTAATAGAGAAAAGGAGCCTTCGGAAAGCCTTAAATGTGATTCATGATTCATTTTTTCTTTCCGAAACACAAGTACTCAATATTTTCTTGGCAGGAACAGGCAATGTAGGAAGTATTCTTTTGCAACAGATTGCAAAGCAACAGGAGAAGCTTATGAAGGAAAAGAATCTCCGAATCAATGTTGTTGGTATTGCAACCAGTAAACGTGCTGTATTCAACCGAGAAGGTATTGATATCACTCGCTATCGTGAGGAGTTATTAGAAAATGGGGTCGACAGCAATCCAGATATCCTGAAGGAAAATATTCTCAAAATGAATATATTCAACTCGGTGTTTGTCGACTGCACAGCTTCCGCCGATATTGCTTCCTTATATGGGGATTTGCTTGAGAATAACGTTAACGTGGTGGCCGCAAACAAGATTGCTGCTTCCTCCGAATATTACAACTATAAAAAATTAAAGGAGACAGCTCGCAAAAAAGATGTGAAATATCTTTTTGAAACAAATGTTGGGGCCGGCCTACCTATTATCAATACTATAAATTCGCTGATCAATTCAGGCGATAATATTTTGAAGATCGAGGCCGTAGTATCCGGTACTTTAAATTACATTTTTAATGTTCTTGCAGAGGATGTACCGTTAAGTAAGGCCGTTGCGCTTGCTAAGGAGGCCGGATACACCGAACCTGACCCCAGAATTGATCTATCCGGGAAGGATGTCGTTAGGAAACTTGTTATACTTGCTCGTGAGGCCGGATATAAGGTTGAACAAGAGGATGTGCAAAAGAATCTTTTCGTGCCTGATAGATTATTCGAAGGAGAAGTATCTGATTTTATGGATGCAATAAAATCACTTGATGAGGAATTTGAGACAAAGCGTGCTGAAGCAGAAAAGACAAATAAACATTTCAGATTTGTTGCTTCTTTAGATAATGGAGATGTGAGCGTAGGTCTGCGTCTTGTCGATTCTGAGCATCCCTTCTACTCTTTAGCTGGCAGTAACAATGTGATTTTGCTCACCACTGAACGATATATGGAGTATCCTATGGTAATAAAGGGATATGGAGCTGGGGCGGAAGTTACTGCGGCCGGAGTCTTTGCAGATATTATTAGTATTGCTAATATAAGATAACTTATTGTTTCTCTGTTGTATTTTTTGCACTTATGAAAAGAATAATAATATTGGGTGATGGCATGGCCGATGAACCATGCGAAGAGCTTGGAGGCTTAACCCCTATCGAAGCAGCCTCAACTCCTGCTATGGATGCACTGGCAAAAGCAGGAAAAAATGGATGTCTCGCCACTGTGCCCGAAGGATTTCTCCCTGGAAGCGAGATTGCCCATCTCTCTCTCTTGGGATATAATCTTCTTGATGTATTTGAAGGAAGAGGCACATTGGAAGCAGCGAGCATGGGAGTAGGAATCGAACCCGATGAAATGGCAATGCGATGCAACCTTATATGCATCGACGAAGATGGCAGAATTAAGAATCATTCTGCCGGACATATATCCACAGAAGAGGCTGATGAACTTATTAAAACATTAAATGAGAAATTAGGGAAAAATGGTCGTGCCTCTTTTTTCACAGGTGTAAGCTACAGACATCTTCTGAAAATTAAAAACGCGGATAAAAGAATATCTTGTACGCCTCCGCATGATGTACCGGGAGTTGAGGCACAAGAGGTTATGATTAAGGCAGATGCGCAAGAGGCTGCTGAAACTGCTGAATACATCAATTCACTCATAAGAAAATCTCAAGAGATCCTGGTTAATCATCCTGTAAATTTAAAAAGAATAAAGGATGGGAAGGATCCGGCTAACAGTATCTGGCCCTGGAGTCCGGGATATAAACCTGCAATGAAAACGTTGGCTGAGATGTTCGGAATTGGGAAAGGTTATGTTATTTCCGCTGTAGATCTAATTAATGGCATCGGAGTATATGCTGGGCTCACTCCTATTCACGTAGAAGGAGCAACCGGACTCTACGATACCAATTATGAGGGAAAGGTGAAAGCTGCACTTGATGCAATAAATGGTGATGCCGACTTTGTGTTTCTTCACATTGAGGCGAGTGATGAGGCCGGACACGAGGGAGATGTTGAATTGAAGAAAAAAACAATCGAAGCTTTAGACAGTCGCGTTGTCGCGCCCATTGTTAAAGCATTGACTGAATCGAATGAAGATTTTTCAATAGCCCTTCTTCCCGATCATCCTACTCCATGCCGTCTGCGTACACACACATCCTCTCCGGTTCCATTCATTATATATAAGAGTGGAAACACTCCGGATGAAGTGTCGGAATACTCAGAAAATAGTGCCCGGATGGGAGAATATGGAATTATGAAAGATGATGAGTTTATAAGGGAGTTTTTAAAATAAGAAATAAGAAGCTATGAAATATAGAAGTACCACCGGTAAATCTCAAGAGGTTTCATTGGAGGAAGCTGTAGTAAAAGGATTGGCACCCGATAATGGCCTGTATATGCCGCTCTCTTTTCCTGAATTGCCAAAAGCGTTTTTTGATAAGCTTCCGGAAATGTCGCTCCCCGATATGGCGGTCGAGATCGCTCAAGCTCTATTTGGAGAGGATGTTGATAAGTCAGCTCTAAATGAGTTGACGCGTGAGACATTAAATTTCTCAATCCCCTTGGTCAAGGTAGACGAAAATAAATATTCACTTGAGCTATTCCACGGTCCGACACTTGCCTTCAAAGACGTCGGTGCCCGGTTTATGGCCCGATTACTTGGTTATTTTAATCGCGATAATAAAGACAGACTGGTCAATGTGCTTGTTGCTACCTCCGGGGATACCGGAAGTGCGGTGGCCAACGGCTTCCTTGATGTCCAGGGTGTCCGCGTATTTGTCCTATATCCAAAGGGGAAAGTAAGTAAAATTCAGGAAGCACAATTCACTACTTTAGGATCAAATATCGAGGCTTTGGAAATCGATGGTACATTCGACGATTGTCAGGCTTTGGTAAAGAAAGCGTTTCTTGATGAAGAATTAAATCAAAAAATGATGCTTACTTCCGCCAATTCCATAAACGTTGCACGTTTCCTACCACAGATGTTCTATTATTTCTATGCCTATGCCCAGACAGTAAAGGCAGGGGCGAATCCTGATAATATCGTGGTATGCGTACCAAGCGGAAATTTTGGAAATATCACTGCCGGATTAATTGCAAAGAAAATGGGATTGCCAATCAAACGATTCATTGCAGCCAACAATGCTAACGATATATTTTTTAATTATCTTCGTTCAGGAGAATATGTTCCTAAAAGCTCCGTTCAGACTATAGCTAATGCAATGGATGTTGGCAATCCGAGTAATTTTGCAAGAATTCTGGATTTGTACGAGAGTTCTCATAAATCTATTACAGAGGAGATTTCAGGCACTACATATTCCGATAAGGAAATCGCTGACACTCTCCGTAAGACATACAAGGATAAGGGATATCTGCTTGACCCACATGGAGCAGTCGCATATCGCGCACTTGAAGAGAATTTGCGACCGGAGGAAACCGGAATCTTTCTGGAAACGGCTCATCCGGCCAAATTTAAGGAAACAGTAGAAGGTATTATTGAAAAGGAGATTGAAATACCATCCAAACTACAAAAATTCCTTGAAGGAGAGAAGCAAACCACCCCCCTCTTGGCGGATTTTAATGAGTTCAAGAACTTCCTTATCAAATCCATTAATTAAAGAGAAAACACCACTTCACTTCCTACTTCCCGGGGGCGCCTATCCTTTTGGAAGGCGTCCCCACTCTTTTTTATTAAAATCTCATAATCTAAACTAAAAAAAAGAGAAATAATTGGCATTTAGCCGACAAATTATTAAATTTGCATAGTCCAATTGGAAAATGGCGTAAATTCTTACGTTCATCTACCTTTTAAATCTATTTTCCGAGGCAAGTCAATGCCACAAGACAAGCTTTCGGCACATTGAAAAAACATATAAAAGTCAGATATAATTAAATTCAATAACCTCTATGGCAAAAAAGATTTATACGTTCGGCGGTGGTAAAGCCGAAGGTAATGCCGAGATGAGAAACCTTCTCGGTGGCAAAGGTGCGAATCTTGCAGAGATGAACCTTCTTGGTATGCCCGTACCTCCGGGTTTCACTATCACAACAGAAGTCTGCAATGAATATACTCAATACGGCCGCGATAAAGTAGTTGCCGATCTTCAGAAAGATGTAGAAAAGGCTATAGCTCATGTTGAGGAGCTTACAGGCAAAAAATTTGATGATTCATCCAATCCTCTTCTCGTTTCAGTGCGTTCCGGTGCGCGTGCATCAATGCCCGGTATGATGGATACTGTCCTCAACCTTGGTATGAACAATGCTACTGTTGAGACTATGGCAGAGAAGAGCGGTAATCCCCGTTTTGCATGGGATAGCTATCGTCGCTTCGTTCAGATGTATGGCGATGTAGTGCTTGGCATGAAGCCCAAGAGCAAGACAGATATCGATCCTTTCGAGGCTATTATGGATCAGGTAAAGGAAGAAAAAGGTGTTAAGTCAGATACAGAACTTGATGTCGATGATCTCAAAGAGCTTGTTAAGCGTTTCAAAGCGGCTGTAAAGGAATATACCGGTAAAGATTTCCCGGAATCAGCATGGGAACAGCTTTGGGGTGGTATCTGTGCCGTATTCGATAGCTGGATGAATGAGCGTGCAATCATTTATCGCCGTATGAACCAGATTCCTGAGGAATGGGGTACTGCCGTTAACGTTCAGGCAATGGTTTATGGCAACATGGGTGATAATTCTGCAACAGGTGTTGCTTTCAGCCGTGATGCAGCAACTGGTGAAAACATCTTTAACGGTGAGTATCTTATCAATGCTCAGGGTGAGGATGTTGTTGCCGGTGTTCGCACTCCTCAGCAAATCACTGTAGAGGGTTCTCGTCGTTGGGCTGCCCTTCAGGGAATAAGCGAGGAAGAGCGTCGTACTAAATATCCCTCTCTTGAGGAATCAATGCCCGACTGCGCAGCTGAACTTATCGCCACTGCAAAACGTCTTGAAGATTACTACCGCGATATGCAGGATATGGAGTTCACTATCCAGGATGGTAAACTTTGGATGCTCCAGACTCGTAACGGTAAGCGTACCGGTGCAGCCATGGTGAAGATTGCAATGGATCTCCTTCGTGAGGGTAAGATTGATGAAAAGACTGCCCTTCTCCGTATGGAACCCCAGAAACTCGATGAGCTTCTTCACCCTGTCTTTGACAAAGAGGCACTTAAGAAAGCAAAGGTTGTAGCCAAGGGTCTCCCCGCTTCTCCGGGTGCTGCTACAGGTCAGATCGTATTCCAGGCAGACGATGCTGAGGAATGGGCTGAAAAGAAAAAGAAGGTTGTCCTCGTCCGTATCGAAACTTCTCCTGAAGATCTTCGCGGTATGGCAGTTGCACAGGGTATCCTCACAATGCGTGGAGGTATGACTTCCCATGCGGCCGTAGTTGCTCGCGGTATGGGTAAATGCTGCGTTTCCGGTGCAGGTGATATCCTTGTTGATTATAAGGCTAAGACTGTAGAGATGGATGGTAAGGTTTACCATGAAGGCGATTGGATTTCTCTTAACGGTTCTACCGGTGACGTATACGAAGGTGAAGTGAAGACTACCGAACCTGAACTTGATGGTGACTTCGGTGCAATCATGGATCTTTCTGACAAATTCGCTAAGACTCTCGTTCGCACTAATGCAGACTCACCCCGTGATGCAAAACAGGCACGTAAGTTCGGTGCACAGGGTATCGGTCTTTGCCGTACAGAGCACATGTTCTTTGAGGGTGATCGTATTAAATCTGTACGCGAGATGATTCTTGCTTCTGATGTTGAGGGTCGTCGCACAGCACTTGCTAAACTCCTTCCCATGCAGCGCGGTGATTTCGAAGGAATCTTCGAAGCTATGGATGGATTCGGTGTAACAATCCGTCTTCTTGATCCCCCATTGCATGAGTTTGTTCCCCACACTACTGCCGCTCAGCAGGAGCTCGCAGATGAGATGGGTCTTACACTTGAGGAGGTTAGAAAGAAAGTAGATGATCTTGCAGAGTTCAACCCGATGCTTGGTCACCGTGGCTGCCGTCTTGGTATCACTTACCCTGAGATCACTGAGATGCAGACCCGTGCAATCATTGAAGCTGCCCTCGCATGCAAAGCACGTGGAATCGATGTTCATCCTGAAATTATGATTCCTCTTGTAGGTTCGCTCAAAGAGCTTCAGAACCAGGCTAATGTCATCAACGAAACAGCAGCCAAGGTATTTGAAGAGAAAGGTGATTCCATAATCTATAAGGTGGGAACTATGATTGAGGTTCCTCGCGCTGCTCTCACTGCAAACGAGATTGCAGAGGTAGCTGAATTCTTCTCCTTCGGTACCAACGACCTCACCCAGATGACATTCGGCTTCTCTCGCGACGATGCTCCTAAGTTCTTGAAGTTCTACAAAGAGCACGGCATCATCAAGGTTGATCCGTTTGAGGTACTTGATCAGGTAGGTGTTGGTCAGCTCGTGAAGATGGGTGTTGAGAAAGGCCGTGCCACTCGTCCCGACCTCAAAGTAGGTATCTGTGGTGAGCATGGTGGTGAGCCCAGCTCAGTAAAATTCTGTGCAAACCTTGGCATGAACTATGTTTCATGTTCTCCTTTCCGTGTGCCTATTGCTCGCGTTGCATCGGCGCAGGCTGCTATCGAGGACTAATCCCGATACACTTAACTACCAGATAATTAGGTGGTAAATCCTTGAAAAATCAAGGTTTACCACCTATTTTTTCGACACACTTCGGCACGCTTTTTGTGTGGGAATGTACGAAAAAGTGTAGAAATAGTGTAGAGTTTTCTAGACCCCTGTGTAGAGAGAATGTAGAGAGAATGTAGAGCGGCAACAAACTAAAAACCAAAACGATATATGGCAACCTTGAAAATTTGTGTACAGAAGCAAAGAACTGATGGGACATGGCCTATCAGAGGAAATGCCTCTTTCCGGTCAATCAATCTTTGAATACGATCCCAAGAGGAAATACGATCCCAAGAGGAAGGGAGCAACCGACTACATGGCTCTTGCGGACGAGATACTTTCGAGAGAGTAAATTAGTAAACTATATTATAATGAACGTTGATTTTAAGAAACTATCTAAGCCGTATTTCATAATCCAACCTGATTATGGAGGATGTTTAGGGTATTTTTTACTGGATAACTGTAGTTATGGATGCGATGGTGATATACTGGAATTGGAAGGCTTTGAGGAAACACCTTTCCATATGCCGGGCATCGAAGAATGGTGTTTGGAATGGGATAAGGAAAACTATAAAGCTATTCACAGAATACCCTCTGACTTTGATTGGAATGAATGGCATAAAAGAGGTCTGCAATTTGCACAGTTTTTGAAACAACTGGTTGGTGACAAGATATTTCTACAATGGAGGAGGCAGTCACCCTTCTCAGCGAGAAACTGCACTCTCCTATCCCTTTGATTTTGCGGAAGGAGGCCGATGACTTCCAACTTCAATTTAAAACTCCCGACATCACTGCCGAGAGTTCCTTCTTGCATGAAAAATTAATATGTGCGCTGAGATTCTCTTTCTTTATTGTCTCGATACACATTGTTTACTTTATTTCCTCCAAATGAGTATGAAATTCTAAAGGTTACAGCGTGGGAATGAATATCATTACGAGTGGAGAT
This sequence comes from Bacteroides sp., assembly GCA_014801985.1. GTDB lineage: Bacteria > Bacteroidota > Bacteroidia > Bacteroidales > Muribaculaceae > Lepagella. The sequence continues at coordinate 81,914 of JAAVDD010000013.1, forward strand.
AATATAATCCTTGTAATAAGACTTAGATTTTGTGATATTCCAGCCAAAAGGATCATTTACAGCGAATGCAAGATTCAGCCGGTTGTTCAACAACGAGTAGCGCATATCACATCCAATCAAAGAAATGGAAGAATAATGTATCATTCTATCTTTCCACGGGAAATAATGACTAAATCTTAAATTTAAAATCAAGGTCTTCTGCCTATTGAGCATCCATGATGTGTTAAGCTCAAGTTTTCCACTCCAACCATGGTCACTTGCCTCATTGAAATCCGAAACCTTTGATTGCGCAATTGAATAAAACACCTCTCCTCCGAGATTAAGATTCCACCAAGAGAACAAAGAACGATTATAGGAGGCATAAAGACCGGTCTTGTTGGTATTAAGACAGTTTTCAGGAAGGGTGTACTGGCTTCCATCGGAATTGAACCTTGTTAAATTCCCTATAGCATTGTGATTGTATGAATTATATAAGACTGCATATAATCCCTTGAAACTATAGCTTATCTCCGCATTATGAGAAATACTTGGGTTAAGATCCGGATTCCCAGAAAAATAATCACTTACAGTAGTATAATATCTGAAGGGATCAAGATCTCCGAAGTTCGGGCGTGTAATCCCCATAGAATAAGAGATTGAGAAACGTCCTACATTAGGTTTGTTCCAACTCATATTAATCGAAGGAAACAGATATCCGTATCTTTTGTCATGTCGTAGATTGTCGATATGTTGTAATCCTCTTACTTCAGTATGCTCAAAACGCAAACCAAGTTTCCCGAAGAAGTTATTTGAAAAATTTTTCTCTGCACTGACATATACTGCCGCCGTCTTCTCATTATAACTGAATGAATTGCTTTGCTGAGAATTATTAATCCAGTTGCCTTCAATAAAATCAGTGATATGTAATTCAGTACCATTATCCACTGCTGTAAATGCGGCACCTGCATCCATTTTGAACATAGAAAAGGGCAATGCTGCATCTAATTTCACAGAATGAATCCTATATTTATTCCTACCATCATCCGCAAGTCTTGATACATCATTTGTGTATTGCCATGTTTTTACATCAGAAAAAGAATGAGTATGGCGATTGAAGAAGTTATACGTCAGACTTAGGATTCTCCCCTGCCCAAGCTCCCAATCTCCAAACGCAGTGAGTGTAAGCGCATTATTGGGCCTTACAGGAGAAATGTTTTGCGAAAATGAATAAATCCCATTCTCGACTGTTTCATCATATATGCTGCTTTTAAAGCGTAACATACTATAATTAACGATAGCTCCTATACTTAAACCGCTATTGAATTTATATTTGAAAAGTCCATTGGCACCAAGGGTACGGTTTGTAAAATTATTTGTTCGTTGCGAATTTCGAATATAGTCAGAAAAAGTATATGTTCTGTCAAGGTCGTTTACGCCTTTTGTATCCTGCCAGCTTGCATCAGCAGAAAGTTCGATCTTTCGTGTGGTATGATTTATATTTCCTCCGAGCAAATAACTGAAATCCTCGCGGAATGTACCGTTTCCCCATACGTTACCACGTGTACCATGTGATTCGTTTCTGGTGGTTATGCTGATGTATGCTACATTTGTTGAAGCTGCATATTTTGCAGGAGGGGTTGTAAGGAGTTCCACCTTCTCAATGCCCGATGACTGGAGATTCTTTAAGCGAAGGGCTATCGCCTCCTCCGGCATCTCCAAAAGATGGCCGTCTATGATATATTTTACCGATGATTTTCCGGCAATGCTCACCTGATCATTATTTACAGAGACACGTGGTATGCGGTCGAGTACCTGGATACCGTTCAAACCCAATGCGTATGGATCGTTCTTTGTCATGTAGACAATGCGATCAGGATCTTGTTTTAGTACGGGGCGGTTTGCAACCACAACAACCTCCTTAAGTTCAAATTCCTTTTCCCAATCAGAAAGAACCGAATCATTAACTTCTTGTCCGAAAAGGCACGCAGGGAGGGCTGCCACTCCGAAGAGCAGCATAAATAACTTTTTCATATTTAAAACTATTAGATGATTATTTCGCTGGTATAGACTTACTTAAATGCATTCGTTGGTCCCTTGATAAAAAGATAGGCATTCTTTTCCGTAGGATCCTGTTGCAATCCGATATATATGGTCTCTCCATTATTTGTAAACACTATCAATATCGATTTACCTCCGGCTCCGGTCTGTTCGGTGTACCTTTTAGCAAGAGTGGCATCCTTAGCAATCACCTCAGAGATCTTTTTCACTAATGCCGAATTACCGGTTACCTGAAACCCTCGATAATATATCTCGTTATCTCTTGAGATAGATATCCTTACAGTTTTCTCTTTATTGTAACGCCCATCAAAAAACTCCTCTACAGAAAAATGTGGAGATTTGGCAAAGGCACCCATACTGACTATTGTCATTAAAAATATAATAAACAGTCTTTTCATTCTGTAAAAGTATTATCGGAAGTTAAATTATCGATCATTTCTCTCTCATGCATCTCCATCTCACCCATCTCTTTTACAAATTCATCAGCAGTTTTTAGCTCTGAAGAAATTTGACGTTTAGCATCTTCCCCTTTTAGACGATGACCATCCGCATAAGCGATGTAATAGGAATCGACTTGGGATGAATCAGAGGGATAGTGTAACCCAATCCCAATTATAAACAAAATAGAAGCTGCAACACTGATATAAGCCTTATAATTAAAGAATGAGCTAGAGCTTTTAGACTCCCCTATCGCCGCTGCCTCTTCAGCGATCCCCAACTCTATCCCCATCAAATTACGAACCTCTTCAATTATTGAAGAATTGTATTCTAACCGGGAAAGAAGGTATTCCAATTCACGCTCTTCCAAAACAGAAAGACGGCAATCCAGAAACATTTGGCAGAGTTCTTCCGTCTCTGGCAATGATAGTATATGGTTGTTATCTTTCATTGGTTTAAATTTTTTAAATTATCCCTTATCTTTTTTCTTGCACGACTCATATTCATTCTGACTGCTTCAACCGTCGTTCCGAGTATCGTCGCAATATCTTCATATTCCATCCCATCGTGAATTATATATGAATATATTCTTAATTGAACATCGGTTAGTCCCTTGGTTAAATTCCTTTCCAACGAACCTAAGTTCTCCCCAGATGTCGGCTCAACAATCAATGAATCGACAGCCGATTCAGGAATAGGGAAATTTTTAGGCTTCCTTAGCCGATCAATGCAGAGGTTTCTTAAAACACAAAATAACTTATTCCTTGCCTCGGTATCCGACTCAATATTACCGGCTTGCCAAAGATTAAAGAAAGTGTCTTGCAACACATCCTTTGCATCCTCATCATTTCTGAGGAATCCCATGGCACTCCGATGAAGTTTATCCCGAAGTGATAGAAAAGAGTATGTCAGTTTATCCTTTTTCATTGCTTACACTATAGATACGAATAAGAGGACAAAACGTAACCGATGATTCTCAATTTATTTATAGTGCTATAGATATTACTCCATTCTATTATAGCCCGGAATATAATTTTTCATTTTTTCGCCCTTAAAAGAACCTTATTTACAAATTCCGTTTTAGCCATCGTATACCCGTCTCTATCATTACGAAATCTCGGAAGCAAGGATAATTTCAATCTCTCATATTCTTTTGCCACTGAATTGTTTCCTATTAGAAAATCACGAAATATTATCTCATCTCTGTCACCAGCTATATGAAAATGGATATGGAATACTTTCTCTGCATAACCATTGATCGTGTAACCCTTGTTGAAACTCATCCTCCCCTCTCTTCGAGACATAAGTATATAGTCATTCAATTCCATAATGTCTATAATATTTTCCCATCTAATTGAATCATAAGTCTCCACCAATATGTCCACAATCGGTTTAGAAAATATTCCCGGGATAGCAGTGCTTCCGATATGATTGATCACTGGATCAAAAGAAGATAACAGTGTGGCTAAAGATTTAATTTCTCTTTTTGCCCATTCTGACCATAAAGAATTGTATGGAACAAGGTTTATAGGAAATAGCTCCCACAACTCCTCAAGAGTCATCGTCCGTAAAACGTCTTTATCATTCATAAACCTCCACTATTTTCAGACAAACCTTGTCCGATCCAAAGAATTTTCAAAAATACAAAATATCTCGGAATTAAGAAAATTAAGCATATCACCGGTGAACAGCGTTTTTGGTTGAGAAGTTCGGATAAAGAATTTTATTCTTTTTAACAATTAGTTTTCGTCTTTTTAAGTAAAAGCTCGTCTTCTATCTTAGAAACATCAAAAGCAAAAAGAAATGTTTAAGAAGAAAAACCGCAATAATATAAGCAAGATCATTGAGAATAATCTCGACTATCTTGTACGTTTTGCATATTTTCGCTTAGGGGAACGTTCGGAGGCGGAGGATGTTGTTTATGATGCCATTTTGAAGTTTCTGGAGAGAAATCCAAATGAAATAAAACCAGAAAGTATAAGGCTTTATCTTTTTAGAATAGTTCACAATCTCTGTCTTGATAGATTACGATATGGTAAAAGGGAATTAGTTTTAGATGATAATATTAATATAGAAGAGACTCCTGATGATCTATACGATTTGGAAGAGATAGAACGAATAAATGACTTTCTTATCTCTCTTCCTCAAAGAGAATCAGATGTTATCAGAATGAGGATTGTTGACAATCTGTCTTTTGTGGAAATAAGCAAAATACTTTCAATACCTCAATCCACATCAAAATCCAGATATAAGTCAGGTATGGAAAAATTAAGAAGAATGGTAATTAAAAATAAATTGTGAGGGTATGGATGAATATAAAGATATTTTTGAGGCCTTGAAGCCTCGTCGTGAAATAAAGGCATCGGTCGGACTTCGAAATAAAGTGCAGAAAGCTATTGATAGAAATAATAGAAAGAACCATGCAAGAAAATGGATTTTCAGTGGAATCAGTCTTGGTATGATTGCGGCAATTCTTTTATTAGTATTCATTCCATCTGGAATATCAGCCGGAGAGGTATTGAAGGAAGCAATTAACGCATTGACATATTCCGAAAGGATTGCAATGACAGTGGAGATCAGAACACTGCCGATGGAGAATTTCAGATATATAGACATTAATCAAGCTTTCGTGCCCCATCATATAGATATTGCAAGATTGGATACCATAATAAGATGGCGTGTTGACAAAGGAGAAAGAATTGCCATCGGAACTGGTCAGGATGCTTATACATGGGTTCCATCCTTGGCTTTAGGTTGGCATTTGGATAAAGTGGATAATGATAACCTCCTGGGTTACTTAAGCAACTTTCTTACACCACAAAAATTACTTAAAAATGAACTTGATAACAGCTTGAAAAATCACAAGAGCGAATATGAGATTTCCCAAAAAGGGAAAGATATTATTCTTACTGTTAATATAGCCCCCGAAGGAGACTTTGCAAATCCCTATCTACTGAACACATCAATCACAGAATCAACGAGTATTCGAAGGTATCTATTTGATTCCGATTCAAAGAGATTGAAAAGTGCCACAGTAAGTATCCTTAAAGATAATAATGAAATTGAGGTTCTAAGACTTTCCTCCATAGATTATAATCCAATTGATAAGGATATATGTCAGCTTGATACGGGTATCAGATTTGTTGAGATTCAGGATCAGCCAGCAGGACTAAACGGATTAAACGCAGAAGAGGCAGCTTCCATTATTTTAAACGCCTTTGCGGATTGGAACTTAAAGATTCTTGATAAGGTTATGAATCATGAAGTCTCAGAGTCAATGTATCGCAGACGATTCGAAGGTTCAAGACTGTTATCTATTGGGCGAGCGTTCACATCAGGGAATCAAAATACAATTTTCATACCATATACTTTGAAATTACGAAACGGCACATTACAGCACCATAATCTGGCTTTACAGAAAACAAAAGCAGAAGGGTGGGTAGTTGTTGGGGGTTTATAGGCTTCTAATTTAAAAATAACTATAATGAAATTTAAAAATTTGATGACAGGGCTATTACTGCTCTGTCTGGGCTGCAACACCCTTTTTGCATCAATCACTTCCTATAAAGGGATTGTAAAAGATGAAACCGGCAACCCGGTGGAATTTGCCAATGTAACTCTATTGTCTCAGAATGACTCCACTCTTGTAGACGGAACTGTTACAGACGCAACTGGTAAATTTGTCATTTCAGGCAATGATATGCCTGTATTTCTTAGAATCTCTGTTATGGGATTTGAAGACAAAATCATTGATAATCCGGAAGAAAACTTGGGCAATGTCATTCTTACTCCTGCATCATATACTCTGGGAGAGGTTGTAGTTAAAGGTGCACGCCCAATGGCTAAACTGAAAGGAGATGGGGTGCAGGTAGCCATTTTCGGCACCTATCTCGCAAACACAGGAACAGCTCTTGATGTACTCGGCAAAATGCCTTTCGTCTCCAAGACCGGATCGGAACTTGAAGTGCTCGGTAAGGGTACTCCAACCGTATATATAAACGGCAGACAAGTTACAGACCAGTCAGAACTTGACCAACTCGCATCGTCAGATATTAAAAGCGTTGATGTCGTGACTTCACCCGGTGCTCGCTATGATTCTTCTGTAAATGCGGTTATCCGTATTACGACTGTCGCCCCCTTAGGTGAAGGCTTCTCTTTCAACGACCGAACAACATTGGGATACAAGCACTATACCTATCTTTTTGAACAGGCTAATTTCAACTTCCGAAAAAATGGATTTGACCTTTTCGGCATGCTGAATTATGAGAACTACCGTGAGAGACCACGTTTTGAGAATAATACAACTCAATATCTTCAATCTGGCATCGTATCGCAAAGCAGCTACGGTAAGGATTTCACAAAATACCCGGTATATGAGGGAAAAGTGGGTCTCAACTACAATTCAAATAACCAATACCTCGGTTTTTATTATGATTTTGCATATCGACCCGCTGCCGGCAGAAGTTCCTCTTTTACTTCAAGACTTCTTAACCTCGTTCTGGAAGACGAACTAAATTATAACGGAACGATTCAACGACACAATAGACAGCATCTTCTAAGTGCATATTATACGGGAGAGATCGGCAAATGCCAATTGACTGCAAATTTTGATGCGATGTGGCAGATAAACAACCGATTGACGAATGAAATTGAAAGGTCATCATTTAATCCTGAACGCACATTCGATACGGATAATAATGTCCACAATAGATTGTTAGCTGGGAATATATCCGCAACACTCCCGGTATGGAAAGGAGAATTGCACTTAGGTAGTGAGGTTAGTAATATTTTCCGTAGAGACTTATATCTATCAGATGCCGACTTCATTACGGATAACGACACAAAAATCAAAGAAAATACCTTTGCTCTATTTTCCGAAATTTCACAGACTTTCGGAAAAGTATCTTTGTCTGCCGGACTTCGTTGGGAATACACAGACTCTCGATATTTTCTTTGGGGACAGAAAATAGATGAACAGAGCCGTAATTATCACAACTTTGCTCCGAGTGCCTCCATTTCGTTCCCAATTGGTAAGGTTTCGACAAATCTTTCCTATACACGAAAAACTTCTCGCCCTGCATTTGAGCAACTCAGCAGCGCAATCCGATACCTTGACAGATACAGTTATGAATCTGGCAACCCCAATTTGAAACCTATCTATCGTGATTATGTCTCATTGTCAGGGTCATGGCGAGATATAGTCGTGGAACTTACATATTATTCCACAAAGAATTATTTTTTATGGCAAACAACCCCTTATCCCGGCAACCCTGATGTTACTTTGTTAAAAATGGAAAATATGCCGAGATTCAATACTTTTGAAGCTTTTGTCAACTACTCTCCATGTTTCTTCTCAATCTGGAGACCGACTTTTATGGCAGGCGTAATGGCTCAGGATTTCAAACTCATGCACAACGGCAATGAAATGAAAAAAATGAACAAGCCTTTGGGTGTTTTCCGTTTAAACAATGCGGTTCATCTTCCCTGGGATATATGGCTCAATGTTGATTTCTCTGCAAGAACATCCGGAAACGGAGATAATTATTATATGAAGCCTTATTGGCAGTGCAACCTCGGTATATATAAATCCTTTGCTGATGACACATGGAGTATAAAGTTGCAACTTGATGACGTTTTCGATACATGGAGACAAGAGTTTATCTCATACGATGCCCTGAGCACAACGAGTATTAAAAAGATATTAGACACCCGTGATCTGTCACTAACCATCCGATATAATTTTAATTCAGCTAAATCCCGCTATAAGGGAAGAGGAGCAGGGAATTATGATAAAAATCGTTTTTAAAATAGACATAAATTTAACCATATTTTCGTATCATAGGATAGATTGCTTGAGTTAGGATTATCTATCGGCCGGGTAAATTAGAAGGATAAGTGCAACGAAACTCTTAAACCTCCTTTGCTTATATCCGGCCGATTCTTATATGTAAGTCTCCACACATAATCAAGTCTTAGGATTGTGAAAATATTATCCAAGCCTGCACTCAATTCCATATATGGAGTTGTACCCATTACCCCTATCTGTGCACCTTCAGGAAATGAATAGAGATTGGGATTCAAAGCCGGATTGTTACGCTTCGTCAAATGCCCGAAGAAACCTTTAAAGGTTACTACTTCACGGAGTTTAGCTTTCTTTATTAAAGGGATTCGGTTAAGAATGGCCCCGTTAATAAAATATTCTATATCCCATGAAGCATATTCATCCATAGCGAATTCCATAGGATTTAATAAGGCAAATGATTCCGGTTGAATCGTATAAGACAAGTTAGAATTCTGCCATAAAAGAGCCGGATATGGAACTTGACTCCAGATCTTCCCAGCCTTCAGAAGAACATTGGCATAGCCGAAAGCAGAAAACCAAAATCTTTTGGAAGCACTGAGTTCCGTCTGGTTCATCGTGAAATCAGCTCCTAAAAAAGTTTTAGGGCCAAATTCTTGTTTTAGGGTGAATACAGGAGCATCCATATTAACAGGCATTCTCTTAGTGACACTTTGCACAAATTTCTCACCGGGAGCGTATCTTAGATTAATAAAAAATGCTCCTAACTGATAATATTTTGCGAAATCACCATAACCGTTTTTAAACACAACTCTGGCAGATGCTTCCTCTCGTTCATGCTGGTAACCGGCATTAATCGAAAGGTTATTGGATAATTCAAGAATATACTCAAGTCGAGCAGTGCGACGATATGCCACAAGATCATTCTTCCTTCTTTTGATAGACAGGATAACATTATCTCTGTTAGTGTATAGATACCTCACCCCTATCTGGTCGGTATCGAATCTGTAGGTTGCTCGGATGGCATTTATTGGAAATTCCCTTGAGTGGTTCTTTTTCTTTATGAATGAATATTCAGCCTCTCCTTCATATTTCCACTTTTTATCGCGAAATCCATAAGCAAAATAACCTCGGAAGAAAAAACGGTCGGATAGTGCAGAAGTAGACATTCCACCCGCCTTCAGGCGTAATCCTTCCACATCATTATAACTTATAAATGAATTGACAGGGCCAATATTGAATTTGCTTCCTTGAGGAAGAGTCCCTACGTATCCTTGGAAAACAGGACGCAATATTTTCTCTCCCCATTTTATTAAATTTATGCCCCTTAATTCATGAGTAAGACCGGAAAGTCGACTTTCAGCATAAGAAAAGGGTATTACTCTTTTCTCTTCCCAAAAATCAATCCCCCTTTTTTCCGAACCAATCAATTCAACCATTTCTCCTGAGATTGTCTCAACCTCGCTCTCCTCAGGAATCCACTCATTGATTGAATAATGAAAATCACGGTTCCGAATCTGGCGAGATCCATAGAGGGATGGGAGGAAAGTAAACAGCTTCAATTCAAGGGAAAGATCATCAAGCACCTTATGCACCTTTCCTAATGAGTCTTTTTCAAAGTTCTGACTGATAAATATTTTATCCGCATAATTCACATTTATTGCTTTAGGAGCACGCATTGTCACCCTTTTTACATATTTAAGGGAATCCTCAATCGGGATGTATAACTTTCCATTAAAACCGAATGTTTCTGCCACTTTAGGAACAAATGTTAGCTCCACGCAGTGCTGACCTCCGAAATAGACAGTATCTGTAAGAGAATATTTATAGAAATCAGGTCCAATCACCGACAATGGACTTACAAACTTATTTTGCAAGAGCGTGATATCATTCTGGAAAATATCCACCTCTCTAAGCACATCATAGAGTGACGTTCTGACATTTTGAGCATTAAGCATTTCATTAATTCCTTGTGCAGTGTAGCCCGTCACAATCTCTTTTTGGAAATGTGGTTTAAGTGAATACACCATATATGCACTTTTTTCCAACATTGCAAGGTCAAGCATCCGCTGACCTGTCCACAATGCGGTATCAATATATTGGGCAAGAAATCCAAGACGTTTATTAGACTTGGATGCGGAATTGAAGTCATAATCCAGATTGGTGGTGGCTAACAATATCTTTTCGTATTTTTCATAGCTATATTCCGGCATGCCGTAAGGACTGAGAGCCTTACGATCTTCTCGAACCTTTCTCATTAGTTCAACTGCCGGATTGTTTCGTTTTGAATATTTCTCTCTTTTAGGCTTTACAACTACTTCATTCAACGTAACGGTTTTCTCCTCTTCCTCGGCATATGCAGCAAAGGAAAAGAAGCATAATATCAAAATGAATAGAAGAAAGAAACGGAGAAATCCTAAATAAGTGAATTTTACCTTCATACATCAATGTCAAAGAGTGACAAGTATATTATCAAACTCAGCCTCATGCAAGGTTATTATGAATAAAAACGTATTTTTTCATATTAATTATATATTTTCCACGTTAATTCATACAAATAAAGAGTATTAAAAGATTCAAATCACAATATGGGAAAAGAAATTGAACATAAATATCTTGTCACATCAGAGACATATAAGACACTTGCTGTGAAGACAACTCATATTATCCAAGGTTATCTTTCTAAAGATCCAGAAAGGGTTGTCAGAGTGAGGATAATCGACAAATCAGGATTCGTCACAATTAAAGGGAAGACGGAAGGGGATACACGTTTGGAATTTGAATACGAGATTCCATATAATGATGCCTTGGAAATGCTAAAGTTATGCTTGGGACACCCAATTGAAAAAAGAAGATGGATCGTGATGAACAAGGGTAACCGATGGGAAGTCGATGAATTCATTTCTCCCGCTTTTCCAACGGTGGCAGAAATAGAGCTTGCAAATTCAAATCATGACTATCCTCTGCCCGGATTTATCGGAAAGGAAGTGACAGGAGACCCGAAATTCTATAATTCAAATATCGGTTAACCCTATATCCCAGTTCTTAGTCCATCACATGGCCTGCATTATCCGCAAGACGAATCATCTCTGCATATTCCTCAGGACTTAAATCCATAAAATAATAATTCACAGGGTTCTGAGGTTCATCCTTGAATCTAACTTCATAGTGAAGGTGTGAACCGGTGGACTTTCCTGTTGATCCAACTCTGCCAATCAGTTCTCCCCTTTTCACCTTACTTCCGGGTTTGATGAGGATTTCGCTTAGATGAGCATAACGAGTGGTGTAATTATAGCCGTGGGAAATATCGACACAATTACCGTATCCCCCTTTCCAGCCGGCTTCCTCAATTAATCCATCCGCAGTGGCAAATACAGGAGTGCCTGTGGATGCAGCGAAATCAAGTCCCTCATGAAATTTTGTAGTGCCATAAATAGGATCATTCCTATAGCCGTAGCCTGAAGCAACAGTATAATTCTTCATATCAATCGGCATTACAGAAGGGATATGTGCAAGTTTATCCTTCTGCTCACCGGCTGATTTTCTAAGTTGATCAAAAGAGAGAGATTGGGCATAAAGCTGCCGCTCAAACAGATCAAGTCGTTGCGTAAGTAGCTTCACAAGATCTGCATCCGGCAGACGCTCTATTTCCTTATATCGTCGCTCATTATCCAGACCGGCATAGCGTTGGCCAAGACTCATGGGATCAAGCTGGAGCATCACACGATAAAAATTGTCATCCCGATTGCGGATATCCTCCATCACTTTCAGAGAGTTATCCAATCGACGGTTGATCACGTTATAACGGCTCCTAAGCTGAGCATTCTCTTCCCTGAGTGCCTTTTCAGTTGGAGAATCGAAGAAATGAAAATATAACAGAAAGACCGCCACACCCATAAGAAGTGAGAGGAGAATAAATTTCACTCCCTTCCATAGGCGCTCTCCTCCGGAAGGAAAAAACCTTTCGAAATTATCTGTTTCAGGATTATATGTATAAAAAATCTTCCGTTTCATTGAAGAATCAAAATGTCATTATTTATAACTATAGCTCGGTATGCTTGCAAAAATAATCTAAAATTCGTAAATTTGCAATTAATTTATATGCTTGGAGGCCGACTCTTAAAAGGCGCCTCTAATAAATTCATAATTCTTAATGATGACTTCAAAAGAAATCAGAGAGTCTTTCAAGAATTTTTTCAAAGAGAAAGGCCATAAAATCGTGCCGTCGGCGCCAATGGTGATAAAAGATGATCCTACCCTGATGTTCACAAATGCAGGTATGAATCAGTTTAAAGATATCATCCTCGGTAATCGCCCGGCCGAATACAAGCGTGTCACAGACAGCCAGAAATGTCTACGCGTATCAGGCAAGCATAATGACCTTGAAGAGGTCGGTCACGACACCTATCATCATACCATGTTTGAGATGCTTGGCAACTGGAGCTTTGGCGATTATTTCAAGAAGGAAGCAATCGACTGGGCTTGGGAATATCTTGTTGACGTGCTCAAGTTAAATCCTGATCGTCTTTATGCTACAGTATTTGAAGGATATGCCCCTGAAGGTCTGGAGCGCGACAATGAGGCGGCCGGATATTGGGAGAAGCATCTCCCTGCTTCTCATATCATCAATGGAAACCGTCATGACAATTTCTGGGAAATGGGTGAAACGGGGCCCTGCGGGCCTTGCTCGGAAATTCATATTGACTTAAGAAGTGATGAAGAACGAGCAAAGATTGATGGCGCATCACTTGTCAATAAAGATAACCCGCAGGTCATTGAAATCTGGAATTTGGTTTTCATGCAGTATAATAGAATGGCCGACGGTCATCTCGAACCCCTGCCAGCAAAAGTGATTGATACTGGTATGGGATTCGAACGCCTCTGCATGGCACTCCAAGGTAAAACTTCAAATTACGACACAGACGTTTTCACCCCTATAATCGCAAAAATAAGCGAATTATCAGGGAAAAAATATGGCGAAGATGAAAAAGTTGATATTGCCATGCGTGTGGCTGCCGACCATGTCCGCACAATTGCTTTTTCAATCGCCGATTCTCAGCTTCCTTCTAATGCAAAGGCCGGCTACGTCATTCGCCGAATATTAAGACGTGCTGTAAGATACATTTATACCTTCCTGGAGCAGAAAGAAGCATTCCTTTACAGACTTGTTGATACTCTTGTGGAACAGATGGGTGAGGCTTATCCCGAACTTCCAGCTCAGGCAGATCTCATCAAGAAAGTTATTAAGGAAGAGGAGGAATCGTTCCTTCGAACCCTCGATAATGGTATTCGCCTGCTTGATTCTTTTGTAAAGAAAGCAAAAGAATCAGGTTCCAATGTTCTCTCCGGAGAAGATGCCTTCGTGCTCTATGACACCTACGGATTCCCTCTTGACCTAACTGAGCTGATTCTACGCGAGCAAGGTATGGAGATTGACCATAAAGGTTTTGATGCAGAGATGAAAAAGCAGAAAGACCGTGCGCGTAATGCTGCCGCCGTGGAGACAGGCGATTGGGTTGAAGTCAAAGATGGCGAACAAAAATTTGTAGGATATGACACTACTTCCTCCGAAACAAACATTCTCCGATACCGTAAGGTAAAGCAAAAGGGAAAGGAATACTACCAAATTATTCTGGAAACTACTCCTTTCTATGCTGAAATGGGTGGTCAAGTGGGTGACAAAGGTCGCTTGGTAGGACCTGATGGAGAGATAATCGAGATTTTCGATACAAAAAAGGAGAATAATGTTGGAGTACACCTCTCCTACTCTATCCCAACCGATCCGACCGCAGTCTTTAAGGCAGAAATAGATACTGAATCTCGCGCAGCCACTTCAGCAAACCACTCTGCCACACACCTTATTCACGAAGCACTTAGGGAAGTGCTTGGAAATCATGTGGAGCAGAAAGGTTCTTTTGTTTCTCCTGATATCCTTCGCTTTGACTTCTCCCACTTCCAGAAACTCACTCCTGAGGAAATAAGAAAAGTGGAACATCTCGTCAATGAACGAATCCGAAAGTCAATTCCTCTTGATGAACATAGAGAGATGGCTATTGATGATGCACGCAAAATGGGAGCAATGGCCCTGTTTGGGGAAAAATATGGCGATAAGGTTCGTGTTGTTAAATATGGCACTTCTATTGAACTTTGCGGTGGAACGCATGTCGCAAACACAGGTAACATAGGGATGGTTCGTATTCTTAACGAAAGTTCCATTGCAGCAGGTATACGAAGAATTGAAGCAGTCAGCGGAGCCAAGGTAGAAAATATGCTTGATGATATGCAGGATCTTCTCAAAGACGTGATGACTCTCCTTGGGGGTTCATCGGATATCCGCACGGCAGTGAAGAAGGCTATTGGCGAAAATGCGGACCTGCGCCAGCAAGTGGATGAATTTGTGGCTGAACGCACTGCATCCCTCTCACGTCAGCTTCTTGAGAATGCAAAAGAGGTAAATGGAGTTAAAGTGGTAACTCTCAATGGTATGAGATTACCTGAGGTGGTAAAGAATGTTGCATTCAATATTCGCAAGGCTTCTCCGGAAGCTACTGTCTTCATTGGTGCAACAATTAATGAGAACAAACCGTTGCTAACTGTCATGATTACAGATGACCTTGTGAAATCAGGTTTCAACGCATCGCAGACAGTGAGGGAAGCAGCCAAGCTCATCAAAGGCGGAGGTGGAGGTCAACCCTTCTTCGCTCAAGCCGGAGGAAAAAATTCGGATGGCCTTTCTTCAGCATTTGATAAGATTCTCGAAATTCTTCACCTTAATTAAGGTGAGTCTTCGAACATCTGTTCAGCCTTTCAGGTAAAAATATCAGGGAGTGTCGTTAATCTCTACCGACACTCCCTTATGATATTTTGGCATAATAATTGTATTTGATTTAACAACGCCTTCCATCATTATATTCAAACTTCATTCTTTCGAAGGTGTTTAACATTATATGGAAAATAAATATATCAGCATAAAAGGGGCAAGAGTCAATAATCTGAAAAATATTGATCTTAATATCCCATTGAATAAATTCATTGTTGTCACAGGTGTGAGTGGATCTGGTAAATCCTCTCTTGCCTTTGACACTCTTTATGCTGAAGGGCAACGGCGTTATGTCGAATCCCTTTCGGCTTACGCTCGCCAGTTTTTAGGCAGAATGTCAAAACCTGAATGCGATTATATCAAAGGATTGCCCCCTGCAATTGCAATCGAACAAAAAGTCAACACTCGTAATCCACGAAGCACCGTGGGAACAGCCACAGAGATTTATGATTATTTGCGTATGCTTTTTGCTCGCGCCGGTCATACATTTTCACCTATTTCCGGGGAAGAAGTGAAGAAGCACGGAATAGAAGATATAGTGCAGACAGTGTTATCATATCCACATGGAACACGTATGGCAGTTCTTATAGAGATCACTCTTCCTATGGGACGCACATTTTCAGAGCAATTGTCTATATATCTGAAAGAGGGGTATACTCGTTTGGAAAAAGATGGCCAATTTATTGACATTAAAGAAGTAATAAAAGCAAATCCTGAAACTAACGGTGAAGGTTATCGTCTTATGATTGATCGTCTGTCGGTTTCAGAAGAAAAGGATGAAATATCTCGACTCACAGACTCCGTTGAGACTGCATATTTTGAAGGACATGAAGAATGCATTATAAAACTCTGGATTGATGGCGAAACTAAAGAGTATCTTTTTTCAAAAAGATTCATGGCCGACGGAATGGAATTTCGAGAACCCAGTGATTTGATGTTCAATTTCAATAATCCTTATGGCGCTTGTCCTGTATGCGAAGGTTTTGGAAAGACATTAGGTGTCAGCGAAGAGCTTGTCGTACCCAATAAAACACTTTCCGTATATCAAGATGCAATAAAATGCTGGAATGGGGAGAAAATGAGTGAATGGAAGAAAGCTTTTATTAAAGTCGCCAATAAAAAGGAATTCCCCATTCATGAACCTTATATGAATCTCACTCAAGAGCAGAAGGATTATCTATGGCATGGGGATGAAGATTGGGAAGGTATAGATGGATTCTTTGAATGGCTTGATAAAAGACAGGATAAGATGCAGTTTAGAGTACTTAAAGCTCGTTATCGAGGAAAAACAACCTGTCCCGAATGTCATGGTTCACGATTACGTCCGGATGTAGAGTATGTGAAAATTGGGGGGAAAAGTATAACACAACTCGTGAGAATGTCCGTTTCTGATTTAATCAAATTCTTTGATGATCTAATCCTGAATGAAACAGATTCCAAAATTTCGGAAAGACTTCTTACGGAAATTCGCCAAAGGCTCAGCTTTCTTCAAGAGGTTGGATTAGGGTATCTTACTCTTGATCGACTCTCTTCAACTCTGTCGGGAGGTGAAAGCCAAAGAATTAATCTTGCAACATCTTTGGGAAGTTCTCTTGTTGGGTCGTTATATATTTTGGATGAACCAAGCATAGGTCTGCATTCAAGAGATACCGACCGACTCGTAAAGGTTCTACGGAATCTTCAGAAAATAGGTAATACGGTAGTGGTTGTCGAACATGATGAGGATATCATGCTCGCCGCCGACGAAATAATAGATATAGGTCCTGATGCCGGGCGTCTTGGTGGAAAGATTGTCTTTGAAGGAAATGTGCAAAAAATGTTAAAGGGTGGTGATTCAAAGGGATCTTACACTGTGGATTATCTTCGAGGAACCCGTAAGATAGAATACTCCCCTATCAGACGTCCCTGGAAACAGGCAATCGAAATTGTCGGAGCAGCTGAGAATAATTTAAAAAATATTGACGTTAAATTCCCATTGGGTGTCATGACTGTTGTGACAGGAGTCAGCGGATCAGGAAAATCCACTCTTGTAAGAGAAATCCTATATAAGTCACTTTTACGAGCACTGGGCGAAGCAAGTGACATTCCGGGATCTCATAAGAAGATTCAGGGAGATATTAGAACTGTGAAAGCAGTTGAGTTTGTCGATCAGAATCCAATTGGAACATCCTCCCGATCAAATCCTGCGACATATCTTAAAGCATACGATGAAATTCGTAAGCTATTTTCAGAACAGCAGCTTTCAAAACAGATGGGCTTTACTCCAGCTTTCTTTTCATTCAACACCGATGGAGGCCGATGTGAAGAATGCAAAGGAGAAGGCACCATTACAATACCCATGCAGTTTATGGCCGATATTGAGATTGAATGCGAGGCGTGTCATGGAAAAAGATTTAAGCGAGAGGTGCTGGATGTAGAATACAAAGGGAAAAATATTTATGATTTTCTTGAGATGACTGTTAATCAAGCCATTGAATTTCTTTCAGAAAGTAATGGTTCCATTGAGAAGAAAATTGTGAAAAGACTTAAACCCCTTCAGGATGTCGGATTAGGCTATATCAAATTGGGACAATCTTCCTCAACACTATCCGGAGGTGAAAATCAACGAGTGAAACTGGCTTATTACCTGTCACAGGACAAGACAGATCATACACTTTTCATCTTCGATGAGCCTACAACCGGGTTACACTTCCATGATATCTCTACCCTACTGAAATCACTTAATCGTCTGATTGAGAAAGGACATTCGGTGATTATCATCGAACATAATATGGATGTAATAAAATCTGCCGATTGGGTCATTGACATTGGTCCGGAAGGAGGAGAAAAGGGAGGATATATCGTGGCCGAAGGCACTCCTGAAAAAATTGCCGCCTGCGAAAATTCATTCACTGGTAAATATTTAAAGAATAAACTGATTCAATGAAAGCTAAGAAAACAATAATGCTAAACTCATGCAGGTTGACGATATGCTTTTTTATGGGTCTGTTCCTATTTATCTCCTGTCATAAACCTCAAGGTAATCCACTACGCCCTGAGGCAATGGAGTTATATAGCAAAAGTGTAAGATTGATGAATTTGTATTCAGACAGCATAGCTAATGCCACCGATTCCGCTTCACTTTTTGAGCTTCAAGAAAGATTCACTTCCGCACTGACAGCATTGAATTTCAAGTATCCCTCAGAAACCTGCCTTGAAATTTCTGAGGGAGAGAACGATACGCTCACTAATCTTACTGAGAGGATTATCTTTTTGAAGGATTCGCTCTTATTCAGATACGCTCATCCAATAGAAGAGTTAGATTCATTAGCAAATGATTCTATTCAAAATAATTCACAAGATCCTTCTTCAAATTAAAATAGATAGCAATGGTTGATTATATTTATGATATTGATGTTCATATTGCACTGGTGGTTATAATCCTCCTTTCCTTATTTATTACAATCCTTTTCTTTGTACAGTTCTTAATGAATCGACACACTGAGATGCTAATCAGTAAATTAGAGCTGGAGAAATTAAGAGAGATAAATGGACTCACGCGAGAGAATACTGACGCATCTCCAAGTAAGCAGGCGAGTGAACCGGATAATTCTGAAGAATCAAAAAATGACGAATGTTCTGATTCTAAAAAGGAAAGTAAGAATGGAGAATTTAAAAAAATAGAAGACATCAACCGTAAAAAACTTTTGAAACTTTTCACGGAGATGTCATGCAATCCTCGGATGGATGAACAAGAAAATCTTGCCTTATCCTATCAGGGAGAAAATTTCCTACTTATGTTTAATGGTCCATTTATAAGGATATGGGATTTTTCATGGTATTCTGTTAAGCCAACCGATGATAACTTCACCCTTATTAAAGACGCTGTCAATTACGCCAATTTTTCCTTTGGGCCCTCAATCGTGATGCACTCCCCGGATGAAGATGGTAATGTTGTGTTCAGCAGTCGAGTAGATGTTCCTCTAATAAACATTGTTGACGATATACAAGGGTATATGGAAGTTGTATTGGATTCCTTCTTCTCCCTTAAACAAAGTCTGTCACGAGAAATTAACCGTCTGAAAACAAATCCACAAGACCGGACATTGCACGATAACCCTATAGGTTTCGATACTGCCTCTCTTTCAGATCCCTCCTCACCTCAGGCAAATTAACCAAGTCAGCCTATCACATTCATTTCACAATTTTTACAATCAAATTCCAAACGGAATGTGGTAGGACCGGAAGTAATAGTCAATGGCTCGATCAGACGAGAATAAAGTTTTCGATCCTGAGGATTTTTCTTACAGCATCCAAGCTCTCTTCTAAGACAATAGCGTGTGGTCATCACCACGCGCTCTTTTTCTTTAACTTCTCTACGAGGTAAAACTTCAAGAGCCAATTCTATATTCTTCACACCATGAGACTTATAAAAATCCATAGCCAAACGATTCGCAACATTATCACGCGATTCAAGGTTGTTATCCAGATATTCAATTCCCTTATCCTCTTTCCTGCGATAGCCGAATCTATATGTTGATAGATTCTCCTTATCAAGCAATTCCAGAACATCTCTTCTTAATGAAGTTAGAACCGATGCTGGAATAAATGTAAATGAATTAAGTTTATTTTTAAACTCTCCAAGATAATAAATGGTATTACCTAATTTTTCGAAAATGTGGCGAATCTCCATTGGCTTCTTCGCCACCTGCTTTTCACAAGTAAGGGGAATCCTAACTTGAAGACCTCTTTCATCACATGCAGTAATTCCCGATTCATCAAGAACGAAATCAACCTTTATTCTGCGTTCAGCCGTCTTCCTCTCCATGCACTTTTGCCATTCATGATCGAAAGTACGTCTTAGTTCCACATTCTTAGGAAAAGTGATTTTTCTTGCAGTAACAATACGGCCATTCTCAACTTTATTGATTCTAACTCCTTCATATTCTTCGGTAGAGGGATTATAATAGCTAATACCATCACCATTGTGGAGTTCAGTGATCGAATCAATCTTTTCACCTAATGACTTAGGTGTAAAAATTGAAGCCATTTTCCTATCTCCCTTTCCATTAAGAAAATAATCTGTGAAACCACGATTAAAACTCTTCTCAAGAACAGGAGTAAAGAAATGATTAACCTTCCCAAAGGAGGAGCGACAATATTTTTCAGGGAATCGATTGATGATATCATCAATCTTCTTTCTATATGCAGCCGTTACATTTTTCACATAATCCACATCCTTCATTCTCCCTTCAATCTTAAAAGAGGAAACACCAGCTTCAATCAATTCACCTATATGAGAAGATGCGTTGAAATCTGAAAGGGAGAGTAAGTACCTATCTTTAAGAATAACTTCATCTTTCCCATTACGAAGAATATAAGGAAGACGACACATCTGACTGCATTCTCCACGGTTAGCACTTCTGCCTGAACATTTTTCACTTGCCTGACATCTTCCGGAGTAAGATACACACAACGCTCCGTGAATAAAACATTCTATGGGAACGTGCACTCCTTCGCAAATTGTTCGAATCTCTTCAAGACTTAATTCACGGGCAAGAACAATTTGGGAAAACCCCGATTTTTCTAAAAATATAGCTTTCTCAAGAGTTCGTGTATCACATTGAGTACTTGCATGAAGTTCAATAGGTGGAAGATTCATGCGAAGGATACCCATATCTTGCACAATAATTGCATCAACACCAACTCGATAAAGTTGACCTATCAGCTTTTCAACCTTAACAATCTCATCATCATATACAAGGGTATTAACAGTTACATATACTCTTGCTCGATATTGATGTGCAAAAAGGACAATCTCAGCAATATCTTCAATAGAATTGCATGCTTTCGATCGAGCACCATGGCTTGTCGCACCTATATAAACAGCATCCGCACCATGTAATATTGCCTCTTTTGCAATTTCTTTATTAGAGGCCGGAGCCAATAACTCAAGTTCTCGCATTATTTCTTGAACATTCTATCGATATTTCTCTTATCTTCTCGCTCCCTAATGGATTGGCGTTTATCATATTGCTTTTTTCCTCGTCCGACACCTATCTGCATCTTAGCCAATCCTCGTTCATTAATAAACACCCTAAGGGGTACTATTGTAAACCCTGTGTCGTCGGATGCCTTTTGAAGTTTTGCTATCTCTTTTTTATTTAGAAGAAGTTTACGATCACGACGTGCAACATGATTATTATATGAACCATAGAAATATTCGGAAATATTCATCCCCTTAACCCAAACCTCGCCATTCTCAACCATGCAGTAAGTATCTGTCAAGGATGCCTTTCCATCACGGATCGACTTAATTTCCGTTCCAGTTAATACGATTCCGGCAATATAGGTATCACTTATCTCATAATCAAACCGGGCACGTTTATTCTTAATATTTACTTGTTCTGCTTTCATTACATCTAAAAAATTAAATCCAACAACCATTGCCACATTATTGGCATTCCAATAATAAGGAATACCAAAATGACTTTTGTTCTTGATTCCACAACTACCGGAATTCTTAAAATCCTGACTCCCTTGTATATAAGATACACTGTCCAGATAGGTAAAAAGAACAAAGCCGCATCAATCATCGGGAGAAGTTTATTAGCAATATAGAAGAGTGCCAACGTGGAGAGATTCATCATGACAAATTCCTTTCCTATATTTTTTTGTAGACATTCTTTCGATAGAGAAGGTAAAGCCAACCCTCCAACCAGCATGATTGTAAAATATCCAAAGAAAAAGGAAATAAAAGTATATAAAGCTTGCATAAGACAATCACCCATACTTATTGTAGTATAGATTTTATCAGCAAATTCAGATAGCGAAGCAAGTGCCGTCAAAGGATAAAAACAACCGGAGGCTACCTCTTCAGGAGTATATCTACGACGTTTAAGTTCCTTCCATCCCTCTACTGGTGTGGAAAGAATTTTAAACATCAAACTAATCACATTCCCTTTGGTGTCCTTTACTTCATCCTCCTCTTCGTCATTCTCATCATCCTCTTCATACTCATTATCTTCATCTTCCTCAAGAGAGTATTCCATGTTAAGAGAATCCTCCTCTTCCGAATGATCTTCTCCAACAATATTGAAATCCTCGCTGTCTTCAGGCAAGGTATAGAGATTGTCGTCTCCTCCAGATTCAACATCATATAGAGGTTCCAGCTCTCTCTCTCCATTCTCTCTCATCTTCATATCAGGTATCCATCCGTTAACATAATACTCTTCCCCACTCCTTCTATCGTGGAAAGGGGAGCGAAAACAAAAGTCTCCGCTCCCTTTATCAAAATCTCTAAACCATGAATTTACTCTGCACGATCCTCATTAAGAATGCGTATCATTTCAATTGCACTTTTCGGAATACGTGTACCAGGACCGAAGATTGCGGCCACACCTGCCTTATAAAGGAAATCATAATCCTGAGCCGGAATCACACCACCTGCTGTAACAATAATATCCTCTCTACCCAATTTCTTGAGCTCCTCAATCACCTGAGGAACAAGTGTCTTGTGTCCTGCAGCAAGAGAAGATACACCAAGAATGTGCACATCATTTTCAACAGCCTGACGGGCAGCCTCAGCAGGAGTCTGGAACAAGGGACCCATATCCACATCGAATCCACAGTCGGCATAACCGGTTGCAACAACTTTCGCACCACGGTCGTGACCATCCTGACCCATCTTTGCTATCATGATACGGGGCTGACGACCTTCGCGCTTAGCAAAGTCGGCCACCATCTTACGAGCTTCCTCAAATTCGGGATCGCCCTTCTCTTCGCTTGAATACACTCCTGAAATAGTTTTGATTACAGCCTTATAGCGACCAACTACAGCCTCACAGGCATCTGATATTTCACCCAAAGAAGCACGCACTCCGGCTGCCTTTACAGCCAAATCAAGAAGGTTGCCCTTTGAAGGATCCTTCACACACTCAGTGATTGCCTCAAGAGCTTTCTTAACAGCCTCCTCATCGCGATCTTTGCGAAGATCCTCAAGTCTTGCTATCTGCTCTTTACGAACTTCTGTGTTATCCACTTCAAGAATATCGATAGGATCCTCATGGTCAAGACGATACTTGTTGATACCGACAATTGTCTGTTTGCCTGAATCAATTCGAGCTTGAGTGCGGGCAGCAGCTTCTTCAATTCTCAATTTCGGAAGGCCGGTTTCAATAGCCTTGGCCATACCGCCGAGCTTCTCAATCTCCTGAATGTGTTCCCATGCACGATGAGCTATTTCATTAGTGAGAGCCTCAACGTAATAGCTACCACCCCAGGGGTCAACCTGCTTTGTCACGTATGTCTCCTCCTGAATGTAAATCTGAGTGTTACGAGCAATACGAGCGGAGAAATCTGTTGGAAGTGCAATCGCCTCATCAAGAGCATTTGTGTGCAATGATTGAGTGTGACCGAGTACGGCACCCATAGCCTCAACACAAGTACGACCCACATTGTTGAAAGGATCCTGCTCTGTAAGAGACCACCCCGATGTCTGCGAATGGGTACGAAGTGCAAGAGACTTCGGATTCTTAGGATTGAACTGCTTCACAATCTTTGCCCAGAGCATACGTGCAGCACGCATCTTGGCGATTTCCATGAAATAGTTCATTGAAATACCCCAGAAGAATGACAAACGCGGTGCAAAGGAATCGATATCCATACCTGCATTCACTCCGGCACGAAGATACTCAAGACCATCGGCAAGAGTATAAGCAAGCTCGATATCCGCTGTTGCACCAGCCTCTTGCATGTGATAACCGGAGATAGAGATGGAGTTGAACTTAGGCATATTCTTCGAAGTATATTCGAAGATATCGGCGATAATCTTCATTGAGAATGCCGGCGGATAGATATAGGTGTTACGCACCATGAACTCCTTAAGGATGTCATTCTGGATAGTACCGGCCATTTCATCGAGCTTTGCACCCTGTTCAAGACCTGCATTTATATAGAAAGCCAAAACAGGAAGCACAGCACCATTCATAGTCATTGAGACCGACATCTTATTCAAAGGTATTCCGTCGAAGAGCACCTTCATATCCTCAAGGGAGCAGATGGATACACCGGCCTTACCAACATCACCTACCACGCGCTCATGGTCTGCATCATAACCGCGATGAGTGGGAAGGTCGAATGCTACTGAAAGACCTTTCTGCCCGGAAGCAAGGTTACGACGATAGAATGCGTTTGACTCAGCTGCAGTGGAGAAACCCGCATACTGCCGGATTGTCCAAGGACGCAGAGGATACATAGCACTGTAAGGACCGCGAAGGAACGGAGGAATACCAGATACGAAATCAAGGTGTTCCATACCCTCAAGATCTTCCTTAGTATATACCGGCTTCACCGGTATGAGTTCTGCCGTGAGCCACTCCTCGCCTACGGCCGGTTTGTGAACCTCGGGGGTCACTATTTTGGTGATATCTATTTCTTTAAAATTCGGTCTCATGGTCATTTGAGAAGTTTGGCGTTAAAGTCTATGAGTGTGTCAAGCACATTCACTCTGACATGTATGAAATTCTCGATTCCCTGGGTTTTAAGCTCCTCCATACAAGCGGGAGCACCGGCAACTACAAACATTGCACGTCCATCAAGTTCCTTGAAAGCCTCAGGTGCGTACTGGGCATATTCATCATCACTTGAACAGAGCACAACAACATCAGCTCCCTGCTCCATTGCAGCGTCAATACCCTCTTTGACAGTATTGAATCCAATGTTGTCAATAATCTCGTAGCCCGCACATCCAAAGAAGTTGGCAGAGAACTGTGCTCTTGCAAGACGCATAGCCAGATTTCCTATGGTAAGCATGAATACCTTTGGACGATGAGCCGAACGTTCTGTGTCAAGACGAATCTGTTCAAACTGGCTTGCTGCTCTGTCGGTATTAAGATATTCAACTGCACCGTCTGCAACCTCTGGCGCACAGCCGCATCCACATTTCTTAGCTTCCTCTTTAGCTTTGTTAAGAGCTGTCTCGTTGAAGTTAGGATACTGGTTGGTTCCAAGAAGTATCTCCTTACGGCGTGCAACATCTACATGACGTTTAACTCCGCTTTCATTGATCTTAGCCTGAATCTCACCTTTCTTAAGCATAGACTCAAATCCGCCCTTATCCTCAATCTCATTAAACACCTTCCATGCCTGCTCAGCAATGGAAGCAGTAAGGGTCTCAATATAATATGATCCACCGGCCGGGTCAACCACCTTGTTAAGATGAGACTCCTCACGGAGAAGAACCTGCTGGTTGCGGGCTATACGCTCACTGAATTCATCAGGAGTGGTGTAACACTCATCAAATGCCAAAGTCTCGATAGAGTCTACTCCGGCAAGAGCCGCGCTCATTGTTTCCGTCATAGTGCGGAGAAGATTCACATGAGAGTCAAAAAGGGTCATATTGAACATGCTTGTCACAGCATGAACCTTCATCTTGCAGGCATTATTGCTTTCAGGATTATATGCTTTTACAATTTCCGCCCAGAGCATACGACCGGCACGGAATTTAGCAAGCTCCATGAAATAGTTGGACGAAATGCCCATATTGAACTTTATGCGCTCGGCAACATCATCAACCTTCAGCCCTGCCTCAGTCATCAGCGTAAGCCACTCAGCACCCCATGCAAGAGCACAACCAAGCTCCTGAGTGATGTATGCACCTGCGTTATTAAGCATATAGCTGTCCACTGCAAAGCAGCAGAGACCCTTGATATCTTTTACAGCCTCATAGAGAGCCATACCTTCCTGCACGGCATCCTTGGGGAAAGGAAGACCATGCTTAAGAAGTCGACGGAAAGGATTATAGTCAATCGCTCCACGGAACTCATTCTCTGCACCGGCTTCCTTAACCAGGCGAACAAGCTCTTCAGCCACTGCAACAGCCTTGCCAGGACAGCACTCTATGTTTACCTCTACTTTCTTGAGGTCAATTCCATTAAGGATCACTTTCAAATCCTCAACAGAAACTTCACCTCTGAGAACAATGCCTATCGACTCTACTCCTCTATCAAGGATGTGACGGGCATGGGTGTTCATCTCTTCTGCAGTCTTGCCCTGAACACGCTGACGGATGAGCCAGTCATTGTTGTCACGGGTGCCGCGAAGATACGGGAATTCTCCCGGAAGAGTATCAATTGCAGGAAGATTTGCGATATCTTCTCTGCGGTAGAAGGGATGCACGTTGAACCCTTCGTTAGTGCGCCATACAAGCTTCTTATCGAAATCGGCGCCCTTCAGATCGACTGTGATCTTGTCCTTCCATTCCTGTGCGGAAACGGGGGAGAACATGTCGAACAAAGTTTCTCTTTTTTCTGCCATTACAAACAGTTTTTATGATATAGATTTAATCGTTCTGAAAAAACTTTTATTATGTTGTTTCCGAAAAAATAACTCTATGATGTTAATGATACGCAAAGATATATTTTTTTACATTATCAAAAAAATTTTTCATCGGAAATTTTTAAGAAACTAATTCTTTTTCCACGCATCTCATCACTCTTGCCGGGAAATCCTCCACCATTTGCATATTGTGTGTAGCCATGACCACAGCTGTACCCTCCTCCGAGAGCCTATGGAGAAGCGATATGATTTGGTAGCCCGTCTGAGGATCGAGATTACCGGTGGGTTCATCTGCAAGTATTAGTTCAGGTTTGTTAAGAAGTGCCCTGGCAATAACTATTCGCTGCTGTTCACCTCCGGAAAGCTCATGAGGCATCTTGTATGCTTTATTCTCCATTCCAACGGCCGTTAACACCTCTTCTATTCTATCCTCGATTAGCGATTTATCACGCCATCCCGTAGCTTGAAGCACAAATCTCAGATTTGAAAGGGCCGATCTGTCTTGAAGAAGTTGAAAATCCTGAAACACGATGCCAATCTGTCTACGCAAAAAAGGTATCTGACGCTTCTTAAGACTTAAAAGATCAAAACCAAGCACTTCTGCTTTCTCTCCATTAGGAATAGACACATCAGCATACATAGTTTTCATAAGAGAGCTTTTCCCACTGCCTACTCTTCCAACGAGGTAACAGAACTCCCCTTTCGAAATACTGAAACTTACATTTTTCATAACAAGCCTATCGGCTCGCTCGATATCCACCTTATTATAATCTATAATTTTTTCCATTTCTATTTTGAATACGCTATAGTAGATGTATTAGGTAACTATTGAAAGATATGTTGAAATACCTCTTCTACCTTCCCGACTTCAATTATCTTTATCGAGAAAGTATCTTTTATCCCCTTTAGATTTCCTTTAGGTATGAAGATAGTTTCAAATCCCAGTTTCTGCGCCTCTGTCACCCTCTGCTCTATCCGAGTCACTGTTCGAATCTCTCCGGAAAGGCCTACTTCACCGGCAAAGACTGTGCTCCTGGGAATAGATATATCAAAATTAGATGACATTATAGCTGCAATTACAGCCATATCAAGAGCCGGATCAACCACTTTTAAACCTCCGGCAATATTCAGGAACACATCTTTTTGTGAAAGTTTGAACCTCGCTCTCTTTTCAAGCACGGCAAGAAGCATATTGAGCCGACGCTGATCAAAGCCCGTCACAGAACGTTGAGGAGTGCCGTAGGCAGCAGAAGAGACCAGAGCCTGCACTTCCACCATAAAAGGCCGGATTCCTTCAATCGTGACGCCAATAGAGATTCCACTCATCTCCTCATCTCTATTTTCTGAGAGAAGCATTTCAGAGGGGTTCTTAACCTCCTTTAATCCGCGTTGCACCATCTCATAAATTCCGATTTCATTAGTGGAACCGAATCTGTTCTTTATACCTCTCAAAATACGGTAAAGATACTGACGATCACCCTCGAATTGCAATACCGTATCGACAATATGTTCAAGGACCTTCGGACCCGCTATAGCACCATCCTTGTTTATGTGTCCGACAAGAATAACCGGCACCCCACTCTCCTTTGCATAACGGAGTAACGATGCTGCACATTCTCTCACCTGTGATACCGATCCGGCAGCAGATTCAATATCGGAAGAGAAAATCGTCTGAATCGAATCCACCACAATCAACTGAGGCTCGATATTCTCAATCTGCGTGAAGATATTGTCAAGTTGTGTCTCACATAAAATATATGTATCATCAGAAATCTTTCCCAAACGATCAGCTCGCAATTTCAACTGAGCTGCGCTCTCCTCCCCTGATATATATAGAATCTTGCGGTTTCGGATAGAGAGTATGTTTTGTAAAAGGAGAGTTGACTTTCCTATGCCGGGTTCCCCTCCAATTAACGTAAGGGACCCGGCCACGAGACCGCCTCCCAATACTCTGTTAAGCTCTCCCGAAGGCATTTTTATTCTTGTCTCCTCTTTAATCTCTATTTCCGACAGTTTAACCGGCTTTGAACTCTTTACAAGACCTTTCTTTCCTCCCTTACCTTTGGAACTACTCACCTTCTCCTCAACAAAGGTGTTCCATTCTCCACAGCCGGGACACTTCCCAAGCCACTTGGGACTTTCATATCCACACGAACTGCAAAACCACACTGTCTTTGTCTTTGTTGCCACTTTACTCTATATTTATCCACAAAATTAATTAAATTCTTTGAACTTTAACTATTTTTTCCTTCCTTTCTTGGCAGTTTCGTTTTTTAAGATTATATTTGCCTCAGAAATGGCAGACAGCCTTTGAAAAAAATCCTGTTGCCTAAGGAATCTGACCATGAAAACTAAAATTTTATAAAAAACCAATTAAAGTCATGAAGAAACATAACTTCTATGCAGGGCCGAGCATCCTGAGCCCTTACACAATTCAGAAGACTGCTGATGCAGTTCTTAACTTTGCCGACACCGGCCTTTCAGTGCTGGAGGTGTCCCACCGCAGCAAGGAGTTCCAGGCTGTCGTGGATGAGGCTCAGGCTCTGACCAAGGAGCTTCTCCAGCTCCCCGAAGACTACCACGTTCTCTTCCTCGGTGGCGGTGCTTCACTCCAGTTCTGTATGGTGCCTTTCAACCTTCTTGAGAAAAAGGCAGCCTATATCAACACCGGTACATGGGCTACCAATGCTATCAAAGAGGCCCGTATTTTCGGTGAAGTAGAGGTGCTCGCTTCTTCGGAAGATACAAAATTCAACTATATACCCAAGGATTTCACAATTCCTTCAGATGTTGATTACTTCCACTTCACATCCAACAACACAATCTACGGAACTGAAATCCGTCATGATTTCGACTCTCCCGTTCCTGTGGTATGCGATATGTCGTCGGATATCTTCTCTCGTGAATTCGATCCCACAAAATATGGCTTGATCTATGCAGGCGCTCAAAAGAATCTTGCTCCTTCAGGTGTGACTATCGTTATCGTTAAGGAATCTCTTCTGGGTCATGTAAGCCGTCCTATTCCCACAATGTTAGACTATCGCACCCACATCAAGAAAGGGTCGATGTTCAATACTCCTCCGGTGCTCCCGATTTTCTCCGCACTCCAGACTCTCCGTTTTTATAAGGAGCAGGGCGGTGTGAAGGCAATGGAAAAGATGGATATGGATAAGGCTGCCCTTCTCTACGATGCAATCGACTCCAGCAAGATCTTCGTGGGCACTGTCGCTGAAGAGGACCGTTCAATTATGAATGTATGCTTCGTAATGAAACCTGACTACGCAGAGCTTGAAAAAGACTTCATGGAATTTGCAACCTCCAAGGGTATTGTTGGAATCAAGGGTCACAGATCTGTCGGTGGATTCAGAGCGTCACTCTACAATGCTCTTCCTATCGAGAGTGTGAAGGTGCTTGTAGATGCAATGAAAGAGTTTGAAGCTAAACATTAAAATTCAATCATAAGGTTGCGGGGATACACATTCCTGCAGCCTTATTCTTTATAAAAGGAATTATGAAAATATTAGTTTTCACTGAAAAGCCTTTCGCTCCGGCAGCTATCAAGGCAATAGAACAGACCATCAATGCCTCCGGCAATGATATGAAACTCGTAGAAGGCGGCACTCGTGAGGATTTCCTTGCTGCCATGCCCGGTGTGAGCGGACTTATCGTCAGAAGCGACAAAGTGGATGCAGCCATCATGGATGCAGCGAAAGGGGATTTAAAGGTGATTGTTCGTGCTGGCGCAGGTTACGATAATATTGATCTTGAGGCCGCTTCAGAACGCAAGATATGCGTTATGAATACTCCGGGACAGAATTCCAACGCTGTCGCCGAACTCGTGTTCGGAATGATTGTGATGATGTGTCGTAATCAGTATAATGGCAAATCAGGTTCTGAACTTCGTGGCAAATCTCTCGGTATATATGCTTACGGTCAGGTAGGTCGTAATGTTGCTCGTATTGCCAAGGGATTCGACATGAAGATTGAAGCGCTCGATAAGTTTGTAGACGATGTCGTAATGGAGGCAGATGGAGTTAAACCGGTTCACGATGTAGAACGCCTTTTCTCTGATAATGACTTCGTTTCATTGCACATTCCTGCAACCGCTGAAACACGTAAATCCATCGGTTATGATCTGGTTATGAAAATGCCGAAGAATGGTGTGCTTATCAACACAGCCCGCAAGGAAGTGATTGATGAAGAAGGCTTGATGAAAGCTCTCGAAGAGCGTCCAGACCTTCGTTATGTTTCCGATATCAAGCCCGACACTGCCGAGGAATTTGAAAAGAAATTCGCAGCACGTGTATTCTTCACTCCCAAGAAAATGGGTGCACAGACTGCTGAAGCAAATTTCAATGCCGGCGTAGCAGCGGCCGAACAGGTGATTGCATATCTAAAAGATGGCTGGGACAAATATCAGGTGAATAAATTCTAAAATATATTCCCATACAAATTAATAAAAGCCGCTGTCGTAAGAGATAGCGGCTTTTTAAGGTTCCTTCTAATATAAAAAACAAAAGCGGAGATTCTTCGATCTTCGCTTAAATTCATTCTAATAATTATGATTTTCAAGAAATCATGCGCATAAATTCCATTCTCAGAGAAGGATCTTTAGCAAACTCCCCACAATATTCATAAGTCACTGTAGCGGAATCTTGCTTCTCCACGCCTCTCATCTTCATACAGAGATGTTCTCCTTCACAAGCTACAATCACACCCTTGGTAGGCATTGCTTCGGCAAGCAGATTACATACCTGAGCCGTGAGCCTTTCTTGGACTTGTAAACGACGAGCAAAGTTATCTACTATACGTGCCAACTTAGAAAGACCTATTATTTTCCCATCAGGTATATAGCCAATAGAAATTTTTCCAAAGAAAGGCAATATATGATGTTCACAAGTACTATAGAACTCAATATCCTTCACTACCACCATCTGGGAACCACAATGCTCAAACACAGCCTGACGAGCAACCTTAAAAGGATCCTGGCGATAGCCGGATGTTATATCCAACATTGCCTTAGCCGCTCTGACGGGGGTCTTTTTAAGTCCTTCCCTTTCAGGATCCTCTCCTATAAGACGAAGGATAGCTTCATAATGCGAAGCTATCTCCTCAACAAGTTTTTCATCATGTTCAGTTTTTCTTCCCATTATGCATTAACAATTTATTTTATTACGACAATTTCACTATTGACAACTCTCATCTCTCCTGCAAAAGCCGGGAACGCTCTCTTTAGTTCCACCAATGCAGCCGCAGCCTCCTTTTGAGTCTGGAAATTTCCAACGCGACAATACCAATTGGGGGAATGAGAGAATGTGTAGACCTGTCCCCTATATTTGGGGAAACGTGCAGAAATTGCATTGGCACGCATTTTCACTCTCGACTCAAGTGTGTTTTGATTCCGACCATCAGCGAAAACCTGTACCCTGAATCCGCGGATCTTATTTATCCCAGGCTTCAGATTGGGTTGACGCTTCACTTCGACATTCTTTTTTGGAGCAGTCGGAGGCGATACTAACAGATGAAGTATATCCGATGGAATCTCAATCTCAACGTTTCCACCGGATGCGGTCTCGATTCTTTCAATCACATTCGAAGAGACATGAGTATCTTCCGAAGATGAAACAGACTGAGCCGCAGCCGTGAGCGGATTGCCCAAAGCTGCGACCAGTATAGATCTGATGATAATTGCTTTAAATCTCAATGATTCAATAGTGTGAAAAGGTGATTAAAATGCCTCGATTATGCCGAGGAAGGAATCAGCCTGAAGTGCTGCTCCTCCAATCAAGCCACCATCCACATCTGGTTTAGCAAACAGTTCCTTTGCATTTGAGGGCTTGCAGCTTCCACCATAAAGGATACTTGTGTTGTCAGCAACCTCTTTGCCATACTTATCCTCGATCACCTTACGGATGTGTGCGTGCATATCCTGAGCCTGCTCCGCAGTGGCAGTCTTTCCTGTTCCGATTGCCCAAACAGGTTCATATGCAATTACAACCTTGCCGAAGTCTTCGGGAGAAAGCTCGAAAAGTGCTTCTACCTGACCTTTGACAACATCATTGTAAGAACCATTCTCACGCTCCTCAAGCACCTCACCTACACAGAATATAGGCTTGAGATCATTAGCCAAAGCAAGTTTGGTCTTTGCGAGAAGCTGCTCGTTATTCTCCCCAAAATACTGACGACGCTCGCTGTGGCCAAGTATTACATACTCAGCACCTGTAGATTTCACCATAGGTGCGCTGACCTCACCGGTATAAGCACCTTTCTCATGCTCTGAGCAGTTTTCTGCACCAAGCTTTACGAGTTCATTCTCAAGAACAGCATTTACGCTGGTGAGGTGAGTGAAGGGTACACACACGATTACCTCGCAGTTGACATCCTTCCCTTTAAGAAGGGTGTTGATTTCGTTTGCCAACTCTACACCCTCATCCAGGGTGGTATTCATTTTCCAGTTACCTGCTACAATATTCTTTCTCATTTTTCTTGGATTTTAGTGCAAAGTTAACCTATTTATTTCGTCTGAGCAAATATTTCCATTCTTATTTTGTTTTTTTTCCTAAATATGCTATATTTGCAAGTATGGATTTTCAGATTACAAGTGACTATGTGCCTACCGGTGACCAGCCGGAAGCAATCCGCGAACTTTCTGCCGGCGTGGAGGAAGGGTTGAAACATCAGACCCTCCTTGGTGTAACAGGTTCGGGTAAGACCTTCACTATGGCTAATGTAATTCAGCAAGTGAAGCGCCCTACCCTTATTCTCTCCCACAACAAGACGTTGGCCGCACAGCTATATTCGGAATTCAAAAGCTTTTTTCCGGAGAATTCAGTTCAATATTTTGTCAGCTACTACGACTACTATCAGCCGGAAGCATATATTCCCTCTTCCGATAAATATATTGAAAAGGATCTAATGATCAACGAGCAGATAGAGAAGCTTCGACTCTCCACTGTCGCCGCATTATTATCCGGGCGAAGAGATGTGGTCGTTGTTTCGAGCGTTAGCTGCATATATGGTATGGGAAATCCGGAAGATTTCTCACAGACGGTGATAAATATTAAGGTAGGTCAAAGAATCTCACGTAATGCGTTCCTACGTCGGCTCGTAGACTCTTTATACAGCCGTACTGAAATTGACCTTAACCACGGACAATTTCGGGTAAAGGGAGATACTGTTGACATCATGTTGTCGTTTGAGGACATACAGCTAAGAGTCACGTTCTGGGGAGATGAAATTGAAAAGATTCAGACAGTGGACCCTCTTTCAGGAGGTGTGCTCTCAAATATGGATGGATTCAATATATATCCGGCCAATATATTCGTATCGTCAAAGGAAAGAACGGCATCAGCTGTAGATAATATTGCGGTGGATCTTGGAACGCAATGCGATTTCTTCATACGCGAAGGGAAGCTTCTTGAAGCAGAGAGACTCCGCGAAAGAGTCACTTATGATCTGGAAATGATTAAGGAGTTGGGACATTGCAGTGGCATTGAGAATTATTCCAGATATTTCGACGGCCGTGAACCGGGTATGCGTCCTTTCTGCCTCCTCGATTATTTCCCGAAGGATTATCTCACTATAATAGATGAGAGTCATGTCACCCTTCCCCAAATACGTGGGATGAATGGCGGAGACCTTTCCAGAAAGATGAATCTTGTAGAATATGGCTTCCGTCTTCCTGCGGCAATTGACAACCGTCCTTTGAAGTTTGATGAATTTGAGAAACTCACTAATCAAGTGATATACGTAAGCGCCACGCCGGGGGATTATGAACTTCAGCAGACGGAAGGTGTGTTCACAGAACAAGTGATTCGTCCTACCGGACTTCTTGATCCGGAAATAGAAATCAGACCTACAATGAACCAGATAGATGATCTGATGGATGAGATTCAGGAACGCATCGAGAAGGATGAGCGCGTATTGGTGACCACTCTTACCAAAAGAATGGCAGAAGAACTTGATGCCCATCTGCGTAAATGGGGAGTAAATAGTGCATATATCCATAGCGATGTAGATACTCTTGAGAGAATCCGGATTCTGGAGGATTTGCGTCAAGGAGTTTATGATGTCCTCATTGGAGTCAATCTCCTCCGTGAAGGCCTCGACCTCCCTCAGGTGAGTCTTGTTGCAATACTTGATGCTGACAAGGAGGGCTTTCTGCGCAATCATAGGTCTCTGACCCAGACTGCAGGACGTGCGGCACGTAATGTAAACGGCAAGGTAATCATGTATGCTGATAAGATTACCGACAGCATGCAAAAAACAATTGACGAGACAGAACGTCGGCGAGCAAAACAGATGCAATATAATGAAGAAAATGGTATTGTTCCAACTCCTATTGTAAAGAAATCTTCAGGGAAAGAGCTTCTCGAAATTTATGGAGAAGATGCAATAGAGAAAGAGACTCCTACTCGTCTTTCCCGCCAGGAGCCAAAAATCCGAAAGCAAAAGGAGACAGCAAAGAAAGCTCCCAGACCTTATATCGAAGAAGAGCATACAACGACAATGGCTGCAGATCCTGTTGTGGAATATATGTCGCAAGAGGAGCTTAAGCATCAAGCTGACAGGCTACAGAAAGATATGATAAAAGCGGCTAAGAATATGGACTTCATTGAAGCAGCGCGACTTAGAGATGAACTTCTTAAAATGCGTGAACTTATTTCAGAGCCTGCCTGAGCGAAATATCAATGATATGGCAAAAGTAATTAAAGACTCCACGTCTAAAACACATAATGCACAAAAGGATCTTCGTCTCCCCTATCCTCCTAAATCAGCATTCCTTCCGACTACAAAGGATGAGATGAATGCCCTCGGATGGGATCAGGCAGATGTTATCCTTTTTTCCGGGGATGCATATATAGACCATCCTTCTTTCGGGGCAGCCGTGATTGGACGAACCCTACAGTCGTTAGGTCTCAAGGTTGCCATTGTGCCACAACCAAATTGGCGTGATGATCTACGTGATTTCAAAAAGCTGGGACGTCCTCGTCTCTTCTTTGGAGTTTCAGCAGGAGCAATGGATTCAATGGTGAATCATTACACAGCAAATAGGCGCCTTCGACATGACGATGCATATACTCCTGGTGGAAAACATGGCATGAGACCGGATTATCCTACTATTGTGTACTCAAAGATCCTTAAAGATCTTTACCCGGATGTCCCTATTGTAGCAGGGGGAATAGAAGCATCCTTACGAAGAGTGTCGCATTATGACTATTGGAAAGATTCTCTCCAACCATCAATAATGAATGATGCGTATGCAGACATGATTATCTACGGAATGGGAGAGAAACCTTTCCGGGAAATTGTGCAACGTCTGAAGGAGGGAGTTAAAATTGAAGAAATGAAAGACATCCCCCAGACTGTGGTCTATTCCGCGGAATCGCCTGCCGTTAATGATATCATACTTAATAGTTATGAGGATTGTCTGAAGGACAAAAAGAAACAGGCGGAAAATTTTCGCCACGTGGAGGAGGAATCGAACAAATATGAAGGTAAGACACTTTGGCAATCTACCAAAGGAAAGATGATTAAAATCAATCCTATGTTTCCACCTTTGTCTACGGAAGAGGTGGATGCTTCGTTTGATCTGCCTTATACCAGACTTCCACATCCACGATACAAAGGCAAGACTATTCCTGCTTACGAAATGATCAGGCACTCGGTATGTATGCATCGGGGATGTTTCGGAGGATGTGCATTCTGCACAATCTCGGCACATCAAGGTAAATTCATTTCTTCAAGATCAAAGGAATCTATTTTAAAAGAAGTGCGTCAAGTAACCCAAATGCACGATTTTAAGGGTTATATTTCAGATTTAGGCGGTCCTTCAGCTAATATGTACAGAATGGGAGGGAAAAATAAGGATATATGCAAACAATGCAGCCGTCCTTCCTGTCTACATCCCAAGCCATGTAAAAATCTTGATAATGATCATTCTCCTATCCTGGAAATCTATCATGAAGTAGATGCTCTTCCGGAGGTGAAAAAATCATTCATCGGAAGCGGTGTGAGATACGACCTATCTATGGCAGATTCCAGGAATGAGCAAACCAATGCTGTGAATCGGAAATATATGCGGGAACTTATCACAGATCATGTAAGCGGGCGTCTGAAAGTGGCACCGGAACACACCTCCGATCAAGTATTAAATTGCATGAGGAAACCATCCTTCTCTCTTTTTCACCGTTTCAAGAATATATTTGACAAGGTGAATGAAGAACGAGGATTAAGACAACAGCTCATCCCCTATTTTATCTCTTCTCATCCGGGATGTACAGAGGAAGATATGGCCGAACTTGCTGCTGAAACAAAAAAGCTTAATTTTCATCTTGAGCAGATTCAAGATTTCACTCCGACTCCGATGACCCTTGCCACGGAGATTTACTACACCGGATATCATCCTTATACAGGTGAGAAAATGTACACGGCTCATTCGGAAAAAGAGAAACTCGCTCAACGTGATTTCTTCTTCTGGTATAAACCGGAGAATAAACCCAGGATTATTTCAGAATTAAGGAAGATGGGCAGGAAAGACCTCATAGCTGCACTTTTCGACAATCCGCCACGCAATCACGGACTCCTTCCAAACGTATCTTTTCACGCCAACAGTAAGAAAGATGCTCGATACGGAAGTCAGGCTAAACGAGATACAATACACAATTCCAAAGTGTATGGTCAAGTAAAAAATAAACCTTCAAAACGAAGGAACAGAGATAACCAACTTTAAATCTACATTATGAACAAAGCAAAATTCGCGATGGGCGCAATGCTGCTTCCGATCTCTCTGGCTGGATGTCAGAAAGAAAAAGCAGCCGACACAATTATTGAAAAGCCCGAAGTTCAAATCACAGACGGGATGATTACTCCCGAAATCCTTGAGGCCTTCGGTCGAATTGGAGAGGCAGTGCCTTCTCCCGACGGCTCAAAGATTATTTTCACTCTTACCTATGAGAGTATAGAACTCAACAAAGGTAATGCCGAAATCTATTCCATGGATGCCGATGGCAAAAACATGACCCGACTAACCAAAACCGCAGGGTCGGAATCCAACCTCAGATGGATTGACGAGGGTAAAAAGATTGCCTTTATCCGCTATGACAAGGATTCGGAGGCTTCTCAGCTATTCGTCATGAATGCCGATGGTTCAGGAGAAAAGAAAGTATCGGATGTCAAGAATGGCATCAATTGTTTTGAAATCTCACCTGATGGATCTAAAGTTATCTATGCTACACCCATTGATGATTTCAATAAGAACGATGAAGAGCTTTTCAAGGGTCTTTCCAAAACTACGGGTAGGGTAATCGATGATCTCGGTTACAAACATTGGGACGAATGGATCACCCAGATTCCTCATCCTTTCCTTGCAGACTTCAACGGAAATCAATTGGAAAACGCTTATGACATTATGGAAGGTGAACCCTACGAGTGTCCGATGCTTCCTTTTGGAGGCGCCGAATCATTCGCCTGGAGTCCCGACAGCAAATCCCTTATTTATGTTTCTCGAAAACATAAAGGACAGGATATGGTATTCTCCACTGATAGTGACCTCTATCTTTATAATATAGCCGATAAAACCACAAAGAATCTTACAGAAGGAATGTCTGGCTATGACACCGACCCATTATTCTCTCCCGACGGAAAAACTGTGGCATGGCTTTCAATGGCCACTGCTAAATATGAGAGCGATAAAAAGCGTCTCATGGTCATGAATGCAGATGGTTCGTCGAAAAGAGACCTTACAGAAAAGTGGGACTACTGGCCCGAACAGATTTCTTGGGCTAAGGATGGCAAGAAGATATGGTTCACCGGCTATTATCAGGGTGTAGCTCCTGTCTTCACAATCGATGTCGCGACCGCGAATATCGATACTATAGCAATCGACCAGTGTGACTTTGCTTCTGTTGTTCCCGTGGCTGATAACGCGGCGATTGCCCTCCGTCACTCAATGCGTTCTCCCAATGAAATTACACTTGTCAAGAAAGAAGATGTCACTGAACTAACTTCTATCAATACAGACCTTCTTGCACAGCTTAAACTTGGAGAAGTGAAGAAAGTCGTGGTTCCCACCACCGACGGCAAGGAGATGACTTGCTGGGAAATACTTCCGCCTGATTTTGATCCTAATAAGAAATATCCGGCTATCCTATATTGTCAGGGAGGACCTCAGCAGGCTGTCAGCCAGTTCTGGAGCTATCGTTGGAACTTCATGATTATGGCTGCCAACGGATATATTGTCATTGCTCCCAACCGGCGTGGTCTCCCCGGTTTTGGTGAGGAATGGAATCGTCAGATTTCTGGCGACTACGGTGGCCAGAATATGCAGGACTATTTCTCTGCTACTGATTATATCAAGAATCGTCCATACGTAGATGAGAATCGTGTAGGTGCAATCGGTGCAAGCTATGGAGGATTCTCTGCTTACTGGCTTGCCGGACATAATGACGGACGTTTTGCAGCAATCGTGGCTCATGCAGGTATATTTAACCTTGAGGCTCAATATCTGGAAACAGAGGAGATGTGGTTTGCTGATTTCGACCTTGGAGGTCCGTATTGGGAAAAGGAGAACGCCATTGCACAGCGCACTTACTCCAATTCTCCCCATCGCTATGTAAACAATTGGCAATGTCCGATGCTGATAACCGTTGGCGAACTTGATTATCGTATCCTCGCTTCTCAAGGTATGCAAGCTTTCAATGCAGCCAAGATGCACGGTCTTGAAGCAGAAATGCTTGTTTTCCCCGATGAGAACCACTGGGTGCTCAAACCTCAGAATGCAATACTTTGGCAAAGAGTATTCTTCCGATTCCTCGATAAATACCTAAAGAATCCGAAAGCGCCTAAAGCTGAAACACCTGTCCAGGATTCTGCAAAATAATACATCCAAAAGAATTATTCTAATATTAACCGGGAGTTCGGGCAAAGCCTGTACTCCCGGTTTTATATAATAGGATTGCCACATCCTGCAATTGGATTTATTTACATTGAAGAATATTGCAATCTTTCAACCTTTTTACCTCCTTCCGCTGTTAAAATGAGTGAAACATTATATAAAAAGGGTTAATACATATTTTTTTGTTAATTTTGCAGTATAAAGGAAAAACCAAATATTTAACTAATTTATAAATCAATGGCAGAAAAAAAACATTACAACGGTCTGACAGATGCCGAGGTATTGGAAAGCCGTGCCAAGTATGGCGTGAATATCCTTACACCAGCCGAACAGACTCCGTTATGGAAGAGATTCCTTGAAAAATTCGGGGATCCACTGATTATTATCCTGCTTATCGCGGGTGCCCTTTCCATAGGCATTTCATGCTATGAGTTTTGGGGACTCGAAAAGGGTGCAGGAGTGTTCTTTGAACCTATAGGCATCTTTATTGCTATCCTTCTTGCTACCGGACTGGCATTCATCTTCGAGCTCAAAGCTGACAAAGAATTTGCACTTCTTAATCAGGTTAATGATGATGAACCGGTGCAGGTAATCCGAAATGGAAATGTGACCCAGGTTCCGCGCAAGGATGTTGTAGTGGGTGATATAGTGATCCTTAATACAGGTGAAGAGGTTCCAGCCGATGGTGAGCTCCTTGAAGCGGTGTCACTTAACATTGATGAGTCCACGCTTACTGGCGAACCAATGTGTCATAAGACCACAGATCCCGATCAGTTCAATCCGGAGGATACATTCCCTTCTAATCACGCCATGCGTGGTACAAAGGTAATGGAGGGACATGGAGTAATGAAAGTCCTTGCAGTTGGTGATAAGACTGAAAATGGAAAAGTGTTTGAAGCTGCACAGATTGATGATAGCGTAAAAACACCTCTCAACGAACAGCTTGACGGTCTTGGAGATCTCATCACAAAAATTTCCTATGCTTTTGCAGGTCTGATTGTGGTCGGAAGACTTATCATGTTCTTCGCCAATATGGACAATGGCTTCAATTGGGTGGAATTTGTAGCATATCTTCTCCAGACCCTTATGATTGCCGTGACTCTTGTCGTGGTTGCAGTTCCGGAGGGATTGCCAATGGCTGTCACTCTTTCGCTTGCCTACTCTATGCGACGCATGCTTAAGACAAATAATCTTGTGAGAAAGATGCATGCGTGTGAGACAATGGGTGCCACAACTGTTATCTGTACGGATAAGACTGGTACTCTAACCCAAAATCAGATGCAGATTTACAAGACCAACTTCTTCGGAAACCCATCCGATGAAGTCCTTTATGAAGGTATTGCTGTGAACTCAACCGCTCAGCTTGATCTTTCAGATAGTAAACCACAGGTGCTTGGTAACCCAACCGAAGGAGCTCTGCTTCTATGGCTTCGCGAGCGTGGTGCCGATTATGTAAAACTGCGTGAAGAGGCGGGTCGTCTTGAAGAATTGCCGTTCACCACTGAACGCAAGTATATGGCTACCGTTGTGAAATCGACAACCGGGAAAAAGATTCTTTACGTTAAAGGTGCACCCGAAATTGTATTCGGAATGTGCAAGGATACTGCGGGTGTTACCAAAAAGGAGATAGATGCCCAACTTCTCGAATACCAGAATATGGCTATGCGTACTCTCGGCTTCGCTTACCAGGAAATCAAAGATGGAGATAAGACCATAGTTGATGGAAAGGTAGCCGCAGAGAATCTTACCTTCCTTGGAATTGTAGCAATCTCCGATCCTGTACGTGCAGATGTTCCCGATGCAGTTAAAGAGGTTATGGATGCGGGTATTCAAGTTAAGATCGTAACCGGCGACACCCCCGGAACCGCTAAGGAGATAGGACGTCAGGTCGGTCTCTGGAACGATGCTACGGACGGTGATGAAAATATCATCACCGGCACAGAATTTGCAGAGCTCCCAGACGATGAACTTCGCAAACGCGTCGGAAAAATCAAGATTATAGCCCGTGCTCGTCCGATGGATAAGAAACGTCTTGTAGAATCACTTCAGGCCAATAATGAAGTGGTGGCTGTAACAGGTGATGGAACAAACGATGCCCCTGCACTGAAGGCAGCCCATGTTGGTCTTTCAATGGGTGATGGCACTTCCGTAGCGAAAGAGGCTTCTGATATTACCATTGTTGACAACTCCTTCTCCTCCATCGGTAGAGCGGTTATGTGGGGTCGTTCCCTTTTCCAGAATATACAGCGCTTCATCCTATTCCAGATGACTGTGAATGTGGCTGCCTGTTTCATTGTACTTGCCGGTGCATTCATGGGAACTGAATCACCTCTTACCGTGACTCAGATGCTTTGGGTGAACCTTATTATGGATACCTTTGCTGCAATGGCATTGGCTTCTCTCCCACCATCGGAAAGCGTGATGAAAGATAAGCCTCGTTCACGTGAGGCATTCATAATTAACCGTCCGATGTGGAAATCAATTGTGGGTGTAGGTGGTATTTTCTTCCTGATCCTTCTTGGCATTCTCTATATATTCGAACACTACGATGTGCAGAATATCTTGCAACTATTCTCTTTCATTCCGCAGACTGTAGATGCGAACAATCCTTCTCTTACCCCGATAGAATTGTCGATGTTCTTTACAATCTTCGTGTTCCTTCAGTTCTGGAATATGTTTAATGCCCGCGCATTTGAAACGGGACGTTCTGCTTTCCATTTCAAGAATTGCAGTGGATTCGTATTGATCGCTTTGGTTATTCTTATCGGCCAGATTTTCATTGTTTCAATAGGTGGCGAATTCTTTAATGTCACTCCCCTTTCATTCATAGACTGGATTGTGATAATTGGAGCCACTTCTATTGTGCTCTGGCTTGGAGAATGTGTACGTCTATTTCAGAAAAATAAGTAACCAAATCTACACATTCCTATTTCCACTAATATGTGTCAGGTGCGCATCCTTTCGGGGTTGCGCGCCTTTTTTATACACCTTATCTGTCAAAGTATAAAAATCACGATAATCTTGTATTCTTAAGAGTTTATTATTCTTCATGAGTAAAACCATCCCTTTTTCCATATCTCATATAGTGGCTTAGCTTCTGGAAAATCCAGCCGAGAATCTGCCTTTTTATTTTGAATATATCAAAAAATATATTAACTTTATAACGTCTTTCAGAAATGAAGGCAGACATACATGAGTTTAGAGGACTGACTCTCGATTAAGAGGTCTCTCAAAATTCAATAGTTTTATTTTAGCTGATAGCTATTACTATGCTTATGCAAGTATGGCAGGCAGACACGAAAAAGATAGCTCTTGCTATGCCCGCGTCTATTTTAATTATTATCCGACAGCCTATGCTATGCACTTTAGTTTAGCGTAATGTCAGCAAAATAGAACTATGACATTTTGAACCAGACCTCCCGATGAAGGCTTCGGGATTAAAGCAAACTCGATTTGCTAAAGTCATAAATCATTTTTATGGCAAATTATTAATCGAATTTTTTAACTCTAAACTATAAAATTGTATGAAAACTTATTTCAATCTCAATTCAACAACTTCTGTTGAGTCTCAAATCAACTCAATCTTCAACTCTCTCTCATCTACTCTTTCAGAAACTTCAGTGGTGGTAAAAGACCGCGCACCAAAAGGAGGATCCTGCAAAGGGTTAATCAGTGTGTTCAATAAAGCCGACCTCCGGCGCCAAAACGAGGAAGAAAAAGAGTATCGCGAATATATCCGTCAGGGATATAGCAAGGAAACGCTCCAAAAACCTTTCAAGGCTACACCGTCGGTGAGATATGCCTTCTATCCAAATACCATTTCTCCCGACAAGTTGGGTTCAGTGGCCATTTATGGCAAAAATCTTGCCTCTCTCCTTCTGATGATCAAGAAAAGCAATTCACTCTTCGGCCACCGAGTGATAAGTGCCACCACAGAAATAGGTATCCGCCCATTCCTTGATGTGAAAGTTGTTGCCTGATTTACCTTTCTATATAATAAATAGAGAGTTTATAATTATGGAAGATACATCTCTTACTTCCGAACTCACCGAGTTCGTAGAAAACTAGTGTGATTAATCTATCGCAAACGCACCACAATTATACAAGCGAACCCCTCTTTTAAAAGAGGGGTTTTATTATTTATAAAAAATGTTAACATTCTGTTTTTATACCTTAATTATTATTATCTTTGTAAATTATGCATAAAGAAAATAAGAAATATCCGGTGCTGAATCTTCCTCCCGTAGAATTGCGAACCAAGGAAGAGAATGGCATATTAAAGGTGTTTGATCCGCTGAGAGAAAAGTATGTGGCTTTGACACCAGAGGAATATGTGAGACAGCATTTCACGGCTTGGCTTCGCGAGGATCTACATTTCCCTGCGTCGCTTATGGCTAATGAAATAGGCATCGAACTCAATGGTATGAAGAAACGATGTGACACAGTGGTATTTAATCCTGATGGTTCTCCTTTAATCATCGTGGAGTATAAAGCACCGGAAGTACATATTACTCAGAATGTATTTGATCAGATAGTAAGGTATAATATGACACTTAAAGCCAAATATCTTATCGTTTCTAATGGTTTGAATCATTATTGTTGCGTTATAGATTACAAGACGGGGAGTTATAATTTCATACCGGCAATTCCCGATTATAGAAATCTGAGGAATGTTTATAGTGAAAATTAACAACTACAAGGTTTAAACTGTATCATAAAAACAAGTCTTCTCAAATGGCAGAGGAATTAAAATATAATTATCTTGACTTCCTTAACCCACAGCAACGTGAAGCTGTAACTTATAAGGAAGGGCCGGCACTGGTGATAGCAGGTGCCGGTTCCGGTAAGACGCGTGTACTGACATATAAAATCGTGGATCTCCTTTCTGCCGGATATGAACCATATCGCATACTTGCCTTGACATTCACTAATAAAGCGTCAAGGGAAATGAAAGAACGTATCGAGAAACTAACAGGACCCAAGATTGCATCAAAACTTTGGATGGGAACTTTCCACTCTATGTTTTTACGAATCTTGCGTCATCATGCCCCTCTTATTGGTTTTAAAGAGGGTTTCACAATATACGACACCACTGATTCCAAGTCGCTCGTAAAGATGATTATAAAGGAATTGGGGTTGGACGACAAGACCTATAAGCCTGCTGTAGTGGCATCAGCCATTTCAAATGCCAAAAATGCAATGATATCTCCGGAGCAATATCAGCTCGATAAGGATCTTTATGAGCAGGATCGACGTGCTAAGCGACCAATGATAGGTAAAATCTATGAAATCTATGCAAAACGCTGCCTCACAGCAAATGCGATGGATTTTGATGATATTCTCTATTATATGAACCTGCTCTTAAGGGATAATCCTGATATTTGCAGGCATTATCAGGAATTTTTTCGGTATATTCTGGTCGATGAGTATCAAGATACCAATTTCGCACAACATCTGATCGTGAGCCAACTTGCCGGAGAAGATCGCCGGCTATGCGTGGTCGGAGATGACGCTCAGAGCATATATTCTTTCAGAGGTGCAAATATAGGTAATATAATAAATCTTGAAAAAAGGTATCCGGGACTTAAGGTGTTCAAACTGGAGCGAAACTATCGCTCAACGCAGAATATCGTTAATGCTGCAGGTTCTCTGATTGCCAGAAATACACGTC
Source organism: Bacteroides sp. (assembly GCA_014801985.1). Classification (GTDB taxonomy): domain Bacteria; phylum Bacteroidota; class Bacteroidia; order Bacteroidales; family Muribaculaceae; genus Lepagella. Next base: position 126,891 of record JAAVDD010000013.1, read on the forward strand.
AGCTTAAGAAAAATGTTTACAGTGAGAATGAAACCGGTGAGAAAATAGAGGTTATTAAGACCTACAGCGACATGGAGGAGGCCTACATGGTTGCCAATCGTCTGACGCAATCTAAGATGATGCATCATGATCCTTACGATGAATTTGCCATTCTTTACCGCACCAATGCTCAGAGCCGTGTGCTTGAGGAGGCTTTGCGAAAAAGAAATATCCCCTACCGCATATATGGAGGCCTATCCTTCTACCAACGGAAGGAAATTAAAGATGTAATCGCATATTTCCGACTCACCATAAATCCTGACGATGATGAAGCGTTAAGAAGAGTTATCAACTATCCGACGCGAGGAATCGGTGAGACCACAATGAGAAAAATACAGACTGTAGCTTCAGAAAAAGAGGTGTCGCTTTGGACTGTTATTTCAAATCTTGACAAGTATGATGCGGGGCTGAATGCGGGAACCAAAAAGAAACTTGATGCTTTTGCACAAATTATCCAAATTTTTATCGACGATAGTGCAAAATCCAATGCGTATGAAGTCGGGCAATTAATTTATAACCGAACAGGAATCCTCACTGCATTGGCCCACGATAATACACCGGAAAGTATCAGCAAGCAAGAAAACCTTTCTGAGCTATTGGCAGGTCTAAAAGATTTTGTGGATGCAAGAATCGAAGAAGGGGAAGAAGATGTATCCATGCGCGCATTTCTTTCGGAAGTGCAATTAGCCACAGATCAGGATCAGAAAGATACTACAGATGAAGCTAAAGTGACCCTCATGACTGTACACGCGGCGAAGGGATTGGAGTTCAAACATATCTTTATAGTGGGTGTAGAAGAGGAGCTTTTCCCTTCCGCGATGAGTATGGATTCTCTTGCACAGATTGAGGAGGAGCGACGTCTTTTATATGTTGCCATTACCCGTGCCAAAGAGACCTGCACAATGACCTATGCTGGATCTCGCTTCAGAAATGGACAGACTATCATGACACGTCCATCGCGCTTTCTTGGCGATATCGACCCCTCCTATCTGAAGATGGTTTCTTCTGTAAACGTCGAGGAATCTTCTTCATTTGTCAATCCGGTGCAGAATTATCGTTCATCCGGTTTTTCTCAGCGTGGGGGTTCTAATACCTTCTCCCGAAGTTCTATTTCAAAACCAAATGCTTTTAGCACTTCCGGAGGCGGATATCAGAAAAAGAGAGTGAGCGATCTCGGAGTGACAGGCTCCGCCATAAAGCCCCAGCATCAGGCATCAAGTCTGAGCGTCGGTACGCGGATTGAACACCCGAAGCTTGGAGTAGGCAAAATCACAGCTATCGGTAACGTCTCAGGAGAGGAAAGTATAACGGTGGATTTTGGGAACGTAGGAATCAAAAAGCTCCTTCTTCGTTTTGCCAAATTCACTATATTGGATTAATCAAAATTAAAAATATCAATTATGGTTATGCAGACACCTTATTATATTATCTACGAAGATAAGCTCCGTGCAAATATGGAGAAGCTAAAAAAAGTGGCCGATGCAGCAGATGTGAAGATAATAATGGCTTTCAAGGCTAATGCTGTATGGAAAACATTCCCTATTATTGCAGAATATTTCACTTCTTCTACAGCAAGTTCACTTAATGAGATGAAACTCTCGCTTGATTACCTCGGCAACGATGTTCATGCATATTGTCCGGTATACACAGAAAAGACCTTTCCTGAATTTCTAAAAGGATCTTCTCATATCACTTTCAATTCCCTTGCACAATATAATAGATTCAGACCTCAGATTGAGAAATGGAATGCAGAGCATCCTGAGAAAAGGGTTTCTCCCGGACTAAGGGTAAATCCTCATTGCAGTGTGATCGAAACAGACATATATAATCCATGTATGCCGGGATCAAGATTCGGAGAGAATCCTGAGGCCGTGGCCGATGGTCTCCCGACAGGGATAGAGGGTCTACATTTTCACGCCTTATGTGAATCCTCCAGCTATGATCTTGAAAAGGTGCTTGAGGCTTTTAAAGAGCAATACGGCCATCTTCTCCCCTCTCTAAAATGGCTGAATATGGGTGGAGGACATCTCATCACCAGAAAGGATTATGACACCGGACATCTCATAGCTCTCCTAAGAAAGCTCCATGAGGATTATCCTAATCTCGAATTGATAATGGAACCTGGAAGTGCATTCACATGGCAGACCGGCGACCTTGTCACCGAAGTGCTCGATGTGGTGGAAGATGCAGGAGTAAAGACCGCGATTATTGATTCATCCTTCGCATGTCACATGCCGGATTGTCTGGAGATGCCTTATAGACCGAATATAGCAGAGGCTCTTCCCGATGAAGCAGACTCAGAATATAAATATCGACTTGGGGGAAATTCCTGCCTAAGCGGTGATTTCGTCGGTGATTGGAAATTCAAGGAACCGCTTAAACCCGGACAACATCTCACACTTCTTGACATGAACCATTATACCACTGTCAAAACAAATATGTTTAACGGCATTCAGCATCCTTCTATCTGGCTCCAACCCATCGACGGGGAACCAAAACTCCTCAGGGAATACACATACGAAGATTACCGAGACAGAATGGACTGATGTAACATAAAGGGAATACACCTTAAAGAGGAGCTATGATGTTTTTCATAGCCCCTCTTTACTTTTTAAATGCGTTATTAAAATACAATCCTCCCCTTTTTAGCTTGCTCTGCCATAGTTTCTCCCGGCACGAGGAATATTTCCAGACGACGATTTTTATCACGATTACTCATGGAATTATTCTCAACCAAGGGCATCTCGTCAGCATATGCATAGGAGAAAAGGTATTCTGTATCGAGATTCTGACGGTCAAACCAATCAAACACTGCCGTGCTTCTCTCCTCTGTAATCTTCTCACGATATCCTTCCGAGCCGGTGTTGTCTGTATGCATCACTATGAGCATACGATACATATCCGATTCCTTAAGATAACGTTTAAGAGGATTAAGCAAATTAGAGGCATCCGGTCGAAGTTTGGTAGAGTTTGGTAAAAAGAGTTTTGAAGCTGGTATAGTAATCAATAATACCTCTTTGTTACGAAATGTCTCCACATTGCACCCATTACGATCAAGACCATATGATTTCAATATTCGATCGCGCGCCTCCTTTTCCTGAAATTTTCTTATTAAAGTTGCCTGCTTCTCGTCAAGAGGTACGGAATTGATCATCTCGGTAAAGGAGAGTTCGTCAAGCTGAATATTACGTTCATGAGCCGCTTTCCCTTTACTTTGCGAGTATGAGGGAACGGTATACACGGCTCCTATAACGACTGCAAGCAGCAGACATCTAAATAAAGTCTTCAAGCGATTCTTCATATTCAAGTTCTCCTTTCACTATAAGATCAATGTCATCGGGATCCATCTCCACCTCACCTCGCTTTGAGATCTGTTCTTTTACATATGCGGTGATGGCTGGCACATCATCCAATTCCTCCTCTGTCACGTCTGATTCAAGATCAAAACTATCATGCTTATCATACCAGTCATACATGATATCTATGACATATAAGATCTCCTGATCAGTATACTGATCTTCCTTCTCTTTTGGAAGGAGCGCACGGATAAATTTCACAGCCTCCTTCTCATCATATTTTAACTCGTCGCTCATTTCGATTTCTGGTTTAAATTAATCAATTCCTCCGGGAGATGAGTAAGAATTTCTCGCTTCGTCTCATCAATCTCAAGTATAAAGTCGTCAGCTACAGGAATGAAAATTTCATCTCCTTCGGAGTTTTCTACTATAAAAAGTGTATTGGAAGTGGTTGTATCTACTCGAACCACGACTCCAAGATTTCCGGCATTTTCATCCGCAACCCTGAACCCTATAAGATCATCTTCAAGGAAAACTCCTTCCCCTTCTTCTGCCATATATTCCTTTAAACTTTCCTTATCAGCATATATGATAGAATTGACAAGTTGACGTGCTTCATCAGAGCTATCGATCCCCTCAAGCTTTATCAATGATGAGGCTGACCCTTTACCTCTGACAGATTCAGCATAGAAAGGCACGAATGCACCCTCCATATTAATAACCAACGGATGGCCGTCGGCAAAATATTCGTCATCAATATCAAGAACTGCATTCAACTCCCCTTTCAAGGCATGTGTCTTTTGAAATTTTCCAACGGGCGTGAGATTCTTTTCTTCAATCATAGCATTAAAACATTACTCTTCAATTCTAATGATTTTAGCCCCCAGACGGTTCAATCTGACATCGATATTTTCATATCCACGATCAATCTGATTTATGTTTTGGATCTTGCTGGTGCCTTTCGCACCCATTGCTGCAATAAGCATTGCAATACCTGCACGAATATCCGGAGAAACCATATCGGTGGCTCTGAGACAATCGAATTTACCGGCGCCAATCACAGCGGCACGATGAGGATCGCACAATATGATTCTCGCTCCCATATCAATCAGTTTATCGACGAAAAAGAGACGGCTTTCAAACATCTTCTGATGAATCAGGACGCTCCCTCTTGCCTGAGTAGCCACTACAAGTAGAATACTTATCAGATCAGGAGAAAGACCGGGCCATGGAGCATCTGCGATTGTCATGATGGAGCCATCAATAAAGGTCTCAATCTCGTATATCTCTTTTTGGTTTATCCGTATATCATCGCCCTTGATTTCGAGCTTCACACCTATTCTTTCAAACACATCCGGCATAAGACCAAGATCCTTAATGCCGACATTCTTTAATAATAGATCTGAACCCGTCATCGCGGCCATTCCAATGAAACTTCCCACCTCAATCATATCGGGAAGGAGCGTATGTTTCGTACCTCCTAACCTCTCGACTCCTTCAATTCTGAGTAGATTAGAACCTATTCCCTCTATCTTGGCTCCCATTCTACACAACATCTTGCACAATTGCTGTATATATGGTTCGCAAGCGGCATTATAGATAGTGGTGACTCCTTGGGAGAGCACAGCAGCCATAATGATATTGGCAGTACCGGTGATGGAGGCCTCATCAAGGAGCATATAGGTTCCTCTCAACCCATTGGGTGCGGTGATCGTATAAGTTCTTGTCGAGCCATCATAATCAAAGGAGGCACCTAATTTCTGCAAACCGATGAAATGCGTATCAAGACGCCGACGACCGATCTTATCACCCCCCGGTTTAGGAAGAATAGCTTTACCGAAACGAGCCACGAGAGGCCCCATAATCATCACCGATCCGCGAAGAGATTCCGCTTTTTTACGAAATTTATCAGAAGTAATATATCCTAAGTCAATATCATCTGCTTGAAATTCGCATTCATTTGGTGTCAGATAATTAACTTTTACTCCCATCTCCGACAAAAGATTTATCAAATTCCGGACATCAGAGATGGCGGGGAGATTTGAGATAACCACCTTTTCATCTGTCAGAAGAACAGCGCAGACAACTTCCAGTGCCTCATTCTTTGCACCTTTGGGACTTATCTCGCCATGAAGGCTGTGACCACCTTCCACTATAAAGCTACTCATATCCTATTTCTTTTTCTTTTTATTCTTACCAGGCGCAGCTAACTCCACCTCTTTAAACTCATGAAGCAAATATTTTGAAGGGTCAAGATTGATTCTTCCTCCGGAATATTCTGCCAAGTCGCGAAGAATCTTGGCATCATCTACACCCTCCTTATTATGAGTGAGCATAAGTTTCTTCATGTGATGGGCGATCATGGATATTAGAAGGTCTCTTTCTTCACCTTCCTCCATTTCCGCCACTTTCTCAATCATTTTTTCTATATTCTTTCCATAATGACGATAACGCATGGCAGAAGCGGTATAGGGAATGCGCTCAGGTTTGGGATTCATCTTTTCGGCAGTGATCACTTCGCACGGAAAATCTATATCAAGATTAAATTCCGAGATTATATTGATTTGGTCCCAGATCTGGCTTCGGTCTCCCTGCTCACCTATAAGCTCAGGAAACAAATTTGCCATCATCTCCACAAGAGCATAAGCACACGCAGTGCGCTCTTCTCTATCTTCTATGCCGCAGCAATACTTTACAAGCCCCTCCACATTACGTCCAAACTCAGGAAGCACGATAGGGCGATTATCCGTATTATATGGTATCATTGTCATATTGTTTATTCATTTTTATTCACTTTTCACTGAAAAGAGTTTGAATCTGATCAAAACTTTTTCTTAGCTACAGTGGTTTGATATTCCTTCAGATATTCAGGAGTGGAATAAGCCCGATCTATAAAAACTCCTTCTCGGTACATCTTTTCCGAGAGAGCCATCATATCTCTGGCCAATGGATTCTGACCGTCGATCCAGATAGCGTTTTCATGTCGAATCACGTCCTTTGCTTTTTCTGTTGCATCCCCGATAAAGACAATTTTATGCCCTTCAAGGAGATTGGTCCAAGAATTTTCATCCAATATCTTTGCACCCGGGCGTTCCACTTCGTTTAATGCAAAGTCATATACGCCGGTAAAGACCTCCATTCTTCTGGCATCAATCATGGGCACAAGTAATTCCTCTCCTGTAAAATCAAGGCTTTTGAACATTGCTTTAACCGCAAGAATCTGAAGAGTGCTCACCCCTATCAATGGAATATCCATACTAAAAGAAATACCTTTTGCCAGGGATAAACCTATTCGAAGACCGGTATATGAACCTGGACCTATACTCACGGCCACAGCATCCAGTTTCTTTTCCCGACGCTTCAACTCCTCCATACATTTTTCAACAAAAGGTGCCAACACTTCAGCGTGCTTCATCCCTTCATGATCTTCCAACTGAAAGTCTACCATTCCATCGCTGCATATAGCCACGGAACATATCTTTCCCGATGTCTCTATATTTAATATAGTTGCCATTTTTTATGAATGTTTCTTTTTTATTAAAATGGATTACCAGAACCGACGGCAGAAGAGGAAATCTTTCTTTTGTATGCCTCCGCCGCGTTGATTCCATCAACGGCTGCCGATACAATGCCTCCAGCATAACCGGCTCCTTCCCCCACAGGATATAAATCCTTTATCTCTATATGCTCATAGGTGTCGCGATTTCGGGGAAGTCTGACCGGAGAAGAAGTTCTGGATTCAAGACCCACAAGTATTGCATCTTTACTTAAAAAACCTTTGCGTTTATTTCCAAAACTAATAAATCCATCCTTTAATCTTTCGCTGATGAATCCGGGGAGTAGTTTATTGAAATCTCCTGGCTGAATTCCCGGCGCATAAGAGGTGGCAGGAAGAGATGCAGAGAGACGCCCATTCACAAAATCAGTCATCCTTTGTGCAGGAGCCACGATGCTTTCCCCACTCTCTTGATAAAACTTGCGCTCAAGATCCTCCTGAAGAGTCAGAAGTTCAAGCTCTGAAAATTTTCCATATTCCGGGAAATCACCTGGGCGTATCTCCACCACCATGCCGGAATTACTTCTTTCTCCGGCTCGCGCTGAAGCAGACATACCATTGACCACCTGCTCCCCCTCAGCACTCCCGGCAGGTACTATCACTCCTCCGGGACACATACAGAAGGAATAGACCCCACGTCCGTCACTTTGTGACACAAAGGAATATTCAGCGGCAGGAAGATATTTCCCTCTGCCCTCAGGTTGATGATATTGGATTCTATCGATCAATGTCTGCGGATGCTCCAACCTTACTCCCATTGCTATTCCCTTTGCCTCCATTCTGACGCCTTGTGAATGAAGATTTTTTATGAAATCCCTCGCGGAATGCCCATTGGCAAGCATTACGGCTCCACGATATTCTTTCCTATCAGATGTGACCACACCGACAGCTCGTTCATCTTCAATAATCAGGCTTTCCGCTTTGGTAGAGAAATGCACTTCTCCCCCTTTCTCAATTATTTTTTCACGAATACCCTTTATAATCCCCGGCAGGCGGTCGCTTCCTATGTGAGGATGAGCATCAATTAGGATATCTTCGGAAGCACCAAACTGCACAAGCAACTGAAGCACTTCTTCGTTATTTCCACGTTTCTTACTGCGTGTATATAGTTTCCCATCGCTGAATGCACCGGCACCCCCCTCTCCATAACAGTAATTTGAATCGGGGTTTATCTCTTTATCCCGACTTATTCGAGCGATATCAATTCGACGGGTATCAACATCCCGGCCTCTTTCAAGAACAATGGGTTTTATACCCATCTCGATACATTTCAACGCAGCAAAAAGACCGGCTGGACCAGCTCCCACAATCACCATGGAGGGTGCATCGTGCCTCAGAGTCTCGAAATGCTTCTCCTTATATAAAGGGGATACTGTATGGTCACTTCCACTGGCAATCTTCACAGAAAGATTCACCTTAACCTTATTGCCACGGGCATCAACCGATCGGCGCCAAACGCGATAATCATTAATCTGCGTGAGAGGTAATCCAATAATCGACGCAAGTTTTTTACGTAGAAGTTCTGGCTCACCTGCAGTGCGCGGATCGGTCTGTAGGGTTATATCTTGTAACATAATTATCTTTTACTCTTAATCTGCAAATATACCATTTTTTTTGAAGCTGCGCAACCCATTTAAGAGCCATTAAAACTGCTTTTACCATTCTTTTATTCTTTCTTTTGATTTTATTGCTTCTATTCATTATATTTGTAGGATATTAATAAGGAGTATATAAAAACGAAATATCAAAAGTGCAAATATACTCCCACATTTCCCTCTTAATTATAATATATATATGGATAATATCACAATTAATGAAGAGCGAGTGGGTTTTCTCTTTGATCTCGACGGAGTGCTTATTGATAGCGAAAGAGAATATACAAGAATATGGGGTGAAATCAATCATGCTTTCCCGACCGGAATATCCAATCTTCCGATAATAATAAAGGGCATGACACTGGTAGAAATAATCGATCGATATTTCTCTTCCCCAACCTATCGTGTCGAAGTGCCAAAGATGCTTTCGGCGTTGGAAAACAAAATGAAATATGAATGGACTAAAGGAGCTAAAGAACTCCTTTCAGACATACAAGAAAAGGATCTTCCTGCTGTGCTCGTGACCAGTAGCAATGAAGAAAAAATGTCTCATCTTAGGGATGAGCTGCCGGAAGCTGTAACATATTTCTCGGAAATAGTCACCGGAGACCGTGTCTCTCATTCAAAACCACATCCTGAGGGCTATCTTTTGGGAGCATCTCTTATGGGATGCAATCCCAGGAGATGTGTAGTTTTTGAAGATTCATTGCAAGGGGTAAAAGCAGGAAGGGCTGCCGGAGCTTTCGTAATTGGGGTGGCCGGAACACTTTCAGAAGACACCATTGCCCCCTATGCCGATATGATTGTTCATTCATTAGAGGAAATTAGCCTCAAAAGTGTAATAACAGAACTAAGTAAGAGATGACGAATCGTAACATACCACTGGCCGAAAGATTACGGCCTACTAATCTTGATGAATACATCGGGCAAAAGCATCTTGTAGGACCTGATGGGATTATTCGTAAAATGATTGAATCAGGCAGGGTGAACTCCTTTATTCTTTGGGGACCTCCGGGAGTGGGGAAAACGACCTTGGCAAAGATTTTAGCAAATCAAACAGAAGTGCCATTCTATACACTTTCAGCAGTTACTTCAGGCGTCAAGGAAGTAAGAGAGGTTTTACAAAAATGCGAAGCAGATACAAAAAGCATTTTCAGCAAGGGTCGTCCTATACTTTTCATAGATGAAATCCATCGATTCAATAAAAGCCAGCAAGACTCTCTTCTTGGTGCTGTGGAAAAGGGCACTGTAACATTAATCGGAGCCACAACGGAGAATCCTTCGTTTGAAGTAATCAGGCCTCTCCTATCGAGAGCGCAGGTCTATACACTAAAATCATTAGAAGTGCAAGATTTAGAAGAGCTGCTCCAACGCGCAATCTCCACAGATGATATTTTAAAAAAACGCACTTTTGAGCTAAAATCAAAAAAGGCACTTTTACGACACGCAGGAGGCGATGCTCGGAAACTCCTAAACATTCTTGATCTCATCGAGCAGTCCACTCCGGAGAATGAGCCTGTCATAATCGACGATGAAATCGTCATATCGCGACTTCAGGAAAATCCGGCAGCCTATGATCGAAATGGCGAAATGCACTACGACATTATCTCGGCTTTCATAAAATCCATTCGAGGGAGCGATCCGGATGCTGCCGTCTATTGGCTGGCAAGAATGGTAGCCGGTGGTGAAGACCCTGCTTTTATCGCACGTCGCCTCGTGATTTTGGCAGCCGAGGATATCGGACTTGCAAATCCCAATGCGATACTTCTTGCCAACGCCACTTTTGACGCACTGAATAAGATCGGATGGCCCGAAGGAAGAATTATTCTATCCGAATGCGCAATTTATCTTGCCAACTCCCCAAAGAGTAATACCGCGTACAAGGCCATAGGAGCCGCTCTCGCCGCGGTTAAAGAGTCGGGTGATCTCCCGGTACCACTCCACCTTAGAAACGCTCCTACAAAGCTTATGGCGGATTTAGGCTATCATGACGGCTACAAGTATGCACATGATTTTGATGGAAACTACGTGAAACAACAATATCTGCCCGACAAACTTACCGGCAGTAAATTCTGGTTCCCCGGTAAGAATCCGGCAGAAATTAAGATGCAACAAAGACTTGATTCCTTGAGCAAAGATACCTCTGAATAGACTAGATTTGCGATGATATTGTATGTGATTGCTTCAGATAGTATAACTGAATCTTTTACTTCTTTTAAAAGCACAACGGATTACTATAACAATAAGAAGAATAGTGAAGCAATTTAGATTATGATTGTTATTAACTTTATCATTAAATCATCAAATATCGAAAAAATTAGTTACAACTTATTTTCGTAATATTTGAGAAGATTAGAGAATATTGACAAATATTAGATGTAATCATTTTAAGGTTAAAAATGGTATTTTTACCCTCAAATTGATTACATCTTTTCATTTATACAAAACTTGATAAAATTAAATAAATATACAAATAATATAAAAACAATATAGTGCAAGCATAACCAATATGTTTCAAGAGAACTCAAATCTCGTCCTTCATATCCCACCCTTCATATAATATATTAAATCAAATTTCTGAGTCTTGAGAAAAGAATAATCCAATTAGCGGAAGGAAGGGATATAGTTAAAGATGGATAATTAGAAAAGATGATTGGAGAATGAGCTGCCTCCGATAATTAGAGAGTAAATAAAGAGAAGGGGGTATTATAATACAATCAAGAGAAAAAGTCGGTATATGAAACCACAAAAATGGTCAAAATTTGGGGAAATACCTAAATTTTGACCATTTCTAATTATTTGAGTAAATTTTCTTACCCAAAAATATTAGTATTTAAACTCCTTATTCTCTATGATTTAACCATCAAACAACCCTGTTTCTAACGGCATGAGAATTTAATATTCTATTTTACCTTACTCCTTAATCGAAAAAATCTCACGCAAAATTCTGAAAAATTTAAAATCAACGACCTTTAACACCTCCATTCCCGGGATAAAAGGTCTCGAATGTGGAATCATCATAATATACCGTAATTTGAGCAACCTTCCGAGGATTACGCTTAAGCCGATCAATCTCCTTCCTTAATTCTTCTATGAGAGCATCCCTCTCAACCAGGGATTGCTCCAATGGTGGTCCTAAACTTCCGGAGGATGCAGCCCTTATATTATTTGCTCCACCTCCAGATAAAGATCCTACGCCTTCATTTAAAGCCATTTTACCATCATCAGAGGGGAATCCATCATCAGGATCCTTAGCTACGTCAGAATCATCCCTGGAAGGCCTGTTTAACATATCTCCTTCTCCAAAGAGAAGCCACACAACATTGAGCTCAGGATAAGCCGTATGAATCTGACCGACTAATACATCACTGATCTTCTTATTGCGACCATTAAGGAGCTGAGAGAGCGTCGGACGAGGAATACCACATTGATCGGCAAACTGGGAACTGGAAATTCCCAGATAGTCGATGAATCCTTTTAGACGAATTGCAACGTTTTCCTCGTTCATTTTCAAATTTAATTATCTAAATTTCAGTATGCAAAAGTAATAATAATTTTGCAAATTACAAATTATAATTTCCAATTTCCAAATAAAACATTTGCAAATTTCAATTACAAATTTTAAATTTGCAATTTACAATCGTATCTTACTTTCTTACGCATTACTTTAAGGAAATATGCCTTTAATAATGCCAAATAAGTACTTATGCCACATATCCACATATATTAACAAGAGAGCACATTAAACCCCTCTCAAACCTTAGAAATAATTTAAGATTTATTACTAATATATTGATTTATACATAGATACGAAATATATAAATAAATGTTAATCCATATAGTTTGTAATTACAATTTCACGTTTTATACTGAATTTACAATTATCATTTCTAAATTTACAAATAAACATTATCATTACTATTTGCAAAATTACATAAAAATAATTACAAATACAACATTTTACAAATGTAATTTTGAAATTGTATATAAAAGTAGTTTACAATTTATAATTTAGGAATTGGCTCTGATATTCTTATGTGCCAATTCGACCATTTTTCAATTTACAAAAATACTCTTCCTCTCTACCTCTCATCGAGTATACAAATCTTACCTTCTCTTCTCCCCTACCCTCACGACTTTTAATATTTATCTGGATTTCCTAATTCGCCAGAGTTCTATATTCTCCATATTTGGGTCAGAATTCTATGTTCTTCTAATTCTCGATGGCCTAATTTTTGCGTTTACATCTATAAATTATCTAATATACAATATCTTATTATAATTCTATCTGGTATAAATTATTAACTCAAATAATAATTTGACATGCTATCTAACTGTATTTTCTATCTTTTACATGATTTTTCACCATCTTATCTATATTCTAAAAAAGTACTCATCTCCTCTACCCCCTTGTGCAATTACAAAAAAAGAGGAGACTCTCGTCTCCTCTTTCTAATACCGCTTAGGAATTTAATCTAAGAGTAAAGAAATTTTTCCATTAAGAGCTGGAAGTCCAAAGGCCTCCTCGATTAATCGATCCGATCCCGGACGACGAAATAATATCTCACCAAGATCTCGTTCACTCAACACGATTTTGTCATAACCGGAGCTATCCTTTATATGCACAATTTTTCGATTTTTATTACCTGCATTCTCTAAAATTTCTCCATCTTTCGAATTGGAATTATTTATCACCTCCTGAATTTCAAGTTGTCCATTTTTTGAAGAAAATCTAAAGATTTCTTCTCCATTTTCCTGACGCATGAGAATCGAATATTTTAGATCGCGTCGCCATCTGCTCAGAAATTTTAGAATCTCAGAAATTGATAAAATTCGTACCATTCCATAGATTTCGGAATGACTATTCGGATTATAGGTCCGCTCTATTATCCCGACTGCACCGACCTGATCAGCTGTAGGCAAAAACGCACTATACATGGGATTCCATATTTCCGTTGAGTCCAAGCTCTTTTCATATCCATATTGGATAACTGTCAAGTTTCGCCCCCCTCCTAATAGCAATACTGACTCACGAAGTTTACAGAGTACTCCATAGTTCAAGGCATATCGTCCGATTTCCCTTAGCTCAGTCTCAGACTGTGTATATAGTGAAAGACCCGCTATCTCTCCTTCACTGTTTCTACCTACCATTATTCTGCCTCCGGATAGAACAGTTTCAGTTAGAAAAGTTGAGATTTGTTGATAGGTTTGATAGAGAGATAGACCCTTTTGCTGACGCTGACAACCCTCGATAAACCCTATTAACTCTTCAAATATTTTAGCTTCACTAAGACCTGAGAGATCATTGATTTCCTCTACTAAGAGGCCATCAAAATATCGTTTTTTTACCTCAAACAATCTCTTTTCTTCCTTAGAAATTGTAGAAAAATAATCTCTTTTAAAGTCATGAATTGAGGTATAATGGAGGTAAGTTCGATAAAATCCATTGATAAAACCACGGTCAGTATAATACCTATTTAGACCTTTATCAGCTGGAATCAGAAACATAAATGCAAAGCCTTTTGCCCGCATTTTCTTCTCGATTCTGTATAATAAATCAGTCATAATACCCTCTCCACGGTACTTATTTTGGGTTGAAAGGCCACACAAATAAGCTCCAGTGATCGCATAATTGCCATTTCCAAACTGATATGGAATCGCCAATAACGAGGCGACAATTTGCCCATCTCGTTCTTCATATTCGATATTATCAAGATCAAAATATTGATCAAAAACCAGGCGAATATAGCCCTCGGAGTCATGGAAATTCTCTTTCCAAAGCCCCATCATTTGCTTTCTTATTTCTTCTTTTTCCATATATTTATAACTATTTTTCACACTCTTTTGTTCCTATTTCTACACCGTTTTATTCGTAATTATATTGCATTTCTTTATCATTTATTCTAATTAATCCATTATAGAAATTGGCCTGTAAATTCAAAATTGAAATGTAAAAATCATTCAAAATCTCCTCCTCGATGTTCCATAGAAAACTTCATAGCCCGGAGTATTCCGTCAATCTCGGGTAGGAAATTCAAGCGTAACTCCACAGAAAAAATCACTATCGCGGCTGCCTATATCGCACTTCTAAAAAAAGGATTCTCTTACTGTTTAAATTATGCCTGAAGCCATGCAGAAGAGTATAGAAGTCTGAATACTCATTATCTCTTTCCTGCCATATCTTTCGGATTTATGGGGTAATTTAAACTGCTACTAAGATCGAATTGTGGAAACCCATTTTATTATAAAAATCTAAGATGGATACAATTTTTCACCTCGTTATATCTAAATTTTGATATAGATCGTTGAGATTAAAGAAGAAAATTTGTAAAAAATTTGGCAAATATTTTGTAGGTTTAAAAATTAATGCTAACTTTGCAATTGAAATAAGAACGCTACTTAAAGGGGCATTAGCTCATCTGGCTAGAGCGCGACACTGGCAGTGTCGAGGTGAGCGGTTCGAGTCCGCTATGCTCCACAAAATAAAAAGAATCGAGTAGGAGGTAAACACTAATCATAGGTGTTTATCTCCTACTTTCGTGTTTACCGACCTCTCACACCACCGTACGTGCCGTTCGGCATACGGCGGTTCTTAACGCGGATGCAGTTTCTCGTAGTATTCCGTAAGTGTGGGATAGTGCGCTCGTTTCAAGTTCTCGTTTGATATGGCACGCGTGAGTATCGGGCTGTGAACAGTGCCCCAGTACCCCTTTCGGGTATTTGCCCACTGCCATGCCTGCCACTTGGCTATGCCACAGCTTTGTAGATTTTTGAAGCGTGTCCGCACTCGTTTCCAGCATTTCCATATACACATGCGTATGCGACTGCGCAACCACTCGTCGGGTTCCCTCAGAAAGTTGCGCATCTCGGCAAGCCGAAAGTAGTTCACCCACCCTCGGATTGCATAGGCGAGTTTCTCCTTGCGCTTCTCGTAGCCCCAGCCATTACTGTGCGATGTAGTTCTTTGAGTTTCGCTTTCAACTTGGCTTTGGTCTTCGGATGAACGCACAAGCGAGCCTTTCCCCTTCACATATTGAACGAGTAGCCGAGGAACTTTTGTCCGTGAGCACTGCCGACGTGCGTCTTCTCGCGGTTCACTTTCAGAAAGAGTTTTCCCTCTATAAACTTGGTGATACTTTCACATACTCTTTCGGCCGCTCTCGGGCTTTTACAGAATATGACGCAGTCATCAGCGTAGCGCACAAACGGTAATCCACGCCTTTCAAGTTCGCGATCGAGTTCCGTCAGCATTATGTTGCTCAGTATAGGGCTGAGCGGTCCGCCCTGCGGAACGCCCTCTGTCGTTTCCTCATACTTGTGGCCGACCATAACTCCTGCATTGAGATACTTGTGTATCAGTGATATGACCCTGCCGTCTTTGATGGTTCCCCAAGTAGCTGTATCAGTTTGCTGTGGCTTACCGTATCAAAGAACTTCTCAAGGTCAAGGTCTACGCAGTATTTATAGCCGTCGTTGATGATTTCCTGCGCCTTTTGAAGTGCCTGGTGCGCGCTCCGTCCCGGGCGGAACCCGTAACTCGTCTCCGAAAACTTCGGTTCGTATACCAGGCTCAGTACCCGGGCTATGGATTGCTGGATGACGCGGTCTACTACGGTTGGGATACCGAGTGCTCGTGTCTTACCTCCCTCTTTGGGTATATCTACCCTCCTCACGGGATTGGGGCGGTAACGTCCGCCTAACAGACTTTCAGTTATTTCTTCCTTGTGTTCACGCAGATATGGCAGTAATTGGTCTACTTCCATTCTGTCGATTCCTCCGCTCCCCTTGTTGGACTTGACTTGTTTATAGGCTCTGTTAAGGTTGTCGGGAGTGAGGATGTACTCCAACATCCTGTCTGACGATAGTTGCACTTCCACGAGTTCTTCTCCAACTATCCCAATCAAAGTAGGCGCCCCCTCATATCTTTCGCGTTCCGCGCTATTCTTCCGAGGGCAGCTTTCTGATATTTTCGGCTTTTCTCCTTTCATCGGGTAAAATAAAGTTCTGCTCGTGTGGTTAAGTTTTGCCCTTCATCTTCGCCCACGAGCTTTAAGACTATGACTATTATGGCATCTGCTGACTTCTGTGGGTTCGTTGTTACTGCTCACCTTGCGGCTCGCCCCACAGATATCCCCGATTAAGAACATAATCTTTCAGCCTTATACTCCCTTGATTTACTCTCATCAGTCCGGATAGCTATCGGGCTTTGGTTTGACTTGCAACCTTACCCCTGATTTTGAGCCTTTTATCAAGTTTCTGTGCGTGGAGTCAGGCTTTTGCCTACCGCTTCCTTCAGATTCGGAGTCACCTCCGACACCCTTGCTTTCGGCTATGCGCTTCCCGCTATC
>JAAVDD010000014.1 GCA_014801985.1 Bacteroides sp.
ACATTCTCTACTGCAGCCGACAATCAGCCGGAGGTTACAATCCGTGTTCTTCAGGGTGAGCGTCCTATGGCAGCAGATGATAAGCTCCTCGGTGAGTTCAATCTTGGTGGTATCGCACCTGCACCCCGTGGTGTGCCGCAGATTGAGGTTACATTCGAGGTTGATGCCAACGGTATTCTTAACGTAACTGCTAAGGATAAGGCTACCGGTAAGGAGCAGTCTATCCGTATCGAGGCTTCCAGCGGTCTTAGCGATGCTGAGATCCAGCGAATGAGAGATGAGGCTAAGGCAAATGAAGAAGCTGATAAGAAAGCTAAGGAGCGTGCCGACAAGCTCAACCACGCCGACAGCGTTATCTTCCAGACTGAAAAGCAGCTCGCTGAGCTTGGTGATAAGATTCCGGCTGATAAGAAAGCCGCTATCGAATCAGCTATCGAGCGTCTGAAAGAGGTTCACAAGAACCAGCTCGTTGAGGATGTTGACTCAGCAGTGAAGGCCGTAACTGATGCACTCCAGGCAGCATCGCAGGATATCTATAATGCTCAGCAGGCAGCAGGGGCAGGTGCTCAGGCGGCTCCGGAAGAGCCCAAGCATGGCGATGAGAAAGATATCACTGATGTTGACTTCGAGGAAGTGAAGTAAGGTAAGAATTTAATTTAGAATAATTTGTAATAAAAAGGTTGGAAAGTTATAACTTTCCAACCTTTTTTCGTTTATTTGAATATTAGTTCGTATGTTTGCACTCGCAAAGTCAACTGATGGTACCGAGTGCAAACCTACGAACCAATTAAATACTTTTGAATTGAGTGAAAAAATATGGACTTTATGAATCAAATAAACTATCTTGCGTTTTTTTTGCAATAATGCGTCAATGGAAGGTACTAATTTTAATAGTTTTTATTAACTTTGCACTATGAAAGAATCTGAAAACATACAATCTTCCAAAGCCCATGAGAATACGGTAGAATCAGAACCGATGCCTGTTTTTGACGTCGACTTGAGCCGCAGATGGATTTCCGGGATTCCATATGAAGTGGCTTTCTGGAGAAGCTATTACAGCAACAGAAGTTCAAGAAAAGCGCTTATGAGCTGGTCGGAATATGGAAAGGAATGTAAGCTTGATGATTTCGATGTAAAGGCGTTCGTAGATGGTCTTGGAATTGAGGATCCGCTTATTGTCGATGTCGGTTGTGCGTTGAGCTATGTGCTTGGCAATAGAATCGGAGGCAGGCAATATAAACTGGAATATCTTGACCCCTTGGCTCCATACTACAATGACATTCTTGATGATTATTCATTACCCTATCCGCGAATCACATTCGGAATGGGCGAGACTCTTGGTCTGCATTACCGAGAGGGCAGCGTGTCATTGCTGCATATTAGGAATGCGCTTGACCATAGCGTCCGGCCGATGACCGTCGTCTGGCAGGCTTTGATATGTCTGCATATAGGTGGGGTTCTCTATCTCAACCATAAGCCTAATGAGGCGGAACATGAGGCATATCTCGGCTTTCATCAATATAATGTGGATTGCCGGGATGGTCGACTTGTGATTTGGAATAGGGAGGAGCGTATCGATGTGGGAGACGAACTCAATGGATATGCGTCGGTGAAGGTTGTCGGTCACGGATGAAGGCCGGATAATAGGCGTCATTATCAAAACATCCGAAATTCCGTCAGACCATATGGCAGTGAGGGAAAGCCATGTATATGCTTCGGGTATGCTGGAGACGGTTTTGACATATTTCCATTCTGCACCCAATGTAATCAGCTACCAATGGAAACGCGGTGTGTTTTCGTTTGGACACCGGATGATGCGTCTTATTCCGGTAGGTATGGTAAAGCGCATAAAAAGGTTGATCAGTGGTAAAAAGGCCTCTATATAAATATTTTTGATTATAATTGAAGATATCTATAAGGCAGATCCAGCACGCTATGATGCTGGCATGGAATATCGCAGATGCGGACACAGCGGGATTCTTCTTCCGGAAGTATCGCTTGGTTTTTGACATAACTTCGGAGAGACCGCACCGCTTGAGAGAAGTAAGGACATGATGAAGTTTGCGTTCGACCATGGAGTCACTTCATTCGACCTCGCTAACAATTATGGCTCCGGTTACGGCACGGCTGAGGAGACCCTTCAGGCGCTTGTCGATATTGTGAGGATGAGAAAGGCTCTGTATGTAGGTATTTTGCGTTGGCTGGTAGAGGCATCCCGTTTTGCTTTCGACTATCTTAAGCGCCATGATACACCGTGTCTGCTATTTCAAGACCGTCTTAACCTGGTTGACAGAAGATTAGAGCGCGACGAAACGCTCGAATGTCTACGGGAGAACCGGTGTGGTTTCATAGCATTCTCTCCCTTGGCTCAGGGTATACTGACCAACCGTTATCTCAATGGCATTCCGGCAGACTCAAGGGCTATGCAGCAACGCTTCCTTAAGTCTTCTCAGATCAGCGACGATCTTGTAGCGGCATAAGGAAACTTAACCCTATAGCCGAGCGTAGGGGCCAGACACTGGCTCAGATGTCTCTTTCATGGGTGCTGGCGCATCCGGGAATGACATCGGTCATAGTCGGAAGCAGCACAGCTCAGTTGGCCGACTCCCCGAAGGCGGCTCAATCCAAGGATTTCACTGCGGATGAACTCAAAGATTTAGAAGGCTTGGCTGCTTCGGTACAGTTGTGACCAACTCCAGAACATCCTATGCTACCATTGCGGGGGGATGCCGGCGGATCATAGCGCCGACATCCCCCGTCATATAATGCTCCGTCTCAGGCCCCATTTTTTATGAGACGGTAAACTGGGGCAATCCCAAGATACCTATCTCACAGTTTATGGATGCCCTCGGAGAGAAACCTGTCAAGGTGGTTGACGACTTCAATTTCTATTATGCTCCTTACCACGACGACACCGAGCCGATGTTTGTTGTCAACGACAAGCTAAAACGGTGGTATGACAATGTAACCGATGAAATGGGTAATCAATATCGAGACAAATCTTATCATAATTTGCTTAATTCTATATATAGTGTTAACTTTGTAATCTAATTAGAAAAGCATAATATGGATTTCAAAATAGAGGCTACTGCCCCATATACTGCCGCTCGTGCCGGAGAGATCACCACCGATCATGGCAAGATTCCGACTCCGATATTCATGCCCGTCGGCACGGTTGGAAGCGTGAAGGCCGTTCATTTCAAGGAACTACGCGAGGATATAGATGCCAAGATTATCCTCGGTAACACATATCATCTTTATCTACGTCCGGGACTCGACGTGCTCCGAAAAGCCGGAGGACTGCATAAGTTCAATAGCTGGGACCGTCCGATTCTTACGGATTCCGGTGGATTTCAGGTTTTCTCCCTCTCTTCCAACCGCAAACTGAAGGAGGAGGGTGCCTGGTTCCGCTCGCATATCGACGGCAGTAAACATCTCTTCACTCCTGAAAATGTTGTGGATATACAGCGTGTGATCGGAGCTGACATTATGATGGCCCTCGATGAATGCGCCCCCGGCACAGCTGATTACGATTACGCAAAGAAATCGTTAGGTCTCACCCACCGTTGGCTCGCCCGCGGATGGAAACATTATAATGAGACCGAAGGAATTTATGGTTATAAGCAGGCCTACTTCCCTATTGTCCAAGGATGTGTCTATCCCGATTTGCGAAGAGAATCGGCAAAGTTTATTTCCGATCTCGGAGCCGAAGGGAACGCAATCGGCGGACTCGCCGTGGGTGAACCTACGGAGAAGATGTATGAGATGATCGAAGTGGTCAATGACATTCTTCCCACTGACAAACCACGTTATCTTATGGGAGTCGGCACTCCTGCCAACATCCTTGAGGCAATCGACCGGGGAGTCGATATGATGGACTGCGTGATGCCAACCCGCAACGGCCGCAACGGTATGCTGTTCACCCGAAACGGTATCATGAATATGCGAAATAAGAAATGGGCAGACGATTTCTCCCCTCTTGATCCGGGTGGTCCGTCGTTTGTAGATGAAACCTATTCGAAGGCATACGTAAGACATCTTTTCATCAGTCAGGAGATTCTTGCAATGCAGATTGCATCAATTCATAACCTCGCTTTCTATCTTTGGCTTGTCGGAGAGGCTCGGAAGCATATTATAGCAGGTGATTTCAAGACATGGAAGGAAGAGATGGTTATCAATGTAACCCGTCGCCTATAATCCCTCTGCCTAATGAAGGAGATTGATGATAAATTATTAGATCCTGTCGTTACCGAAGGATCGGAGGAGGATAACACTTCACAAACGGGTGAAGCGATTGCTGACGAAGAGATTGCCGAAACTGATGTGGAGGCTGTAACTCTCGTGAGCGAACCTCTCAAACCCAAAAGGGAAAGCAAGATCGGAAAAGGAATTAAGAGTGTGCTGAAATGGATATGGAGACGCATTGTTAACATTTTCGCAATCCGACGCATCGACTGGTTCATCCTCAAGAAGTTTCTGGGCACATACCTTATGGCCACGATTCTTATGTTGGCCGTAATCTCGATGTTTGACGTCACTGAGAAACTTGATGCTTTCCTTACCGCTCCTTTTAAAGAAACGATTTTTGATTATTTCATGTCGTTTCTCCCCTATTTCGCCCTTATGCTCTCCCCTCTCTTCGTGTTTATATCCGTGATTTTCTTCACAACAAAGCTGGCAGGCAACTCGGAAATTATCGCTATTCTTTCGAGCGGCATCAGTTTCAGGCGTCTTCTGAGGCCATATATGATGGGGGCGGCTATAATTGCAGCTCTTACTTTTGTGATGAGCAACTATCTTATCCCCCCGACCAATCAGCGCCGAATAAACTATACCAACAAGTATGTGAAAAACAAGAGCGTCACCACCGGGCTTGATATTCAGCTCATGGCAAGTCCCGGAGTGGTATGCTATATCGGAAGATTCGAAAATGGAACGAAAACCGGATACCGTTTCTCGCTCGATAAGTTCAACGGAAAGCAGCTCGTGTCGCGAATGACAGCCCAGACTGTTGTCTACGACACCACACGTATGTATCATTGGACCGTGCGCGACTATATGATCCGAGATTTTGATGGCAAGAGGGAGAAAATAAAATCGGGAACCAAACTCGACACCATAATTCCTATCGAGCCTCGCGACTTCCTAATCTCTGTCAACGACCAAGAGACTCTGACGACTCCCCAGATCACGGAGTATGTGGAGAAACAGCGGATGCGCGGAGTAGCCAATATCAAGGGATTTGAGATCGAGAGAGAAAAAAGGTATGCTTCCACTGCTGCCGCTTTTATCCTTACACTGATCGGGATGTCGCTTTCTTCGAAGAAATCAAAAGGGGGAATGGGACTGAATATCGGTATCGGATTGGCATTGAGTTTCAGCTATATCTTATTCTCGACTGTGACAAGTTCATTTGCTGTCAATGGCCTGACCACACCCTTCATTGCAATGCAGATTCCTAACGTGGTCTATCTCATCATTGGCATTTACCTATACCATAGAGCTGCGAAATTCTAATTTCCCCCTCATGTTACTTTTCATGTTACCCTCTATGTTACCTTCCATGTTACTTTTTCATATAAGCTAAAAAGTTTCATATTAACTAAGAAAGCCGCGAACATCAATTTCGCGGCTTTCTTATATCTTCATATCCTATCCTGAAAAACTCTCTTGAAAAATCTACAGGTCGAATTATTTCACCATCCCAAATCACTATATCTATATCTATCGGCACTTCCTTACGGATTCGAGCCTCATCTGTTCGCCCGCAGTCCCTCTCATATACCTTCAACCTGCGATTGAACTCCTCAAGTTCGAGTCCGGTCTTTCCACAGGCGACAGCATTGAAATAAGAGGCTCCATAACCATGCACTTCCGGAGTTTCGTAAACATCCGAAGATTGCATATCATCAAGCAGACTTCCGATCCATCTCAATGCCGCCTCCACATTCCCCTTCTTATCCCCATAATTACTGCCGAATGACAGGAATACTTCACTCATCTCAATCTATCGCTGTAGTGTTATTTCAGTTATTTCCGGATAGGCAGCCCCGATGCGCGAAGGCATTCCGACTTCCCCTGAACCGATATTGACGTATAGATTCATCGGATACCCTTCCTGATTATTCTCATTGTATAGACCTCCCCAACGTTCATATTTGAACACTGACGGACTCCATTGCCAACCGCCTACACGCAGCATCATCTGCATTGCATGGGTGTGGCCTGCAAGGGAAAGGTCTATATTGGATATTTTAAGCACCTCCCTATTCCAATGTTCAGGATTATGTGTGAGAAGCACCTTGAATTTATTATCATTAAGATTATAGGCAGAGTCGCGGCTTTCATTGTAGGCATCGCGGAGACGACCATACTCCGGGAAGGGAGGTTCTCCCCAATTCTCCACTCCTATCATAACAATGGAATCATTCCCTTTCACAAGAAAGTCATGTTCATTATTAAGAAGTTTCCATCCCATCTCCTTTTCCCATTGTGCAAGAAGACGATTGTTGGCTTTATGGTCCTCCTCATTTTTCCAATCGATATAATCTCCATAATCATGATTCCCCAATATGGAATAGACTCCATCCTTGGCCTTTAGTCGGGAAAGGGTTTTCAAGAAAGGTCGGAGCTCTTCAGTGCGACGGTTCACGATATCTCCCGTAAAGACTATGACATCAGGATTCAGCGAATTGATTTCATTCACAAGCTTAGCCACAAAGGTGGTATCCTCACCCCATGTTCCTACATGCGCATCACTGAATTGCACAATCTTGTATCCGTTGAAGCTCTGTGGCAACTTACTGGAAGTGATAGTGATTTTGTTTACCTCAATCTCTCTTCTCGTGAAGAATACTCCCCACCAAAGAGTAAGGAAAATCCATATACCCACTACCAGACCGGTCACTCCTGCTGCATTTCCCTGCTTACCGCTCCTTCCGCATATTCGGCTGCCGACTCTTCCGATGAGCGAGATGATAGCATAGAGTGTCTTGGGTATATAGATGGATAGGAAACTATAGAGTAGCCACATCACGGGTATGATGTCGGCATCCTCTTTTCTCACCGGAATGCACATTATGGCGATAAGCAACGCATAGCCTATGGTCATGGATATATAATAACATATTCTCCAGACTTTACGATGTCTCTCCTCCACCCTGCGATTGATGTCGCGCAGGATATAGAAGTCAACCACCAAAGCCAACAAGGCGAGTATTATCAGAAAGAAAAAAGGGAGTCGCATTTTAGAAATTTAATCCTTATTTTTATAAATCCAATCAAAGAGACCTGCTGTCAGACAATTCCTCCTAAAAGAGTCTTAAGTTTATTCTTTAATGGATTGGAATACATTATGAGCATCATCTCCATCATATAGGCACGTTCTTCAGCCGTGACATCTTCAAGATCCACCTTATTAAGCTGACGGTTGAAGTAATCCTCCGTCTCCTGTTTCTGCTCAGCGGTGTATTTCCTCTCGAATCGTTTTGAATCATGAAGAAGATCGTAGGCAATATAATTGATTGGGAATATCTCATAACTGCGATGTATGGCATTGTCGATTAATGCGCCGACATATTTCGCTGCTGTGTTCGTATCTTTGAGATCTCCTATCTGGTCGAGCTTGGTATTGAGGCGTGGTGTCATCTGGAAATGCACCTTACCCTTGAACTGAAGCAAGCCTGTCTCCATACTGAAAAGATCATCTCGCTGCGACTTCTTGAAATTCGGGTCGCGTCGGCGCATGAGAAACTCGCGTGCCTTAAGATAATCATTGGGATCATACTCGTATGAGATCGATACGGGCATGATATTAAGACCTTCAAGTTTCTCATTGAAGGTTCCCTCACCACTCATGGCAAGCATCTTTAGCAAGGATTCCTGAGTATGGTCGGAGCTATCCTTGGCTCGGCCCTCGCGCTGCGCAATCCATATCGATTCATGCTTCTCAAGGATTGCATAGCGAATATAGGCGGAAAGCTTCTTGGCAGCCTCAAGACCTTCGCGAAGACCGGTGTTGCGCTTCACGATGAAGCTCTTATTGAGACGCACCAGATCATTTATCCAATCGAAAACGAGGAGATTGTTTCCAATGGCAACTTCAGAGGTCGGCATCCCGCGTCTTAGAAAGGCAAGATTTAGGAAGGAGGCATCAAGCACTATGTCCCTATGGTTTGTAATAAAGGCATAGTTCAACGATGGATTATAATATTTCACACCTCCAAGACTAATCCCTGATGTCGTGGTCTTTGCCAGCATCTCAAGGAAAGGATACATTATCTTGGTCTGGAAGTCATATTTATTGTCTATCTTCTCAAGTTCGTTTAATAGATTGGGGATATCCTTCTCCGGCATGGTATATTTTATCGCATGAAGAAAACCGGGCTCCTTGATGAGGCCTTCCATCTTCTCATGGAATTGCGAGTCGTCGTAGGGAGATATATCTGCGAAATTATAATCCTGGGTTGTCATTACTAATCTTTCTGATTCTATTTCTATATTGTGAGAGTCGGCAGGAGAGCGAGCCTATTGCAAAGTTAACTAAAAATACAATATATCCAAAATTCTATTGGTACACTTCTGTACCTCTCATTACCCTTTTAACAACTTGAAAGGGAATGCTTTTCTTTTTTTGGTGTTTTATTCATTTAATTAACATTCTTAAACACAATACGTACCTTTTCTATCACTTTTCTCTCACTTCCCCTTCCCCTTCTGTTCAATCATTGGCTTTCCGATAATCGCGCCATTTCTCTATCAGACAGGTCATATCTTCCGGCACAGGAGCTTCGAAATCCATCTCTTCACCCGTGCGTGGATGCCGGAAGCCCAAGGTCCGGGCATGGAGAGCCTGCCGGGGACATATTTCGAAACAATTATTTACAAACTGCCGATACTTTGCAAAGGTGGTGCCACGAAGTATCTTGTCTCCTCCATATCGCTCATCATTGAAGAGAGGATGCCCCTTGCTGAGCATGTGCACACGTATCTGATGCGTTCTTCCTGTCTCAAGTACACATTTCACCAATGTCACATAACCAAAACGTTCAAGCACCTCATAATGAGTCACGGCATGCTTACCTTGATCCGGATCGCTGAGCACAGCCATTTGAAGTTTATTACGCGGATTTCTTCCTATATTTCCTGTTATTGTCCCTTTATCTTCATCGAAATCACCCCACACCAAAGCATTGTATTCCCTGCGTGTGGTCTTGTTGAAGAATTGAAGACCCAGATCGGTCTTTGCTTCCGGAGTCTTGGCCACAACCAGAAGACCCGATGTATCCTTGTCGATTCTGTGTACCAGCCCAAGTCTTGGATCGCTCACATCATAGTCGGGATTATCTTTGAAATGCCATGCAAGAGCGTTGACCAACGTACCGCTGTAGTTTCCATGTCCGGGATGGACCACGAGTCCGGCAGGCTTATTCACGACAAGCAGGTCGGTATCTTCATACACTATGTCGAGAGGGATATTTTCCGCAATAATATCAAAGTCATAGCGGGGGCGATCCATCACCACGCTAACCACATCGCCCGGTTTTACCTTGTAGCTACTCTTCACCGGCTTTCCATTGACTATCACACAATCGGCATCAGCAGCCTGCTGGATACGATTACGTGAAGTTTTCTCCATCCTGTCGGTGAGAAACTTATCTACTCTCAAAAGCTGCTGACCTTTATCGGCCACGAAGCGGAAATGCTCATACATCTCACGGCCATCAGGCGCGACAAACATCGATTCATATTCCTTATCCACGATTCCAACACCAAGGCCATCCTCTTCAGGCAGCATATCAAGATCGAAATCGTTCTCTTTTATTTCATTGCTGTTTTCCATTGTTGTAAAAAAAGAAGCGGCAACACCTATATTCCGGTGTTGCCGCTCCGTGTTTGCTGTTATTTATTCAAGATATTGCGACGGGGCTTCCGGCTCTTCAGGCTGTGGCTCAGAGGGCGTGGAAGCCGACGGCGTCGGACTTTCCGCAGGCTCGGAAGGGGCTTCGGAAGGAGTCTCCACGGAGGCGGCGGAATAGTCAGCATCCGGGTCTACGTAATGGGGATACGGCATATCGGCTTCCCCGTTTCCTTCCATATAGGAGCGACGCAACTCTTCATTCTGAAGGGAATCACGCAAATCGGCAAGGCGCCCATCAGCCACCTCAAGCACAATCTGGGCATTCACCGGCACCCGCTGCATCTTCCTAACAGGTCGGCCGTTGGCAAGCACCTTCACCACACGGTCGGTGGCGCCAAGCACCTTTACTACCCTCACATTCTTGAAGCCAAGTTCTTCAAACTTTGCCAATGCAGTGCGATAGGAAATCCCTTTCATCGCATATTCGGTCGGATGGTTCACATCGTCGAGTACCACCTCCTTTGGATGGACTGCATTGATATAAAGGAAAATCTTGCGTCCGGGCTTCACTGCGGAATTGGCCTTGGGGAACTGCTCTATTACCAGACCCGGCTTCACATCGTCGCGATAGACTGAGTCGCGGATATCCACTCGGAATCCGTTTTCATGAAGCAACTCAAGAGCACGGGTATAAGTCATGTTCTCAACGTCTGGCACTTTATCGCTCTCCCCATGCTTGGTGAAGATGGCGAGGGCAAGGAAAACCATATACAGTCCGGTCACCGCGATCACGGCGATGACCACGATATTGAAAATAACCGGATGACGGGCTATAAGCCCACGTCTTCCCATCGGCATATTGTTTTCTTTGTTTTCCAAGTCCGTCTCTTCTTTAAGGGTTTGTCTCCTTGCGGCCGGGCCGCTTATTATCTTTGTGCAAGATATGCATCAACATTATTCTTGATGCGCTCCTCAAGGTTGCTTTCTTCAGCTTTCACGAATTTCTTTCCTGTGATATGCTCGTAAAGCTCTATATAACGCTGTGAAACGCTTTCACAGAACTCCGGAGTCATTTCGGGAACAGTCTGTCCCTCCTTTCCCATGAAGCCATTCTCGATAAGCCACTGACGAACAAATTCCTTTGAAAGCTGACGCTGGGGCTCTCCTTTCTCAAGACGCTCCTCATAGCCGTCGGCATAGAAATAGCGGGAAGAATCGGGAGTGTGGATCTCATCTATGAGAATCACCTTACCATCAGCTTTACCGAATTCATATTTGGTATCGACGAGAATGAGTCCTTTCTCAGCCGCCATTTCACTTCCTCTCTTGAAAAGGGCAAGGGCATAACGCTCCATCTCTTCGTAATCCTCCTTCGACACTATGCCGCGCTCGATAATCTCCTCGCGAGAGATATTCATATCATGTCCTTCATCCTCCTTTGTGGTGGGAGTGAGTATAGGTTCAGGGAATTTCTGATTCTCCTTCATCCCCTCAGGAAGTTTCACGCCGCAAAGCTCACGACAACCTTTCTCATAGTCGCGCCAAGCACTACCGGCAAGATAGCCTCTCACAATCATCTCGACCTTAAAACCTTCGGCACGCTTACCGGCCGTTACCATCGGGTCGGGACACGCCTCTTTCCAGTTGGGAACTATGTCGGAAGTCGAATCAAGGAAATATTCTGCAATCTGATTCAGCACCTGTCCCTTGAAGGGGATGCCTTTAGGAAGAATGACATCAAAGGCAGAGATACGGTCGGTGGCTATCATCACCAACAGATCCTCTCCAATGCTATAAACGTCGCGAACTTTACCATGATACACTCCCGTCTGTCCGGGAAATTCATAATCGGTCTTTACCAATGTTGTTGCCATATATCTTTTTCTTTTCTTTATTCTATTTTCATATTCCCCACCTTCCTCACCAAATCCTACTACCTTTTTATTACTTTTATTAAAGGCGATTCCTCTTTTTCCGCAAAGTTAACACTTTTTACCCAAGCAAGCAAAAATCTATGGCTTTGAATTTTCTTAAAAAGTTTTTTGTCAAATTTTATGGTCATTCAAAATAATTTTATTAACTTTGCATTTCAAAGCGGCCTATACAGAATTACCGGTCGCGACAATATAATATTATATTGACAAGTAGAATGCGCAAATTACTATATTTTCTGCCTCTTCTTCTTTTGTGCGCCTGTAGCGAATACAATAATGTGCTGAAGAGCAGAGACAACGATTACAAATTTGAGTACGCTAAAAAAGCCTACGACAAAAAGAATTATCTTCAGGCTTCTACGCTCCTTTCCGACCTTATAACCCCCCTTCGCGGTGGGCCTAAGGGCGAAGAGGCGCTGTTCCTGCTTGCAATGTCATATTACGAGAATAAGGATTATCTGAATTCTGCGGTATATTTCAAAACTTACTATACCCGCTATCCGAAAGGGAAATACACCGAGTTGGCCCGTTTCTACAGCGGTTACGGATATTATCTCGATTCTCCGGATCCGCAGCTCGACCAGTCGAACACGGTCAAGGCGATTCAGGAACTTGATGCTTTCCTCAATTATTTCCCGAAATCCGATAAGGTCACGATTGCTCAGAATGCAATTTTCGAGATGCAGGATAAGCTTACATTGAAGCAGCTTCAGAATGCGCAGCTTTATTATAATCTCGGCAACTATATGGGGAACAATTATGAATCCGCCATTGTCGTTTCTCAAAACGCCATAAAGGATTACCCCTATTCAAAATATAAAGAGGATTTCGAGCTCCTTATCCTAAAATCGAAATTCCAGGAGGCCAAGCAGAGCGTAGCCGAGCGTCAGGCCGACAGATATCGTGATGTTGTGGATGAATATTATTCTTTCATCAACAACAATCCCGAATCCAAACATAAAAAAGAAGCGGAGACAATTTTCAAGATCGCAAGTAAACACGCCGGTCTCTAATCTCTCCAGCTTTTAAATCTCTCCCCTCTCCATTTAACACAGACATACAGAAATAAATCATAATAGAACTTATGGATTATAAGAAAACAAATGCTCCACTCAACACTGTCACCCGCGATATGATCGCTATGGCAGAGCAGACCGGAAACGTGTATGAAACTGTTTGCGTTATCGGTAAGCGCGCTAACCAGATTTCCATCGAGCTCAAAAAGGAACTGGAAAAGAAACTTCAGGAGTTTGCTTCTACCGACAATCTCGAAGAGGTATCTGAAAATCGAGAGCAAATTGAAATCTCAAGGTTTTATGAAAAACTCCCAAAACCCACTCTTATCGCCACTCAGGAGTATATTGAGAAGAAGCTTTATTTCTCTAATCCCCTTAAGGAGAAGGATAAACTCAATTTAGACTGATTCTTCGTGAGGGCTACCCTCTTTTCTGACGGCGATGCCCGTTTCACGTTTCTATTAGGAAATTTTGCCGTGGATTTTTCTCCACGGCATTTTTTATTCCTCTTCCCCATTCCTTATTTCTATTTCTCAAATGAAGAACATTCATTTTTTCAATCCGGAGACAGAGATTGTGCTTGGGCTCGACCAGGACATTTATACACCTAATCCAAGAGTCGTTAATTTCCGACGCCGCCTTGCTTTGCTTCCGGCCCTCTATGCGCAGAAGAATGACATTATCCTGACCGAAGGGATAAATGCGGAGGAGATTCCTCACCTCCCCTTCCACGACATGGCAATAGCCAAGGGAATGGAGATTGTGCCTATCGAGGGTCCTCTGAAAGAGTTGGCATTAAGCCCGGAGGATTTTTCATTTCAGCCTTGGGGATGGAATAAGGAGGTGGTAAGAAAGATGAGAATAAAATTAGGAGGAATATCCCTTCCTGCCAAAGAGGAGATTGAAATTGTCAGGAAATTAGCTCATCGTGGACTTACGCACTCTTTTTTTAATTTTTGGAAGGAACAATCCGATAATCATGAAAATGATTATCCGTCGCCCGTTATTATTGATTCTGAGGAGAGACTAAAGGAATTTCTCTCCCTGAACAATGAATTTTGCCTCAAGGCTCCCTGGAGCAGTTCGGGAAGAGGGGTCATACTCTCTTCAGAGTTCTCCAGCGATAAAGCATATAACTGGGCGGCGTCCTACATTAGGAAACAAGGTGCAGTAATGGGTGAACCCTTCTATCGCGTACTTCATAATTTAGCTTCCGAGTGGCAGATAAATGAGGATAAGGTATGTTTTCTTGGTTTATCATTCTTCAAAACCTCTGATTCAGGGAAGTATATAGGAAATCTACTTATTCCACAGAAGAGGATTATGGAGATGATTGGGGAGGTAACAAATAACTCACTTGAAGAAGCGATACAAATACAGAGAGAGTTTATTAATGATAAATTTCTTGGATCATACCGTGGGCCTCTTGGATTCGATATGTTGGTCACTCAGGAGGGATGGCTCAATCCCTGCGTTGAAATCAATGTACGCAAAACCATGGGTCACGTTGCTATCGAGATTGAACGCGGGTTGAACTCTTCAGAGGATTCTGAAATAGCAGCTCTTCTCGATCATTGTTTCCCGGACCGTGTGTTCTCACCTCTCTCCTTTGTTTAATCAATCGGCTTACGGATTCAATTTATTAAGTTTACATCAAGTAGAAAGAATATGAAAGTCAATATTATAGGAAGTGGGAATGTAGCGTTTCATCTTCTAAAAGCCTTTAGGGATGCAGGATTGGAGGATGTCTATTCTGTTGAACCTCATTCTCTTCAAGGGCTGCACACTGATTCAGACGTTTCACTGATTGCCGTCTCAGATGCTACCATTCCTGAAGTGATTGCCCATCTCCCTGAGATGAAAGGGATTGTTGCACACACTTCCGGCTCCACTCCTCTTTCCGTTTTTGAAGAGTCCGGGATAAGAAATTTCGGTGTGTTCTATCCAATGCAGACTTTCTCAAAATCAAAACCACTCGATTATAAAAAGATTCCTTTCTATGTCGAAGGTTCCGATAAAGAGGCAGCGCAAACACTTTTCATCCTCGCCTCTCTCATCTCTCCCATTGTCAGATATGCTGACTCATTGCAGAGACGCGCACTTCATATTGCAGCTGTCCTTTCATGCAATTTTGTAAATCATCTCTGGACTCTCTCATCCCTCTTCCTCAAAGAGAATGGTCTTGATTTTGCCGATTTCCTTCCTTTGATTGAGGAGACTTTGGATAAAGTGAAAACGCTTTCGCCCAAGGAGTCCCAGACAGGGCCCGCTGTCCGTGGGGATATGAATATAGTCCACTCTCATCTCGACCTTCTGAATGATAAACCCCATATAAAGGAGATATATCGGCTTCTTTCGGAGTCAATCTATAATATTCACCATAACCACGAATAAAGATATGAGCGGTATAGCATACGACCTTAAAAAAATTCGAGCTGTCGTTTTCGATATAGATGGAGTCCTCTCCCCTTCCGTAATACCAATGGATGAGAATGGCAAACCTGTCCGAATGATGAATGTAAAGGATGGATATGCCCTTCTGATGGCAGTAAAGAAGAATCTCAGGATCTCCATTATTTCCGGAGGTGCCGACGACAGAAGCCGAAAACGATTTGAATCTCTTGGAATCAAGGATATTTACTGCAACATTCCTGTCAAGCTCCCCGTGTTGCGGGAGTGGATGGATAAAGAGGGATTGTCGCCGGAGGAAGTAGCCTACATGGGTGATGACATTCCCGATCTTCAGTGTATGCACGCTGTCGGTCTCCCTTGCGCACCGTATGATGCCTCCAACGAGGCTCGAAAGGAGGCCATGTATATCTCAAAATTCGGAGGTGGATATGGTTGCGTGCGCGATCTCATTCAGCAGATTCTATCGTCCAAAGGGGAATGGATGACGCAAGAGGATGATTTTCATTGGTAGAAATCTATACCAGAAAACCCTCCTGTCATTTATTTTGTTAGAAATGAATAGGCTATATATTCTTATTCACCTTAATGCAATAATTATGCTTGAAAATCTGAAAAAATACCATATTCTGTTGGCAAGTAAATCTCCCCGACGACGTGAACTCTTATCGGAACTCCGGATTCAATTTAATCCTATTTCAATCGGAGGAATAGATGAGTCCTACCCCGATAATATACCAAAGGTGGACGTCCCTCAATATATTGCCGACCGTAAGGCCGATGCATATCTGTCGTTCATCACTGAAAACGAGATGGTCATCACGGCCGATACGCTTGTGATTAAAGATGAGCATATTTTCGGAAAACCGCATTCGGAAGATGAGGCTTTTAAAATGCTGATGGAGTTATCCGGCAATGTCCATCTTGTCGTCACCGGGGTTTGCATCGTCACCAAGGATCGACGGATTTCTTTCACCTCCACCACAGAAGTGAAGTTTTCAAATATATCCGAGGAGGATGCCAGATATTATATCGACAATTTCCGCCCCCTCGACAAGGCCGGCTCATACGGTATTCAGGAATGGATCGGGTGCATTGCGGTGGAATGGATTAAGGGTAGCTTCTATAATGTGATGGGGCTCCCTATCCATCGTCTTTATCAGGAATTAAAAATATTTTGATGTTTAATAATGTAGGTAAAACAATAACGGTTCCGTCGATTTGACGGAACCGTTATTATATTCTTTAAATCGGAGAAGCATTTATGCTTTCTCAGTCTCATCCTCATGTTTTGAGGCAGCAGCCGTAGCGGGAGCCTCATATTTATACTTTGCTTCCCATCCGAGAGCAGAAGCGCCCAATACAGCAGCATCGCTCTCCTTCAGCTCGGAGATAATAACCTTTGTCTTACCCTTAAAGATGGGGAAGATATTTTTATCAAGAGATTCCTGAAGAGGACGGAGAAGGAGATCGCCGCTCTTTGCAAGACCGCCGAAAAGAATGATCGCCTGCGGACTGGAGAAGACAATCATATCGGCAATAGCCTCACCAAGAAGTTTGCCTGTGTATTCAAACACATCCTTTGCAATTGCATCTCCGGCCATCGCTGCATCATAGACATCCTTGGATGTGATATCCTCTATGTCAAGATTGCGCAGGAGAGAAGGCTCGTTGCGGATTTCAAGGAATTCACGTGCAGTGCGTGCCACACCGGTTGCAGAACAGTAAGCCTCAAGACATCCTGTACGGCCACAACCGCAGATACGACCGTTGTTACGCTTCATCACTACATGACCCAGCTCACCGGCATTACCGTCATGGCCATATACGAGCTGACCATTGACAACGATACCTGAACCGACACCTGTTCCGAGAGTAATCATGATGAAATCTTTCATACCACGGGCTGCGCCGTATGTCATCTCACCCAGAGCTGCTGCATTGGCATCATTGGTGATGGACACCGGTATGCCTCCGAAAGCCTTGCTCACGGTCTCTGCCAACGGAATGATCGGGCCCCATGGCAAGTTTGGCGGGTTAACAATCTCTCCTGTATAATAGTTGGCATTAGGCGCGCCTATACCGATACCCTGGATTTTTCCCTCTGCCTCGTTGAGTTTTATCAGGCGTTCTGCCCCTGCATGGAGCTCTTTGATATAGTCGTCGAAATTCGCATGCTTACGAGTCTTGATGCTGTCGCTGGCAACAACATGTCCACGGGCATCCACGATACCGAACACTGTGTTTGTACCGCCTATGTCTATGCCCATCACGTATGGCTTGATCATTGTCATAATTAGTAGATTTTATATTTTAGGTTTGACTTCTCTCTTTTTTGGGTTGTAATCTCCATATCGTGAGGCCGGGGAGAAAACCTCTTAAGGGGATTCTTTTCACTCTATTTTGACTTAACGAGCAGGGAGAGATTCGCGTTCAGAAATATGTTGTGAAACATTTTTGAAACACATTTTGACATACGTCTGAAGAACTGTTAAGGCTAACTGAAACAAGGTTAACTGCATTGAGCATGGTTATATACCTCTGTTCTGCAAATTTACAAAATATTCTTTAATTACAAAACAATCACACCGAAAAATGCACAAATTCCTGATATATTTTCTTCTCTTTACATCCATTCTGCAAGACAATAATTCAGAATGCGAAGTAAGAAACTTTCTATCCTGCCGAACTCATTTTAATATTCAAACGTTAATATTACAAACGAAGAAATTAACTGATGTCTCCGTTCCTCACTCATTGTCGAGGTCACGAGAGGATGCGGAGTCCTTAATCTATTTAATATATGAATTTTAATAATTTCACTATCAAATCGCAGGAGATTGTCCAGAAGGCCATTGACTACACAAAGCAGGCCGGACAACAGCAGATCGAACCTGTCCATTTGCTTAAGGCGATTATTTCTGAAGGTGAGACTATTGTCAATTTCATTTTCCAGAAATTGGGCGCCAACCTGAACGGTGTGAAAATGGCGGTCGATCAGGCTATCGCCACCCTCCCGAAAGTCAGCGGGGGCGATGTTTTTCTTAGCCGTGAATCTAACGATGCCCTCCAGAAAGCTATAGATTTCTCTAAGTCTATGGGTGATGAGTATGTCTCTGTGGAGGCTATGCTCATGGGTATCCTTAAATCAAAAAGCAAGGCTTCCCAGATTCTTAAAGATAACGGTATCACTGAAGATGGCTTGAAAGCCGCTATTCAGGAACTTAGAAAGGGAAACACCGTGAAAGACCAGAGTGCCGAGGAGTCTTATCAGGCTCTAAGCAAATATGCAATCAACCTTAACGACCGCGCACGTAACGGTAAGCTCGATCCGGTGATCGGCCGTGATGAGGAGATTCGTCGAGTGCTTCAGATTCTTTCGCGTCGTACAAAGAACAACCCGATGCTCGTCGGTGAGCCCGGTACCGGTAAGACAGCAATCGCCGAAGGTCTTGCAATGCGTATCGTCAGAGGTGATGTCCCTGAAAATCTTAAATCGAAGCAGATTTTCTCTCTTGATATGGGTGCCCTCGTAGCCGGTGCAAAATATAAAGGTGAGTTTGAGGAGCGTCTGAAAGCAATTGTGAATGAGGTGACACAGAGCGACGGCGAAATTATCCTCTTTATCGATGAGATTCATACTCTTGTCGGTGCCGGTAAAGGTGAAGGCGCCATGGATGCCGCCAACATTCTTAAACCTGCCCTCGCTCGTGGAGAACTCCGTTCAATCGGTGCAACCACGCTCGATGAATATCAGAAATATTTCGAAAAGGATAAAGCCCTTGAGCGTCGTTTCCAGAAAGTGATGGTTGATGAGCCGGATGAAATGTCAGCTATCTCTATCCTTCGTGGACTAAAGGAGCGTTATGAAAACCACCATAAGGTGCGCATCATGGATGAGGCGATTATCGCCGCCGTTCAACTGAGCGTACGCTATATCACTGATCGTTTCCTCCCGGATAAGGCTATCGACCTTGTGGATGAGGCAGCTTCAAAACTTCGTCTGGAAATGGATTCCCAGCCCCAGGCTCTCGATGAGGCTTCAAGAAAGATCAAACAGCTTGAAATCGAACGTGAGGCTATAAAGCGTGAGAATGACACATATAAGCTGAAGGAGATTGATGAAGACCTTGCCAACCTCCGCGACACTGAGAAGTCTCTTCGTGCCAAATGGCAGGCTGAGAAGACTGAGATCAACAAGATTCAGCAGAATAAGATCGATATCGAGCAACTCAACTATGAGGCTGAGCGTGCCGAGCGTGAAGGCGATTATGCAAAGGTTGCTGAAATCCGCTACTCCAAGATCAAATCCAAAGAGGATGAGAACAAGGCCATTCAGGAGAAACTTCGTCAGCTTCAGGGCGAAGGCGCTATGATTAAGGAGGAAGTCGACGCCGAGGATATCGCCGAAGTTGTGAGCCGCTGGACCGGAATTCCTGTTAAGAAGATGGCCCAGAGCGAGAAGGAAAAACTTCTCCATCTTGAAGAGGAACTTCACAAACGTGTAGTTGGTCAGGAGGATGCAATCCGTGCCGTCTCCGATGCAGTGCGTCGTTCTCGTGCAGGTCTTAACGATCCTCGCCGTCCTATCGGTTCTTTCATCTTCCTCGGTACGACCGGTGTCGGTAAGACTGAGCTTGCAAAGGCTTTGGCCGAATACCTCTTCGATGATGAGGATATGATGACACGTATCGATATGTCGGAGTATATGGAGAAGCATTCTGTGTCTCGACTTGTCGGAGCGCCTCCGGGATACGTCGGTTATGACGAGGGTGGTCAGCTTACTGAGGCCGTACGTCGTAAACCTTACTCTGTTGTCCTCTTCGATGAGATTGAGAAGGCTAATCCGGATGTATTCAATATCCTTCTGCAGGTCCTTGACGATGGTCGTCTTACCGATAATAAGGGACGTTTCATCAACTTCAAGAACACAATCATCATCATGACCTCCAACATGGGATCGGATATCATCCGTGATAACTTCAAGGGATTTGCCGAGAAGAATGAGGAGGAGAAGGAGAATGTCATCTCCACAACCAAGCAGGATGTTATGGATCGTCTAAAACAGATTATCCGTCCTGAGTTCCTCAACCGTATCGATGAGACCGTGATGTTCACCCCGCTCGACAAGAAGGAGATTCTTGAGATTGTCGAGATTCAGGTGAAGAGCGTTCAGAAGATGCTTGCCTCAAATGGCATAACCTTAAAGGTTACAAAAGAAGCTCTCGAACTTCTCGCAGAAGATGGCTACGATCCTGAATTTGGAGCACGTCCTGTGAAGAGAACTATCCAGCGTATGGTGCTTAATCAGCTCTCAAAGGATATTCTTGCCCAGAAAGTGGATCGTGAACACCCGATTATTATCGATAGAAAAGGCGATGAACTTGTCTTTGTAAATAAAAAATAAATACCAATATTATCCTCAATAAAATAAGGGACATGGCTTTCGGGCCGTGTCCCTTATTTTATCTTATCGGTTTTTTATTTGTTTCTCTCCTTTTTGTATTCGCTCATCACCTTATTTAACTTCCGTTTATTGGAATTGGAAAGCTGATCTGAACGGGAATCAATGAAGAGACCAAAATAAACAAGATATTTTCCAAGAGCTTTACCTTCATCTGATTTGTAGAATTCTTTTTCTTTCTCCTCATTATCGGCATACTCCTTATCCTTTTCTTTCATTACGGTCAGAATCCCATCCAACTGATTTATGATCTCCGTGTAGTCAGCGTCGGTGAGTTCCTGCTTGCTGTCTATTTTCTCCTGAAGGGCCGCACATTTCTCCGGATTATATACGCTCGGACCCGAGCAAGCCACCAAAATGAACATGGCCCATAGAGCCCACAAACTTTTTATTATTCCTTTCATATCTATTGATATTATTTATTCCGGTGTTTCATCCCAGAAGATGGGCACATTCTTTAATGTAAGGTTTCCCTTATGATATGCATCGATCAGGATACCGAATTTCACCATTGGCATAACCTCGGTACTCTTCTTGATTTCGGTAAACATTATGGCCGGTTGATTCATCACCACACTCACCGGTATCCCTTCGGGAGTATCAAAGGAGAATGTACCATTGGAATCCGTATTATATACCTTACCACTTGCATCCACGGCAATCATTTTTTCATTATTGATACTCCCACCGAAAGAAGCCTTGCTGGCAGGCTCTTTCATCATCACCTTCAACACGAGGTAAGCATCACCATAGTTCTCACTTGTCGTGATACCATACAGACCCACTGGAGTTACATCTATATATTCCGCCATAGGATTGATCATCTCTATACCGTTCTCAAATTTTGTGGCAACAGCCTTGGCGGTATTCTTTTGGTTTGAATTGTCAGTAGTCGTATTCGAGACTTTTTCTAACGCCTGCTTCCCTTTTTTAAGTAACCCTCCGAGTCCCTGTGCTTCGGCAGAGAATGGATTGAGCGCAGCGATTACTGCAACCAATGCCAATACAAATAAATTTTTTCTCATTTTAATCATCCTAAAAAGTTAATTATTTGATTTATTGAATTCAGGGACGGGATTTAAATCCCCTTTTTCAAGTATCCCTTGTTAATTGCTTTCATAATTAGATCCGCCACATTAACAGCTCCTAACTTGGCAAATAGAGCCTTTCGATGTGCCTCCACTGTATTATCCGAGACAAACATAATTGCTGCAATCTCCCTCGAAGTCTTTCCAAGTGCAATATATTGGAGAACTTCAAGCTCTCTTGTTGATGGGTGGGCCGAATTATCTTCAGCCATCTTAAGGGTCTTCATCACCTCATCGCAATAATATCTCCTTCCTTGAAGGATCTCCTCAATTGCAAAGACAATTTCTCTACCGTCTCCCGATTTATACACTATGGCATTTACATTCTTGGAAAGAAGTCGGCGTAATGTCCAAATCTCATCATGGATGGTGCTGA
Source organism: Bacteroides sp. (assembly GCA_014801985.1). GTDB lineage: Bacteria > Bacteroidota > Bacteroidia > Bacteroidales > Muribaculaceae > Lepagella. The sequence continues at coordinate 22,147 of JAAVDD010000014.1, forward strand.
CAATAATGTTGGCCTCCGGCATACGGGCACGTATTTTCTCTATCAATACGAATCCGTCTATATCCGGAAGTTCGAGGTCTATTATATAGAAATCATATAATAAACCTGTATCAATTGCCGAAATTAACGCAGTGGCCGTGCTGTATTTATCCACATGGCCGGCGCCATAACTCATCAGGACAGCGTTCATCCCTTCCCTTATTAAATCGTGATCATCAACAACGGCTATTTTCATTTGGGATAGTATGTCCTTAACACTCATCTCCAGGCGATTTATATAAAAAATTTTTTTTACAAAATTACTTCGCCTTTAGATGCCAATCAATTACGGAAATCCGTAGTTTTTCTAAGATAATATAAATAAATTTCAAACTTTTGCTGTCAACAACACTTCTGTGCCCTCTTTTTCTGGTGATTGGATGTTCAATGTGCCTTTTATTGAATTTGCTCGTTTCTTTATCGAATCCAGTCCAGCCCCTTTTTCTTTAAAATCTTTAAAACTGCCGTTATCCTTCACTCTTAAAGTGATAAGGCCATCTATAAATGTCATATCCACACGGATTTCATCTGCCCCGGAATGTTTAAGTGCATTTCCGACAGCTTCCTGAGCAATTCGATATATCTCCAAGGATATGAAATCAGGAATATCCCCCCAACTCCCATTCGAGAGTTCTGAAGAATAAATTATTTTCACTTTTCCCATCGAGGCAGATTCCTGTTTTGTCAAGAAGAACCTCAATACTTCATCAAGGGTAGCGTAAGTAAACTCCGGAGGCATAAGCTCATGAGAGATTCTTCTGACCGATTCCCGACATGTTTCAATAAGATTGGCGGTGGTCTCAATAGGACATCCGTTTTGAATGTTCATCTGGACAGCCAACAGATCATTGCAGACTCCGTCATGAAGCTCTTTGGCCATTCTGTTCCTTTCATTCTCCAGTCCTTCGATGTATTGACGGGTCAATTGGATTCCTGTCTCGGTTCTCAAATTTGCAAACTCTATCTCCTTCTTGAGTCTGAGACGACGCTGGCGGGTGGCATATAATAGGAAAATGATTATTGCGAGCAGTAACAGACCGGCAACGGCAAGCAGCCATACAAAGGTATTTGCTCTTTTGGCTTCGCTTTGTGCCAATGCAAGCTGGGTCTCTTTAGTCTCATATTTCACTGTCAAATCCCTGAGACTCTCCGCTTTCTCAGCTTCCCATAGACTATCTCTCAACTCATTGCTCTCCAACAATGTTTTATAAGCGTTCTGATATTCTCCTAACGCAGCATAAGAGATATGCTTGTTATTATACACATCAAACTTAACGAATGGGAGCTTGTCAATCCCCTCCAATGATAATATCTTGTCAAACCATTGCAAGGCCTCTCTCTGGTCGTCATGTTTCAAGGCAATCGAACATTCCGCCTGATAATAGACCAGCAAAGCCATTACTGACGAGACTTCAGGAAGAAGTTTGACACAACGATTTCTCCATTCCTGGGCCTTCCCGACATTTCCTAATCTATCTTCTATCAGCATTGTATAGGCGGATGCACGAAAGGCTGCCTCTGCATTGTCGATCTTTTCAGCACTCTTATATGCCAACGCTTGATATTCAGAAGCCTCTTCCAACTTACCACAACCAGTAAGTACGGAACCTACCACCCCGAAAACAGTACTTTTGAATTCCTCATCATTGCTCCGCGATGCCCATTCTCCTGCAAGCAAGGCATTCTTGACTGCCTCATCCTTATGCTGCATATCAAGATTGAGCACCGCCAGATTAATATATAATGAAGCGGCCTCCTCTATTGATTCCTGATTCTGATTGGCACGGTATTCTTTGGTGGTAACTATTTCAAGGGCTGACTCGTAGCATTTAAGTGCTTCCTCTATCCTACCTGACGACCGCAAATATACCCCTTGACCTGCCTGAGCGCCGACAATCATCACCTTGTCGCCCTTTTCCTTTGCAAGCCTAATTGCCTTCTCCCCTACGATCAGCGCAGAATCGGTGCGTCCGATATTGTGAAGGCTATCTGAAATCTCCCTCAAACGAATAATCTCATCATTGTTTCCCTTCACGGAAAAGGGAGATAAAAGCAAAAATGCTAAAAATAGAGCACATAATGGAAAATTCATAATCGTGAGTTTTAGAGGTTATCTTGCCAACGACACATTGACCGATACTCCATAATTGGAATTACTTGTGGGATAGGATGAATTGCTCACGAGCGGAGTGTTGGTCTGATGATCGAAGAAAGCATTAAGTGTGATTCGCTTACTCAAGACGTAGGAAGCCATGAAATTAATCGAGAATGTCTGGGTTCCCTGGGTTGCCTGCGTATAGGCTGTCTCGATTCTGCGGATCAGACTCTGGTTGTTTGAGAAAGCAAGATCAAGATTAAGCGATAGGTCGTTTGAAACTCCTCCCTGTCGACTTCCCAACTTTAGAATCTTATTAAAGTTGGCAATCTTATATCCTGCACCGACCTGCACCTGACGGCTCGTCGTCTCCACCACCTGTCCGGCCGAGCTATTAAGATTCAATGTTCTTGAATCTCGATATTCAGCGTTAAGAGTCAGGTCATTGTAGAGCGTCACCTTCACACCAAATAATGGGGCGAACTTCTCTGTCACCGCCACAGAAGTAATATTAAAGGGTGTAGAGGGTATCGGGTTCTCACTCTGCACATCCTGAATAAATCCCAAGTCGCCACCTGCGCTAACCCAATTCATATAACTTGAATATGAACCAACGGAATAGGTGCATTGATAAGCATGACTGAGAGTGAATGCCTTGAACCATCGGCTGAGGTTACCAAGTTTCACAAGCCCGTCGTAGGTTATACGCCAGTTCGGGCGCATTGCTCCAAGCCCATCGAAGTGGGCAAGTGAAATCTTCTGGGGGCTAACCCCGCTGTAGGCTGCAAGGAATGCAGGAATGAGGACATCGGAACTTGTCTGACTAACCACCCCTATCTCCGGATTATATTCCGCTCCGGCAAAGGAGGTCCCTTCAATGAATCCGGCATTGGGGTAACGCAAACCGCGATACTGCTGCTCCACCCTATCCGCCACTATCGGCAGATATTCGAGGAACTTGGTGAAGGCTTCGGATGCATAGCCATCGGCAGCCTTGGAATTACGCAAGGCTGTGGCGAAGGCCCAATGTGTGCGCACGTATGAACCGGAATATGAAGTCGGATTTCCGGTATACATGAACTGCATCTGCTCGGTTCTTGAATCCGTGAGATTGGAGGTCAGCAAAATCTTCAGACCTTTTATCGGTTCCAAAGTCAATTCAAAATTGAACTCCTTGCTGTGGTTCCAAAGGGCGGGTGAAATCTGATCACTGTCGGTGATGAGCCATCCCCTCTCCCTTGCTTTCTCCACATAGTCCTCTCCATAGAAACCAAAAGCGAAATCCAAGCCGGGCGACATCGGGCCATAACTCTGCGACTGTCCGAAGATGTTACCTATGTTCGGTGAGAAGAGGGGCAGGTTAAGTGAATGAGAAGTCTTGTATCTGAACGAAAGTGAACGAGCCATCATAAGGAATCGAAGGCTATAATCACCAAATTCACTTGCAAAATTCTTCTTATCCTCTTTAAGGTTCTCCCTTACGGTAACCTTTACGTTATATGAACCGGTATCGGTGATTTCGATAGTATTCTCATCGATCACCTTGTAGTTCAGTTTACGCGGTTTCCCTCCCACCTCGGCAGTGAATTTCACCTTCTTTGTCTTTAGGTTATGCTTCACAATTGTCGTGGTGTCGGAGCTAAGGGTAAATGCACGCTCAAATTTCTTTGCCTTCTTGGTCGGCGTCTTGCTATTCTTCTCCTTGCTGTTGCGGTTGGCATTTCGATTGCTTGAAGAAGTCGAGAACCGCTTGTTGATCTTTTGCAGATAGGGAGATTTATTATACAGTGTCTCAAAATTGAACTTGGCATCCGCATTCCAGGAGCTTTGGTTCTGGATGGTGTTTCCAAGATAAAGATCATCTACAGTTGCACCCTTATCCCAACGATAGACGGAGTTATAGGTAACATTTCCGGTGAGATAATCCAGGAAAGGAATCTTACTGAAGGGGGCACGGTACGTACCGGTGAAGGTCTGGTTATAATTCCAAGGCGTTCCGAGATGACGCACCGAGGTCAACACCGTCTCCTTCCATTCCCTGTATTCATCCGGGAAGAGCTTCTTATTGACCGCTCCCACGGTCTCCTCTATTCTCGCAGTGGTATTGCTTGAGAAGGAGAGTTGGAGCGATTTTATAAGATTCCATGTGATGGAGAACTGACGATCCCACGTAAAGTTCTTGCTCACCTGCACCGGAAGCTGGAAGTCGACATCGACTTCGCTGCGGGTCTGCTCTTCATAATAATATCTCTGGATTCCGGTATAGAATGTGAGGTTATTGAAAAGCCAGTTTATTTCCCACTCCTTGAAGTATTTCGCTGTCTTTCCTTTCCCTTTTATAAAGGAGAATGGCTTCCAAGGCTTGATATAGGGAGAATAGGTATAAGAGAAATTCCCTCGGTAATCATTGGTGTTCTGATACTCTGTGGTCGGATCGATGTTATGCTGTTTATTGAAGGAGAATGAAACCTGAAAGTTCGCAGGATCCCAAGGCATCGGCACCTTGCTCTGAACATTAAATTTCAAATTCGACAACGAGAAGCTTTCCACCACCTTCTTCGTCACAGCATAATTCTTTATAGAATCGCGTTCAGACTTGGTGGTGGCCGCATCGAGAGCCTCGGAGAGGAGAATATCCTGATCGAGGGGATTATATTTCGGGGTGGTCAGTTCCTGCGAGCGAGAATAATAGATGGGAGCCGAGAGTTTAGCTTTCTCAGGAATGAATTTTCCGAGATCACCCTGCACAGCCACATTATACTGCTCATAATTGTCGAGGCGACGCTCTGAAAGACCCTGATCGACGCTTCCGAATCCGGCAGTCTCCTTATGAGCGGAGAAATTCACCATCGCCAGATCGCTCATTGCAAGGTTGGCATTCACATTAGCGGCCCATCCCCCGGATTCGTTGAATTCGGTTACCTTCAATTCATTCACCCATACATCCCCATCCTTCACACTATTGGAACGGTTGCGGATACCGATAAGCATAACCCGGATATCGCTCAAGGAAGGATTACCGAGCACGGCCACTGTATTCTGGTTATTCTCCGGGTCGTGGCCGGTATAGAGGGTGGCGTAGCCCACGCCCTCCACATTAGCACTCTTGTCGCGGTTTCGCTGGGTCTTTAGAGTAGTGAAGAGCTCGAAGGGCACATCCATGAAATTCTGGATAGGCCATACACGCTCACGATCCGTGGAGCTCATATTGTTATAGGAGCCGGGAGGGGTAAGCGTGAGAGGAATCTCATACTCATAATAGTTATTCTTCACATCGGAGCCAAGACGGACAAATACCGAAAGGTCTCCATTCTTGGTGTTAGTGATGTTGTCGATGAGGGCTTCGGCATGAATCCACATCTGCATACGCTTGTAGATACGAAGGTCGAGCTGTGTGTTCTTATATATACCTCTTGCGTCGCCGGGTTGAAGCCCTGTCACCTTCATAGAAAGCGACTGCTCGTTGAGCTGCGTTGCCTGCGACTGGCCGGGATCCTGAATACGGGTCACGCCGGGAGGAAGAACATAGTTTACCGGAGTGCGGGCATTATTCTCTTCAATATTTACAACCGACATATCAAGCTCACCCTCTGCCGGAGAATCATTGCGGCTGTTAAGATTGAACTTATAGTCGCGCCATTCGCCGCGCACGAGTTCAAGAGTGGCGAAACGAAGATGTGTCGTCTCCTTGAAACCTGTCATGAACATACGGGCGAACCTAACAGTAGAGAAGTCGCTGATACCTCCGACCACCTTGTCGGGGGAACTCAAGGGAATCTTGAACTGATACCATACAGCACGCTGACGGCCGGAGGCGGTGTTCACCTCCGATTCCTGTATATCCGTAATATAATTCTTACCTACCTCCAGATCCTCCGGGCGAATCGAGACCTTGTACTGGAAGTATCGCTCATATTCATTGAGCGTGTTATCCTGATTGATATCCTCCACATCAGGCACGGCACGAGCCGACTGATAAAGAGGATTATCCGATTGGTCGGGAGAAAGGGAGTTGCCCTCCACACCATTATATCTCTTATAGCGGGTGAGGATATCGGAATGATTCTCGTCATAGTATGGGCTACGGAAGAAATGGTAATTATCTCCCGCAGGGTCGTTCATTGCAGAGAATGGGTCATCCTGCATGGCAGAGATGGTGGATGCAGGAAGTTTGGCGCGAAGACGGTCGAGATACTCTTTATAGGTATCGAAACTATACTCATCTGCATTAGGAAGTCCGTCAAGACCCACATCCTGCATCGGACGCGCATTCTCGGAATTTTCAAAAGCATAGGTCAAGGAATTCTGACGCGACACCTTACCCCACTTCGTCTCGGCGATGAATTCATTATTTCCGTCGATGGGAAGACCATTCTCATAACTCTTCATACCATCTTTAAGAATATCCTCACTCATCTCACCGAAGTTGAAATAGAGGTCACCTCCTTCTGTATTGGGATTGTCGGGATCAAGGAATGGGTCGAGCATCCAGAACTGCAGATATTCCACATTGGATGTCTCGAAGTTGGTATTGTCCATCTTTCGCATTATACCTCCCCAGCGTTTCTCCGGATGAAGGAGGTTACCATCAGAGTCAATATCATCTGCATCGAGGTTATACGGGCCGCGCTCCTTCGGATAGAAGGAGAGACTGAGGGTCTGGATATAGTTGGCTTCTCCATATGCAAGGTCTCGATAGGGATAAAGCTCACTTATCTTAACCTCGCGGACATACGGATTGGAGAGATACCATGGATCGCTCTTCATATAACCCGGCACCATCGAGGAGTTGCGTTGGGTCCACATACGGTCGATATAATACCATGCCAATAGCGCACGGTTCTTTCCATACGCCACATCATTCATCAGTCCTGCCTCTGGGAAGAGGGCGTCGGCACTGCTATCGTATGGAGTCGATGCAAGAAACCATGAATAGGGTGAGCGCAGGTCGATGCCGGTCTGTGTGGCTTCGAAATCGTCAATATAGCTTGAACCCTTGTTGGTGCCGCTCTTCTGCTTGGCAGGCACAAGCTGGGCAAACTCGGCATTGAGGCTGAACGTGGAGGGGCTGACGGCATTAACGGTAGGAATCTTGTTGACCAGATTGGTGAGCCACATAAATTCCTTATTATAGGATAAGTTGAGACCCCACATCGTATTATTTATTAGCTCATCGCCGATGTTCACTTTCTCCGTCAAGGCTTTTTCAGAGAAATTAAGGATTGTGGCACCGACTGTAAGATCCTTATTGAAACGATACTGGGCATCAAGACCGAGGAGGGTCTTTCGCTGCATACTGAAGAGCGACTGGTTCTCAAGAGTCACACTTACATTCGTTCCCGAATCAATGATACTCTGATTGGTAATAGTGACAATACCCATGGAATAATCCACGGTATAGTCGCTGTTCTCAGTCAGCTCCACACCTCCGGCCATGACCACAACCGATCCGCGGGGTACATTCATCGCATTCAAACGTATCTGCGCACCGCCCGAAGCCTGATATTCACCGACAAGAGAATATTTGTTTTTATCGGCAAACTGACGGGCCACAACGAGCGTGGAGTCGTAAAGCTCCTTATATACATACTCCTTGGCTATCTCCGGATTTCCAATCTTTCTTTCCAGATGAGCTCCGAAAGGCTCAGCCACAGGGAAGATTATTTTTCCCGATGATGACTGCACGGTGTATCCCTCCACATAGTCGAAGAAACCATCGGAATTGGATTCCTGGTTGGAGTCTATGCGGTCAAGGTTCATCACTTGAAGGAGTGGCACCTTACTGATTGAACCGATTGGCAGATAGTTTATTTCGGTTCCCGTAGTGTCGGAAAGGAATTTGATGTTTAGTTTGAAGTTTTTGCTCTGAAGCTGGTAAGCCCCCAAAGCATAGACGTTTTTCATCATCAGTCGCCACATGGGGAGTTTGGTGGAAACGGTGGTGCTTCGCAGCATCTTGAGATAAAGCGACTGATCGGTGGCTGTAACATCGGAAGAGAACTCCCCGACCTGATACACCTTTCCACCGTAGGTGTACTCATATGCCACTGCCAGAACCTCATCCGTGTTGAGGGCGGATTTCAAAGAAATATATCCAAGGTCGGAATTAAGTGTGTACTCGCTGGTCTTCAGAAGGCGAGCACTCTCCACTTTCTCATAATCCTTTCCACCTTCGATACCAAATGCGCGAAGAGGCTCAAGAGCCTGGGTCACCATATTAATGTTCCTGGCATCCGGATAATTGTTCTTTATCTCTTCGAGAAGGTTGTTGGATTGGTTGGTCGGGATGGCCATGCTTGTATTAGGAATCCAATGATCGTTGGCCAGACGTGTATTCTCGCCAAGATCCATGAAGCCCACAAAGTTACGGCTCTCATTGAAATTGCTGTTCTTATTTGTCACCCATACCTCAATACGGGTGATTTTAATTCCCGACGACACGTGAGGAAGCTTCGAGGCGAAGCTGTCGTAATTGTCGTAGAAATATTGTGCAAGGAAGAAGTGACGGTTGGCGTCATAATTGTCGGCTTTGATGGAGAACTGAGTGGTCTGCACGCCTCCGGAGGTGCTGACAGTCTTCGATTCGGAGTTCTGTTGCGAAAGAAGACCGGTCAGTGTCAGTTTTCCAAACTGCAATTTGGTCTTGAAACCGAAGAGCGCCGTTCCTCCACGGATAAGGCTTGAACCGGTGGTCATGCTGACGTTACCGGCCTCGATACTCTTGATTATCTCATCCTCCTTACCTTCATAATTGAGTTTGAGGTTCTTGGAATCAAAGTCAAAAGTAGCGTCGGTGTTATAGGTCATGTTGAATTTCAACTTGTCGCCTACCGAGGCATTCACGGTTGCCTGGATTTTCTGGTCAAAGTCGAAATATGTTTTGCGTCGGTTGCGCAGAGAGAGGGAAGGGTTATCCGTTTTGTTGCTCTTCACTCCCATTGAGAGCTGAATGGAGCCTTGTGTGGTGAGACGCACACCACCCGGTCCGAACACCTTGTCGAGCGGGCCGAGTGCGAAATTCATATCGAAGATATTAAAGGGTTGTTTCTCCTTCTGCTCGAAACTCTCAGCGTTTTTCTCCCTGAAATAGCTGTAGAGATCCTTGCGCATCATCGCCTGATTATATTCCTCGGCTGTCATCATCGCCGGGGTCACAATGTCACGGTCGCCGACACGGGTGTGAATGACATACATCCCCGACTCCGGGTCGTAGATAGCCTCGGTCTTTACATTGGATGGAGTCCGGAGATCGGCAGGATACTCATCAGAGGGATTAAAAGGCTCGGATGAAGGAGCCACAGTAGGCTGCACTCCATAGCGTATTGCCACGGAGTCGCCCGGATTCCCATTGACAGTCTCCCCTTCAGGAATCTGAGGAGGGGGAGCCAACTCACTCTTATAATACTGGGAATAGCTTATAAGCGACAAGAGCAGTGTTGCAGTCAACACTGCCATAGTAAAGTATCTTTTCTGGAAAACCCTCATTTAAAGCATCTTCAATGCCTGCTTTATCGCTTTCTCGGTAGTGATTTGCGGGTCGCTGGAGAATATCTTTTTCAACACCTTCTGGCTTTGCTGTGCAGTGAAGCCAAGCATCACAAGAGCGGCGACGGAATCATCATACGATTCGCCTGCAGGCGTACTTACTAATAACGTTGCTTCATCCGCTTTTATTTTATCTTTGAGATCCACGATGATACGCTGCGCTGTCTTCCCCCCTATTCCCTTCACGGCCTTAAGAGCCGAATCCTGACCGGAAGCGATCGCCCCTTCAAGCTGCTGGGTAGTCATGGAGGAGAGTATAAGACGTGCCGTATTGGGTCCGACGCCGCTCACCCCTATCAGCAGACGGAATAATTCTCGGCTCCTTTTGCTGAGAAATCCGAATAGAACATGGGCATCCTCGCGTATCGATTCATGGACATACAGCTTTGCTGATCCGGTTGCCGGTATCTCCGGATAATCTATGAGCGTGATATTTATTTCATATCCTACGCCTCCGCAATCTATAACTGCTATGGTGGGGGTCAGTTCGGCCACCTCTCCTCTTATATAATCAATCATTCTTTTCTTCTTTTTTATCTATTAACTCATTCTGCTCCCTGCTTATTGCATCCTTAAAATCATACTTTACCAAACGGGTCTTCTTTTAATCATGTCCATACAATATCCATTCATGACTCTACGTTTTCATTTTTATCCGGTTATTTTTTGGCAAAGCCATAAAAAACCATTACATTTGTAGAAACAACTTTTTAAAACTTAATAGATATGAAAAATTTGATTTTATCCATCTGTCTCTCAATCTGCGCTCTTTTCGGTGCTGTCAAAGTTTCCGCTCAGACCATCCCGGCATCCATGCTCCCTGAGATTGTGGCTGAAATGCAGAAACTTTGTCCTCAGGAAGTGGAGAAAGGGATGGTTATGAACAAGGTCTATCTTCAGAACTCAAATTCTGAGATTGTATTTGATTTCACATTCAATGAGAAGATATATGGTGTTTCCTCTTCTGAACTCATTAAAGAATTCAAGGAAATGACTCCTGCACAAAAGAAACAGTATTTAGGGGAGGAGTTTGCTCAGATTGCAACTATGCTTCCTGTGCCGGTCTATGCCAACTTTATATTTGCCGATGGCAAAACCTTTAAGATGAAACTCACTGATTAATGGATTCATTAAATTCCCCATTATTGGATAATGCAGTCGCAGAGCTGTCTAAGCTTCCCGGAATCGGGAGAAAGACAGCTCTGCGACTTGCGTTGCATCTTCTTCGGCAGGAAAAGGAAACATCGCTTGCTTTAGGAACCTCGATAATAGAGATGAGGGAGAATATTCGTTATTGCCGAAGATGTCACAACATCAGCGAAAATGAACTCTGTCCTTTCTGCTCCGACCCTCGGCGCGACAGCAAGACCGTCTGCGTTGTGGAGAATGTAAAGGATGTGCTCACTGTCGAGGCTACCCGCGAACATAACGGACTCTATCATGTGCTTGGAGGTCTTATATCCCCTCTCGATGGCGTTTCTCCTTCCGATCTTGAAATTGATTCGCTTGTAAAAAGAGTGAAGGAGGAGAAAATCGAGGAGATTATACTTGCCTTGAGCCCTACGATGGAGGGTGATACCACCAATTTTTATATCTACCGTAAACTGGCCGGTCTCCCTGTGAAGATTACAATGCTTGCGAGAGGACTCGCGATAGGCAACGAACTTGAATATGCCGACGAGCTTACATTAGGCCGTTCGATTCTTAACCGTACACCTTTTTCAGATTCATTCCATGAATAGAATTCTTTCCGACGATAACCTTACGCTTCGACCCGTGGAACCGGCGGATGCCGATTTCATGTGGGCTGTGGAGAGCGACTCCCTGCAGTGGATACAAAATTCTTTGGTCGCTCCTTTTTCAAGAGAGAATCTGCATCAGTATGCATGCAACTATGAGGCAGATCCTTATTTAGCCGAACAATTGCGACTTATTATTGTGGATCAGTCGGGTAAAAGAATGGGAATTGCCGACCTTTATGAATTATCATCTCAGCATCACACATCCTGGGTCGGGATATATATTTTACCCGAATTTCGTCGAGTGGGGATTGCCCTCAATGCCCTGCGACTTCTTGAGGGATATGCTCTGAAAATCCTTAACCTCCGACAAATAGGTGCTAAGATTGTAGAGGGAAACGATATTAGTATGCAATTGTTTATGAAAGCCGGATTCGAATGGAACGGCACTCTGAAAAACTGGATTCAATCAGGTAAAGACACCTTCTCACTTCATATTCTCCAGAAGGAACTTTTGTCGCTTTAATTCATCTAAATCTTAATTCTCTCCCTTCCCCTCTCTCCTAATTCTCTTCCGGATTCTCCGGAATAAGCAGCCAGCTCCTATATTTATTGCCAAGCCTCCCGACTTCACGTCGCCAATATTCATTCCCTTTACCTATCAATGCATCATTCATTTTCTCCGGCTTGGTCAATGCCCACGAATGATTGAGAATCTCACCCGCAAGCTGGTCTTTGCTCCAGCCGCTATAACCTAAAAAGAAACGCAGTTTCCCCTCTAATTGCTCCTCCGAATTTATATATGCCATCACTTGATCCAGATCTGCTCCGACGTATAGACCCGGTGCCACCTCCTGTGCCCCTTCAAAAAGGTCGCCTAAGGTGTGGAGCATAAACAGACGGTCGGCTTCAACCGGCCCCCCCGAATAGACTCTCACCCTCTTCCCTGCACTCCATTGTGGAAAGAGATCCTGTAATGTGACCGGGGTCGGGACATTGAGTGTCAATCCAACATGGCTGTGATCGTTATCTTCCTCAAGGAGAAGTACTACACTTCGCTTGAAGTATGGTTGATCGAGCATTGGCTCGGCTATAAGAATATCACCCTTCCTGGGGAAAAGATTGTCGGGTTCTTTATATATCAATGATTCTATATCTATTTCTGTATCCATCTTTATGTTTTCCATTAGTATTTATTCCTTTCCTGTGAAATTACTTTTTCTTTTCTAAGTAGCTGTTCAAATTAAACACATATAATATGCGCAGTTATTTGACTCGTCATAGTTTCTTTTTAAGGAAACTCGTCGATTTTCAATTTTGAGGGATTTTGCTTACGTGAAGAAGGAGCATAGCGGGCTATGCGACTGATGAACGGAAGCAAAAGCACCAAAAAGAACAAGCATATTGTATGGGAGCAGCTTATTAATTTAGTTAAACTTATTAGCGGTTTAATTTGAACAGCTACTTATATACTTATAAAACGATTTCTACTCCTATTGGTTGACTCTCAGACATCTTTTTAAATCGCATCATCTGCTTATTATTTGTGAACCTTTGAATAGCATCCAACGTTATAGCAATAAACAATTTAAAAAGCTACTACTATGAATCTCGATGAATTAAAAGGAAAAGCCACTGAGTTTATGGGTCAGGCTGAACAGCTCAAAGGTAAGGCTGAGGAATACCTCAATAGCCCTGAAGCACAAGACAAGATCCAGGCCGCAAAAGATAAAGGTCAGGAATTGCTTAACAAAGGTAAAGATCTTCTCCAGAATGAGAAGGTGCAGGAACTGAAAGAAAAGGCAGAGGACTTCATCGCCGACAAAACCGACGGTAAAGGTATCTTCGGCTTCGGTAAGAAGGAATAAACCTCCTCTACTGTAAAATATAGAAAAGAATTATGGAATGAATGCAATTCAAGACAACCCCTTGGATTGCATTCAATTTTTATATAAGAGCTACTAAGTATCTACTTATTATTTAAAGTTGAGAGGAANCGATTTGTGTTACACGATTTTATTTNCTAACTTTACCGATTATTTGATTTAAGGAAAAATAATTCAATGGATAAGATTACTACCGCTATCAATCCCCCTCTCCCNCGCCGCGATCCCTATGGCGCACTGGCAATGCCTGTCTACCACTGTGCTGCATACGAATTTCCCGACCATCAGGCAATGATCGAATCCTTCACAGGCGTAAGCGACGATCCAGACTATTCCCGTGTCACNAATCCTACCGTGATTCATTTTGAGAATGTCGTGAAATCGCTTGCTCCGGGAGCACGCGACGTTGTAGCATTCACATCCGGCATGGCTGCCATATCTGCCGTGGCTATGTCACTTCTCTCCGCAGGGAAAAAGATNGTGACCTCGCGTCACCTCTTCGGNAATACATATCTTCTTTTCACACGCACCCTCGCACGTTTCGGGGTGGAGACAATACTCACGGATCTCACTGATTTGGAAGCTGTCCGCAATGCCGTGGATGATGACACTGCGATGTTATATCTTGAGACCGTGACAAATCCTCAGATGGAGATTGCCGATATTAAAGCTCTCTCTGAAATCGCACACCGGAAGGGAGCTGCCGTTGTCGCCGANACCACTATGATTCCTTTCATCTTTACCGATGCAAAAGCACTCGGAATTGATGTCGAGGTGCTTTCAAGCACTAAATATATCNGTGGTGGAGCCACCTCACTGGGTGGACTGGTGATCGACTACGGAACTNTAAAAAATTTCGATTATACCCTCCGCAANGATCTTCTGATGAATCTGGGCGGCTACATGAGTCCGCATGCAGCTTATATGCAGACGATTGGTCTCCAGACTCTTCTCGCCCGATATGACGTNCATGAGCGTAACGCACGTGCTATAGCTGAAGATCTACGCACTATCGAAGGAGTGGAAGTCTGCTGGCCCGGCCTTGAAGATAATCCCTATNATGAACTGGCTAAGCGTCAGTTCGGNGACCGTTATTCAGCTATGCTGACCCTCACNCTNCCCNCTGAGGAGGCTTGCTTCCGATTCATTGATTCGCTCGGTCTTGTTCGCCGCGCTACAAATCTCTTCGACAATAAGACGCTGGCTATTCATCCCGCAAGCACCATATTCGGAACCATTGATGCTNAGACTCGNGCCGATATGGATGTCAGCGATCGTCTTATCCGTCTTTCAGTAGGTCTGGAGAATCCTGCCGATCTGATTGCCGACCTTCGTCAGGCTATCGCGGCAGCTTTATAAGAATTGTAAATTAAGTAGCTGCTTATCTTAAAATGAAATATAATTTTGATGAAGAGATCGATCGTAGAGGCACAGGTGCATTAAAGACTGATGCCCTGCTTGAACGTTTCGGCCGACCCGATCTCACTGCTCTTTGGGTGGCGGATATGGATTTTGCCACCCCACCTTTCATTGTCGANGCCCTTCGCCGCCGNCTGGATCATCCCATTTTCGGATATACTATAGAACCGGCTGATTATCGCCCTTCAATCATCGACTGGCTGCGCTCGCTTCATGGCGTGGAGGTGAAACCGGAATGGATCTCTTTCATTCCCGGCATTGTAAAAGGAATTGGAATAGCCATCAATTGTTTTCTGAAACCGGATGAGAAAGTTGTCATAATGCCTCCCGTATATCATCCCTTCCGTATCGTTCCGGAAATGAACGGTCGCGAAGTGGTATGGTGGAAATTGAAAGAGACAGTGGANAAGGAGGGCAATATGCGCTATGCCATAGANTTCGAGAAGATGGAAGAGGTGTTCGATTCCAAGTGCAGGATGCTTATTCTCTCAAATCCCCATAATCCGGCCGGTATTGTATGGTCGAGGGAGGATCTGGAGCGCATTGCGGCATTTTGTGCGGAGCGCGACATTATTGTATTGGCAGATGAGATTCATTCGGAAATGATNCTCCCCTGGGCTGAGAAAGCGGGACACCGTCATATCCCCTTTTATGNAGTCAGCGAGGCTGCCCGAAAATGTTCAATCACATTCGCCGCTCCATCCAAGACATTCAATATCGCGGGAATCGTGAGTAGCTACGCCATTGTGCCTGATGAAAAGATTCGAGAAAGGTATTTCACATATCTCAAGGCCAACGAACTTGACGAGCCAACTCTTTTTGCCCCTATCGCCACCATCGCCGCCTATCGCGAAGGTGAGGAGTGGAGACGTCAGATGCTCGAATATGTCGAAGGGAATATTCTCGCTGTGGAGGATTTCTTCAATAAAAATTTCGATGGAAAGATAAAGGTGTGGCGACCGGAAGCAAGTTTTCTTGTCTGGCTGGATTGCCGGGGCTTAGGATTATCACATGAAAAATTGATTGAGCTTTTCCGCGATCATGCCCGACTTGCCCTCAACGACGGTGAGATGTTCGGCCCCGGTGGATCAGGATTCATGCGACTCAACGTGGCTCTCCCCCGCCGGCAACTCCTTGAAGCCCTCCATCAATTGCTGTGACAATGAAAGGTTTAATATATGTAGCAACTGCTATTCTTATATTTATAGTTTCCTCTTGTTCGAAGTCAAGTTCAAAATATGATAAAGCTATATGCAATGCTGAAAAGCTGATGCAGAGCAACCCGGATAGTGCAATCTCCTTATTGGAGACAATCGAACCATCGGAGTTAATGGTCGACTCTTTACGAGCTAAATATCATTATCTCAAAGGGTGGGGACACTTGCGTCAAAACCGCTCAATGATTGGAGACTCATTGATTGTCTTTGCTCATAATTATTATCGGGGAAAAGATATTGTGAGAGATATACGGAGCGGCACCGCTTACGCGTGGTATAAGTTTTGGGTGGGCGATACTCCCGGAGCTATCGCTATGTTTGACTCCATTTTAAACCTATCCAATTTGCCCGATTCCTTAATCACTCCCACTCTACGCATCCGCGTTCTTCTTGGGGCATCGGAATATCAGGGTAATATATTGATACCGTTTGCGCAAAGGCTGAAGTCGATTGAAACAGACACTCTCCGGCAAATAGAGGCGAAATATATGCTTTTGAGTGCGTATGAATATGCTGAAAAACTTGACTCGGCATTGCTCCTCTCCGAAGAATTGATTGAATATGCCCGCACCCACGGATGGGGGGAGAAACAATTTATGTTTGAATTGGAGCGAGCTCAGATTTTAGGAGAAATGGGACACACCGCAGAGAGCGATGAAGTTGTGGAAGGTATATTCCAAAAATCTTCGCCTGATAACGGAGCTGCCGACTACCTTCACATGCAGCTTGCAATGAACGCTCTCAACTCCGGAAATATTAACCGTGCCTCCAAAGAACTTGCTATTGCAGACAGTTTCGCTGTTAAATTCCGAAAAGAGGATGACACCTACTTTCGAAGTTACAGCAATCTTTTGCGCGCTATGATCGACTTTAAGCAGAATGGCAAGATGAAGATCACGCATGTCTCTGGTTTGAATAATCGTCAGCAAGAGCGTTATAACCGTGCGAAAGCCTCGCAATGGGAAAGTGAACGTGGTGCTTTGCAGCAGCATAACCGTGCCTTGACATTGAAAGCCGACAACGAACACAAGACTGTTGTTATCCTTATCATAAGCATTGTGGCTCTCTTAATAGCCGGGGGCAGCGTATGGATAATCACATACCGTAGACAACGTGAGCGGGAAAATGAGGAACGCGCCGAAGCGTTGCAGAAGATGGTGGATGAACTGAAATCCGCCCCTACCCCGGTGGTGAAAGCAGAAGTCCATACGCCTGAGGCAATACGTCGGGTTATGCTTCAACAACTCGGAATAATCAAGATGGTAGCCGAGACTCCGACCGAACAGAACCGTGAGATGCTGCGAAAAATCTCATCTATCGACAGCAACAATGATGGTGAACTCGTCAATTGGAATAATGTGTTTGAACTTATCAATACACTCTATTCCGGATTCTATAATAAACTCCATGCTGTCTGGGGCCAAACTCTCACGGCAAAGGAAGAGCAGATAATAGTGCTTATGGTTGCAGGTTTTTCCACCAAGGAAATAAGTGTCATCACCGGGCAGACCACATCCACCATATATGTGCGAAAATCCTCAATACGAAAGAAACTCGGAATAGCGGAGAAGCAGGATATATTAACTTTTCTCCGGGAAGAGACCGACAATTAAGACCGATTTAGACCTATCCATTCGATATTAAGACTTTTAAGAAATGCAACCTCTGATTTTCAGCAGGTTGCATTTCTCGTATTAAGACTTTTACATTTGGTGTTAAGATACCTTTAGATATAATTTTGCGTCAACAAATTTTAAAACTGACGCAAATGAAAAAGAAAATCGTAATGCTCGCCATTGCTTTGATAATGGTCCCGGCCACACTGACATCGTGTGGCTGGAATATTGGACAGGGTGATCAATTCGCCCATAATATCGGCATCGCCACACTAAATTATCTTGACACAATCCCGGAGGTTGAATATATAGGGTTGGCAGATACGCATAATCTTGAAGATGGTAAATTCCAGACCGTGGTCATCTTTAATATACCTGATGCATACGGAAACAAAATGGAGCGTAATGCTCGTGTGACAACCAACAGCGATGGCTCGGAAATCCTATCATGGGAAAATCTCGACAGCAGTGTACTCAGCGACACCAAACAGAAAATCACCGACAAGATGGAAGAAAAAGGTATCGACTTTATTGACGGAAGCCTTATTGACGCACTTATCGAAATAAAAAAACAAACACGATGAAACATACTATTTCATTTCTGATTGCAATTTTCGCAGTCCTATCGGCATTTAGCCGCGACATAAAAGGGCGTGTCCTTGACGAAAAAAACGCGCCGGTTGAATATGTAAATGTAACACTCTACTGCGACTCGACATTCATAGCCGGAGGCATATCCGATGCAGAAGGTTTCTTCTCTATACCAACGGACATAGAACACGAGCTGACAGCTAAGGTGTCTTTCATAGGTTATGAGACCTTTACCACAACTGTTCCTCAATCCGGAGATATAGGTGTCATTACGCTTCTTCCTTCCGCAGTGGAACTTGGCGAGGTTGTAGTAAAAGCTACACGCCCGGCCACAACAATGAAAGGTAATGCATTGGTGACTAATGTCGAAGGCAGTTCACTTGCAATCGCCGGTACTGCCAACGATGTTCTTGCACGTGTGCCTATGGTTGTTGACAATGGCGGTTCTATTGAAGTATTTGGTAGAGGTGCTCCTGCTATCTACATCAATGGCCGTAAAGTCAATGATCTTCAGGAACTCTCTCAACTCAACTCCGGCGACATCAAGAATGTAGAAGTCATAACCAATCCCGGTGCTGCCTATGCAGCGGATGTGAAGTCAGTCATACGTATCCGCACGAAACCGCCCAAAGGAGATGGCTTTAGCGGAACACTGAGGACCGATAATGGATTCCAGCATTATTTCCGAACCGGCAACTCCCTTGATCTCAAATATCGCACAGGAGGACTTGAAGTTTTCGCCAACTATGGCTGGTGGAGAGGAAACACGCGCTTTGATCGTCTCAATGATATGAATACGACAACATCCAATGGCACATATCGCCAGTTGGTCAGCACCATGGGCAAAGAATCATATAATGACATGACCGGTAAACTCGGTTTCTCATATATGATCAACGACCGCCACAGTATAGGTGCATACTATCAGAACAGTTGGAACCGCCATAACACAGATGGTACAATCCCAAGTGAAATATGGCAGGATGGTTCCCTGCTCGACATCTACAACTCAGATGTACACAATCAGTCTACCGCTGTTCCTCGTCACTATGCCAATATCTATTATAATGGGGTCGTCGGCAAACTCAACATTGACTTTAACGCGGATTATATATGGTATAAGAGCCGTGAACTGACATTCAACAATGAACTCAGCGAAATGGGCGATGACCGCGAGGTAAACACTACATCAACCAACCACAACCGTATGTTTGCCGAAAAACTGGTTATGACTTATCCCCTGTGGAAAGGCCGTATTCAGGTCGGTCAGGAATACACCAATACCCGGACCTCTAATCTTTTCTCAGCCAATATACCTGAAACTCCGGATGCCGATAATCGTGTTGACGAAAGTAACATTGCAGCATTTGCAGAATTGGGACAGCAGTTCGGACGCTTCATGATAGGTGTAGGTCTTCGTTATGAGCATATAAAATTCAACTACTATGAAATGGGACTGCTTAAGGACGGACAGAGCAAAACCTACAATAATATCTTTCCCTCGCTCAATATAGCTACGCAAGTCGGCAACGTCGGAATGGGACTGAACTATACCGGAAAGACAGTGCGCCCCGGATATAGTCAGCTTGACGGAGCGGTAAGTTATATAAATCGTCTGACATATGAGACGGGAAATCCCTATCTGAAACCAACGAAGTTGCAGACTGTAGAGTATATGGCACAATGGTGGCGCCTCTTCGCCCAACTCTCCTACACCTACTTCAAAGATGGGGTGTATCATATCACAGAATCTTACGGGGCGGATGGAGAGGCTACAATTATCCGAACAGCAAATCTCGACCATCGACACTATATGCAGGCCTTCGTAGGTGGAAATTTCCAAGTGGGAGTATGGCAAACAAAAGTGAATGTCGGCATGATGAAGCAATGGCTCACATTGCCCGTAAATGAAAGACCATTGACTATGAACACTCCGATATTTATGTTCCAATGGCAAAACGCAGTCCATCTTCCCTTTGATATCTGGCTTAATGTTGATGCACAGCTGATGACTCGCGGTTGGGACAACAATACACGCCTGACAAATACACCATGGTACGTCAATGCCAAGATCTACAAAGGATTTTTCAACGATACTTTCAGTGTGACTGTCGAGGCCAAGGATCTTTTTGACTCCGCCAAAAACAACTTCTATCTATGCAGTGACGCTGTTCAGATAACGCAGAAAGATTTCTCACCCGGACGTTCAGTAATGCTGACCCTGCAATATCGCTTTAATTCCACACGCGACCGCTATCGCGGAACAGGTGCCGGCAACACCGAAAAATCACGATTCTAATATCAACAGAAACATAGATATAAACTAATTCAGAAACAAACATCTGAACTAATTCAGAAAAACCTACTTGTATATGAAAAATCTTATAATAACACTTATCTTGGCAGCCATAAGTATGGTAACCAATGCAAAGCCACATTGTCAAGGCTTTAGTAATTATAATGATAAAGTGACAATCGTTTTCACCGATGATAAAGCAGGCAAGAGTTATACGGTTTCCGATGTTAAGCTCATTCCTTCCTGGAACGGTAAGGAATACAAGGCAACTTCAGTCAATGTCTCTGTAAACAATGGCGTGGCAACAGTGACTTTGACATTTGAACACCTCACTCAGTTTTCCAATCCGAAAGTTGAGTTGAAAATCAATGGAAAGAAGACGACGTTCAAAGTCTGTCAATGAAAAACTATAAAATACTATTGCTGTCCGATAAAAAATATTGCGGAGATATATGTAATATTTGAGTTTTATCGGACAGCACAATTTTTTATATCATATTATTTGAAGTATTCTATTAATTTCTTAAATTTGCAGTCAAATTTCACTATGTTTTGACTTGCAATGAAAAAAAGAATACAATCCATACTGGATTATATATGTCGCGACACGCTCGAACGGGAGGAAGTGATCGCCCTCAGTCTTCTCACCGCCTTATCCGGTGAAAGCATTTTTCTACTTGGTCTGCCGGGCGTTGGAAAATCAATGGTGGCTCGTCGTTTAAAAAGGCTTTTCATAATGCTCACAGTTTTGAGTATCTTATGTCGCGTTTTTCCACTCCCGATGAAATCTTTGGACCGGTCAGCATTTCCAAATTAAAGGATGAGGATTCTTATGAAAGAATAACGAAAGGCTATCTTCCGGAAGCTGAGATAATATTTCTCGATGAGATTTGGAAAGCGGGACCTGCTATTCAAAACTCACTCCTTACCGTGCTCAACGAAAAAATTTATCTCAATGGCAACAAGGAGTTGAATCTTCCCGTAAAGGGTATAATCGCAGCTTCTAATGAACTCCCGGCAGAAGGTGAAGGATTAGAGGCATTATGGGATCGTTTCCTTATTCGATATATTGTAGAACCTCTTCAAGATAAGAAGAATTTCGCTGCTCTCTTGTTGACACAATCATCTTCGAAGTCTATGGATTTTCTTCCCCTGACGAATGATGATTGCATCAGAATATCGGAAGGTGCGTCAAAGGTTCGAATTGACGAGGAGATTATTGATATAATCTACAACATTCGTGCGAGAATGAACAAGAGAATGACGAGTAAACCCTTGTCGAAGTCTGGTAAGGATGATTCAGAGATGGATCTGAAGTTCTATATCTCCGACCGCCGTTGGAAAAAAGCCATCGGTATTATGAAAACCTCTGCCTTTCTAAATAAGCGTACCTTTGTGGATTTCAGCGATCTGCTTCTTCTTCGTCATATAATATGGAATGAAGAATCCATGATAGCGCAAACCAATGCTTTTGTGGCTGAAGAGCTGGTGAGCTATCTTTTTAAGGAGATTCTTCAGAAGAATAAAAGCTCAAAAAGACACGCGACTCGCGCCACCTCCTCTACCCTTTTCTCACCCGACAATAAACATTACATTATTCAGTGTGACGGATTTCAATTAAAAATTGCAATTACAGATTATAATAATCTAAAGAAGTCCGGAGGCTATTTTCTTGCATCGGAAACACAGGATGAAGTTCTTATCCTTATGGAGCAGGGACAGTATGCCATTCAAGTACTTAACGATGGCGCTATTTCCATCAACAGCTTCACCTATCCCCTACTCACTGCTGCAGATAAACAAATATCAGATAATTTCCTCCGGGAAATGGGCGGCACATTGGAAATGATCACACAGAATCTAAAAAATAGCATCGCTAATAATATGTTTGTAAAGGATTCTCCGGCAAATTCCACGCTTCATCAGATAATAAATGAATATCAGAAGAAATTGGGATAGTAATTCATAAGTATCAACCATAATGTTAACGACTCATCTCACATTCCTCAGAAAGGCGGTAAGAGCGAGCGTGAATGCTCGCTCGGCAGATGTCATTTTGTCGATCTTAGAGAAGATGCGCACCCCCAAGACCGCAATATATCGTCTGATTAAAGATATTGTTGCAGATGCGCGCTTTTATAGTGTCACAGAATGGTGCGATGATTTCTGGAAAAAATATGGGGTCAATGCAATTGCCGATTTCATCGAAACTATACCTTCACAAATATGGAAAGATGAGAACAAACTTACCGAACTAAAGGAGGATTTCTTGAATGAATGGATGGCCAATAATATTCTTCCATTGACCTCGGAAGAGAAAATCGAGAGAATGTCTCTCTATTATCTTAACGCTGACTTAGATTATGTTCCCGGAAATGCTTCCGGTCTACTAAACCGTCATTTTAATGATTCAAAATTTGAAGATAAAACCTCCTCTTCTAAGATAGATTTGGAGTCGCTCCCCTATCAAATGAAACCTTTTCTGCAACCACAAAAGGAAAATGGCAAAGGTGAAGGCGACAGGCATACGTCGGAGGTGAACTATCTTAACCGGTTGGATCCTGAATTGGTGAGATTGGCGGAGATGATCGGACGATCGGGAGGTGCATCTGTTTCAAAGGGGAAATATTCTCATGCCAATAAGAGTGATATAAATGGCATTACATCAGGAAATGACCTTAACAGTGTCATTCCGTCGGAATTAGCCCTACTTGGCTCACCACGGACGGAGAATATTTTTCTTAAGAAATTCACATCCAAGCAGCTCCAGATTTTTTCTTCCGCTTCCTCATCTTCTGAAAAAACAAATGACACTTCCGGGCCTATTTATATCTGTGTCGATACATCCGGAAGTATGACAGGTGCGCCGGAAGAGACAGCAAAGACGCTGGCCTTGGCAATATCGATTATCGCACAAAGGAAACATCGGCCCGTGATTCTCATTAATTATTCCGATAAAGTCTCTTTTTTTGTCCTGACTAATCTTAGCGAACAGAAATTCGCTCTTCTTTCTTTTCTCTCTTCTTCCTACGGAGGAGGAAATGATGAGAATCTTCTTTTTGATTTTATCTTTAACGGACTTCCAAATAATTCCAAATATAAAAAAATAGAAAATCTTTTTTCTGGCGCAGATCTATTGATGATATCCGATTTCGAATGGGGTTCGCTTACCGATGATGCTTTAAATCTACTCGAAAATGCACGTAAAGAAGGGATGAAAATTTTTTCTTTAGGAATGGATTATGAGAGTAAAATCTATAAGGAGCGGAATTTTGATTGTTCAAACTTAAATGAAGAAGGCTTTTTTGATTCTCCCTCCCTAAAAGAAGAGTACAGGAAATGGCATTACTATAATGGACATCACTTCTTTCAAAATAGTGATTATAAATTTACTTACATCGATGGTGTGATTCAGGAATTATAGGAGTTCATTCCGGATGAGACAAAGTTACAATTCAATCCTATGCAAGTTTAAATTGGAAGCGAAAAAAGCAGAGTGTAAAAAAGTTATAATCTCTCACATCACTAATAATATTCTACCTCCCTCAATTGCGAAAATAGAGGGAAGCCGACGGACTATGGCATAAATCTGTCGGCTTGAGACCGGATTTCCATCTTGACGCACATGAAGAGCATTTCGTTTGATATATTCAGCCAGACGTTCAGTGGTCATCCCATGTCCACAAGACACAAGCGAATAGACCATCGCATCTTCCAATTTCATTTTTATGCGCATAGATTCTAAAATTTAAGGATGCTGGAAAAGGTCATGACCCCTTCACTCCTTCTTCTTAAAGAATTTAATAAATATATAACAAAAAAGCAGAGCCGAAACTCTGCTTTTTGTGATTCGTGCAGGATTCAAACCTGCAACCTTCTGATCCGTAGTCAGATGCTCTATTCAATTGAGCTAACGAACCAATAAGAATTATAACGGTGATTCCTGCAGGATTCAAACCTGCAACCTTCTGATCCGTAGTCAGATGCTCTATTCAATTGAGCTAAGGAACCTTTTTTTGTGATTCGTGCAGGATTCAAACCTGCAACCTTCTGATCCGTAGTCAGATGCTCTATTCAATTGAGCTAACGAACCGTGCTATCGTTCCCGATTGCGATTGCAAAATTACTCCTTTTTTTTGAATCTGCCAAATTTTTCAGTCACTTTTTTTCAAAACTTATATTCCACTCCGCAGCTTCCGTCTATTCCGACTATAGGAGGAGCAAGTTTTTCTATTGATATTGAGCCTGATGTAATCGCATCCCAACGATCACATATTTTCCGGCGAATCTTTACAGCCACCGTCTCCAAGAGCAACCATTCGCCTGACATAACCTCTTTCACCTCCTCATATATATCGGCGTAGGAGATACTCGTGGTCAGATCCTCTTCAACAAATGTGGAGGCAGACACCTCCACCTCCACATTCACTATAAATTCATTTCCTACACGACGCTCTTGCTCAACCACGCCTATGCGCGAAAAAAACCGGAGATCGTGAAGTTTTATGACAAATCTATCCATCATGCTATCACTCCAACCGGAATCTTGTCGATTCTACGGATATGACGACCACCCTCGAACTCTGCATCTAAATATGCATCCACAATAGCCTTAGCCTCTGCCTCTGAAATGAAGCGCGCAGGAAGCACACACACATTGGCATTATTATGCTGACGAGCAAGCGATGCTATCTCAGGAAGCCAACATAGAGCCGACCGGATCCCCTGATGATGATTGAGCGTCATATTGATGCCATTCCCGGATCCGCACATACAGATTCCGAATGCGCATTCACCCTTCTCGATAGCCTCGGCCGCAGGATGTGCATAATCAGGATAATCGCAGGAATCAGTGCTGTTCGTACCGAAATCCTTAACCTCATATCCTTTCTCGATAAGATAATTCTTTAGAGTCTCTTTCAATTCATAGCCGGCGTGGTCGCACGCCATTGCAATCTTTTCCATTATTTAGGTTTTTTAGTTGGTTTCCTCTTCCTTTTTATCCTCTTCTGCCATTGGGCTCTCCTCCGGTTTCAATTCCTCTTCAATCCGGGGTTGCTCTCCCTTGGCAATCTCCTTATTGATGGAGAAGATATAATCAAGAAGTTCCTCACGCCCTGTATGTTTCTCCGAAGAAGTTATGAATATCGGCGGAAGTTCCTCCCATTCCTTCCTCAATACCCTCTTATATGCCTCCACCTTCTCTTTTCCGGCATTCACACCAAGTTTATCGGCTTTGGTGAAAACAATAGCAAAAGGAACCTGATGTTCTCCAAGCCATCGCAGGAATTCGAGATCAATTTTCTGCGGTTCATGGCGGATATCGATAAGCACAAAAAGACACGTCAATTGCTCGCGGCCAAGGATATAACCTTGTATGATTTTGCCGAACTCCGCACGCTGATCTTTCCCTCGCGCCGCATATCCATAACCGGGAAGGTCTACAATATACCACTCTCCATTATCCACCTTGAAATGATTAATAAGAAGAGTTTTACCCGGCTTCTGCGAAGTCTTGGCCAGATTCTTATTCTTACCAAGCATATTGATAAGAGAGGATTTCCCTACATTGGACCGACCGATAAAGGCATATTCCGGCACATCAGTAGCCGGACATTTCTTATAATCGGCGTTGCTTATCTCATATTTTACATTTTTTATATCCATTGCTTTACATATTTTTACAATGATATAACAATCTTACCGCCCATTTTAGTTCTAACCCCTCTCGATAGCGGATTCATGAATAAGGCTCAATGCTTCCGATGCCGAGGAGGAAGCCACCACTATTCCGATGGTGGTCTCCGACGCTCCGTCAGATACACATTTCACCTCTATGCCATTACGCCAGAGTGTATTGGTCAGACGCGGACCCAAGCCGTTGATTCTCTTTATAGACTCTCCGACCACCGCAATCACCGACATATCACGCTCCCCTTTTATCTCTTTCAGCTCACCCTCCTTCAATTCCTGGGAGAACTCAGCCTCTATGAGCCTTACACCCTTCTCCAAATCCTGGATGGGAACCACTATAGAGAAATCCGAAGCATGGCCCGGCTGCCCTACGAGAAGCACCCCTATTCCGTTACGCGAAAGAGCATTGTAAGCGCGTGTATTGATTTCAGCTACGTTGGCCGTCAAAGCTCCCCGGATAGCAATCAACCCCGTATTACCCAATACAGACACTCCACATACTGATGGAATATCCTTCTCCTGCATCTCGGAAATCAATGTCCCCGGAGCTGTAGGATTAAAAGTGTTGAGGATTTTTATAGGGATATTTTTATGGAATACGGGATAGATCGTCGGTGGGTAAATCACCTTCGCCCCATAGCTGCACAGCTCCATACTCTCTACGAAACTCATGGCGGGAATGATTCGCGCCGTCTTCACTATACGAGGGTCTGTGGTAAGAAATCCATCTACATCTGTCCATATCTCCAATTCCGAAGCATTTAGGGCAGCGGCTATCAAGGCAGCTGTGTAATCGCTACCTCCGCGTCCGAGATTTGTGATCTCATCTGTGTCGCGGTCGCGGGAGATGAAGCCTCCCATAACGCAGTGACGCTTCAAAGGAAGTGGGAACTCCCTTTTTATATTGGTTTCTGTCAGAGCGCGATCAGCGATATCCTTATTGAACCAGCGCTCCGTGCGCATCACCTCCAATGCGTCATGGTGTTCGGCCTCGGCAAGAATCCCGGCAACTATCACCGATGACATCCTCTCTCCGTAGCTTACCACAAGATCAAGTGTGCGTTCAGGAAGTGAACGTATCAGGGAAAGTCCCTTGTATATATCGCTTAGTTCATTGAGAAGACGGTTCACAATGTTCCATATCTCCTCTCTTCTTTCTTCCGGCACAAGGGCCTCGATTATATCTTTATGACGACCCGATATATGAGTCATCTCTGCATTCAGGTCTATTTCCCCTTTAGCGGCTGCCCCGGCGTTCCGGATCAGTCGGTCGGTCAGTCCCCCTAATGCGGAGACAACCACTATCGACGGCTCTTCAAGATTGTCGACTATATTCTTGACATTGGTGAGGCTTTCTATCGTGCCTACCGATGTACCTCCAAATTTGAGAACTTTCATTCTGCAAAGTTAACACTCAATTTGAGAATATCCAAAGCGGAATTGTGAAAATATAATAACCGGCACTGTTACCTGAGCCAAAGGCGGCCGCGACATTGGGATTACTCACCACATCGCTGTTTCCGTAAGGCAAACAATATGGCCAGCGGTTCTGACCGTTGTCGGTGTTGTTGGGATTCTGCAATGTCACATAATTCTCCCCTCCTGCGATCAGACGCCGCAGGTCGTTGTAGGTCTCAATCTGTTCGTCGCGGCTTTGGGATAGATATTTCTGAATCATCACCTCCTTCAGGCCCACTGTTCCAAGGCTGCTGATGTATGCTTCCGGATCATCTATACCGACATTCGCATTCCCTGCGCTTTTCACATAATCGGCAATCGATGCCTTCACTCCTTCACGGAAATCGTTTTGAAAATCCTGTCCGAGCCTTGCCTTGCACTCCGCAATGATGAATCGAAGGGATGCCTCGCTGAAAAGATGAATCGTGGCAGCCTCATTCTTTAGCCAGAGAGGACCTCCCACGTTGTCGATTGATTCCGCCATAGCTGCATCGCCTGCAGGCGCATACAATACGCCTGTCTCAAAGAGATCGGCAGCATAGATTGGCAGACGCGGGTCCTGCCGCTCCTCCATCAGACATGCTACCGTGGCACAAGCTCCTGAATAGTGACGGCTGCGGAAATAGGCCGCCCAGGAATTGTCGGCATCAACACCATTGAATATGGAGAGCTCTGCTCCGGCGAAACCATTGTCAAGAGCTGCTTCTGCCGATTGGAGAGCAAGGGTGTAATTGCCCGGATAGCGTAGGCTGCCGTCAAGAAGAAGCCGACTCTTCACGGCGTAGGCGAATCCAAGCCATTTCCCGACATCCCCCTGGAAGAGAATATCCTGAACCCCTACATTTGCACTACCCTTCTCTTTCGCGTTTTCAAGACACGTTATGGCAAGGTCTATCTCTTTCAGCAGATCGGCATAGATATCCTCCTGCTTGTCAAGTTTCGGATTCCTTATATAATCCCGGAGAGCTTCGCTGTAAGGTATATCTCCATGAAGAAGGGTCAAGGCAGAGAATCCCATCACTCTCAACACTCTTCCCATACCTTCGAGGTCTTCCTGACCGGCATTCACTCCATTCTCGCATTTAGCAATCATCTGAGCGATATTGAGAAGATTGTGATAGGTGTTGTTCCATTCGTTATTGAAGGTGGTCGGAGCTGCTGTCACGAGAGGATCACGCAGCTCGGCATACATCATCTGAGAACCGCCGTCGCCGAAAATCTGCTCTGTGTATGAAGCTGCCGTCCATGAGTAAAGCCCTCCGTAGGTGGTGAAGGCCATCGACATTATGGCGTTGGTAAGCTGAAAACGTCCGTCGACGCTGTTCACGGGAGGATTGCTCGTGTTTTTGTTGATTTCATCCATCACAGATTCGGAGCAGCCTGTGGCACCAAGCATCATACAAGCAAGAAAAGCACTACCGAGTATCCCCCTTAAATATCTTTTTTTCATCTGTTTCTATTCGTTAAGCTATTAAAACACTACTTTGAATCCCCCTCCGATGCTGGTGGTTGCAGGCATGGAGAAACGCTCGAAATATCCCCCCATGTTACCGTTGCCTTGCGACGACTCAGGATCAAAGTTAGGCATCTTGGCCCATACAAGCACATCTCTTGCGAATGCAAAGACCTGGAAATGGAAATTGCCGACTTGCGGAAGATCCCATGTAAGGGAGATATCGCGGAATTTCAGGAAACTCATGTCGTAGACACCTGATTCTGTAATGGCATAATATGCCTGATAATATTTCTGACGATCCACCTCCACTGTGTTTCTCTCTCCTGTTGCTGCATCTATACCCTCCGCGATGAATGTTCCTTCATGCCAGGGAATGGATTCCTTTGTGACTCCGGAATAGTTCATTGTCATGTTGGTCCCGTGATACATTTTTCCTCCATTCTGCCAGCTTAGGGTTGCAGAGAGTCCGATCATCCTCCATTTACCATTAAGATTGAATCCGGATATCAAATCGGGGGTGCATTCGGCAATACAGACACTTCCCGCTGTGGAGGTCGGTAATCCGTTGGTGAGCAGAAGCTCTCCATTTTCGGTTCGTTGGAAAGCGGTGCCGTAGATGCAGGGGTATGTATGCCCTTCTTCGGCGCGAATCTGAGGCGACGTGAAACCTCCAAGCATGATTGATTCCACTCCCGGAGCCAGTTCCTTCACTTTATTATCAAGGGTTGAGAAATTCATCCCTATATTGAGTTGATAATCGGATCCCCGGAGGATTGTCCCCTGGATTTCGATTTCATTCGAGAGGGTGTGGATTCTTCCGGCGTTGGTCATCATATAGCGGTAGCCGGTCGATCCTGCCGTAGGAACGCTGAAAATCTGGCCTTTTACATCCTGATATGAGATGGTGTATCCCAACTTCAGACGATGATTGAAGAAATCAAGATCAAATCCGGCCTCTATCTCGCGTGTGTTCTGCGGTCGAAGGTTGGGATCGTAAACCTGCTGGTAAGGAACGTATGATGATATTCCATCCACAGGGTAAAGAATCGGACTATATGTGTACATACCTCCGCTATAGGTCGGCACCACCATATAGTTATCCTTATAGCTTCCTCCCTGCCCAACTTCTGCAAATGATATGCGGAGCTTTCCATAATCAAGAATTCCATTGCCACGCAGACCGGGCAGTTCAGTGAATACCCATGCCAACGAGACGGAGGGATAGAAGAATGTTCGGTGGTCTCTGGGCATGGATGAGACAACATCCGCACGCCCTGTGGCATTAAGGAAAAGCATCTCACGCCAACCCAGGGATAACGACCCGAAGAAACCGACGGTGCGACCGCGAGATTCATATTCTCTGCTGGTGTAGACGGTGGCGTTCCCTATTGTCGGCATACCATAGAAATTGAAGTTGGTGCCGGTATAGCTTCGCCATTGCGAGCGACGGTCTTCGATTTCCGAACCGATCATGGCGTCGAAATCAAAGTCTCTTCCGAAAAGGGCATTGTAATTGATTGTAAAAAGATTATTGAATATATTCTTGGTCACGCCATAGTTGCTGATCGAGCCTCCCCCGCTACCGGCGGATCCCACCTCAAGCACATCCGAATCGGAGGTGGTGTAGACATCAAGTCCGGCTTGCTCGCGTACACGAAGACTCATGTTATAGTCACTGCCGAAACGTATGGCATATTCAAGATAGGCATTCCCGAATCCACGGTTGGTATGCTGATAATACATATTGTTTTCAGCCCACCAATAGGGATTGTCATATACGGTCGGACGATACGATATCTGTGTCGTGGGATCGGAAGGGACATGGTTGGGAATCCCCTTCAGGTCATATTCAGCCGGAGCCTGATACACAGTGTTGACTATTGCGCTGTTGGCTCCGGGGGCTGAATGTATGGTGGTGGAGGAATAATTGGCTGAAAATCCCGTTTTCCAGTCTCTGCTCAGCTTCCAATCTACAAGACCTTTTACATTCCAGCGGTTCATGTCGGTGGTGGGCACCACTCCGCTTTGGTATGAATTGTTTATGGAAAAGGAATAGGTGGCTTTGTCGAGAGCCTGTGTTATGGAAAGCGTGGTGTTTTCTGTGAAACCTCTATTAAAGAAGTCCCCGATGTTGTCGTAAATGCGCGGTGCAATCCAGGGATCAAGTCCTGCCTGTTCAAGTTTGGGATTATAATATAGTCCGGAATGTCCCTGACTGTTGCCTCCATAGGTTGGATTGTCCGGGAGATCGCTTATCTTAGGACCCCAGTTGGTGGTAGCATTCGGGTTATAGGTATTTATGTTTGTGCCTTGCGAATAGATTTCCTGTGGATGGAAGTTGCGACTCAGCATCACCCCGGCAAGATTGGTGGAGAAAGTGATTGTGGGCTTCTCCGCCTTCTTATGTGCTCGTTTCGTTGTGATTATCACCACTCCATTCGAAGCCCTGATACCATACAGTGCCGAAGCAGCCTGTCCTTTGAGAAACGATATTGATTCAATGTCATCCGGGTTGAAGTCGATGGACCGGTCGGAAAGGTCGGCGCCACGTGTGGAGTTGCCGGTGCTGTAATCAGGGTTGGCGGCCACGGGCATTCCGTCTATGACATAGAGCGGACGGTTGCTGTCGGAGAAAGAACGTGCCCCGCGTATCACTATCTGTGCCGATGCTCCGGGACTCCCCGAAGAGGGACGGATATCCACACCCGACACCTTCCCCTGAATGGCATTGGTGATCGAGGTGGTTCCGGAAGTATTGAGGTCGTCACTGCTGAGGTCGGTTACGGAATAGCCCAGGCTTTTGCGTTCCTTTCCTATTCCAAGCGCTGTCACCACAACTTCATCGAGAGTGGTATCAAACGATGCGGCCACAATACTGTCTACGACGGTTTTTGTCTCTTCAGCACGCATCGGAAGAAAAGCACAGCCGAACAGTAAGGTTGAAAGAATAAAAGGATGTTTGTTCATTGACTTAGTAAGTAATATGGACTTCTTAATGGAATCGTTTCGCAAATTTAACAATTTCAGTCAACTATCCCAAATTATATACAAAAAAAACGACTCACCGAGGTGAATCGCTTTTATTTTTACTCTTTTTCACTATAATTTACTTCAGGAGTTTCTTTGCCAGCTCATAGTCGGGTTCATTGGTGATTTCCTCCACCAACTGACTTCCGATCACTTTCCCTTCCTCGTCAATGATGACAAGTGCACGGGCATAAAGATCGGCCAAGGGTCCTGTCTTTAAGCGCACGCCATATTCGTCGCCAAAATCAGAGCGGAAACCGGATCCTGTCATGACGTTCTCAATGTCGTTAACCGTACAGAAACGGGCTGCTGCAAATGGGAGATCCATAGAAGCACACACTACCACGGTGTTGGGGAGTTCAGATACCTCCTTATTGAATCTTCTCACTGATGCGGCGCAA
This sequence comes from Bacteroides sp., assembly GCA_014801985.1. Classification (GTDB taxonomy): domain Bacteria; phylum Bacteroidota; class Bacteroidia; order Bacteroidales; family Muribaculaceae; genus Lepagella. The sequence goes on from JAAVDD010000014.1 coordinate 54,626, forward strand.
ACATCTGTATCAAGGCTGGGGAAGATGTTAAGCACTACTCTCTTCCCTTTGAAATCCTCAAGCTTGATCTCTGAAAGATCCTTTGCCACAAGGGTGAAATCCTTTGCGCGTTCTCCCACTTCCGGAAGTTTTCCGGCCACTTCGAATGTCATTCCGTTGAAATTTACTTTCTGCATGTCTTCCTATCTATTTTGATATTATATTATTTATGAATGTTTGTTCATCAATAATAACGCTAATGACAGACTTCGGGTTTTATCAAATGCTGTAAAAACTGGATTCTCTGCACAAGTTTAGAGATCATTCCGTCGAAACGTTTCGAGAGTATTATCTTCTCAATCACCATTATCATCTGGTCCGCCAATCCGAGTTCGGCGGCAAAGGAATCGGCCCGCGTCTCTGCATCTATTCCGAAAGGTTGCATTCCATAGACAATATGGCCGAGTTCATGGGCAAGGGCAGCGAAAATTTCCGGCTCCGTAAGTCCGAGTTTCCCGATTTCACTACCTGATATATAGATTGAATCGCGATAGCGCACTATAATGTCGCGATAGCGATTGTCGCGGTCAGGGAGAGGAAGAAAGTTTACACGGATATCCCGACATTCCCCTTTTGCCATGATTGCCTCGGAAAAAAGACGGATGAAAGAATCTACTATCGGTAATTTATATGGATTTTCAAATGTCATCTATGGGTGTGTTCTTATATCTGTAAATGCTAATGTTATTTAATTTGCAAATTCCGTTCCATCTTTTTGTGGTCAGAAATGTTATTAATATAGTTTCATATTTTTTTACAATGAAAACCACACAGACTATGGAAACCACACTTATTGACATGCGTCGCCCCGTCGTCGCCACATTGCTTTCGTTTAATCGCGCCGATCTCAACTCAGTCTCGATTCTGAAAAAATATATCGACGCCAATCCCTCCCGATCATGCGACTTCTCCATCGGAGGAATCCTTATATGGGCCGATTATTTCGATTATGAATACTGCGTGGTCCGCGACACGCTTTTCCTAAAGGGTCGCGACGAACGCGGCATATTCTTCCATCAACCGTTAGGTTCGTTGCCGGAGGAGGAGGCACTTGCCCTTGTTAAGGATTACTGCGATGCCAATGAGGTGTCGGCACGCATCATTATCCCCGGCGAATGCGAAGCCGCAGCAATCGAGGATGTCGAGGCCAGCCACGCTTCAAATCTTCCGGGGTGGAGGGAATATATGTATAACATTGAGCAGTTCATCGGTTTCTCCGGTAAAAAGATGGAGAAGAAACGTAATCATCTCAATTATTTCATGAACCACTACGGTGATTATGAACTGGAGATTCTCGACGGCTCTGACCTTCAGGCCAAGGAATTATTTGAATTCAACGATAAATTCAACCTTTATCATAAGGAGGGAGGATCTTTTGATTACGAGAGCGAGGCAATCGGAGAGGCAATCCGCAATTATAACCGTTATCCCTTCTTCGGGCTGCTGCTGCGCCATGAGGGGAAAATAATAGGCTATACATTTGGTGAGTCCGTAGGTGACACGTTCATAATCCATGCCGAAAAAGGGGATATCGAATACCGTGGTGTATATCAGGCACTTTCTTCTCTTCTCAGCCGGAAGATTAAGGAAAAATACCCTGAGGTTAATTTTCTCAACAGAGAAGATGATATGGGAAATGAATACCTACGTCAAAGTAAATTATCCTACCATCCCACAAAATTCATTGCAAAATGGGAAATTTCCGCATAATTTTGCTAATTTTGCATTGGAATTTCAATAACAGAACTTATGGCAGACGTACTTGTAATCATACCCACCTACAACGAGATTGAGAATATCTCGAATATCATAGATGCCGTGATGGCACTCCCAGAGGGTTTTGATGTGCTGATTATCGACGATGCATCCCCCGATGGCACCCAGGATGCCGTGCGCGAAAAGATGAAACAGTATCCCGGCCGCGTCTATCTCGAATGCCGCACCGGGAAGCTGGGTCTCGGCACTGCCTATATCCATGGCTTCAAATGGGCCTTGGAGAAAGGTTATGGGTATGTGATTGAAATGGATGCAGATTTCTCTCACAATCCGCTTGACCTCCCTAAGCTCTATAAGGAATGTAAGGATAGGGATGCAGATATGTCTATCGGATCCCGTTACATTTCGGGCGTGAACGTGGTCAATTGGCCTATCGGACGTGTGCTGATGTCTTATTTCGCATCCGCATACGTGAGACTCATCACAGGAATGAAACTTCGTGATGCTACAGCAGGATTCGTATGCTATCGTCGTCGCGTGCTCGAAGCCCTCGACCTCGATAATATTAAGTTCAAGGGATACGCTTTCCAGATTGAAATGAAGTTCAAGACTCATTTCATGAAATTCAGGATTGTTGAGGTTCCTATCGTGTTCGTCAACCGTCAGCTCGGAACTTCCAAAATGAATTCTTCCATTTTCGGGGAAGCTCTGTTCGGAGTCATTTCTCTAAAACTCGGAAGTATTTTCAATAAGAAGAAATTTATCGGGAATCCGAAAAAGTAACGTCTGAAAATTCTATATGGAGGGATTTGAGCCAGGAAGACGCAGGCCGTTGCGCCGCAAGGTCTCGGAGGAGATGGAACCACAATCCACAGCTCCCGTCTATATGCTTATGGATGATGAGCCTGACCTGTCTCCACTCAATGATAAATCAGCCTCACCCCTATCCTCTAAAAAAGGGAGGGGTAAGAAAAAATCTCCAGAAGATAATCCCAATAAGGTGCTTCCTCTCATCGAGGTGGACCTTCATATCTATGAACTTGTCGACACTACGGCAGGAATGGATAACTATGCCATGCTGCAATTTCAGCTCGATACGGTGAGAAAGACAATGAAAGACCATTGCCGCCGGATCGGACAGAAGATTGTCTTTATTCATGGCAAGGGTGATGGCGTGCTCCGCAAGGAGGTGCGCGCTCTGCTTGCAAAAGAATATGCATCCTGCGATGTGCAGGATGCATCATTTCTTAAATATGGTTTTGGCGCCACTCAGGTCACTGTGCGCCAAAGGTAAGATTCAAATTCATTAACCTCACTTCGCTTAATCCCCTACATAATATTTTTGCAGGTAACAACGTGCAATAAAGTCGCGGTTATCATTCACAAGCCTGTAGTCGTCAGAACCCGGGAAATGGGCATCCGGCAACCAGTCGTTTTCAAAGATGACGCGAAGTAGGTCGCCGGGGCAGAGCCCTCTTACAGTGAGAAGATCGAAGGCGTGCTCTTGAGCGTATGCCTTGTCATAATATGGATTATCCGGAGAGGCTATGCAGCGCGCCACATTTCTTGCGGCAAGCATCCCTTTATCCTTATTCACCATCAGCACGAAGTCGCGTTCCCCTTTCATCATTGGAAGATGCTCCTCCCCTGCTTCCCAACCGAGCTTGTCGATAAAGAATCGGTTGAGCGATTCGTATGTATCAAAAAATTCCAGACTCTTTCCGCCGGTCACTTCAGTGAATTTCTTATAATAAGGATGTATCTCTCCGGTCGCCTCATTATGTTTGAGTAGTTTGCCGTTAAGGATTAGATATAGCCATTCGGAGGTGAAGAGTGCCAAAGGTCCGGTCGGGTCTTGCATCATCGACTGGTCGAGCTTTTCATGAAGCATCGGCAGATTCTCCTCTTTTCTCAGTTCGGGGTCGCTCATTATCTCCCCCATCGTCATGGAGAAAGCCGGGGTGATGAGATAGCAGTGCAGGAAAAGCCATTGTCCGAGACGATAAATCTCTTTGCTGTCTTCCGGATCATTGAAATCAAGACCTCGCGCGATATTATAACTTTCCGGAACAGGAGCGTCATCATAGATTGATTCAAGATATGCAAACCATTCATCGGCAAGCTCAAGCAAACGGGCATCATGTGGATATATGTCGCGCATCTCTTCATAACTCATTGCCAACGAATACCATACAAGAAATCTGACATCTTCGCGATTAAGTTCATAATCCACATATTCCTCCGGTATGTCGTGGAAAGGCACAGCCCATCCGTAGAGCTTACGGTTGGCTTCTACAAAGGATCGCCAGATGCCTGCGTCGGCAGCCACATCCTGTATATAGCCTGTTAGACAAAGAGCCATTCTTTTCAATACGGCCGCCGGCAGAGCCTTATATAAGGTAGTCGTTTCTCCCTGACGGGCAAGAGTATTGGCTAATTCCCAATAATAAGGGTCTGTCTCCTTAACCTCCGGGTAATTCGGCTGCCACGCGAGAAAATCCTGTTTTGATATCAAATTTTCCATAGTAAATAAGATTGAAAGGGGACGCCTGAACCTGACATCCCCTCCTACATATATTTTATTATTTCACAATTTCTATCAGGCTTTCGACAGTCACCTTCTCCTGAGTGCCGTCAACCATGTTCTTAAGCATTATCGTTCCCTCTTCAAGCTCGCTCTCCCCTATGATTGCCACAAAAGGAATCTTCTCCGCGTCGGCATACGACATCTGTTTCTTCATCTTGGCTGCATCGGGATAGAGTTCGGCTGAAATGCCGGCTTCGCGCAAGATCTTTATATATTTGAGCGATTGGATAGCTTCGCGTTTGCCGAAGTTAGCAAACATAACCCTTACCGCCTGAGTCACGCTTTCGGGATAGAGATCAAGCTGATTCATCACATCATAGATACGATCAGCACCAAATGAGATACCTACGCCTGAAAGTCCCGGCATGCCGAACACGCCTGTGAGGTTATCGTAGCGTCCTCCACCGGTGATACTTCCTATCTCCACATCTTTGGCTTTCACTTCGATGATGGTGCCGGTATAGTAGTTGAGGCCGCGCGCAAGGCTCACATCCACCTCCACATCGCATTTATGACCTAAGGCATCGATTCCTTCAAGCACTTCCTTAAGTTCCTCCACTCCCTTCATGCCGGTCTCGGAAGAGGCGAGCATCTTTGAAAGAGTCTCGACTTTCTCTTCATTGCTTCCGGAGAGGGTAAGGAGCGGACGCAGCGCTTCAATGGCCTCTTCGTCGAGTCCCTTCTCGCGAAGTTCGGCGTTGACATTCTCGATTCCTATCTTGTCTATCTTGTCTATTGCGACTGTGATATCCACTATCCGGTCGGCGTGTCCGATGGTCTCGGCTATTCCTGCGAGTATCTTTCGATTATTGAGTTTGATTGCCACATTGATGCCAAGGTTGGCAAACACGGTGTCTATAAGTGATAAAAGTTCAACCTCATTAGTGAGAGAATCGCTCCCTACCACATCTGCATCACACTGGTAGAATTCACGGTAACGTCCTTTCTGCGGACGGTCGGCGCGCCATACGGGCTGTATCTGAAAACGCTTGAAAGGAAGCTGCAACTCGTTGCGATGCTGCACCACAAAACGTGCGAATGGCACTGTCAGGTCATAGCGGAGTCCCTTTTCGCAAAGCTTGTTGGTAAGTTTCGGCAAGACGCGGGCTGTAAGTTCCTCATCGGAACATGATTTCAGGAAGTCGCCTGAATTAAGAATCTTGAAAAGAAGTTTATCTCCCTCCTCTCCATATTTCCCCATCAAAGTGGATAGGTTCTCCATCGCGGGGGTTTCAATCTGTTTGTAGCCGAAGAGGGCGAAAGCCTTCTTTATTGTGTCGAAGATATAATTACGGCGCGCCATCTCGATAGGTGAGAAATCGCGTGTCCCCTTAGGTATGCTTGGTTTCTGTGCCATTATATGTAATTTCCATTTAGTTTGGTAAGCAATTCATTTCGCCGACCAATAAATTAAGTTTATGACGCGAATTTAATAAAAAAACGATAAGCAAGCAAAAAAAGAGCGCTATTCTCTCCTTCAGAGAAAAGTTAGCCGGAAACTATATCAGCACGGTGACTTCTTTCATATTATTGATAATAAGCTGGCGGTAAATGGGATAAAGAGAACTTTCATTGTTCATGGAGGGGAAAACGATTGAATCGGTAAGATCACATATGTATTCATCTCGAATCATGACGTTTCCCCTGCTCATTCGCCATGACAGACCTAAAAAGATTATCAGCAATCTTCCTTCTGCAATCAAATCCAGATATTTAGATGGAATATTCTTGAAAGAAGCGCGTACAAGCACCAGAATCATGGTGCCCCCATCTCTTTCAACCATATCCCAGATCTCCTTTTCAATTACTGCTGTGTAGCCGCTAACAATCGTCAGCCCATTTGCAATGACGTTGGCTGCCCAGGTATATGCCGGGCGTTCCGCCAATAATGGAACATGTTCTGGAGCAAGGAAGGCCACTTTCGGCTGCGAAAGCAAATATTTGTTGCCAAAATACTCCGGACTGAGTTTGTCCATAAAAACTCTTATGGTTAAAATCTTCACTCATCGGTATCTTGACTCCAATATAGAACTTACGGGTGAGGATAAATTAGAAAAAGAAAGCGGGAGTCTAATCGTTACTCATCTCGCTCTTTCAAAGCCTTTCCACGTGCTTATCATGCCAGATAAGAGTAACCGACTCCACGCCTATATATGCAAATACCCTAAACCCATTCCAAGCATTTTTAGATGCCTGAAATGAGCCGAGTAGGTATATACATACCCGTGACGTCTATCACTGCAATGTCTTTTTGGCATGATTATTCAAGTTGTGGAAAGTTCTGAAAAAGCCAGAGACAAAGCGTCAATATACGCTTTTCTAATCAATATGTAAAAGATTCCCGCTATCCTACTGTGTCTTTTTTGCTTCTTTAAGCTACACACCCTAAGCGTGGAATCAGCAGCAAAAGTATAAAAACTTTTTTGATTTACAAAGATTTATTCAAATAAAATTAAATAAATTTCAATTATTTATGAAAACAATAAGTATATGTTATCCTGTAAAAGTTTCTTTATAATCTCCATCCTTTCTTTTGGAGCTTACTCATGCAGGAGTCGCAAAAAGATAAGCTGCCTGCTTATCCGAATTTAGACTTTCCTTTTGCTTGCCATTGCCGCGACATCCTGACATCCCTATAACCAATGTCAGGAGGATTAATAAAAATAACTTCTTCATTTTAAGTAGGTCGTACATTTGTACAATTAAAAATTTTTGAATAAATTCATCTCCAAATATCAGGTATTGTAAGCATGGAATAAGACAGATAAGTAGGTGGCTTTATCTGTTTCATGTCTTCAATTTTCTCATTATGGTGTCGTAATTCTCTTTTTTCTCTGTTCAAGGAAACGCTCCTGGTCATCCATGCATCCGTTAAGGACAGCATTGACTAATAGTGAGGACATATATGGAAACACATTGAGCGAAACTATATCCAGCATCAGATTTGCGGCACTTACCTCCCTGCAGATTCCTTTTGAAACTGCTTCTTCGATTTTCTCTTGAAGCAGACCTAACATCGGGCGTGCAAACACTCCTATATTCACTTTCACAAATTCCGCTCTTTCCGGATTGCTGAATTCCTCTCCCTAAAATTCTACTGACAGTTTTAAATTGAACTGACGGGAGGTAAGATAGTTGGGCACAGCATATTGGAGTCGGTTGACATCCGTCACCCAATAATAGCTGCTGACGTTGCTTATGTCAAACAGGTTAAAACAGTCGAATGCAAGGACTATACTCTTGAAATGTTTCCAGAAATTATCTTTGCGTGGCTCCCCTGAGGGTGCACCGACAAACTGATAGCTTATACCTATGTCAAGTCGTTTATATGCAGGGGCACGAAAATAGGAATCCGACCGTGACGTATGGGGCGGAGTCATGGTGAGACCGTCGGCAAAGATACCGCGCAAAGCAAATTTCAACTTGGGAAATTTCGGGAAATAATCTGTGAAGAAGAGCGACACGGAATAACGCTGGTCGCTGGGGAGAGGCACCTTCTTTCCGTTCAGATCCTGCTGGGTTTTCATGAGCGAGAAGCTGATCCAGGAATCTGAGCCTTCCACAAATTGCCCGAACAATTTAAAATCAAGTCCCATAGTATATCCTTTCGAATCATTGATACCCGTATAATTCACTTTAAGATTATCATATTCGTAGGATATAAGATTGGTTAAATTCTTATAATATGCCTCTGCAGTGATCTTGAAAGGACGGTTCATTGCTCGGAAAGTATAATCTGACCCGACGACGAACTGGATACTTCGTGGAGACTTTATGTTATTATTCAGAACAACTGTACTGTTACCCAACTCATCGACCACCGGCATACGGAATTCTTTGTAGAAGGGCGACTGATAATACATACCGACGGCGGCTCGATAATTCCAATTATTATAGTTCACCGGTGAAAAACTGAAATTAACACGCGGCGAAACAAGGAATTCCTTATTGAAATCCCAATATGAGAATCTGAGCCCTGCATTCAGCGACATATAGAACACATTATTGTCGAAATGAAGCGCATCCTCCACGAAAGCTGCCATTCGGTTGGTGGCAAGATCCTGTTTTGAATAAAGATTATAGACAAGATGCACCCCCTCCGGCAGAGTCGGAAGAGAATATCCTGCTGAGTCACGCCATTCCCACTCCTTTGTGCGGTCGCGGAAATTTTCTCGCTGATAGTTTACGCCGTATGTTAGATTATTAATTTTGAAACGTGTGGTCCCCTTCAATCCAAGTTGAAATACGGAGGCTTTCAGACGGTTGCGGGAATGCTCCATATATTTACCAACCCCTAATTCACCCCCGACTCCGTCGCTCCCGGATGTCCCGGCCTGATTTAGCCAATATTCTCCCGAAATATCGTAGGTTACAAGTTCGTTGGTGAGGAATCCGGATGCTGAGAGTGTAAAGGAGGTGGCACGGTTATGACGGTATGTCACCTGAAGAGCACCGAGATAAGTTTCAAACTTATCTTTCTCCTCTCCATCAAAATAGACTTTAAACTGCTTCACATCTTCTGCCGTACCGAAAGAAGTCTCTCTGTCGGTTGGCTTGAAATTATAACTGTTGACAGCGATATTCCCAAGGAAATTAACTGTAAGTTTCTCCGACGGTTTCCAAGTCAGGTTAGTCTGATAATCAAAGAAAGTAGGATCATATTCCCCCTTGGTCTCCATGCTTGAAAGAAGCGAGTTATTCTTCTTGAATCGGAGCCCATGCAACTGGGAGAATTTTCCGGAATTTTGTCCTAAAGTCAACGAAGCTCCCATAAGGCTTGCAGATACCGCCCCTTCAAAAGCTTCCGGATCACGATAGGTTATATCAAGAGCCGACGACATCTTGTCGCCATAACGAGCAGGGAAACCTCCGGCTGAAAAACGAAGGTTGCCGACCATATCTGGATTAATGATAGAAAGTCCTTCCTGCTGACCTGCTCTGACAAGCTGAGGGCGATAGATCTCTACACCGTTGATATAGACAGAATTTTCATCAAATGTTCCACCACGCACAGAATATTGCGAACTCATCTCATTGGAGGAATTCACACCAGGCATTGTTGCAAGCATCGCCTCGACACTACCTCCGGAAACATCCGGAGATGTTTTAAAAGCATCGGTATCAAAGGTCTGCATACCGTTTATAGTATTTCGGAAACCTAATACCTCTACCTCCTGCAATTGTGTATCCACGGGATAAAGTCTTACATTAAGAGTCACATTCCCTTTTGCAGCGACAAGATTCCGTTCCACAGTCTTAAACCCGATACAACTGAACACCATCGGTATTGTATCGCGCTCAGATAAAGTCAGTGAGTAAAGACCTTGAAGATCAGTATTAGTTCCAATGGCAGACCCGGCCACACGCACTGTAGCAAATTCAACAGGATTATCCTTCTCATCCACCACCTTACCTGAAATGGTCACATTTGCAGAATAAGCGATAAATGATGAAAGAGATATGATTAATGTCAGAATAAGATTTTTCAAAACCGTCAATATAATGATTTACATTTATAAAACGCTGAAAAGGGTTAAATCTTATATCAACCTACCTGTGGAAATAAAATAACTCAAAATAAAAAATTGAGTTAAACGGATCATTTATTAAACAAAAAAGCCGACCCATTCGGATCGGCTTCTTCAAGGCGGCGATTACCTACTCTCCCGCTTTCGCAGTACCATCGGCGTGATAAGGTTTAACTTCTCTGTTCGGAATGGGAAGAG
>JAAVDD010000015.1 GCA_014801985.1 Bacteroides sp.
CACGACTCCTTCAGCCGTCCCTCTCTTCACCTTCACATAGAACTGAAGAAGATCGTTGAAGAGTCCTTCCCTCACTTCTTTGTTAGGCACCTTCAACCTGACGGTGTCATTACGGAAGTTATAGTCGCCGATGGTCAGATAGCCCGCCTGATATAGAAGCGCGGTAGGATCCACATTCCGTAGGTCAAGCCCCGCGAGCCGGTCAAGTTTCCAGCGCGCGTTCAGGGTCTTCTCTACATCAACATCGGAGGCGTATAGTGTCTCCGCTACTATCGAGGCTGCGCCGGTAGCGTTCCAGTATCCTCCGATCCTTGACTCATCCATCGCATTGAGCACCGACCATGGATTGTAGATGTCACTTCCGTTCTTGGAAAACCGATAGCCGTCGTAGTTCAGCTTCAGGCGCCTGCAGATTGTTTCATAGCTAACACGGTAGTTCTCTGCCAGCTGCCTTATTCCCGGCTGGAAATTATCAAGCAGTTCACGCTCCGTAATGCCGCAGATATCAGCGAATTCATCCGAGAATGAGATGTCCTTAAGGTTGTTCAGGTCGGAGAAGACACTGAGCTTGCTGAAGCGGCTGATTCCGGTCATGAACACAAGCTTGATATGCTCCGCCGAGCTCTTGAAGTTGGAATAGACCGAAGCCAACTGCGCACGGTAATATTCGAACATCTCCTGCTTGTTAAGATTTCCGACCAGCGGCTTGTCATATTCATCTACAAGCACCACCACCTGTCGCCCGGTTTTTTCGTGGGCGGTCTGAAGAATATTCTTGAATCGTTGGGAATGATTGTTTGCAATCTTCCCTATGCCATATCTCTTCTCCCATTGACTGAAGAGATTATCAAGCACGTCATCCAGTTTCCCCTTCTCCGCATAGCGGTCTGTGTTCAGATCCAAATGCAGCACAGGATACTCCTCCCACTTCCAGTCGGTGGAGTCAATATAGAGTCCCTTGAACAGCTCTCGTTCACCCTGAAAGAAATATTTCAGGGTTGATAGGAACAGGCTCTTTCCGAATCGGCGCGGGCGTGCAAGGAAATAATATTGCGAGCTGGATTTTATAATCTTATCCACAAATTCTGTCTTGTCAACATATATAGCCCCCCTCTCACGCAGTGTCTTGAAATCCTGCTGTCCGATGGGATAGCCTCTCATTTCGGTCGGTATCTCTCTCATAGTCGTCTCTTTTCAGCAAAGATAACACTTTTTATCCAATTCGCAAATCCATTATTTCCAAGAAATGCTGCTACGTATTAATTTCTGTAGGTTCCTGACTATAATATCCACCCTCATATTGCGTTTATTCTATGATGAAAGAATTGAAGAAACTGGTGTTTGCCACCAACAATCAGCATAAACTCGAAGAGGCCCGCGCTATCACTGCGGGCAAATTCGAGCTTTTGTCATTGGCTGATATTGATTGCCATGACGATATACCCGAAACCGCCCCGACTCTTGAAGGAAACGCTCTTATAAAGGCGCGCTGGATCCATGACCGTTACGGATTCGATTGCTTTGCCGACGATACGGGACTTATGGTGGATGCCCTCGGCGGCGAACCGGGAGTGATGTCGGCCCGATATGCCGGACCCGGACATGATTCGGAGGCCAATATGAAAAAACTTCTCCGGAATCTTGAAGGTCAGACCGACCGCAAGGCTCATTTTTCCACCTGCGTCGCCCTTATCCTTGATGGAAAAGAATATCTCTTTGAAGGCCGTGTGGATGGAACCATTGCCGACACCCCCGCAGGAGAGAACGGTTTCGGCTACGATCCCATATTCATAGCCGACGAGACAGGACGCCGTTTTGCAGAGATGAGTGCGGATGAGAAGAATGAGATATCCCATCGCGGAAGGGCAATGAGAAAACTATCGGAGTTTCTGGCCGATTAATATGACAGATCAGATAAATTAAGACTGCCCCAATACCTAACGTTACAAAATAAGAAAGGATAGGATTGATGAAGAAAATATGGATAATGATTCTGGGGATCATTTCATTGATGGCCTCCTCAGCTTCCGCCGACCAGTGGAAGCTGCATCCCACATATTCCAACTTCCTTAACCGGATTATAGACACCCCGAAATACACGTATATCCTCAGTGGAAACCAACCCTTGCTCACTTATGCCGAGGATTATACCAACCCTACAAATTCCCTTTTCCGATACGACAAGGGGGAACGTGAGACGCAATGGCTCAACATCAGCAATAAACTGTCGGCCCCTGTGCTAACTGCTGCCGAGTATAATTTTGATAAGGGTTATCTTCTGGCCGCCTACGATGATGGAGATATGGATCTCATCTACGACGACGGTCCCTTCGCCAACATCCCCGGTCTTAAATTGGCCGACGATTATTTGAAGCGGATCAACACCATCACGTTCGTGCCGGGTTCGGATCTTGCTTATGTGGCTACCGACTTCGGTTATCTCACTGTCAACGACCGTAAGCACGAGATCGGGACTTCCCGCAACCTTGATAGGGAAGTGACGGCTGCCGTGGCTTTCGACGGTAAGATTTTCATAGGCACTCCCGATGGTCTGTTCTATACCACCGAGCGCGGAGGATCAAATCTTGAAAAGATAGAAGGCCCCACGGATATCCACCGATTTATAATCGTGGGTAACCGTCTTTACATCTATTATGGTTCCGGCTGGGATTCATCTGTCGATTATATCTCGGAGGGGAGTGCAGAACTCACCCCTCAGAAATATATAGGGGGATACCTCCTTCAGGTGGAACCGCAGAAGAATGGATTCTTTATTGATGGCGCCACCGGAATCTGGAAAACCACAGGGACTGCCGACCCTCAGTTTTTCACAAAACCATCCTCCATCGAATGGAAAAAGACTGCCGGATCCGATGCAAACCGTATCTTTGTCGATTTCGGGCTGGAGGGCGTGAAAAGCTTCTCCATCTCGGCCAACGAATGGAAACAGAATGGGGAGACCATACTTCCCGATGCCGCCAACTGCTATAAGTCTACCGGCATGGCCTACAGTGATAAATATGGTATGCTGGTTCGTAATCATGGAATCGACTATAATTTCTCCTCCATTGTCCCCAATCCACCGGATTTAATCTCAGGTCTTCAGAACGGCAGCTGGCGACCATACTCCATTGCGGCTGTCGCTCCTGAGAAGTCTGAGATTTTCCACGTCTACAACCCCAATGGATTGGCTATTGATCCCCGCGACAAGGATGTGGTGTATTGCGGATCGGTGCTCGACGGCATTTTGCGCCTAAACCTCGCTGATCCTGCCAAGTCGCTGCGTATAGGGCGCAAGGATGATGATGCGGCAGGGAAGCAAGGCTATATCGGGCTGACCGAATCGCCCACCATTGCAGGCATTGAGAAATACACCCCCTTCAGTGCTCCGGCTTTTGATGCCGACGGTAATATGTGGGTGACCTACAACAACCTCATCGACTCTCGTCTTGAAGTGTGGTGCTGGACACCGGAAGATCGNCTTGCTACAACCTCGGCTTCAAATTATCGCCCGATGAAGTGTCTGTCGTTTGATGATATACCTGCCTCGACAATCTCAAATATCCTTCCGCTCACCGGCACGCNGGGACGAAATATGCTTGTCCTGACGGGGCGCACACANTATATGGCTGTCATCGATCATGGGGGCACNCTCGACAACCGTGCGGATGATAAGATTTACGCTTTCNGNACTAACGTCTATGATCAGGATGGCAACAANGTGGAGTTGGGATATTACAAGACTCTCTTTGAAGATCCCTCCACGGGGTATGTGTGGGTNGGNACNGATGAAGGACTCTTCTATTTCAACCCNAAGAATATATGGGAATCGGCCGATCCAAGAGTGACTAAAGTGAAGGTGGCCCGTAACGACGGCACTTCCCTTGCGGATTTCCTTCTCGAAGGCGCGAATATCAACCGTATTGCCACCGACGCACAGGGTCGTAAATGGTTTGCGACAAGCGGAGGAGGNATCACNTGCACCTCATCCTCCGGGGCGGAGGTGCTGAAGGTCTATACCTCCGACAATTCCCTTCTTCCAAGCGATTATGTCTACGGGCTATGCTATAACCCGGCAAATAATTCCATGATGGTCTCCACAGATTCAGGACTGGCNGAACTTTACCTTTCAGGTGCTTCCGTGGATTCCGACGACAATGCAGCCACCGTCTATCCCAATCCCGTCCGCCCCGATTATTACGGATATGTCAATATNGAGGGTCTTGAAGATGGAGCNTTGGTGAAGATTACNGACAGCGCCGGCAATCTCATCAAGGAACTCGGTTTCGCCGANGGAGGCACGGCACGCTGGGATGTGACCAACCTCAACAATAAGCGCGTCAGAAGCGGTGTCTACTATGTGTTGGCTTCGGGCGTGGATGAAGGCAGCGGTTTTTCGGCGGCTGCAAAAATACTTGTAGTGAACTGATATATTTTAATGGATTGATGAAGAATACTTATCCCATATACCTCTCGCTCCTTTCCTCCCTCTCTTTCCTCTCTCTCCCCATCGAGGCGAAGGAGATTCAGCTTGTNTCCGGGCAGCTCCCCGGAGAGATGGCCGCGATCATGGCTTCCGACGATAATACACTCATATTGAAGGGGACTGCCACTCCCTTTGACCTCACATCCCTCCGNGCACTCCCTTCCCACGTCACCACCCTCGACATCTCGCAGCTCANTATACGCGGAGGGCAGGCTATCGGCGGNGAATGGTTCGGACGNACTGAATTTGCCGACGGAGAGATTCCNGCNTATATGCTGCTCGGCACAAACATATCCGTTATCTCCCTTCCTCCCTCCGTATCTGCAATNGGAGCAGGTGCGTTCAGCGGCANCCCGTTGAAGGAATTTATGGCCAACGGGGTGCAGAAAGTCGGTGAGGCGGCATTTTATAATTGCAATCAGCTTCGTAAGGTCGATTTCCAGAACGCNGGATTCACTGAAATTCCTCCGCGTCTCTTCTCCGGCTGNGTGGAATTGGAGGATATCCATGTCCCTCATCTCGTCACAACCGTAGGGCACCATGCTTTCGAGAAATGCAAGATGGAATCAATCTCTCTCCCAAATGCGATGGAGATAGACGACTATGCCTTCTCCCATGCTTCCTCCCTCAATGAGATAAGGTTTGGACTTGGATGCCGCATGGGGGAGGGTGTGTTCTATGGAGCGGGAAGCCTTTCCTCCCTCCCTTCCTCACCCTCCAATCTCCCGGATCTCTTCTCGACCGGTGGGAACGGACTGGAGGTTATCGCTGTCAAATCGGCGGAAGTAGGGGAGGGTGCCTTCTCACGATCCGGTGCCTCTATCATCACGTTCACTTCCGATGTGCGTAAAATCCATGCCTACGCTTTCCATTCGATGCCTAACCTTGAGAAGGTGGTGGCAGAAGCCTGCTTGGAGATACCTGATGCCGATCCTGAGGCTTTCGCGGCCAATGATGTCTCGAAGGTGTTGCTTCATGTGGGACGTGGAAATGCCGACCGTTGGCGCTCGGCACCAGTCTGGCAGAATTTTAAAATCACGGAAGAGGAATCCGGAGTGTCGGAGACTCTCATGGCCTCCTCGAATGTGAGGATAGAGAAGAGAGGAAACAGCATCGCCGTGGTTTCGGCTCTCCCTATTCAGGAAGTAGCGCTCTATTCTGTGGCCGGCGAGACGATTACTTTGGCATCTCCTGATGCCGAGAGCTTTGAAATCACCTATCCGGAGGGTTACGACGTGGTTATCGTGAAGGGTGTGGCCGGCAAGGAGGTGAATGTGGTGAAGCTGACTAAATAAGAATGAACAAAAGCATACATATCAATGGGAAAGAACAAGCTTAAGAAGTTTGCGGATATGAAAGGATTCGCCTGTGCGCTGGAATATCCGAGGGAGGAATTGCTGAAAAACGGCTTCCCTTATAAGGGGAAATGGAACGATTCCTTTTTCAAGACTCCGCGTCCGATAGTGGTCGAGTTAGGGTGTGGAAAAGGGGAATACACCGTCGGTTTGGCCAAGGATGATGCATCGCGCAATTATATAGGCGTGGATATAAAGGGAGCGAGAATGTGGAGCGGAGCCAAGGAGGTGGAGGAGAATGGAATATCCAATGCCGGATTCCTGCGCACAGAGATTGAGAATATCTGTTCCTTCTTTGATGAGGGGGAGGTGGATGAGCTTTGGATCACGTTTCCCGACCCTCAGATGCAGAAGGTGCGAAAGCGTTTGACCTCAACCCGTTTTCTTGAGCTTTACCGCCGAATAATGAAGCCGGAGGGGATAGTGAATCTTAAGACTGATTCTCCGTTCCTTTATGAATATACTCGTCGGCTTGTGGAGCTGAATGGTTTCGAGACATTGATGAATACGGATGATCTTTATGGTTCCGGGCTGGCTGACCCTATAACATCTATCAAGACCTACTATGAGCAGCAATGGCTGTCGAGGGGTAAGAAGATCAAGCTTATCTCTTTCCGTCTTCCGGCGGAAGGGGAACTGAAGGAGCCGCAGGCGGATGATATCCCCAAGGATGATTATAGATCCACAAAGGGACGACCTGTAGTTTCTGAGTAATAGACAGAAGGAGATTTGTTAAAGACAGGGGAACAATAATTAAGACATAGGAGAGAAAGAAGTGGCGGGAGCGCAAAACGCTTCCGCCACTTGGGTAATCTATTTAAGTAGATGACAAAAAATTGAAAACATCGAATTTGGGGATGTAAGTCGGGCGCAAAAGTATGGTGGAAATCTCTTCCAATCCATACTTTACAAGCGACTTTGCCTTTCTTCCATGTTTAAATTACTAATTTTCAAGGACTTTTCCAAATATAATCAATTGAAAATTAGATGTTTAACAACATAAATTTAATTTTTGTCATATACTAAAAATTTTGTATTAATAATCTCGGATTATCGACATATGTATTTTGATCGGTTTAAGGACCTTATTTTTTTGTCACATTTACTTTCTCTGTGGCGGGGAGCTCCGCATTGCGTTTCTCCACTGCCTCCACCACATTGCGGGCAAGAAGTCCGAAGGCACAGGCCTCTGCATTTGCCGAGGCAGGATCTTTCTCAAGTTCCACTGCTACGGGCGAGCCATTGTCGGCCTGCTCACGGATACCCATCACCAAGGGAATCTGGGCCAGGAGATTCACTCCCATCTTCTTCGCCAATTCCTTTCCTCCCTCCTTACCGAAGATATAATATTTCTCATCTTGATGCGGGGCAGGGGTGAACCATGCCATATTCTCCACAAGACCGAGAATCGGAACGTTGACACCGGGATTGGTGAACATGGCAATCCCCTTGCGTGCATCAGCCAAAGCCACCTCCTGCGGAGTCGTAACCACCACCACGCCGGTGATGGGGAGTGTCTGGACAAGGGTGAGATGGATATCGCTCGTGCCGGGAGGCATATCGATAAGGAAATAATCAAGATCCCCCCACCATGCATCAGTGATTAGCTGCTTGAGGGCGTTGCTCGCCATTCCTCCACGCCAGAGCACGGCCTTCTCCTTATCCACCAGGAAGCCGATGGAGAGCATCTTCACTCCATATCGCTCGATAGGCTCGATATAATCCCTCCCATCCTTATTCACCATATAGATCTCTTCATCCTCTACGCCGAACATCTTCGGCATCGACGGCCCGAAGATATCTGCATCAAGAAGTCCCACCTTATAGCCCATCGAGGCCAACGCTACGGCAAGATTTGCAGAGACTGTGGATTTCCCCACGCCTCCTTTTCCGGAGCTGATACCTATTATATTCTTTACCCCCGGCAACACTTCAGGCTTAGGATCGGGGGCCTTGCGGAACTTGGCTGAAATGTTACCCTTTATCTCCACCTCAGGGGAGATAAAGGTGTTGATTGCTGTCTCCGCCGAACGGATCACGGATCGAATGAAGGGGTCGGTGGGTTTGTCAAAGATAAGGGAGAAGGATACTTTGTTTCCGTCGATACGGATATCATCCTCCACCATCTCGTTTTCCACAAGATTCTTGCCATTGCCCGGATAGCGCACGTTGCGCAGGGCTTCCAATATGAGATTCGGATATAATGTCATAGCTATTTATTTAACTGTCTTATGTCGCTGCCAGGTAAAATTCTTAAACCTTGAGCTGCGGTGAGATGCACGGAAATAAAGATTATTAATCGGCTTTATGAGCCAGAAGAGAGGGAGCTGCCATGAAAGCGCAGAAGCCTCCAACTTCTCTGCCGCTTTCCGATAGATGGATGTTTCCCAGATGATGAACGCAAGCCAGAGCAGGGTGGCTGCTATTGCCGGTATAAGGTTGGGAAGGGAGAGGAGTGCGGCCGCTACTCCTGCAAGGAGCACGAGCCATTGCGAAAGCGAGGCGAACCCGGCGCGAACAAAAGGTCCCAACGGTAGCCAGCGGGCAGTGAAATCATACTGACTGCGGCGGAGATTGAAAATGCGTTTGGCGCCTCCTCCCCAGCGGGTGGTAAGGATTGATTCGGGTGATACGCAGACGGCCGTGTTGGTGGCGTCGGCAATATCGTTCACAAAAAGATCATCCTCTCCCGAATGGAGATGCATAGTCTTGGAATAACCTTTGCAACGGAAGAATGTCTCCCGTAGGAAAGCGAGATTGAAACCATCGCCGCGATAGGGTTTTCCCATAAGTGCATATCCGATCCAACGGGCATCGGTGAGAAGTTCGAAAAACTCCTTATATACCTTCCCCGGTCCTTCAATCTCGGAATAGTCAGGGCGGGAATATCCAAGTGCTATTTCTGTGAGCGAATCAGATATGAAAGGAGCCGCCATTGAGGAGATCCAATTATCCGAGGGGATAATGGCATTGGCCACTGTGGTCAGCACAATCTCTCCTTTAGCCGCCTTTATACCGATTGTCAGTGCGAGTTTGCGTCGGCTAAGGTTGTGAGAGCCTTGCGGGATGAAAGTCACATATACATTCTTGAAAAGCTCCTCATATTTCTCGGATAGTATGCCGGAAACCTCAAGAGAAGCATCGCAGACCACGATCACTTCAAAATCAGGGTAATCCTGTCGACAGAGGATCTTGAGAAATTCAGTCAGCATCTCTTCATTGACGGTGGAATAGACCACAACGGAGACTTTTGGAAAGTATCTCTCTTCGATTTCCATTGTCGGCTCCTCAGCCTCGACTATCTCGGCAGCCGGATTTTCCTCGGATTCCTCTGTGGGTTCATCCTCCCCGGCTTCCTCCTCTCCGGAATCTTCAGTCTCCTCCACGGCTTCCTCCTCTACAGGAAGCGGGTCATTCGCAGTTTCCATCAGCCCTGTGGATACGAAATAGTCGATAGGGAGACGGCGGATAATGCGCAATGGTTTCAGCACAAACAGCAACACCAGAGCGATCACCACTATCTGCACCCCCAGCAATACCCAGGAAAGAATATTAATATCTAAATTGAACATAATTAATATTTTAGTTAGAATTCGGAGAAGAATTTCGGTTTTATCACCATCCCGACCCTGAGTCGGCTATGGAATTGATTATAGTCGAGCATACATTCTCCAAATCCATTATAATATTGCGCAAAGAAGTACTGGTTATCGTTGGGGAAGATTTTCCAGTTGAATTCAAGAATAGTGTTGAAATTAAGGTTCCATCCTTTACGCTTTACCAATGTTAACGCCCAACCGAATTTTTTGTTGGGGGTGGTCACTGCAAAACCTCCCTGAAAAATGCCGGAATATTTAAGGATGTCGCGGTTATGCTCCCCATCCACAATCGGAATCCAGAATTTACTATGCACCATCAGCCATTCATTCACAAGGGTTGAGGCCCCGAAAGAGATCTTATTCCAGCTTCTCGACTGTATACTGTCGCGCCCGTTGCTCTCATGCTCAATCATTAGGGTGAATTTACCTGCATACCTACCCTTGGAAAAGAAAGGGAACGACCATCCGAGTCCGGGATTGAAATTGAGATCGCGCATCGGCAATGATTTCTCGAATACATTCCACATCGCCTTTATTGAGAAAGCGATGAAGAGATATGAGTTAAGGGGGAGTGTGGTCTTGGTGATCCGCTGGGCTATGGAGAGCTGGAATTTCACATCGGAATTGTGTTTGTTAGGTAATTTCCCGATCGTTGTGCCCACGGTGAAGTAATTGTCCTTATACAGACCGAAATAGGGGGCATGCAGGAACTCATTTTTCAACGAATCAGTGAATTCCGTCTGATGAGGCACTCCTAATATCTGGCTTCGGGCAGGAAGTGCAGCGAAAAGAATCATAAATGATACCAAAAGCGAAAGCAAGATAGATTTGCGAGGCATAATGAGGAAATAATTTAGTTAGAAAGACCCCTTGGAATAGGAAGTTAAGTTTCTTACGAAGGGAAAAATAACAACATCATCGGCAGGGGGTGTATTCATATTGCAAAATTAATAAAAAAAGTTCAAACTTGAAGATATGCGGAGTTGTTATTAACTTTGCAGAAGAAATAGTATTGAAGAAACCATACGGTCACACGTAGACTATACTGAAATTAGAAAACCAATATCCACAAAATGAACTATACTCCTATAGCCCGACTTATCTTCGACAAGATAGCCCGCCGCACAGACCGCTGGACCACGGAAGAGAAAGAGATCCAGCTCCGCCAGCTCCGTTCGCTTCTGAAGCGAGGAAGCTCCACAGAGCCGGGGCGACGTCACGACTTCGCGTCGATAGCTGCGAGCGAGGATGTGTATGAAAAGTTCCATAGACGTGTCCCCTTGGTGGAATACGAGGATATCCGTGAGGATGTAATGCGTATGATAGAGGGGGAGAGTGATGTGCTTTGGCGCGGTAGATGCAAGAACTTCGCGCAGTCGTCGGGAACATCGGGAGGGCGCTCGAAATATGTCCCCGTCACTGATGAGAATCTTCGGCGAGGCCATTACAAGGGTTCGGCCGACTGCGTGGCCCATTATCTGAGACATAATCCAAAAAGCCGACTCTTTTCGGGGAAGGGATTCATTTTAGGGGGTTCGTTTGCCTCTGAGCTGAAGCCTTCGGATCCGAGCGTGCGCGTGGGCGATCTTAGCGCTACGCTGATCAACAAGATAAATCCTATTGCCAATCTTTTCCGCGTGCCCGACAAGCGCACGGCCCTTATCCCTAACTGGAAAAGAAAACTTCCTGCGCTCGTGGAGGCGGCAGAAAGGGAGAACATCACCAATATTTCAGGCGTTCCCTCATGGTTCCTGACAGTTATAAAGGAGATAATGAAGAAGAGAGGGGTAGAGAAGATTTCCGATGTATGGCCGAATCTGGAGGTGTTTTTCCATGGAGGAATCTCATTCGAGCCTTACAGGGAAGAATATCAGCGGATCACTGACCCTGAGAAGATGCATTTCCTCGAAACCTACAATGCATCAGAAGGTTTCTTTGCCGTGCAGAATGATCCGGCCGACCATTCGATGCTCCTTATTGTAGATAATGATGTGTTCTATGAATTTATTCCGGTAGATGAGCCGGATCCTGTGGCTGTCCCCATCTGGGGATTGGAGAATGATAAGGTCTATGAGCTTGTCATAACCTCCAGCAATGGCCTTTGGCGCTATCGTCTTGGCGACACGGTCCGTGTGACACAGCTTAACCCGGTTAAAATCACTATTGCCGGGCGTACCAAATGCTATATCAATGCCTTCGGCGAGGAGCTGATGGAGGAGAATGCGGAGAAAGCTGTGGCAGCGGTGTGTGCGCAGACAGGTGCAGGAGTACGCAACTATACGGCGGCTCCCGTGTTTGCGGAAGGGAACCGGCATGGGCGTCATCAATGGCTCTTTGAATGGGATGAGGCTCCGGAAGATACTGAACGGTTTGCCGATCTTCTCGACGCGGCTCTTCGTGAAGAGAATTCCGATTATGATGCCAAGCGCAACGGCGACATTTTCCTTGACAGGCTGGAGCTCATAACTGTTCCTGACGGCACATTCGACCGTTGGCTACGCACCATAGGCAACCATAAGCTGGGAGGCCAGAAGAAAATTCCCCGGCTCTCCAACGACCGCCGCATAGCGGATGCTATCCTTGGGCTTTTATCTTTTTGATCTGCCACCAGAGCATTGCTCCTGAAACGAGAGTGGCCGCCGTGTCGCTGATCGGGAAGGCTATCCAGACTCCGTCGAGCCCCATTATGCCGGGGAGGAAAAGAAGGAGCGGAATCATGAAGATAATCTGTCGGGTCAGGGAGAGGAACATTGATATTCCCGCTTTACCGAGAGCCTGGAAGAAGTTGGTGGCCACAATCTGGAAACCGACGATACAGAATGCACGGGTCACGATCTTCAGACAGTTGGTGGCCACGGCGATCTGCTCATCATTCTGCATGAACATACGCGCCACCGTTTCCGGGGCAAACTGTCCGACAAGCGTGCCGATTGTAGTGATCACCACTGCTGTGGTCGCTCCCAAGGCGAGGGTGCGGAAAAGGCGGCTGTAGCGTTTGGATCCATAATTATATCCGATGATAGGCTGCATACCCTGGCAGATACCGATGACAATGAAGACGAATATGGTGGCGAATCGGTTGAAGACCACAATCGAGGCGATTGCGTTGTCACCTCCATATTTAAGGAGGGTGTTATTGACGATAGCGTTTATTGCCGAGCCGGCCACGTTGATTAGGAACGGCGCCATACCGATGTAAAGGACTCCGGTAACGATTTTCCAATGCAGCCGGAAAGTGCCTTTCACGAAATGAAGCGTGTTTTTCTTATTAAAGAAATGTCCCATCACGAAGAAGGCTGTGACGAGCATGGAGATATCGGTGGCTATGGCGGCTCCGCGAATACCCCATTTGAATACGAATAGGAAGAGGGGGGCGAGAATGACATTCATTCCTGCCCCAATCATGTTGGTGTACATCGCTTTTCCGGGATAACCCGAAGCGCGCATCACATTATTATAGGAGAAGGTTATGTTCATCAACACCATTCCGGGGAGCACCCACATAAGGAATTCTCTGGCGTAGGGGAGGGAGTTGGGGGATGCCCCGAATATGGTCAGGATCGGGTCGAGGAATATGGCAAAGGCTGTGACATAGAGTAAGCCGATTCCGACAGAGAGGATCACACAGTTTCCCAATATCATCTCGGCCATACGTTTGTCGTTCTGACCGAGGACTATTGACACCCGTGTGGCCGCACCGGCACCGATTAGCATACCGAGGGCAGTGGCGAGATTCATCACCGGGAATGTCACGGCGATTCCCGCCACGACATTAGGATCCTCGATGGCATGGCCGATCACGATGGAGTCGATGATGTTATAAACGGCTGAAATCACTGTCCCCACAACGGCGGGGAGACTATATTTCAGTAGCAGTCGCCAGATCTTGGCAGTGCCTAATTCCTTAAGCCTGTCGGCTTGGTTGATTGTATTTGTTGCCATAAATTGTCTAAATCCGGGTTGACAAGGGAGAGTGCCGTGTCTAAGTCACAAAAATAGTTTTTTTTCGTGAGAATGGCAAGAAAAATAATATTGTCTCGTCGTATATCAGAGGATATTAATAAAGAAAAGAGGATTCTTGTTTCAAGAATCCTCTTTCTGTACCCTGAGCCGGGGTCGAACCGGCACGGATTGCTCCACTGGTGTTTGAGACCAGCGCGTCTACCGATTCCGCCATCAGGGCCTTTTGCGTTGCAAAGATAAGCAATATTTACGATATTAGCAAATAAAAATTATTCGAATCTAATTCTTGACTTGCGCAACACCTTCCAACACCCGTTTTCAAGGATCGCTGTTCCGGGAGTCTCGGTCACGATTTTATCCGCAGTCTCGGCCTCCTCGAAATTCTCACAGACACATCCGCCGGCAAGGAATTGCAGTGGGTTTGAGACAGCTAATTCGAAAGATTCCGGAGAATTGAGCACACGGAAGGTGCCGACTATGCCATCCTTCGTGTCGAGGCGATAAATCGTGTGACCAGGATTGGGACGTCGGTCGCCACGCACGAAAAGTCCCTTTGCATTTGCGCGGCCCAGATATATTTCATTAAGAATCTTGGGCTGCTGAGGTTTTGGTTCCTCCTGACGGCGGGGTGCAGGTGCAGGAGCCTGCTCGCTAAGCGCAGGGCGTTCCTCGGCTTTCTTCAAGGCAACGCGCATTCGCGCCGCTTCAGCCTTTGCAGCATCCGCCTCCGTTTTAAGGGCATCGTGAGCAGCCAGACGACTTTGTATTGCCTCATTGAGACGTGCAATCTCCTTTTTCAAGCGACTGTTTTCCGCTTCCAATGTCTCAATCTGCTTCTTGGCCTTCTTATCGGAGCCTTGCACTTCGCGCACCTCCTTACCCTGACTCTTCATCATATTGGCGGCATAAATCATAAGCCAAACCACCAGAATGACGAGCACGACCAGAATAATAATATATATCCAGGTGTTGCTTTTGGCCTTCTTCCTCTCTTCGGGGAGTGCCAGACTCTGTTCCTCAGCCTGAAGAACATGTAGGGAATCGGCCACCGCTTCCTCCTGATGCATCACCTCCTGCGGTTCAGGGATAGATATAGCCTCGTCGGCAGATTGCTGTGAGGATGTAGGCTCCTCTTTCTTTTCATCCTCCTTTTTCTCCTCAGGTTTGGCCTCTTCGCTCTTCGGGGCCTCGGCCTTGGCCGTCGGAGCGGCAACCTTCAGTGCGCTCACCTTAGCTTTCACGCGATCCTTGGCTCGTTTGCCGTCGGCAGTGAGGGCAGGGGAGGTAAAGAAGGTGGTACCCCAGAATTGAACGAAGCGTTCCTTATCCCAGGAAGCATAATCGGAAGGGATTGAAACAGATTTGAACGCCTTGAGGTTTTCCTTCTCGGCATCCTTTAGTTTGGATTCAAGATCGGCCATTGAGGAGGCCGACACCTCATCGAGATAGCCGGAGCCATTGTTGGTCCAACGGAGATAAAGTTTAGCGGCAATCACTTTTGCCTGTTCCATATCCTTATCGGAAACAGCCAGCGCCGGAAGGGAGCAGACCGTGATGAGAAGGATATATAAAATGTTTCGCAGTTTCATAATGACAGTCAATTTAAGTCGTCTGGCAGGGTTAATTGCCAATCAGATTACAAAATTACGAAAAACTTTCTCAAAAAGATATGCTTGTAGAAAAAAAATTTAAGACTGCACCAAAAATTCATTTTGATGCAGTCTCCTTTAAATCACGAAAGGTCTATTTTTATAGATTCACACTTAGATAACGATAAGTCGTGCGATTGAAGATGTTCCGTTGATGAGATTCACGCGGAGCATATAATGTCCCGGAGCGAAGTTGAGTTTCAGTTGCAGCTTGTTCTCGCTGTTGCCGGCGAATACAGCCACACATCTGCCGTTAAGATCGTAGGCTTCCACAGACTCAATCTCCATTGTGGCGGTTACGGTCGTCATGTCATGAGCAGGGTTGGGGAATACCCCGGCCTCAACTTTCACTTCCTCCACACCGCTCATATTCTCAATCTCAATCTCCATGACATCATTGTCGGGATTGGCATCATTTTCAAGATTGGTGCGAGCAATTACAGTAACTTTCTTATATGAAGTGAATTCGTATGCCGCCGGGAAGGTAAATTCCTTGGTTTCACCTGTTTTCAGCACTCCTTCCATCACTGCCAACTGCGGCATGCTACCGATCTGATACTCCATAGGAATATCCATCACATCAGCCTCACCATAATTGGTCACCTCTACCGTCACCTCGCACACACCGAGATCCTCTCCGCTCATGGGGGAGATTATGCGGCTTACACCCACGTCTTGAGTGAGGCAACGCAGTGTGACGGTCAGCATATCGTTTGAAGTATCGGAATCTCCTGCCACTTCTGTCCTGACAGTAAGCGTATAGTCGCCGCAACGTTTGAGGTCGACGGTAGTGGGGAAGGTGAAGTCGCTCTCTGATCCTGCGGGGAGATTGCCGAGCAGACCACTGAGACTCTGCAGCTCCGGCTCCTCGCCGAATGATACAGTCGCGCTTACAGGCACGTTGAAGAGATCGGTCTCACCATAGTTCTTGACACGCACTGTAACGTATTCTTCCGAGCTGAATGCAGCATCGAGGGGAGAAACCACCTTCACGATACCGGCATCAAAATCCTTACGGGTGGAATTGATCTTAACTTCCAGAATATTGTCAGCCGGATTCACATCTTCTTCAGCAGAGGCTTCTATAATGAAGGAATATATACCCTCATCGAACATATCCACCATCTTATCGAATGTATAATCCAGAGACTCTCCGGCCTTCAAGGGCTCGGTAATCTCTCCGGTCAGTGTGACAGTCTCCTTATCATTGCTGACTTTGCAAGTCAGGGCTATACCGTTTACACCGCCTTTGCCGTTGTTTGCGACTTTTACGGTTACTGTCTCTTCACGCCCTAACTTTCCGGAAACGGGAGTTACGAGTTGTTCCACTGTCACATCCACTATGGGCAGACTGGTAATCGAGAAGCTTAATTCATTATCTTCAGGGTTTGTATCCATTGGAACGACAGCACGGCATACTGCAATGTATTCACCCGGTTCGCTTAGGTCAACGCCTTCGAATGAGATGGAATATGTCTCGTCGTCGTTGCAGAGGCTTGTGTAGCGAGTGAATATCGAATGATATTTCTTGCCGTTGATTTCAAGCTCGAAAGGCACACACTGCACTCCCTGGTCAGCCTTACCCACAAATTCCACTTCCACGCATTCATTGTCACCGAGGACAGCAGGAGAAGTATGGGAAAGGAGACGTGTCATTTCAAGATCGGGAAGGGCGTCGGCCTCCTCGACGCTGACAGAGGCATTGATAAATAGAGAAGCTGTGTTCTCTTTGGGTCGGAAGCAGAGGCTATACGCTCCATCGGCAGGAACTTCAAAGAATCCGATGTAACGGCTCATGGCATTCTGAGTGGCGTTGTTCATGGCTGCTACAGGCACACGTATATCCTTCTCGGCATTATAGGCGAAGAGATCGAAATCTGTAGTGTCTCCCTCAAGGACATAGTAGCTGAATGATACACGTTTGGCATTTCCTGCGGTGAGTTGTATTGCCGGAGTAGCTATGTAGTCGTTGGCTTCAGTTTCGCCGTCGGAAAGATATGTGAAGCCCACACCCATCGTGCGGTCGATATTGAACATCGCCCCGTCGCGGTTAAGGTTGAATGATGCCATTCTTGCAAGCGCGTCCTCCGGTAGAGGGTTGTAGGGAAGAGTATAGGGAGCCAGATAGCTTATTGTTCTGTTTGCGGAATTATTTTCGGCAAACTCATCGTCAGCTGAAATTACACTCATGATAAGCTCCTCATCCTTATGGCCGTCAAATATGAAATCATCCTTGAAATACACCATGTATGATGCATCCGGTTCGAGGGTGACATTATTGAACTCCATAGTCTTTTTCCCTACCGATGGAGCCTCTGCCTCAAGACGGAAACCGGTAACAGAAGAGGTACCGTTGTTGCGCACCAATGCTCCGACAGGGTAGCTTTTGATTTCAGAGACGTAGGAGGAGGGGAGAAGAATCTCTTCAAGCGATAGATCACGGCTGAACTGCTCTGTCAGACGGAACTTGCCGAGATATATACGATAGTCGATAGGCTTATTGTCCACCACTCCGAATTGCAGACGATAGATTCCGTCGGCCGGAGCTGTGAAGGCCACTATATTCTCCTTATAGTAGAAATTATCAACATCAGTGGTGCTTATCTCCGTGGTTGAATTGTCGGAAATATTTATAAGCTTAATGTCGAGAGGCAGGGAACCATCCTCTGCGCCGATGCGAGTGAAATATGCCAACTTATATTGTTTACCCCCTTCAAGCTTGATGAGTCGCGACAGGAGGGTATCATCGGATGAAGGAAGAGTCACTGTGGAAAGGCCATAGAGACCTCCTCCATAGCTGAATGCGTATGAATCCAGTTCGTTGTCACCTCGTGCAGTAAAGGTGTAACCGTCACCATTGTTATCCGATGCTTCCCAGCGTATCACATCGTTGCCTTTGACATTGGAGCTTCCCATATCAGGTATGTAGGGCACCAGAGTCACATCACTCTCGGTCTCGAATTCAACAGCGTCATTGCTTTCATCCTCATCACCGTCAAGCTCAACCCATACTCGCAGCGTATGGCGTTTCCCAAGATCGGAAAGGTCGATTCCTTTGGAGAATTCGAAGTTTGTTTTTCCATTGGCGGGGATAGCCTCCGTAATGACTTCCGACATTATTTCCTTGCCGTCGACACTCAATTTGATTCTTGCGGAAGAGGGCGCCACAGGACTGGAACCGTAGTTGGCCACCGTAGCCTCTATCTTCTCGTCATCACCATACATATATGCTGAAGGTGAGGGGGAATTAACAGAGAGAACCGCCATATCTTTATCCACATTGCGATAAAGGGCTATATCATGGAGCTGCATGATTGCTGCCTCAGGCTCGCTAAGGGAGTGGAAACCGATATAATAGACACCATCTTCCGGAATATTGAAAATGGCAGATTGGTCGAGAGCGTTATCTTCCGTGATTTCATCATTTTCCCAAATCACAATCAGATCATCCTCCATGTACATATCCGGGCTGATATAGACTTTCATTATATTGGCTCCATATCCCTCATCTTCACTAAAGGCTGAGAATTGAAGACGATAGTTGTGGTCAGCATATAGCTGGATAGGACGCGACACGAGATATGCATCGTTGGGATCATCGTTCCATTCAGGTTCGACATACCAATAGAATGTCCCCCAGTCGTCATAGTCCCATCCATACTCGTCATTGTTTTCAAATGTGGTCCAACCTGCGGTTGAAGTGACTGTCACTCCATTCTCCTCTGTTACGAAGGGGGGCACATAAGGCACCGATGCAAGGATATTCTCGACGTAGGCTATAATTTCATTATTATCGGAAATAAAATCTCCATCAACCCTGACACCACTCCTGATAATGAAATTGGTATCTGGTCTACCAAGGTCGATTCCTTTACTGAACTCGAACTGAGCGGTCTCTCCGGGTTGCAATGGCTTGGCGAACACGTGATATTCGCTCACTTCCTCTCCATCGTTGATGGAATAATAGAATTCGGCTTCTGTCAGTTCACGTTGTCCGGCATTGGTGACTTGAAGACGAAGAGGCTCGGAGGAGGTGAAAACTCCGCTTGTAGGGCGTCGGTCGTTAGTGGAGTAATTTATCCCGGTTATTCCCGGATCGCATTCCGGAAGCACGGATACAAACACTCCATCCACATATCCGGCCAGAGCCTGCGGAGAGGCCACCATTGTTGCGTCTATATAGAACTGAAGGAGTATCTTCTGATTGTCAAACTCCGCGGGGAGTGAGTATTTATATAGATTCCAGATTCCGACGGGCTGTCCGGTAAAGGAAGACCCATCGAGAGATGAGAAAAGATCGGTCCATGTCTTTCCTCCGTCATGGCTTGCACGGAATCGGAAATCCACACCACCACGGAAGGTGTAATTCAGTTCATTCCCATAGAAACCTGCTTGTATTGAGGTGTGACCTGTGGCATCGATCTCCGGGGAGGTCAGGGTGAGCATTGTGTCATTCCCTTTGACCATAATCTTTGCCGAGCGCAGGCTTGATGGTTCGATGTCGGAAAATTTAGGACGGTCGACATCGCTCAATGTCCATTCAGTCTGGTTACCTGCCACAGAGTTTATCTGATTCCATTCCGGCGGAAACTCCTCAGCATCGAAGCCCTCCACGAAAAGAGGCTGCCCGTAATACTGAGCAGAGACTACCGAAATGCCTGCAGCCAGGGTAAGCAGACTTGTAAATAATCGTTTCAACATAGTAGAAATATTGGATGAGTATTAAAGATTATATAAGCAGCTACTCAGCAGCTACTTATTTCATAAATAAGAGAGGGTTATCTCGTTACAAACAGTTTGTCAGACTTCTTTCCGTCACTAACCAGATACACTCCCTGCAAGAGCTGTCCAATTTCCATATAGCCATCTGTGACTATACCTCTTTTGACTAATTGGCCCGAACAATCATATACACTCACCATCCCATTGAAAGAGGGTGCATAGAGAATCCCATTATTATAACCGACAGCAGAGGTCCGGTCGACAGATATTTCTGAGATGCCAGATCCTGCCGGGAGATCTACTTTCTGCGCATATATTCGGCCGCCTCCTTTACTGATTCCGTTGTCGGCCCAAGCCACTACAAGATTGTCATTTCCCGACAAGGAGAGGCTTCCGTGTCCTTTATCTCCCTCCATGGTGCTTAACTCCGCGTCTGTCTTAACAATCTTGCCGTCGCTTTCAATATAGGCATATTCCACGGTAGCCTGATTGTAGGTCACGGCATTCCGATAAACTACGGCAGCATTTGAGTCGACAGCCGCCACACCGTAAATAGATATCTGTGAGGACATATAATTTACGAGAGGGTCTGTTTCCCAAAGTAACTTTCCGTCTGCTGAATATTTCGAAACGAACAGGTTATTGATATCTGATGAGGTGCCGTATGTATAGGCAGTATAGATATTTCCATCTTTATCCGCTGCCACCTGCGGAATGTTGGGGCAGCTTTCAAATTCGTGCCAGCGTAGATTCCCTTGTCGGTCAACGGCTTGTAAAGCACCTGCAACCTCAAAAGCACTTGGGGCATAGCGCCAGCCTACTATGATTCCGCCTTTAGAGTCGGAACAGGCCACCGGTTCGGTACTCACCACTGCCATACCATTATCTATTATTGCCGGTTCGCCCCATGCTTCTTCTCCATTGGCTGTGTAGCGCATCACTGCCACTTCCCCCGTATTACCGAGAATATAATCCACGAAGAAAGTATCTTCGGTGCTACTCACTAGATTAAAGAGGCCGTTAGTGCCGGTTACGGTAATCATGCCGCCCCATAATTTGCTTCCCTTGCTGCTGAGCTTTGAAAACTTCAGGGTGTTCCTGCTTCCGATCAAAGACTGGAATCCGACAATGATGTTTCCTGCATCGGTGGTGATCAATTTAGGATTCAGACATGATTCCTTTGAATCTGAAGTGAGTGCTATGCCATCCCCCCATAACATCTCACCTGATGGAGACACCTTGTAGACATAGGCATGCCATGAGTCGTTCCTGGAATCGGGGAATACTATCAAGGCATTTCCTTCTGCATCGCTGCACACGTCAAATCCTGACGACCATGTAGGAGTGGGATTGGTCGATACATATATGCCACCCTCTTCCCATACGGCATTTCCCTCCTTGTCGATAAGTTGCAGTTTCAGGAAAGAATTCTGCTGCTCCCAGGACAACCAGGAGATGTAGGTTCCTCCTGCCGGGCCGGGGGCTGTCAAGACAAGATCCTGACCTACGGCATTTTCCCCCGATACGAGGAGGTTCACATCGGGATTCGGACTCCAGCCGGCAACGGCTGCAAGATTGCTCATGGTTCCCAGCGCGATTGCTGTCAGTAGGTTTTGAAATTTAATCATAGCTTAACTATTAAATTAATGTGGAATCATATCCGGGTTCATTTTCAGTTTTCGTGAAAATAAAGTAGATTGGAAATTAAATTATGGAGTTAGGAGTTTGTCTAAATTCATGATAAAAAGCTATTATAATCCTCGGAATATTTTAGCCTGAATGTAAACATTCTCTTAATGCGGTCAGTATCGTGGGAAAGTCCTTAATATTGTAGGTATAATATGGACCTTGATGCGAGCAAATTTACGTATAAATACTTTGATTTGCAAATTATGTAAATCAATAAAACTATAATAATGGATAGAATATCGAATTTTTTATCAAATGTTAAACTTTTGCTATTCATCTGATGCGAAAGATGACACTAAGATAATAAAATCATGCATGATTTTTCTCTATTGATGCTGTTTAGGGTTGATGTGAAAAGATAATAACTTTCATTTCCTATACGTTTATTTCATCGACCCATCCAAATTACGATCATATATGGCTTTAAAGAATTTCAAAGGATATTTATTGGCTGCCGTGGCAGCCGCTGCCTACGGCACAAATCCGGTTTTTGCCATCCCTCTCTATGAGCATGGGATGAACCCGAATTCCGTGTTGCTATTCCGTTATCTTATCGGACTCCCTATTCTTGCCTGCATCATGAAGGCAAGGAATATCTCTTCTGCCATCAATAGAGAGGAGATTCTGAAGGTGGTGATATTGGGTTTTCTGATGGCTCTTTCTTCGTTGACGTTGTTTGAAAGTCATAAATATATGAATTCCGGGATAGCCTCCACGCTTCTGTTTGTCTATCCAATCATGGTGGCAGTGCTGATGATATTTCTTTTTCATGAAAAATTCAAGATCTCTGTCGGCTTATTTCTTGTGATAATGAGTTTCGGATTATATCTGCTCATGAATACACAAGGTGCAGGTTCCTTGAGTCTGACGGGAATATTGTTGGTGATGGTGTCAGCAGGAACGTATGCCGTCTATATCATACTTGTGAATGTATCTAAGACTATCCGGGAGATACCGACCACAAAGTTACTTTTTTATGTATTGACAGCCGGAATATTTTTCTATATATGTCTCATCCCTCTTGGTTTTGAGATGACATTGACTGATCGTGGGGCGGATTGGTGGTAGTTGACAGCTCTTGCTGTGATTCCGACCATGATCTCTCTTGCTTGCACCACACGTGCCATCCAACTCATCGGCTCGACACCGACTGCCATTTTGGGGGCTCTTGAACCGGTATCGGCTGTGGTGCTCAGCGTCACAATTCTTGGTCAGTCGATTACGCCCCGTGATATAATAGGAGGCGTTTTGATAATTATAGCCACAACGATTGTAGTGGCCGACAATTCTGTGGATAAAATCATCCTTCATGTCCGCAAGATGTTTCCAAGAAGAAAGAAGAGATAGATAAAATTGTGTGATGAAGGTATCAACAGGCTAAAATATCCGCAAATTTATTTAAATTTGCATAAACTTTAATGCCACTGTAATGGAAACTCAGAATTATCCCATAGGAATACAAACTTTCTCCAAGATTATAGAGGGTGATTTCACTTACGTAGATAAGACAGCCATCCTGGGAACCCTTGTAAAGAGGGAGGGATATTATTTTCTGAGTCGTCCTCGTCGCTTTGGAAAGAGCCTGCTTCTCTCCACTTTCCATGCTTATTTTAATGGAGAGAGGGAACTGTTCAAGGGATTGGCGCTCGACAAAGCCGATGTAGACTGGACACCCAATCCTGTACTGCATTTTGATTTCAATAGTGCTGTGTTTGATCAGGAAGATGGTCTGCGTCTTTTACTGAATAAATTTTTATTGGAGTTTGAAACTACCTATGGCATCATCCCAGGTTCAGATTCGCGAGAAAACATTCCTCAGCGTTTCCGGGATATCATACGCTTTGTATATGAAAAGACTCAGCGCAAAGTTGTGATTCTTATCGATGAATATGATAAACCATTGCTTGGGATAGAAGAAAATAAGGAACTCTTTGAGAAGAACCAAAGTTTACTGAAAGGTTTCTTCGGAAATCTGAAGTCGATGGACCGATATATTCGTTTTGCATTCATCACGGGAGTGGCACGATTTAACAAGGTGAGTATCTTCAGTGACCTTAATAATCTTAATGACATATCCATGACCGATGAGTTCGCCGATATTTGCGGTTGGACAGAAAGGGAGTTGTGTGACACATTCATGCCCGGCATAGAGGCTTTGGCACGGAAGAGGAAAGAGTCTGTCGAAAAGACCATAGAATCCTTACGTGGGTATTACGACGGATATCGTTTCACAAGCGAGGGGAGTCGCCTATATAACCCCTTCAGCGTATTGAATGCTCTATTTTCACTCAGAATACGTCCTTATTGGTTTGCTACAGGAACGCCTACTTTTTTGGTGAATCGCATCAAGAGTAATGGCATACTGCTGACCTCGCTGAATAATCAGTGGTGCCGCGAGGCTGAGCTACTGGAATGCGGCATGAATTCTCGTAATCCGGTTCCGCTCCTTTTTCAGACCGGCTACCTTACTATAATGGACTATGACGATGAGACAGGTAGATATAAACTGGGCTTCCCCAATTACGAGGTGGAGCATAGTTTCAACTATTATTTACTACGAGCTTATATCCCGGAGACAGAAGAGCCTGACAGTCCTTTCAGGATGGATCTATTCCAGATGGATCTTGTTGAAGGAAGACCTGAGGGTTTCATGAATCGTCTTGCCACACTCCTCAAGCAGATGCCATACGAGAACCATAATGAGAAGAGCTATCAGAATCTTGTATATCTCCTTTGTCGTCTGTCGGGAACGGAGGCTCAGCTTGAACATCATAGCTATATCGGGCGATCAGATATGGAGGTTCGCACACGCCGTTTTATCTATATTTTCGAGTTCAAGTATAACCGCAGTGTTGAGGAGGCAATGCTGCAGATTTACGACCGCGACTATGCCGGACGCTATGCCCTTGATTCCCGCATTGTCTATCTAATAGGAGCTAATTTCTCAGACAAGGCTCCTAATCGCGGACTCACAGGATATAAGATTGAAAAAATTAAGAGGATTGAATAAAACCTTCCATTATGATATCGTTTGAGGTGTAATAAAATATATAAGGGGAAGAGACATTTCCGACTCTTCCCCTTATATATTTTTAGATTAGATTGATGGATCTATTTTTTAGTTTAAGGTTCACAACCTTCCTCCTTCTCCAAAGATAGGACGCGGGACAATAAAGTTAAGACCGAAATCGATATTCGAACCATCGGTGACACGAGCCTCTCCATTGGAATCTACTTCTCCTGCAAGAGTAAGCGATGTAACGTAAAAGTCGACAAGTCTATTTGATGGAACAGTGAAAGAATGCTGAGAGTTTTCAGATTTATATGAGAATACATCACCGTTATTCAGGCAGGTTACGGTAGTAGTTGTTTGATAGCCCACCTTATAGTTACCCTCCGGAATATCAGACTTCGCATCGAACTCAAACATCACCCCGGCTTTATCGGGAATTGAGGAGCCTTTGAATGTCCATGAGTTTTTCTCTTTTGTGATGGTTTCCTCAGTCAGGGTGCCGTCAGGAGAAAGCACGTATGCCTTTACATCGGCAGTTTTAACGAGATCGGCGGAAAAATCAGCCGTAAAAGTGTACTCGGTAGTGAACTTGTCTTCCACCTTGGGTGTGTCATCATCGTCACCGCAAGCGGTGAATGTGAAGAGAGCTGCAGCAAAGAGCACACTCAGCATCAGTTTTGAAAAGATTCTCTTTCTCATTGTCATATAATTTAGTGAAATTATTTAATGCGGCGAAGCGCCGTAATATACATTGTAAAATAAGTAGCTACTTAATTAGAAAAGTTGAAAATAAATTACTCTATGATTGTACCGAAATATTCCACGTACATCCCGCTGAATTTGTATTTTTTATTTACAAATTTCTCCTCATGTCCCGTTTTCAATTGTATGGCATAATCACTCACCCATAAAACCCAATAACACCAATGATCAAACCAAACAAAACCATCGTCGTTATTTTCAAACACATGAGAATAGCCGGCATTTATAAAATTGTTTTTATGGAGGTTCCAATTGTCTCCGCCAACAATTTTCTGAACAGCACGCCCTTCGCTCTTGGATGCCATTTCTGAAAGCGCCTTCCCTCCCGGCGGGCCAAAAATATAGCTGTCAAAAGCTACCATTATTCCCATCTGACCGTTGGAAGCTTCTTTAATACATACAAAATCATACCACTCTCCTTCATGCTTCTTACGCAAAATCTCTCCTATACTTAGAGCCGACAGATCATTATCGGGCCATGCAGTCGTTTTTATAAAGTTAATTTTTGAAACGCCGACGATTGAAGCTCCGTCATTGAAAGTTATAGTGGCTAATGTCT
Organism: Bacteroides sp.; assembly: GCA_014801985.1. Classification (GTDB taxonomy): domain Bacteria; phylum Bacteroidota; class Bacteroidia; order Bacteroidales; family Muribaculaceae; genus Lepagella. The sequence goes on from JAAVDD010000015.1 coordinate 25,798, forward strand.
TACCATCCTCAGCGTTTGCTGTCATAAATTTAACTTCTCCCTGCGAGTCATTTTTTGTGCCTGTCGGATAAAAAAGAATATCATTTCCTTCGTTAACTATTTTCGCATTGTCAGGCATCCAATTCATAAACATCTCACGCGCCTCCTCAGTATTCTCCACTCCAATAAACAATTCTGTCGGATCACTGCTGAATTCTTCTAAAGGTACTCCATTCCTTCGTTCAGTAAGCGCTCCCTCACTGTCAACACCCACGATGAAGCTTTCAAAGTAGGCAAGTTGGTTTTCATATCCGGTTTCACTTCCTGTGGATTCCTGCGGTTCATCGTTATCCGAACAGGAGGTTTGTAATATGATGATTAAGAGGCTGAACATCATATATACAGCAGTTTTTATCTTAACCATAAAATACTGTTTCATTTGTGTTATTTGTTTAGGATTGTTTTTAGAATTTTCATATTTTTCTCAAGATAGTCGGGCAACATGAGTTGGGTTACCGGAACAGATGACTTGTTGTATAACGCCCCTATAGATTCTGCGTTTTTGCTTTTCTGCACACAATTGGCCAACTCATTATATTTGTTATCAAGATCTTTTCCTGAGATTTCGACTATCCTTGGTATGTATCGGCGGCTGAATACGTATGTTGAGCCATTAGCCCTGAATGTTATGGTGACACACACCACAAGGTCGGGCATACTGATGTCATATACCATCCTGTTTTGTTCGTCTGTTGGGAAATATATTTGAGGATCGGGCATAAATGCCATATTATTATCCTGATTCTCAATATATCCGTAATAATATTGTATATGGTCATCCTTATCTGTCTGCGACACCAATTGTTGGTCGTTCCCTCCGAAATATTCAGAAGAAAATGTATTTTGATCGTATAAATGAAGTTGCATTTTCCATTGAGACTTGGTGGAATAGGCAGTGGTTCCAACGGCATACTTGGTATGGTCAAGTATGTGGACATAAGCCGGCTTAGATGCGTTTACAAACGAACGGAAATTGTCGGTATGCCCCCATTGTTGTTTGGGATACACTCCATAATAGGCATCAATATCCACATCAGTCACATCTCCGAAAGCTTCTGTGTTCAAATTGAGTTTAAGACTCGTGGGATCAAGAAATGTGATCATGCGTAACTGTAAATCCGTTGTTTGGGCACCGGTGTCGTATTCATGTTCTCCTTTATGATATAAGCTGAGGCCTCGTCGTGCCACACCCAGACAATGGTCTCCTACAACATATACAACCGGACTTTCCTGTAAACCCCCTACCCCTTCTCCGAGATGAGATGTGGAGGTAGACAAAAAGCTGCTTTTGTTGAATTGCAATGGCGGTATGGAGTTAGCTTGGTTCTGAGTCATGTTTCCATCAAGATTTATTGTTCCTGTCAGACTCATGTCAATTTTCCCTCTGGTGTATGTTGTCGACTTATCGTCGTAGAACGCATCGAAGATTTGAGTGCCTATATCTATTATGGATGAGATCGTAGATAGAACGCCCGAAACTGTCGCACGAGAGGAGGGAGAGTTCTTTTTATCGCCATCTCCCTTTTTATCATTGCTTTTTTGAAGTTTCTTTTCAATCGTACTGGCAAATGAACTGAGACCTTTAGCAGCTTTTCCCCCTGTCTTTATAGCATTGACGATTGTCCCGACACGCCCGGTAGTAGTTGTTTTATAGGGTTCGTCATATTCTCCGGACATGTTTGCTTCCAGCATACCGTTCAACTTTATTGCTGCATCCGACCATGTATAGCAATTAATATTCATGCCGGTTTTGTTAGAGCTGTTTAAGAAGTCGGAAGAATTAAATCCCGACATATCTATGTCAAATGCAGTCCATCCGACCTTTAGTGTGGAAGATTTCGATGTGGTATAAGGTATACAGTAGGTCACAAAGCCTCTTGGAGCATTGTTCCCAACAGCTTGAGCTCCTTTATCTTTATCAATCTTAGCTCCAACCGGAATGGCATATTGAAGTGAATTGTAATATGGAGTATGTATGTCATCACTCCTCGTGGATCCCATTCCAACTTCAAACAAAACATCAGATCCTGATCCTCCTGTATCTTCAAGATAATAGAACACTCTCAGGATGCCCAGAAATCTATTGTACAATCCAAAATAGTTTGCATTTGCAAGCATAGGGGTGTTAAGCATACAGAATGCCATTTCCCAACCATCTTCTTTCTTTACATCAGAGATTATCTCTTCGGGAATTGTTGTAAAAGTGGCGTCAGCCCATGGAGTCGACACCTCCTTTGATACCGGACTTGATCCCTTTGAATCCGACAGAATCCACACTGATTTCTGTTCTTCCCAATCAGTCAGAAAGGCATCATTCTTGTCGGAATCATTATCATCATTTACAACAAAGAGGGGTTGAGAAATCGTGAGTTCCACAATATTCCCATCTTTCATGGTGATAGTTGATTTAGCATTTGCTCGTGCTTCATTAGGTTCACTTCCTGAATGCGTCAATTTTAAAACAGGATTTCCCTGTTCTGTTGTGCCGTCTTGCTCTACATTGCACCATGATGGCACGCCAATTATAGAAAGTACCTCGCTTTTCAGACTGTCAAGCACCAACTTGGTGGTTCCGCTTTCATTGGGAATAATTCTGAAATACTGATAAGTCCGCGGCCGCTCGGATAATGTGTTATCGAAATTATTATCTGAACAAGCAACAATTCCGATAAGAAAAACAGCGGGCATCGCAATCAAACTACCAAATTTTGAGAGTTTCGATGTTACTTTAGTTTTCATATGCCTGATAGTTAATTTAATAAGTAGCTGCTATGAATTAATGAACAGATAAAACGCAGTTAATTTTGAGCATATTAGTTCGCGGAGTGAAGGGGCATAGCGGGCTATGCGACTGAACGACAAGGGTTAAGATGCCAAAAGAAACAAGTTTTAGCGTTCAATATCTTTCAACTACTTTGTAAAAAATATATCGATTAATTTTTAGTAGCTACTTATTCATTACGGGTTTATAAATTCATCCATTGAAGAATTATAAAGATTTCCATAGTTCTCAGCGTTGTAGACCATCACATGGCTTCCGACAGTATTGATGAATAGACGGTTGTAGAGGTCGCGCATTGAGATTACGGATTTACTTGTAAGGTTTTCAAGAAGAGTGGATGTGAAACGATTACTCATCCATATCCCCAACTCGGTATTGAACACATCTGCCTTGGAAGACTCGTTGGGATTGGCCGCTGTATAGAATATCATGCCGGGAAAACCGATGCATTGCTGGAATACGCTTCCGGAATAACACGTCTCGACAAACATAGCCAACTTTCTGTAGCCATTGCGCTCATAGAGACGCGACAAGGCTGCCTGCATCTGTGGTCCGGTCACTCCCATTGCCGACTGATCCCAGCATAATGCACCCGGAGTGCCATGTCCGCTCCAGAAGAGGAATATATTGGTATGCTCATCGCCGCTAAGTACGATAGGGGTGGAGGTGGTCACATTCCCCGACAGGATATTGCAGAAATCCTCCCCATTAATATCCTTAAGCATATAATCAATCTCCACATCATGATAAAGATTTTCACCTCCCGGAGCAACCCGTATCTCCCCTTGGTAAGGATTGGATGAATTGCCTGCTATATCATCAGCAAGTATTAGGATTATATTATCGTCAGTATAGCCGTGTTCCTTGAGCAGCTGATACATTGCCAGCACATCTGCCTGATGGCGATAGTTGGCCCATCCTGATGACGCTGCCACCAGCAAAGCCTGATTCCCTTTAAGCGGGGCGTATGAGATTGAGGATCCGGTGGTGAAGTCCTGCATCTGCGTAGCCTTCCAGTTCCATCCTGCAAGAGTGGCATCGGTGCGGTTGCCTCCGTCAGCAGTATTATAGTCAAGGATTATATAGTGACCGTCATATACCTTATAATTATAGTATATGGTAGAAAGCACGTTGGTATAAATCTTACTGTCGAAATTGAGCCATCCGGAAGCACCCCTTACGTATGGTTCCCCACCATTGCCGAGGGCATTGACCACATTTCTCATATCCTCTCCCATCCAAGAACCCATATTGAAGTCGTGACCGTCTACTATCTTTCGGAGTGAATTACGAAGGGTAATGTCGGGATGTAATTCCTGATACCATGCCGCGTATGCTATGAGCATTCCTGCATCATAAAGTTGGGCGCTCCCTACAGTCGGGTCATCTCCGAAGAATGTCTTATAGGAGACTTCGAATCCCGACTCCGGATCAGCTCCGAAACAGACACCCTCTATCCCTTCCGCTTTCTGACCTAACAGGCGGATAACATCTGATCCATAGCCCATGTCAGAAAAGAGTAGGCGAGGAGTGGGATTGGAAGTCGAATTAAACACATCAACCACAGTGGCAATATCGTCGACATGGCTCGGAGCACAGATCACATAATCAGCTCCACTTGCAGCGGCTCCAACGGCAGCCTCGGAAATATCGGAACCGGAGTAGAGATTAAGGCCTTTAACAGTCAATCCCAATTCATGAGCCTGAAACGCGAACCAATCCACAAAAGTCTTGCCATATGAATCAGATTCATTGGCAATCAATGCCACAGACTTGCCTCCATAATTCACCACCTTGCTGAGAAGCACCTCCGACTGTGTGACATCGGTCTCGGTCATTGCCCAGAGATTACCCGTGGATGCAAATGCGCGGACAAGTTCTTCAGTAGTGGCAAGGGTGAAGAATGTGATGTCTGACCGACATAGAGAGGTGGCGAGGGTCTTGGCATTATCCGAATACAGACCCCCGATTACAGCATACACATCCTCGCGTTCTGCAAGCGATTCGGAAAGTTGTTCCAAATTTTCCGAATCCTCCGCATGATATTCAATCTTCAGTTTCACCATTCTATCCTGACTTGAAAATGCCCTATCCATATTGTGATCCAGCAGATTGAAGATTCTTTTCCAATGCGTATCCAAGCCATTCCCCATCGGAAGAACCACTACAACGGTTTTTTCCACTACCGGCTTCTCTACTATCGGATCACTACTATTGTCGGAGCCACAGCTCCAGATAACCAAGGCAAGAAGCGTAACCAGTAATATTTTTACACTCTGTTTCATAACTCCTTAGCCTCCTTTCTTATCGCATTGGTTCTGGCCGCCTCAATTGCAGGCTGACATTGGGGAAAATATTGAGAAAGAAGCCAATCTGTGTAACCTCTTTCAAGACCGAAAACGGAGGATGCCGGCAATTCTCCGGTTGTGAGCCATTTTTCCATATACTTATAAACTACGCGGTCGATATGTTTTATCACACATCCCGTTATATTGCGTGACAATCCCGACTGGTCTATATCCATCCCTGCAGTTAGAGGAGCGTCAGGATACTCACGTGTATAGCGGTAGATCCCCTGATTGCTTCCTCCTGCCACGGGGAAGATGTAATCATAGCTTTTCGCCCAATCGCTCATTCGCTGATAAGCCGACTGTGTAGAAATATATCCGCTCCAATCCTGAGCCAGATATTCGGTATAAACCTCCCCGGCAGCCTGAAGTGTTTCCCTTGTATCCTTGAATCCATCTCGGAAGCCGGTTTCCGCCTTAGCGATGACATTGTCTCCGGGATGAGCAAGAAGAATCAGAGCGTTACTATCATTTTCTAATAGTTCGGCGGCTGTGACCCCGGCAAGGTAGGAAGCTCCGTATATGGAAAGACGAAAAGTGGTGACAGGAAGATTCTCCCTTCCGTCGCTCTCAAATAGAAGTAGACGCTTATTGGGAGTGAGAGATTGCTCCTCAAGAATTTCATACAACAGATTCTCATAGTCGCTACTCCCTACGACGAATAGTGCCGGTGTTTCGCTTTGTGGCAATGAAAGCCAGTCGATCAGAAGTCGTCCGGCATCTTCCAACGATCCGGGAGAATATTGATACATCTCCACGTCATCATGATATGTTTTTTTGAAATTCTGGACACCGGCAAGAATCCGGTCATTATATCCTTGGTCTCCAAGACCGCCGGGGGCATACATCACAATAATCTGAGGGGTGGGTGTAGTCGGAATATCCGGCTCATCATTATTGTCGTTGGAACAGGCTATCCCTGAAACCGACAGTAGGATTACCGGAAATGTTCTGAAATATTTTAACAGGCTACCGTTTCTCATTATGTTGTGGTTAGTTACAGATATTTAGTTATAAGAGTTGTTCTAATAGACGCAAATATAAATAAATCCGACATCTTTTTGTTTCGTAACATTCACTCAGTAGAATGACTGCAAAATTAAATACTCTTGGATATTGATGCAAGAAGGTGTGTAGATTAAGTGTACTCTGTCTGCCCACAGGAGCGTACAATGCCCCGGAAGTTTGTACTATTAGCTGTACTCTTATAGTCCATCCATTGATTTGCAATTATTTACGGTTTTTTATTTTACTATAGGTTACTATCCAATATGTAAAGATTATTAGGATATTTTTTGTAATTTTGCATCATGAAAATTGTTACCCACATACTCTTCTTGATGACATTCCTGACGTCGGGATGTTTTATTGTGAACGCTGAACGGAACAATATCACCGCTCAGCAGCTCCGCTCTATTATAGTGGAGAATCCTGATTCAGTATTGTCAATTCTTGACATGCTGGAGAGTGAAGGAAGCGAATCTCTCCAACCTTATGAGATAAACCTTCTCAAAGGGATTGCTTATAATGAAAAGAGGATGTTTTCTCTTGTGGAGAGATATGCCAAAGAGACTTTGCAATCCGATTCCATAGACTCTCATTTAAAGGAAAAGCTCAATGCATTGACTCTGTTATCTACAGCACAGACCTTTTTCGGCAATTTTCAGGGAAGCATCAACACGTCTTTAAAAGGGATTGAGATAGCGAGGGAGACAGGCAATCTTCCGGGAGAATTGAATATCCTATCCACTATGGCCAAGACAGCATTCGCAATGGGGGATAGAAAACAGGGATATGGATATTTGGATCAGGCAATTTCCACTGGAGAATCATCGGATGATATAAGGGTATTGGCAAACGTCTCCTCGGCTTATGGGATAAAGGTTGTGGAGCTATATGCCGACGATAGATTTGAAGAGGGATTGAAGGAGGGTTATAAACGGTTAGGGATAATCGATAGGATTGACAGACTTGGAGGAGCCCCTGAGGGATTCACTGACCAACAAAGGGCATATTCATACGCACGTATAGCATCCTGTGCGCAGCGACTCAATAAGCTTGATGAAGCTAAGAAGGCATATAACTCATTTATAGCTACGGATTTTGCCAAACATCCAATGGGAAAGGCATATATAATCGACTATCTCCTGGATTCCAATCAATGGAATAAGGTGGTGGAATTCACATCTCCCTTATTCCCGATCTTGGCACAGGGCGACACGATAAATGATGATTTCCGGAGTCTGTTGATATCCAATGCAAGGGCTTATGCGGGGTTAGGGGAGTTTAGAAAAGCCTATGGCCTTTCCGACAGAGCTGCATTGATAAAAGATAGTTTGCAATTACGTGAGAATACAGCCCAGGCAAGGGAGTTAGCCACTGTTTTTGCCTTGAATGAAAAGGAACTTGAATTGGCAAATGCAAAGGCAGCTCTCCAACAACGTCATTTGTTGATGATAGCATCTTTCGGAATAGCGCTGCTTGTTGCCATCATTGCATGGTTACTTTTCAGGGCATATCGTCTGTCGCGCAAACAACAGAAGATATCGACCCAACGGATTGACGAGCTTTTATCCATGAATCGCATTTCTCCGGAAAATTTGGAAAGCGACAGCGATAGTCTCAGAAAATTCATCAGTATGCAGCAGTCGTTATTGAACAGTGATCTATTCAGTAATCCCACATTCAATAGGGAGAACATAATGGAATGCAGCGGACTGACACGCTCAATGGTCATAAACCTGATAGAGAAATATACAGGCTTGACACCGAGCGATTATATCAACAAACTCAGGGTAGAGCATTCAGTAGTCTTGATACAGGAACATCCCGATTGGACAATAGATGCCATTGCAGAGGCGTGTGGATATAAGCGCAGAGCGACGTATTACAGTCATTTCAGTAAAATTTTCGGTATCACTCCCGCTCAATATCGAAAGGAGAAAGGGAAGGATAAATCTGTCCCGATATGATACGGAAGGTATCGGGTTTCTGCACTCTTTCATAAAATGATTGCGATAAGATTTTGATAAGTACGTACCGAGGTGTGTACTTACTAATTGGTGAAATGATGCAATGGAAGAGGAGTTAGATGGAAATAAATTTGAGAATAAAGATATAATATAATGTAAGGAATCTTTATTAATTATTTGGCGGATTCAAAAATAATTGTTAGTTTTGTGATATAAATGTTAAGCAACGCTAATTGGTACTTGCATTTCACTATTAAAGTCTTGTCAAAAACTTATACTTAAAGGATTATGAATTATAACCGTCTTATATCATTCTTTTGGGAGGAAAATAACCATCGTTCATTTGGAGGAGGGGAGACAAAATTGTATCTCTTTCTTATTCATGTTTGCCAGCAACAAGGCTGGAAAAAGACTTTTGGGGTACCTACGCGTAATCTGGAGTACGTTCTGGGTATGTCGCGCAGTAGGATTGGGGAAGCTAAGAGAAAACTCAAGGAGCGCGGACTAATCGATTTCTCTGATGGCAACCGAAGTTGTGTGCCTACCTATACCATACTTATGCCGGATGCCTATAGTGCCACTGTAGAATGCCCGAAGGAACAAAGGGATGTACCGGTTCGGGATATGGAGCCTTTTCAGTTGAATGAGGAGACTTATAAAGAACTTCCGGATAAGGATAGCCGGGAGAAGAACATAAAACAGTACACAAAAGCGAACATAAAACAGTACGCAAAGGAGAACACAACAAATCCCCTCTCTTCTTCCCCCACACCCCTAACTATACCCCCCTATAATCCCCCCTTACGGGGAGAAGAAGAAAATTCTCTCCCTCTGGCGCGTATGCGTGAGGATTTGGAGCTTGAACGTTTCGACTCTATGCTTCAGGAAGTAGTCGATGGAAAGTGTCGTATCTGGGAAGCCTCTGTGTGCAAAAAACTCTCAATCGAGAGTGTGCAACCTTATTTGAACTCATTCCGCGAACACGTCATTGCCAATTCGAGGCTTGCCGATGTCCGTAGCCTTAGTGACTTTAAGGGCTATTTCACACGCAGTTTTCGCTATTTTCAGCGTTCCACCCCTCAACAGTTGCTGATGCAATTCTTGGCTTCTGCGAAAGATGAGAAATTCCGTATATTCTGCCAATGGCTCAATGAGAATTGTCCAAATGTGATGCGGGAACTTGTCCCTCTCAATGAGAGGGAATTCCAAAAACTCCGGAAGCATTTAGGGCCGCAACGGTTGATGAAAATCATTATTTCCATTAATGAGCGTAAGGATACAGTAGAAAAATATTATTCACTATATCGTTTGATAATTAGATGGGTTAATAGTGAAAGAAACTGGTTCCAAGTATCTTAGCTATGTCGGAAGAGGAGTTCTTTCTCTATATCGTCGAGGGAAACGTTCATCTGCTCAAGGAGAACAAGGTAATGAAACATCAGGTCGGCGGCTTCGTATATGAAGCGAGAACGATTGCCGTCGACCGCTTCAATGGCCGATTCTACTGCCTCTTCTCCAACTTTCTGCGCTATCTTCTTTACGCCTTTGATGAAAAGACGGGTGGTGTAGGAATTCTCAGGCATCTCACGGTGACGACCCTTTATTAACTCCGATAGTTTGCGGATGAAACCCTCTTCTGCAGGGAGATCAAAACATGATTCAGTGCCTCGATGACAGGTGGGGCCGACAGGATTAGCTTTCACCAGAAGAGTATCGCCATCGCAATCCAAATACATCTCCTCCACAAGAAGAAAATTGCCGGAAGTTTCACCTTTTGTCCAAAGCTCATTTCGTGTGCGGCTGAAGAATGTCACCTTCCCCGTGGATAGTGTCTTTTCAAATGCCTCACGATTCATATATCCCAGCATCAGGACTTTCATCGAGACTGCATCCTGGATTATGACAGGTAGCAGGCCGTCGGCACATTTGGAGAGGTTAAAATTATCAAATCTTATATCATTCATTTTATTCTACTTTGCTTATGGAAGTTTAATTCCTGACATCAATCCCTTTCTTTGCAAGCGATTCTTTCAGTTCCTTAATTGTGGTCTCGCCATAATGAAAAATACTGGCGGCCAAGGCAGCATCAGCTTTCCCCTGGGAGAGCACGGCAGCGATATCATCTGCCGATCCCGCACCCCCGGAGGCTATGACAGGAATTGAAAGAGAGTCGCAGAGATTAGCGAATGTTTCACAAGGATAGCCATTGCGTGTGCCGTCATGATCCATTGAAGTAAACATAATCTCACCAGCTCCACGATCCTCCACCTCCTTTGCCCATGAGAATAGTTCGCGATCTGTCAGACGCGATCCTCCGTGGGTGGTCACGCGCCATGTTCCATCCACCTTCTTTGCATCAATTGCCACGACCACGAACTGCCTTCCATAACGAGAGGAGATTTGAGTTATGAGATCAGGATTGGCCACCGCTGCGCTGTTGATCGTGATCTTGTCGGCGCCTGCATCCAGAAGTCGGGCTGCATCTTCCACGGATGAGATACCGCCTCCAACGGTGAAGGGGATGTTGATACGCTCCGCAATGCGCGAAACGAGCTCGGTGAAGGTATTCCGTCCCTCTTTCGATGCGGAGATGTCGAGATAGACAAGCTCGTCGGCACCATCGGAAGCGTAACGCGCTCCTAATTCGACGGGATCCCCTACATCGGCGAGTCCTTCGAAATTTATTCCTTTGACAGTGCGTCCTTCCTTGACATCGAGACAGGGTATTATTCTTTTTGCAGGCATATTGGGGTTATTGGGTTATTTGGTTATTTGGGGGTTATAGGGTTATTTTGGGGTTACGGGGTTATTGGGGATTATTGGGGATTATCATTCAAATACTCATTAAATTGAATACGTGCCGGAACTTAAATTCTTTATTTCTTCCATGGATATGCGGCCTTCGTATATTGCCTTGCCGACTATCACACGCGGCAGTCCCTGCTCGTTGAGATTCTCTATATCCTTCATGGAGGATATGCCTCCGGAGACGGTGAAGATGATATCGGGATAATGCTTCATCAGGTCGAGATATAGCTGTGTGGAAGGGCCGGAGAGCATACCATCCTTTGAAATGTCGGTCACAATCACCTCCTTCAATCCGAAGGGTAGGAAACGATCTATCAGATTCTCAATGGAAAGGGGAGAATCCTCCAGCCAACCGTTGACGGAAACTTTACCGTTGCGCACGTCGGCTCCGAGAATTATTCTGTCGCCTCCGAATTCACGCAGCCATTCCTCCATGAGTTCCGGTTTCTTCACAGCTAATGAACCGATTATGGCATAATCCGCCCCGGCATTGAGAACAGCTTCCAGTCCTTCTCGGCTTTTTATTCCTCCACCCCATTCAATGCGGAGAAGATTTTCTGCAGCAATATCGCGTAACACTGGAAGATTGCAGGGCGCACCGGCCTTTGCACCGTCGAGGTCTACAAGATGCAGCCGCTTCACTCCGGCCCCGGCATAAAGTCGGGCCATCTCGATAGGGGAGGCGGCATATACCGTCTTGCGGTCGTAATCCCCCTGCGACAGGCGTACACATTCTCCGCCTATGATATCTATTGCCGGTATTATCTGGATCATAGCTTCAAAAAATTATCAAGAATCCTGCTTCCCACCTCTCCGCTCTTTTCGGGATGAAACTGGCAGCCATAGAAATTCTCATATTTAAGTGCGGCAGAGAAGAGTTCAGGATGACGCGACGTGGCTATGGTGTCGGGGCAGAGAGGTGCATAGTAACTATGCACGAAATAGACATACTCCCCGCTTTCAATCCCCTTGAAAAGTTTTGACTCCATATTAGCCAGCGGAGACCATCCCATATTAGGTACCTTCACTCCCGGTGATTCCTTAAAACGACGTACTTTAGCATCGAAGATTCCCATGCATTCGGCATCCCCCTCCTCAGAATAGCGACACATCACCTGCATCCCCACGCAAATTCCCAGCACAGGGCGGCGGATTTTCCAGATTAGTTCGGGAAGCTGAAGGCGGTTAAGGTTTTCCATTGCCTCAGCAGCATTCCCAACCCCCGGAAGGATAACATGGCTCGCCGCGCTAATCTCCTCAGCGCAGGAGGTGAGCTTCCATTCAGCTCCCAGGCGCTGGAGGGCATAGCCGAGTGAACGGATATTACCCATATTGTAATCTATAACTGCTATCATAATATTCCTTTACTTGAGGGGAGGTCATAACTGAATGGATTGCGGTGCACAGCCATTTTCAATGCACGGGCAAAAGCTTTGAACACTCCCTCTATGAGATGATGATTATTCACTCCTTTGGCAGATATATGCAGGTTTGCCTTCAGAGCGCACGCCAGCGATTGGAAAAAGTGGGGGAACATCTCGGTCGGAGTGTCACCCACATATTCACGTGTAAATTCCACATCCCATTGAAATTCAATTCTTCCTCCTAAATCGAGGAGCACCATTGCACGCGATTCATCCATAGGAAGCACAAATCCGTAACGCTCTATTCCGCGTTTATCACCTAATGCCTTTGATATCGCCTCGCCCAAGGCTATGGCGACATCCTCCATCGTGTGATGCTCGTCAACCTCAAGATCTCCCTTGCATCTGACACTCATTGCAATGCCGGAATGATGCGGAATCTGCGCCAGCATGTGATCGAAGAATTTAAGCCCCGTATCGATTGTCGACTCCCCGTGGCCGTCAAGGTCGACGGTTACTGATATGTCGGTTTCTGCTGTCGTGCGTTCCACTGTGGCGCGACGTCCTGAAGAGAGGATATGCCGGGCAATCTGATGCCATGACGGGGAGACAAAGGCAGCCCCGACTTTCTCCACCTCTTCAGGCGAAGGAGCATTCTTCTCATCCGAAATCAGAAGTATTCCCTTTGCTCCTAAATTAGCGGCAAGCTGCAGGTCGGTGAGGCGGTCGCCGATAACGAAGGAGGATTCCATATCATAGGAACCGTCGAGATATGAAGTGAGCATTGCTGTCCCCGGTTTGCGGGTAGGAAGATTATCGGAAGGGAAACTACGGTCTATAAATTCAGCATCAAACTCCACTCCCTCGCCACGCAGGGTTTCAAGCATCTTGTCATGCGCAGGATGGAAGGTCTCTTCAGGGAAGGAATCTGTTCCGAGTCCATCCTGATTTGATACCATAACAATCTCATATCCCCTCCCCATAAGGGAGCGTAGAGATGAAATCGCACCCGGCACGAATGAGAGCTTTTCGAGAGAATCTATCTGCTCGTCGGCCGGTTCAAGGATAATGGTTCCGTCGCGGTCGATGAAAATGGCTTTCTTCATAAGTTGTTAAATTCATTTATCAGAGAGATGGTGCGGTCGTTTTCGGAAGGAGTTCCGATGGTGATTCTCAGGGTCTCACTGCATAACGGCATCCTGGAGCGATTTCGCACGATCACACCATTCTTTATCAGATAACCATAAAGGGCATCTGCATCCTTCACCTTCACCAAAAGAAAATTGGCATCCGAGGGATAAACCCTCCCCACGCATCCGGCCTTCTCTAATGCCTTGGCCATGCGATTCCTCTCAGAGACAATCTCCGGTATGTGGTCGGAAGTGCCTTCCTCTATTCGTCGCATCAGCTCCTCCTGAATCATCGAGCTCATATTATAGGGATACTTCACACGGCCGAAATACTCATTAATCTCAGGCAGCGAGAATGCCATTCCGGCGCGAAGTCCCGCCATTCCCCAGGCTTTTGAGAAGGTGCGGAGCACGATGAGATTCTTCACCTTGCCAATCTCGCTCAGCAGCGAACCTTTCTCGGAAAAATCAGCATAGGCCTCATCCACGACCACAATCCCGTCGAACTTAGCGGCCAGACTCAGAATCTCCTCCTTCGGAAAGGCGTTTCCCGTGGGGTTGTTGGGTGAGCATATCCACATCACCTTCGTATTCTCATCCGCCGCAGCCAGAAGCCGTTCAGCTGGGAGGGAATAATCCTCATTCAGAAGCACTTCACGAATCTCAATGTCATTGACGGCGGCCGCTACCTTATACACTCCATAGCTGGGCGCAATGGCTATGACATTATCCTTACCGGGAGTGCAGAACACTCGGAAAATAACGTCGATGGCCTCATCGCTTCCGGCGCCACCGATGAAAATCGACTCCGGCGCCACCCCCGTGAGCTGCGACACACGCTCCTTCAGCCTTTTCTGATGAGGATCCGGATAACGGTTCACGCCATTGGGGTAGGGAGATTCATTGGCATCAAGCCATACGGAGATATCACCCCCCTGAAACTCATCGCGGGCAGTGGAATAAGGCTCCAGTTCCAATATATTTTTTCTGATATATCTCTTCATAAGCAATAGGGGATTATTTATCGCCGCATCTAAGCTCCACCGCCATTGCATGGGCATCAAGCCCTTCGGCACGGGCCATTGAAGTGATGACAGGGCGCAACAGTGTGAGACCCTCCGGGGTGAGTTCCTGATAAGTTATCTTATGCATGAAGCTGTCGATATTCACTCCGCTGAATGAATGCGCCCAGCCTGAAGTGGGGAGGGTATGGTTTGTTCCCGAAGCATAATCTCCTGCGCTTTCGGGGGAGAAATTTCCGATGAATACGCTTCCTGCCGCATAAATTCTGTCGGCAATGGACCAAGGCTCACGCATGGATATGATCAGATGCTCAGGGGCATATCGATTTGCAAACTCCGCTATCTCCTCTTCCGAATGGAACACGATTATGCGGCTATGGGAAAGCGAACCCTCTATCGACTCGCGACGCGGAAGAAGATCTGCAAGACGCTCCACCTCTGCACTGATACGCTCTGCAAGCTGCATGGAGGTGCAGACGGCTATCGCTTGACTGTCGGGCCCATGTTCGGCCTGCGAAAGCATATCGGCAGCCACGAAAGAGGGGTCGGCTGAATCGTCGGCAAGCACCATCACCTCGCTTGGACCGGCCGGCATATCAATAGCAGTGTAACGCGAAATCTCCTGCTTGGCCTTGGTCACGTAACGGTTGCCGGGTCCGAAGATTTTATCCACCTTCGGTATGCTCTTTGTTCCGAGTCCCATTGCCGCAATTGCCTGTGCCCCACCTATGCGGTAGACTTTATCCACACCGCAGAAAGAGGCCGCGAAGAGTATTTCCGGAGCAATGCCGTGGCTTCCGTTGTCGGGGGTGCACAGCACAATCTCCTTGCAACCGGCAATCTTTGCAGGGAGGGCGAGCATCAGGACTGTGGAGAAAAGCGGTGCGCGACCGCCTGGGATATAAAGTCCCACACGGCGTATCGGCATGGCACGCTGAATGCAGCGGACCCCCGGCATTGTCTCCACAGCTACGGGATCGGGAATCTGAGCCTTATGAAAGGCACGGATATTGGCGGCAGCCTTGCGGATAGCTTCCGCCACTTCAGGCGCCACCTTTGCCGAAGCCTCTTCGATCTCTTCGGGAGTGACCTCAAATGAATCCCCCTCAAAACCATCGAACTTCTTTGAATAATGCATCACGGCCGAATCACCGTATGCCTTGACATTGGCGATGATATCCTTCACCGCCTTCTCGATTTCCAGATCGTCGGGAATGTTTCTCTCGCAAAGAGCCTTCCAATCTTTTGCAGTAGGGTTTTCGATTATCTTCATTTTATAACATTTTCAAGAGCGAGCACAAGAATATCAGCCGCCCCGATGGTTTTCAACTGTTCTATTTTCTCCCATAGGTTATCTTCATGAATCACGACATGAAGCGACACCCATTCAGGATCGGCAAGCGGCAGAATCGTGGGACTCTTCATACCGGGAAGGATTTCGACAGCCTCCTCCACCTTCTCTTTCGGGAGGTTGAAGAGCACATATTTCATTCCTCGGCTCTCGATTATCGACTGGAAGCGGAACATCAGTTTTGAAAGCTCGGCCTCTTTCTCCTCGTCAATGTGAGGGTTTGCGATAAGCACTGCTTCCGATCGTATCACGGTCTCCTCCTCTTTGAGACCGTTTTGTATTAGCGTGCCTCCCGAAGAGACGATATCGAAAATGGCATCAGCCATACCGACAGCCGGGGCCACTTCGACTGATCCGGCTATCTCATGCACGAAAGCCTGAATATCATTCTCGACAAAGAAATTGCGAAGAATCACGGGGTAGGAGGTTGCCACACGCTTCCCCTCAAACCATTTCACGCCAGGGTAATCCACACTTTTTGGCACTGCCAATGAGAGACGGCAGGCACCGAAGCCGAGATTCATGCGCACATCCACATCCTGTTCCTTCTCCAGCACCTCGTTTAGACCAACGATTCCGATATCGGCCACACCCAAGGCCACAGCCTGCGGAATATCGTCGTCGCGAAGATAAAGCACATGCAGGGGGAATCCTTTGGCGTCGGAGATGAGTTTACGATGGCTTGCGGAGGCTGTGATGCCGGCATCCTTCAGCAGGGCGACGGTATCTTCATTAAGTCTCCCTTTATTCTGGATAGCTATTGTGAGCATAAGCAGGGTCTAATTAATGGGTTGATATTTGGTGAGAAGAGTTCCGAAAAATCTTATCAGACGGCAAAGTTACAAAAAATTTTCCGGAATAATGGCTAAATGTCACAAAAAGATGCTAAAAGAAGAAAAAAGCTTACATTTCTTTCCTGAGACGCGCCACAGGGATGCGAAGACGGTCGCGGTATTTTGCCACAGTGCGACGCGATATGTCGAAGCCACGCGCTGCCATTTCCTCCATGATATGCTGGTCGCTGAGGGGATGGCGCTTATCCTCCTTCTCCACAAGAGCACGTATCTCCTCCTCGATCTTGCGGTTGGTAAGAGCTTCGGATCCATCGGTATTTTCCCCCACTGAATCGCTGAAGAAAAAACGCAGCGGGAAAATGCCCCAGGGGGTGGCCACATACTTTCCGTTGGTGGCTCGCGAGATTACGGAGAAATCAAGTCCCGTCAGCTCAGCCACATTCTTGATCATCATCGGGCGCAGCGTGTAGACATCCTGAGTGAGGAAATACTCTTTCTGAATCTTGACAATGGCTGTCATCACATCCATCATCGTGCGCTGACGCTGAGAGAGAATAGCCATGAACTCGCGCGCGTCATTATAATTGCGCATCACATATTCCGACTCGGCGCTTCTCTTGGCACGCCCTTTTGCGGAACGCTCCATAGTCTCGACGGCTTGTTCGAAACTGCGGTCGATCTGGAGCTCAGGGATACGGCTGTTTAGGCTCACTGTAATTTCCCCATCCTCATTATTTACTATGAAATCAGGCACCACTATGGATGCCATGTCGCTCCGGCTCGATCCCAAGGCAGCTCCGGGGCGCGGATTCAGGGAGCGTATGAGGTCGAGGGCTGCATCCACCTCTTCGGCTGAAAGTCGTAGTGAAGACACAAGACGATGCTTATGCTTCATCGTGAAAGCCTCATAACCATCGCGGATAATGCGAAGAGCGTTGTCGCGCACCGTGGATTCGGGCATAGCCTCAAGCTGTAGCAGTAGGGTGTCGCGGAGATTGAATGCCCCTATTCCGGGAGGGTCGAGACTGCGAACCGTGTCAAGAGCCTGACGAGCTTCTTCATCAGTGAGATCGATCCCTTCATTGAAGGCCATGTCGTCGGTCATCGAGCGCAGAGAGCGGTCGAGATACCCATTGGAGTCAAGATTTCCTATGATATATCTGGCTCCTGCCTCCACTTTCTCAGGGAGACGTCGCTCCGAGAGCTGTGAGGTGAGATTGTCATAGAGCGATTCCTCCGTGTCGGCCGGTGTGAAAGCCGGAGTGTCCTCAGAGGAGGATGAATAATTGCGGAAAGAGGGATGGACTGTGAAATCCATTCCGGTATCGACCTGCGTATCCTTCTCTTCAAGGGCCACATTCTCCTCCAGTTCCTTCTGCACAGCCTCCTCAAGCTCCGGGGCGTTCATTTCGAGGAGCTTCACGAAGCGTATCTGCTGAGGCGACAGCGTCAGACGCTGGGTCTGTTCGAGTTGGAGATTCTGTGGCATTTTCAGGTTATGGGGTTTAAGGGGTTACTGAGGTGGTTATATGGTTATGGGGTTAGAGAGGTTATGAGGTTATGGGAGAGAAATAAAAAACCGGCACCTCCGAGAGGGAGGTGCCGGCTACGAGTGGTACAGAAAGTGGGACTCGAACCCACACAGCCGATAAAGGCCAAGGGATTTTAAGTCCCTCGTGTCTACCATTCCACCATTTCTGCATCACATTCCATTGGCGGCAAAGCCGACCGGAATCATTTGCAAAGGTAATCTTTTTTCTTCAACTTTGCAAATAAATTTTTCTCAGCGGGCATAAAAATATATGAATCACTTCGGATATTCCAGATTTTCAGGGGTAATCTTCTCCAGAACTTCCTCAAGGAAGATTCGGGCATCCTCTTTTGCACGAGGAAGATCCATGAAGGAGTAATTTCCGCAATCCTTGGGAGTGGCGCCCGGCACTTCCCCTTCGAAATCAGCGATTCGGCTGAAGGTGTCCTTAAGAAGCGGGAGTATGTCCGCTGAAGTGAGGTCGCCCTGAAGGATCAGGTAATTACCTGTGCAGCATCCCATCGGGCCCCAATAGACCACGCGGTCTTTCCATTCGGGATTGTTGCGGAGGAATGTTGCAGCCAGATGTTCCATTGCGTGGAGGGATTCGGGCGAGAGAACCGGCTGACGGTTCGGCTCGGTGAGACGAATATCAAAAGTGGTGAGTATATCCCCGGAAGGAGTGGTGTCTTTCCTTGAGACATAGACGCCGCGCAGTAGGCGGAGATGGTCGATTGTGAAACTTGCTATCTTTTGCATGTAGTTTATGCTTTTTAAAAGAGTTTAATGCATATCGGCTGCAAAAATACGTCTTTTTTTTCTAACATTTGGCTGAATCAAAAATAATTATTAATTTTGCGTGTTAATTAAAGCAAAATAAAACGGCGGTGTTCACCGCTCAGACAAGAATACTTATAGACAGTATGGCATCAAATAACGAAAACGAGCAGAACGCAATTGATAAGCTTGACAGCAATCTGAGCTCTGCGAGCGAGAAAATCGCCAACAACAAGAAAATCATCTACTGGGTGCTGGGCGCCATTGTAGTGGTAGGGGGTTTCATCCTCAGCTATTTCTTCATCTATCGCAATCCGCATTTGAAGGGCGCTGCCGAGGCATACAACCAGGTTGAAATCACTGCCGTGGGTAACGACTCCATCGCTGCCGCCGAATATAAAAAGGTGGCAAACCAATATTCCAATACCCCTTCAGGTCATCTTGCAGCGCTTGAGGCTGCCGAGGCTTTCTACGATCAGGGTAAATACAAAGAGGCTATCGAATGTCTCGACAAGGCTAATATCGGTGAGAAAGTGCTTATGGCAAATGCAATTATCCTCAAGGGTGACTGTTATGTCAATCTCAAGCAGTATGACAAGGCTCTTGATGCTTTCAAGGATGCTGTGAAGAAAGGCGACAAGAATGATCAGATCGTCCCCCGTGCTCTTCTCAAGTGTGCCAATGTCTACGATGAGCAGAAGAAGTATGCACAGGCGCTTGAATGCTACGAGCAGATAAAGAACGAATATCCTACGTTCCGTCCCGGCAACGTTGATATCGAGGCTTATATCTCTCGCGAACAGGCTCGTCTTGGCAAGTAAATATTCCTCTTCTCCATTTCTCTCCTTTATCACCGGCTTATGCGAAGCCGGGCATTAATTACGACATTTCCATAAAATAATAAAACATTTGCTTATTTTATGAAAAGGGGTTCCGGCTTTCGAGACGGGGCCCTTTTCTTTTGTTCTTAACTCTTTATTCCATGCCGAGGGCAGTTTTCCAGAGGATAGTAGTTGGTCTATGCAGATAAAGATAGCATCTTCAGAATTGAGATATTTTCCTCAGAGTTTAGCTATTTAAGAAAGGATAGGGGTGGCTATATGGAGGAATCGGGGGAATTGCTTCATAATCTGTTATTAGCCCTCTAATAATACTTTCATATCCTCTTTATTAAGAAATACCTTTATACTCCTTATATTAGCCCTTTATAACTGCCTTTGTAGATGCTGATGCGTAAATGATGCTGAGGGCGTATAAAAAATCGGCAGACTCCTTTCACAAGGAATCTGCCGGGGTGCGAATCTATTTAATTTTCTACAAACCTAACATTAGTGAATTTATCAGTTTATATCTATGCTCTAATCTTAAACTTTAAAACCAACTCTGCTTTGATGATTCAAAGCCACTACTAACAACTCTAAACCAATTGAACGGCTCTTCCGTTCAAGAATCAGTTGCAAATTAATGCATCCGATTTTAATGCCTTTAGCTGTCTTTTTTGACAGCTTCTGTCAGACCTCCCGTCTGTCATAATTAAAACAACCTCTTTTACCTGATGATAAATTACTCTGTTGGAGTGTGATCAATCATCGGTTGTAATTTCTTACGATGCAAAGTTAATATCAAAATCTACAATATGCAAGTGTTTTTCAACAAATATAGAGTCTATATAGATTGACTTTTATGTAATTCATTGATATATACTAATTTGTAAAATTACAATATAGATATGTATATAGAGCTTGCATTGATAATATCTTGCACCATAATGGCTTTTATTGGCATGGGAGATGGTAATTTAAGAACCTATATACCCCACGCATCATTCTTTTCCTCCTGATCTATTTTTGTCACTTCATCGTCAAACGTATCGCGATTTATAGCTTTATTACGCATACGGTTTCTATATGAATAGACGGTATTGGAGGAATAGTTGAGGATTTTTGCTATCTTGTTGCTCTCCGTCACGCCGAGCCTGACAAAGCCATAGATACGCAATTCCGGTGTAAGGGTAGTGCTCTCCTCATCATATTCAAACTGTTCTTCGGGGAGAAGGAGTGTATTGATCTGAGGTATGAACTGAGGATAAAGTGTAAGGAATACGCGGTCGATAGTCTCATAGAACTCCTCGTTTTCGCTCTCTGATGCTTTCCCATATTTCACGAGCTTGAGGAGATCCTGAGATTGGCCGGCTGTCACTTTGCGTTGTACGGTCTTTGCGAGTTGGTCGTATTTCTCAGAATAGGCCGAGCAAAGGCCGATAAAATCGCGGATATATCGGTCTTTTACTTTTGAGAGCGAAGCGAGCTGGCTGTGTTCCGCCCTTCTCTTTCGCATCTCCTTTAGTATTAATGCAAGAAAAACTATCAGTCCGATAAGGATAATGGAGACCATCACGGCATAGAGGGTAAATTCCGACAGGGAGGTATTGATTTCATCGCGATATGCCTCATCGATTCCCGGCACCATGCTGGAGATATTTACGAGGCGCATTCTCGCCGAGCCTCTGTTGGCATCATTGATAGCGAAATTTATATAGCGGAAAGCCTCCTGATAATGGCGTTCCTGATAGAGCCATTCGGCAAGTGAAGGAAGGGCAAATCCATCGGTTATTCCTCCCATTATATCGCTTTCAGCTGCCATGGCGAGATATGCGGCATATTTGGAATGGTCAGTGCGTCGATAGGTCTGAGAAAGCTGAAAGGCTGTCATACCATATATTTGCGACCCTTTGTGCGCACGCTTTAGTACCTTTTCGAGTTCTTCGCGTGCAATCACATCCTTTCCATTGTTGATGTTGATTCCGGAAACGAGGAATATGCGGAAAGGATCATCTTTAGGTAGGTAGACGATAAGGCTGTCGCGACAAAGGTCTTCCTTGGCCTGATACATCTCATACATACCTTTACCCTCGCCGATATAATTACACATATTGGAATACATCTGGCGTCCTGTGGTCCAATATCTTATCATCCATTCCGAGGAGGCTCCTGCAGTGGATATCGAGTCATATATGGAGACCGAGGCGCTGAAGTATCCTGAAGCTGAGAGAGCGTCGGCCACAGATAATAATGCGCGGTTTATTTCGCGTGTGTCGCCATAAGTCACAGCCAGATTGTAGGCCTTATTCGCATATACGAGTGAGGAGTCAGCCATTCGCGGACGGTAATACGATGCAATTTCACGCAGGAGTTCCAGCTTTCGTTGCACTGAATTTCCTTTCTTGTACAATACTTTTTTAATGGAGTCTGCCCTCTCCTCAGATAATTGGGCATATTTCCTTGAATTTTTGATTGTCTTTTCCAGGCTTTTCAGTTCCTTTTCAGGCAAAGGCCATCGGCCTCGTTTGTCTTGGTTGGAACAGGAGGAAAAGGGGAGGGTCATCACCAGGGCAAGGAGCATAAACGGCGATAGCCACACCAGAAATCTTGGTGAAAGAATCTTCATAGTCGGTCGGTTTGTAGAGTTATTGGTATTTGGCTTGCTTAATCAGCAGTCAGGCTACAAAGATAGTCAAAAATATCATTCCCGTCAAGTGTCAAAGGGTAGAGATGAGGTATAATATGGAATATATCTGAATTACGATATGGAAAATATATGAAAAAAGCACATCGAATCTGATTCGATGTGCTTTTTTCAATTGAAAGATACTCCCGGCTTATTTAAGCTTGTTGAGTTTCTCTGCAGCTTTCTCCTTAGCATCGTCAACGCCTTCCTTTACAGTCTCTTTAGACTTCTGGAGGAGCTTGGAAGCTTTGTCCTTAGCCTCCTGAGTGGCTTTGTTAGCCTCCTCTTTGACTGTCTCTTTTGCTTCGTTCACTGCATCCTTGCCAGCCTCTTTTGCAGAGTTGACAGTGTTCTTAACAGTGTTTTTTACATTCTTCTTAGTCTCCTCAACCACGGGAGCCTCTTCAGTGACAACCTCAGCGGCAGCCTCTACAGTGGAGTCTGTCTCCGTGATGGCTACGATAGTGTCTGATACCACTTCAGTGCCGATAGTGTCGAGAGCAGCGGAGTCGTCGGCTTTCTCCTTGTTACCGCCGCAAGCTGTTGCGCCGAGAGCGAGAACAGCAATGCTGAGAGAATAAAATACTTTCTTCATAGTAGCTATTATTTATGTATTATCTTTACTTGCTGATAGCAGAGCGGTAAAGTTTCTTTGCTTTTACGAAAATGTCAGTGTCGTTGTCAGCCTTTGTGTGAGTCACAGGTACGAAAGTAGCGACATAAACATCGAGGTCAGTATCGTAGTCAACCACAACAGCCTCGGAAGCCTCGGTGAGTGTGTTGGCGTTGGCATAGCGCACGCCCTGATCAGTTTTGTCGATTCTTAC
This sequence comes from Bacteroides sp., assembly GCA_014801985.1. Classification (GTDB taxonomy): domain Bacteria; phylum Bacteroidota; class Bacteroidia; order Bacteroidales; family Muribaculaceae; genus Lepagella. The sequence goes on from JAAVDD010000015.1 coordinate 49,050, forward strand.
GAAACGCTGATCGATAAAGCCATTGAAGTCCTCAGAGTCGAAGATGCTTTCAGGGAAATAAACGCTTGAACCTGCGAGACCGCCATTCTGGAAGAGGAAGCCATACCAGGGATAAGCATTACCGGTAAGGGTGTACATAAGATCGCCATCCTCATCCTCCTCAAGGAGTACGAGAGAAGAATCTTTGAGAGCATTCTTTACCTGTGCTGAAGTTGCACCCCATGAAGTGATGGTGGTGAAGTAATTGTTGGTGGTGTTCACAGTCACAACACAAGAAGCTATCTCGCCATCCTTAGTATATTTGATAGTTGCTTTGCCTTCATGATTTGCAGTCACAACTCCCTTAGAGTCAACGGAAGCCACGAAATCGTTGGTTGAAGTCCATACGCCGTTCTTTTCAGAAGCAGTGAGCTGGCCTGTCTTGCTCCAGTCGAGCGACATTGTGTTCTGATCGAGGGAAAGTGTAGCATCGTCATTGTCATCGCCGCAGGAAGCCATGAAGAACATGGGGAGTGCCACTACGAGCATCAGAAAAAATTTCTTCATTTTTAATTTAATTTTAAAATGCCTTAATTAAATATGTTTGATATTCTGTTTGTTTAGAATCCGGGCACAAAGTTAATATAAAAATTTGTATAAATAAAATGAATATGTTAATTTTGCTGAAGATTAAGGGAAATAATGCAAGATTAAGGAATTTTTATTATAATTTATTAAAATCAATTGCTATGGCTATGTCTAAATTAGGGAAAAGACCCATAGGGTGGGGTCTTGTCACCCTCCTTATCGGTATTGTCGCCTTGATAGGATTGGGCGACGTAATCGACACCGAGCTATTCGGCTTGCAATCCGACCACTTATGGGCTAACATCGCTTGGATGATCACCGCCACAATCTTTGTGCTGATGATGACTCCGGGCCTTTCTTTTTTTTATGGGGGTATGGTCCGCCCGAAGAATGTCATATCCACGATGCTTCAGAGCTTCATCGTGATGGGCGTGGTCTCGGTGATATGGGTGGTATTCGGTTTCGGCCTTGCTTTCGGCAATGATATATGGCACATCATCGGCAATCCTGCCGATTTTTTTATGTTCCATAATGTGGGAGTGACTAATGTGACCTCGGCAGAGCACTCATCCGAGATAGGGCTTGCCGTGACCACCATCCCCTTGGCTCTCTTTGCCCTCTTCCAGATGAAATTCGCCATTATCACCCCATCGCTCATCACAGGAGCCTTCGCCGAGCGAGTTCATTTTGCCGGATATCTTCTCTTCATGGTGCTTTGGACAATCATAGTATATTGTCCGCTCGCTCACTGCACGTGGCATCCCGATGGCCTTTTCGGGCTTCTCGATGTTCACGACTATGCCGGAGGAATTGTGGTCCATGCCGCTTCGGGTGTGGCAGCCCTTGCCGGAGCGATGTTCCTTGGCAAGCGACAGAGCAGCGGACATAACAAGCCTGCCAATGTGCCTTTTGTCCTTTTAGGAGCTGCTCTTCTTTGGCTTGGATGGTTCGGATTCAATGGCGGTTCCTCGTTGGCTGCCGACGGCATAGCCATCTCTGCTTTCCTAAATACGAATACCGCCGCTGCTACAGCTATGGTGCTCTGGGTGGCTCTTGACGGAATGCGGGGTCGTAAACCGTCGGCTATGGGAGCTGCTATCGGTGCGGTAGTCGGATTGGTGGCCATCACCCCATGTGCGGGCTGGGTGACACTTGGACAGAGTATTTTCATTGCTGCCTTCATCACCATCTGCTGTAACATGGCCGTATGCTGGAAAGGTTATTCGCGTGTGCTTGATGATGCTCTTGATGTGTTCCCCACACATGGCTTGGGAGGAATCATCGGCACGCTTCTCACAGGTATCTTCGCCTACGATTACTTTGCTCTCGAAGGAGGAGAGATGATTTCGCGCTGGCAGTTCTTCCTCAACCATGTCCTTGTAATGGCCGGCGTGTTCATCTATACCTTCGTGGTGAGCTACGCCCTGTATTGGCTTACTGACAAGATCATACCCATGCGTGTGTCAGCAAAAGCAGAACGACAGGGTCTTGATTCCTCGCAGCATGACGAAAAATATGGTGAAGTGGATCCCGACACCCCGACAGTAGCCGAATGGTTCCAGGGCATAGAGGAGAATTGATAGTATGACATCGTTTATATAAGTATATAATGAGGGCACTCCGTTTGGGGTGCCCTCATTTACATGTCTAAGAATCAGCAATTTAAAATTGCGTTAATAAAAATTAACACTTTTAAGAAATCTTTTTCTTGAAAAGTGTGGCAGAAGTGACGTAAAAATATTAACTTTGCAACGTAACTAATCGGGTCGGACTTTTTTCTTTGAAATATATGTCCGGCGTGGCGAAACGAAGATAGAAATTACAACGACAATGACAACAACAACTAAGTTTTCTCCCGCAGCTCTGCTGCTCTCTCTTATCGCTTTCCTATTCTTGTTCATGACCTTCGATGTTGAGGCTGCCCCCAAAATCAGCTCCAACTATAATAAGGTGAAGAATGGATATAATTTCTGGCTCGTGGAGCCGGAAGGAGGTGTGTCGGAGAAAAAGCCGGTGGTGATATTCCTTCATGGTGCGAGCCTCTGTGGTACGGATCTTAACAAGGTGCGCCGCTATGGAACCTTGGCTGCTGTGGAGAAAGGTCGTAAGATTGATGCCTACGTAATTGCTCCCCAGAATCCCGGCGGGTCCTGGAGTCCGTCGAAGGTTATGAACATATTGAATTGGGTAGAGGAGAATTATAATGTTGATTCCGACCGTGTCTATGTTCTCGGCATGAGCCTCGGTGGATACGGCACAATCGATTTCGCAGCCACATATCCCGATAAAGTTGCGGCAGCAATGGCATTCTGCGGGGGTGGAACAGTGAAAGACCTTTCCGGTCTCGGAGAGCTTCCCCTTTGGATAGTGCATGGTACAGCCGACCGCGCTGTAAGCGTTTCTCAAAGCGACCGTGTGGTGGAGGCCGTGAAGAAAAGCGATGGTTCGCGACTCTACTACGACCGTATTTCCGGTTGGGATCATGGGAAACCGGCGCGTCTTTTCTATCTTGAGGAGACTTACGATTGGCTTTTTAGTCATCGTCTCTCCGATAAGAATCGCCCTGCAGCACGTAAGTTTGCACTCTCCTCGGAGACAATGCGCAGTGCATACGCAGGTCTGAACCACCATGCCGGCTATCAGGGTTCCTCTTCCAAGGGTGCAGCCAAGGCGAAGAAAACCACTGCACGTAAAGGGCGCACGTATGCTTCCCGCAAGTCGTCAAAGAGGAGAGCATAAGATAAATCTCAGAATAGATTTTTAGTTTTCAAATTATAAAAGCCCCTCGCTCTTTCCCACATCGGGGAGAGGCGAGGGGATTGTTTTATTTTGATTCGGGAGAAGTCTCCTCCTTGGGTTTATGATCCTTTGCTTCTGCACTCTCCACCAAGAACACACTTCCTATTATAAGCACAATGGATAAAAGCTGCCACCAAGAGAATTTATCCTGACCTAATGCATAGCTCACTATCGCCGCCACGATGAGAATCCAGTTGGCATATAGCCCGACCACGGTTGCCGGAAGACGCTTGAGAGCCACATCTGTGAGAAGATAGCTGATTGATGATGGGAAGACAAGCACAAATGCCAAGACAAGGAACGGAGTGGAGAAAACTCCGGAGGTGAGCACGGGCGCAAACCAGTCGCCGGCAATAAGCACTGCCACGATTCCCGCCAGACATCCACCCGTAAAGGTGTATTTGCTTACGGTGGAGTTGCTCAGGCGTTTCAGGAATCTTTTTTCAATCACAAGGTATGCGCTGAAAAGGAACGTTGAGATAAAACAATAGATGTTTCCTAAAAGCGGATTTGATGCGACTTCACTATGCTTTTGGGTGAGGATGCAGACAAGCGCGCCGGCAATACCGAGGACTATTCCTATCAGACGTCCGACGGAAAGGCGATCGGTTCGCAGGAAGAGACATATAATATAGACCACAGTCCCTTGGAGCGCAATGAATATGGAGGAGGATATAGGGGTGGTGTAGGTGAGACCCATGAGGAGAGTATACATATATCCGAACACGCAGATAATCCCTGTGAGAAGAAGTAGGAGACGGTCGCGCATAGTGGTTTTCTCCGTCTTATCGGGTTTTATCCATCCGACTATCCAGAAGAAAAGGGAACCGAATCCGAGACGGAGCACAACCCCGGTGAAGGCATTCATCCATGTGGGGAGAAGATATTTCAGAGCATTCTCATTAAGGCCCGAAAATGTCTTTGCAACGAACATTGAGACGTTGCCCACAAGACGCCCGTGGCGGGCGGCTTTGGCTGAATCCCCGGCAGGAGAAAGGGAGGAGGAATCTGAATTATTGTTGTTGGATTTCATGATAGTAAAGATAAAAGATATAGGGAAGCGCATTCGCTTCCCTGAGAGTTGAAAATTTAAGTTCCGTAAGTTTTCAAATGCTTATTTTACGAAAGCGGCGAGCTGATCATAGAAAGTGGGATCTTCCCCGGTGGTGAGGTTCACGAGTTTCCCCTCCGGATTAATTATAGCCTTTGTCGGAAACCCTGTGATGCCGTATGCCTCGTAAAGAGTGCGGTCATTTCCATTGTAGAGATTGAGCCAAGGAATCTCATGTTTCTTCACACCGGCTTTCCAATCTGTTTCCGATTCATTGCAGTCGATACCTATCACCACAATCTTATCCCCATATTTCTGATAGGCCTCCTTCAGGGCAGGGAATCCCTTAACGCACCAGCCACACCAGCTTCCCCAGAAATCGAGTACGACCCATTTCCCACGGAAATCAGAAAGGCTCACCATTTTCCCTTGTAGGTCGGGGAGTGTGAAATTCGGAGCATCCTGTTTTCCTGAAGCAATTTCATCCTTACGCGCCTGCTCGGCGTCGCGCTCCTTGATCATCTTCTCCACCTCCTGATTATAGAGATCTGCATAAGGCATGAGAATTGACTTTTTTGCTTCCGGCGACATATTATCGTAGATTTTCTTGAAATCATCCCCGCTGAGTTCCTGTATAGCATAAGGAATAGCCTGACTATCGGGATGATCGGCCACGAATTTCTTCACAGCCTCGTCATATCGGTTGAGCATGGCATTGGCCTTTTCCGGATCCACGTAATCGCTTGCGCTTATCAGATTGAAATATTCCATCCGCACGGGTTGCGTCTCGGCTCGGAAAGCTGTGATATCCTCCATAAGCGGCGAACCGGTCACGGTGTAGGCAAGAGGATCGAATTTGGAGATGTCGACAGTGAGATTATCCTCAGGCATAGCATAAAACTCAGGCTGCATACGGGTCATAACCGGAGGATTGATGTTATACCAAGCCGCACCGGCCTTGTCGAGCTTCAACACCGCCTGACCATCCTTCACTGCCAGAGTGTCGTATTTGATCACAAGGTCGTCGGCACTTTTGGCTTTCACGGTATTGTCGATGGTGATATGGGTGACTACGAGTGTGGAATCCTTGAAATCCTTCGGAAGTCGGATTGTAACCTCTCCTTTGTCGGAGGAGCAGGCTGCCAACATGAGGCTCGTGGCTATGCCAAATAATATCTTCTTCATATCCAAATGTTAAAATTATACTATATTAACACGGATATGGGAGTATATGTTTTGAGGGGGAGCGGTAAGCAATCAAACTTGCCACAGCTCCCCCCTTTAAATTGTAAGTAGTGATAAGGTAGTTTTAAGGAGAGGGATTAAAAGCCTATCCTTTTTTCATTGCTCTTGCTCATTCTTTCCTGACGACAAATCTCTATAAGTTCATCCATAGATATGGACTCGTTTCCGAAAAGTATACTATTGACCGTGTGCTTACGCACGACATTCTCGATCTCACCTCCCGACAGATCAAACTTTGATGCCAATCTCTCAGCATCCTCTTCCTTCAATCCGGGAAGCATGGTCATCCAGATTTTTGCGCGAGCTTCCACCGTAGGCTTCTCAAACTTAATCTTATAAAGGAATCGACGCTCGAATGCCTTGTCAAGATTGGAGGTCAGGTTGGTGGTGGCAATCATTATCCCCTCTAAAGATTCCATCTCCTGCAGGATTATGTTCTGTATGGAGTTTTCCATCTTGTCGACTGCGCTGGAAGCACCCTCAATTCTTACTCCCAGCACGGCATCAGCCTCGTTGAACAGGAGGATAGGTGCGAGCGAACTATTCTTGCAGATGCTGCGGTAACGGTCGAACAGTGCTTTGATATTCTTTTCGCTTTCTCCTACCCAGCAGCTCTTTACCTTATCCACATCCACACGCATGATATCCCGGCCCGTCTCTCTGGCAAGCTGATAGACGGTTTCAGTCTTTCCCGTTCCGGGTTGGCCATAGAAAATACAGCAGAATCCGGGACGCATTCCGTTTTTTATAAGACGTTGCTGCACATCATTGAAACGCTCCTCCTCAAGGATAGAGGAGAGTTCATGAATCTGTTTGGATTCATCGGGATTATATATAAGATTCTTTTTAACGAGAGAATCAGCTTTTATCAGACCTTTAGTGGATTTGGCGGCCTCAGCAATATTGAGTTCGCAGAGGAGCTCGGTCTTGGCGTGGTTAGTGAGCTTGAAGGCATCCGCACGTGCCATACCATCCTCGTTCACATTCTCAATGAGGTTATGGTTGAAAAGGGAGGAGTTGCGTCCGCGAAACTCCCGTTTGCACCATCCGGGAATGCGTCGTTCATCGTAAAGATCCTCTATATCGTGGAATCCGATGTTGTCGTCATTATTTTCCACAAAAAGATGCGCCATGAAAATGAAGAGCAAGGTGTCGTCTTTGTCAAGTTCGAGTCCCTTGATTCCACGTGCGAATACAGATTCCTTGATATCCTCAAGATATTCCTCGACGCGCTCATTAAGCATGTCATAGGATATTTCATTTGAGGATTTCTCATCCATCAGATTCTTGAAAGCATCGAAGAAGGTCTGCGTATCGGTCACGCTATCCTCCTCATATTCGTATGGGCGATTCTCGCGAAGCGCGGTCAGAGCCTGCTGAGGTACACGATAGGAGAGGGAATCGGTAGAGCGGGAGGCACGAAGGTAGCGGAGTTTTTCAAGCACATCGATTTCTGCCTGAAGGCGTAGGATACGTATAGTGCGACATCCTACGTATCTGGCAATCTCGGAGATAAGGATACGTCGATCCTCACTGCGGTCGACGAAGAGCGCAAGCAATACCGTCTGAAAAGGGGAGAGCTTGAGCTTGCGAACCACATACCTTATATGCTGACCGGCCTTCTCGAAGAATTCCTCGTTGAAGTTGGAATCCTCGGCGAGTTCCACGATATGCTCGAATGCCTCCAGAACACTCTTGGANGTGNCTTTACGTGCTGNCTCCTTCTGGAGCAAGTTGCTTTTTGTGGTGATGTCTAATTTTCTCATATCCTCAGATGGCTTTAATAATTATTGATGTTGCAAATTTAGCAGCGACTTGTATCATTTGATGATACATCTTTTTTTAATTTCAAAATTTTTATCTTTTCCCGATGGCATTGGGAATTCATGCTGCAAAGTAAATATAGGCGTGCGCAATTTATTTGCGCANAAAGAAAAANTTGAAAAAATTTTTTGTGCGCAGAATAATTGCGTAGCTATATTATAATTTTGTATCCGTGAATTTAGGGTTATCGGGAGGTTATAGGGTTATCGGGAGGTTATAGGGTTATCGGGAGGTTATAGGGTTATGGGGTTATGGGGGAGGTTAGGGGGTTAAGGAGTTAGAGGGTAGTCCTTATATTCTCAAATCTTTAATAAGGGTATGGCTTAATCATATAAATATATAAACCTATATAACCCCATAACCCAACATAACCCCATAACCCAACATAACCCCNTAAATAAAGATAATATGAAGACAATTGCAGGATATGACGTGAAGATTTTCACAGATAATATTGAGACAACCGCCCTTGAGCAGATAAAGATGCTGCTTTCGATTGAAGTTTTCTCAGATAAGAAAATACGTATCATGCCCGACGTTCATGCCGGGGCAGGATGCGTGATTGGATTCACCGGCAACCTGGGAGATAAGGTGATTCCCAACATCGTCGGAGTGGATATCGGCTGCGGAATGCGTGTGCTCAATCTCGGTAAACTGAAGGATATAGACTATCATCGTTTCCATGAACATATATATAATAATGTTCCTTCGGGAAAGATTGTCCGTGAGGAGCGTTTCGGATTCAAGCCTTTACAGGGAGAGGGAATGGAGATTTCCCGCGAAGCAAAGAAGTTGATTACAGAGCTTTGCTGCTACCGTGAACTCAAAGACAGCGGGAGACTCAACAAGTCTATCGGTTCGCTTGGTGGAGGCAATCATTTCATCGAACTCGATAAAGATGATGACGGGAACGTATATCTCGTTATCCATACCGGTTCGCGCAACCTCGGCAAGCAGGTGGCCGATATTTATCAGGCCAAGGCAATTAAGCATCTCACTGCCGGATCAGATGAATTGGATGATAGGATCCGCAGGACCATAGAGGAGTATAAGGCTGCCGGCCGTCGCTCGGAATTACAGGATATAATAAAGAGGATGCGAAAAGAGGGTAGGGAGACACATCCTTCGCTTCCGGAGGCTCTTTGTTATGTAGAAGGAGCGACGCGAGAAGATTATCTTCATGATATGCGTTTGTGTCAACGCTGGGCTGTGCTTAATCGTAAATTGATTTCGCTTTTGCTTCTAAAATTCTTCCCTGAAGTTGAAATAATAGGGGAATTTGAATCAATTCATAATTACATTAGCGATGATAACATTATCCGGAAGGGAGCCATCTCTGCCTCGGCAGGAGAACGGTGTATCATACCGTTGAATATGCGCGACGGTTCCCTGATCTGCACAGGCAAGGGGAATACCGATTGGAATAGATCTGCTCCCCACGGCGCCGGACGCATTCTGAGTCGGGCTCAGGCATACGCGAAAATATCGATGGCTGATTTTGAGGAGTCGATGCGTGGTATCTACTCCGAGTCGGTCAATGATTTTACGCGTGACGAATCTCCGATGGCATATAAACCGGCCGAAGAGATTATTGCCAATATAGGTGATACCGTCTCGATCGACACCATAATACGCCCGATTTTCAACTTCAAAGCATCAAAATAATTAATCTGTCCCATCTTTTGGGACAGATTAAGAATATTTGTATCAAAAATTTAAGTAGATCTCATCCGGATATCTGGCTGCGATATAAGACAAGATCCCGCGTCCCATATCACCACCAGTGGCTACGTAGCTTTTATAACCCAGTACCTCAGTCATAAGTTTATGCCATATTTTGGCCGAATCAGCATTGTTGACAAAACCTTTTTAAATATATTTACAGGTGTACCCATTTCCCAATCTCCGACTTGTTTAATATTGGGGAACCGAGTCTCACGAATACGCTGTTTTAGCAAAGTGAAATCTGAATGCGTAAATTCTATTTTGAAATTTCTCATATGCTTGACACATTAATAACTATTCTTGACAAAATGATTTGTCTTGCATTATTCTGTATGTCAGTCAGCTTACCGCTCTATATGAATATGTAAGGTATAATTACAGTGGGAACAATGCGCAGAACCCCTGCTTGTTAAACTGATAATACATCCCGATGCGCTCAGGCGTATCGTTTTCAAGAAGCAGAAGCAGTTCTTTTGTGAATTCGAGTACACCTGAGCCATTTGCTGTTACTACACCGCCATCAGACACAGCCTGCCGATGTATGTAACTCTCTGAATTGGTATAAGCATCTCCGCCCCACAGTTTGAGCTGGTCAAGACCATTTCCTGTGTGTTTTACGTCATTAAGAAATCCATGCTTTGCCATGAAAGATGCGCCATTGCAGATTGCTCCGACAAATTTTCCATTACTCAATGCTTTGCGGACAATGGGAGCAACCTTATCCGCTGCAGGAGTAAGCCAGCCGTAACCGCCTATCAGAATGAGTGCGGCATAATCATCCGGCATATTCTCAATAGAGTAATCGGGCAACACACGGAATCCACCGATTGCCGTGACAGGCTCCAAAGTGGGTGCCACAATTTTATTTACATACTTGGGATTCGACTTCAACTGCATTTCGTCGCTACTGATTGCTTCCATCAGATAGACCATCTCATGCGAAGCAAAATCGGGGAGCAGAACATATAATATCTCGTTTTTCATCTCTGCTGTTATTATAAGCTGTTAGGAATCAATTACTCTTGAATGGAGAATGTTAGCGTCCCAATATCTCAAATACCTGCGAAGTGAAATGCCGGAATTCAGGGCTGTAGAAACCACGTTCTCGACTTACAAGAGAGGATATCGCTTCTTATTTTTTAATATTGAGGAATTGCATACGCCAATCTGAATGCAAGATAATAAAAATATTCGAGAAAATCTCGTTATAATCCCCCAAAAGTAGGTAAAATAAGGCAGATTTGGGGGATTATAAGCATATTTCGGGCTATCTAAAAGGTTTTGACCATCACTCATATCGTTTAAATTGTAATTTCGATTAAATTGCCCTCGGGATCTGCTATTACACTCTCATAATAGCCGTCACCTGTTGTTCGAGGTTCTGATACAATTAAGATACCCTCAGAACGTAATCTCTCGGTCAATTCATCAACTTTGTCGCGACTCCCGACAGATATTGCAATATGGCAATATCCTCTTGTTCTTTCGGAGTTATTTGCTTCAATAATGTGTGGGCCGTTCATTATTTCCAGCTTCGCACCTCCGTCAGGAAATGTGAGAAAATAAGACGTAAAATTCTTTGATGGATTATGATATTTTTCTCCTGCAGTAGCCCTGAAATATCTTACGTAGAAATTTTTAAGATTTTCTATATCGTTGGTCCAAAGGGCGATGTGATTTATTCTCATAATATAAATATTTAACTTTTGCTAATGCAATCGAAATCAGTTGTTTCCTTCCTTTGATGTGAGTGTCATTTTTATTATAGCGCCCATATTCTTACCAAGATTACACATATTTGCCATGCCTTCATCATCATTGAGAACATCTCCTATATTTTTGCCATAGAAAGTATATCTATTTATTAAAAAGAGAAGTGAGGTTAATCTCATTCTGTGCGATTCCTGAATGTGAGTTTTTCTTGAGTCCGTAAGGCGTGACCAGTGTAATGTGAACTGCCTTTTTTGTTTGTGTAGCTTCAATGAAGTTGCCGCGACGACGGCGGAGTTTCATTTCCTCATCTTCAGTAATGGCATACTCTTGCGCGGAGAATTTCATTTCACATAGATTGATCACATCATCATTACGGTCAATCAGTAGATCTATCTGAGTTTTGTCAATACCTTTATCTTCATCGGCTTCTGTACGCCAGCTATAGACGTTAGATAGCACACCAGAGATACCGAGAGCTTCTTTGATTTGTGCTATATGCAGAAGACACACTCGCTCGAAAGCCAGTCCACTCCATGCCCTATGTAAGGAAGAATCTATATTATTTGTCCAGAAATGAGAATCATTGTTTTTATTTCCTTTCATATATTGGAAATAGAACAGTGTGAAGTTGTCTATAAGTTGGTATAATGCATCTTCGATTGTTTCCCAATATTTGTGTATTTACGAATGAATCCACACCATTCCAATTCATTTAGGTAACGCGATAAGTCTCCACCGGTAGGGATTCCACTTGCTTTGACAATTTCCTCACGTGTAAGTCCCTTGTTTTTCTTAGCTAAGGCGGTTACCACGTTCATGTAAGGTTCCGGATTACTAAATAGAGAAGAATATAATTGTTCGTACTCATGAGACAGCCCTTCTGTATCAGGGCTGAAGAACAGGGCATCAATATTTTGAGCCATGCTCAATTCTCGTTTAAGCAAACTCCAGTAAAACGGTATTCCACCCATTATCATATAGTTTTCCACTATCTGATAACGACTTAATCCTAAATTATTAGCTTCTGAATATTGTTCACATTCAGCCAGATTAAATGGCTGAAGCAGAATCTTGTTTGTCAGGCGATTGTGTAAACCACCATGATTGTTAATGAGTTTGTTTACAATCCAAGAGGTTGCCGATCCACAAGCAATGAGGAGAATATCTTTTCTTGCAGATGCCCAGCTATTCCAAAAGTGTTCCAATCCGGATATGAAGTTGGAACGTGGGGTATCCATCCATGGAAGTTCATCGAAGAAAATAATCTTTTTCCCCTCCGGCAATGACCCAAGCCATTCTTCCAACGCGAAAAAAGCTTCATACCAGTTTTTGAACTGAGTATATTTCTTCCCAGAAGCTGTCTGTAAAGAAGCACGAAAGTTCAGCAGCTGATCTTTCATTTTTCCGCGTGCCAACCCGGTATGTTGAAAGGTAAAGGAGTAGTTAAACGTCTCTCGAATCAGAAACGTCTTTCCCACACGTCTACGCCCATACACAGCTACAAACTTTGAATAGTCCGAGTTCGCGGCTTCTAATAATTCCTTTTGTTCTGGTTTTCTTCCTATTATCATTGGGATTGTATCTGATTCCAGATGCAAAGTTAATAAAAAGATTTGAGAAAACCTCATTATAATCCTCCAAAAGTGGGTTAAAAAGCATAGATTTGGAGGATTATAAGTGTGTTTTGAACTTTATAGTATCGATATTCACGATGTGGGTGTAAAAATTCTGCGATTTTATGCCCTTTACCATCATGTCCTTTCTTCGGGCAGTCGGAGTCGCAAGACTCCTAAATGGATGAAGCGGCTTCAGATTATCGACTCCACGACCATAACACTGTTCTCCAATCTTCTTTTCAAGGGCGTTGGCCGTCATCCAAAGACAGGGAAGAAGAAAGGTGGCATCAAGGCGCATGCCGTTATCCATGCCAACGAGGGTGTGCCGTCAGATATAAAGTTCATCTCCGCAGCTACAAACGACTCTTTTATGCTCAAGCCCGCAACGCTGAATAAAGGGGATATGATGGCCATGGACCGTGCTTATATAGACTATGGGAAGTTCCAGCAACTTACAGAACGAGGTGTGATATATGTTCCTAAAATGAAGAAAAATCTGAAATATAGCATTCTTTCGGATACAATGTATCAGACTTCCAATGGCCTTATGGAGGTCAGGATACAGCATGTGGAGTTCGAGAAGCAACAGAAAGGAGGAGATGTCATACGCCATAGATCCCGTATAATCACTTATGCAGACATCAAAAAACGTAAGCTCATATCTTTACTTACCAACGATATGGAGTCAGACTACGAAGAGATCATACCCATATACCATAAACGTTGGGAAAATAGAGCTGCTGTTCAAGCAGATGAAACAGAACTTCCCCTTGAAAAACTTTTATGGCGAAAGCGCAAACGCCATCAAGATCTAGATATGGGTGACTCTTATAGCCAACTTACTTCTTATGGTCATGCAGAAAGGATTGAAGCGACAATGGAGTTTTATCTTAGCCTTTGCCGGCGCATTTACCGGGACAGAGTTTGACAAAGGGCACGCAAATGTGGCAGGAGATCACATCGCCGGAGGGAAGCGTTACAAGGGTCACTTATTTTTTTTCGCCGCTTCCGGGAAATGTCTTATAAGATCTATGGCGTGGCGGATGCGCGTCTCATAATCGAACAAGCCCTTCACACAAGATAGGTGATACGGACTTTCGGGATATGTCATCATGCGCTCGAGCATCTCTATCTTGGAATTGCACATCGCCGTCCTTATTATTCGGGCATCCTTCTCCGTATCTCCTTTAAGACGTTGCATCCTGTAGGCCAGCCGCACACCGCCTGAGATATGGTTAACACGGATGGCATGACTCACAAACACCTTCTTCCCTACAAGATATTCAATATCGTCGTCATTGCGGAGCACGCGCTTTCCAAGCATGAAATGTTCTGTCCGGCCCGAATCTATGCCGCTCATTGAGCGGGCTATGTTTGATCCGGGTAGATATATCTCCTCTTCCGAATTTCCAATGCACATATAAATCCCTCCATGCCGGCGGCTATAATTGATAGGAGAGAGCCGAGTGAAACGCAACACCACCATCTGCACCAGATCAAGATCATTCCCCCACCCAACGGAATGTACAATCTCCATGAGTCGGGAATCCGAGACAGTATAGGGATTAAAACTGAGTCTACGCCTCTGCATGATGGAGTCGAGCCTTGCCAGACTAAAGCCTACATCATTTCTGGGAGGAACATACATTGGTCAATTCGTTTAATAGTCGTTGATATTCAGATTGTAAATTTACGAAGACTTCTCTTATCCTACAAATTCTAATATAGGATATTTTCATTTCGTAATTGAATCTTCAGTCCGATTTTTGGGAAAGGCGACAAATGGTGACCTTATATGCGGGTTTACGTGCGCGTTTATTTATGTATAGTGTTTACGTGTTAAACGCAAATGATTCTACGCTTGATATTCTTTAATTCAATATTTCAAACACCTTGGACAAGAAATGCCGGAATTCAGGGCTGTAATAGATATCGCAGGTTGTACAATGTGTTATATTCCCCTCTTGGGTTCCCATGTCGTAGCGTACGGTTTCCCCTTTACCATCTTTATAGAGCGAGACTGTGAAAATAGGATAGCCGGTGCGTCCTTCGGCATTTTCCTGAGACAGAATTATCTTATGGTTCTTCCCCACAAACAGAGAGTCAGCAAGACCAATTAATTCTTCTGTTGCCGAAGATGAAAGTGTACTGTCAGGTTTATTCTCAAAACGTACCACAGCATCGGCATTATCTTTCAGGATGATACTGCGTGTTCCGCCAACCTTGGTTGATACCTCAACTTTTATTGAGTCGACACCATCTCCAAACTTTGTTGTCTCTTCATTGGCTGCACGGCCTGACGCTTGAGTGGAAACATTGCAAGCAGAGAACAGTAAGACTATTACAGAAGAGAATACGAATAGATATTTTATGTTCATTGTCGGTTATTATTATATTATATCAGATTTTCTAATTATATTGTTTTATATTAAACGAGAATAGCGAAGTAATTGTTGCGGTACAAATATACTATTTCGGTGTAAGATAAAAATGCCGAAATCGTGGAATCTAAGGGATTCATGGTTTATAATTACGCTTTATCTCGTCAATAGACTTGCCTCCAATGCCGAAGTTTTCGTCCGGAAGTTCCTTGATGGTTACCGTAAAGAACTGCTCCGGAATATGGGTTATTTCCGAAGCTGTGGTGGTTAACCGCTCAATCAACTGCTTTTTCTGTTCAGCGGCCAGTGTACCACTCTCAATTGATATGTACGGCATATTTTAGATATTCTTGTGTCTGTTATGCATAATCTGCTCAAAATTTTCCTGTCCCCACTTCATTAACGCTTCTACATGGGGAAATAGTGTTTTACCGAATTTTGGGACAGAATATTCTACACGTGGCAGCACATCCGGAGGATTGCGTATGGCTTATCGTATGCACCGTCTGAGCGGGAAGACGGGGAAGGATGCGCGGCTCATACGGACGGCTATGTGCACCTCCAAGATAGAGATGCTTGAACGCCTGATTGCGTATCCCGAGAGTCCGTTTCATTTATCCTGTGTAAAAGGCCTGTTTGATTATGAGACGCGAATCCGCCAGGCCATCGAGCTGATCAGGCATTTCCCGGAAGCGGCAGGGAAGACTAAGTAGGTCTGATTTTCAGGAGAGGTCTTATAATGCGTTAGCGGGGATATGACTAACAAGTAGCTATCACGTAAGTTGACTTGTTAAGAAATTTAACGAGCTATATTTTGTTGTTCTTCATCTGTCAGACCTTTATCTGCAAGCACTACAAGTAGCTGATTTCCCTGCTATCTCTGCTCGGCAAAGCAATCTACAATAAAATACTTCATGGTTTCATGTGTTTTTGATAAGCAATTCGAGGAGAGCCGTCGATACAATATATTATACCACACCGTTTGAACCCTAATTTTTCTGCCGCATGCTGCATTATAGAGTTGTCAGCGTGTGTATCAAGACGGAGATTGCTGATTTGAGACATACAGAAATCAACGCAGATTCTCAGTATTCCATGGTGCTTGCCGTTTGAACCGAGTCGATGAATTGTACCATATGGCAGACTGTTGAGCCATTGCCCCTGTTCAATTACTGTATATGTCGGGTCGTCGCCAATTATAAATGCAAATGCCATGGCAATATCTCCATCATCATCCACACCTACATAACTTATGCCATTGGCAACGTCTTCTGCAACAAGTTCACGAGATGGATATCCATTTATCCATTGGCTATGATTTCCTGCTGTCCTCATCATCTGGCGAGCAGTATCGTAGCACTTCATAATAGCATCAATGTCGGATGCTGTACCTTTTCTGAGTTTCATCCATCAGCTTCCTTACGTTTCCTGACAAGTTCAATCGCCTCTTTTCCCGTCGTGCTGTCAATGTCAAGGCGCAACACCGTCACATGGTTGATACATTTTGAGATTTCAGCATCCGGATCAATACCAGGTGAATATTTCTCGCATAGCAGCAAAAGTCCTTTCATCATCTCATCGCGGGCGATGACCGAATGGATTGTGCCCTTTGCAATTACGCTACGGAAATAGGTGGTGAATTCATCGGGCACAATCAGATCTTGTGCGACAACACAGAACGAACAACGGCTCTCGGCCTCGATGCATTCGATCTTATGACCCTTAACGGCACTATGAAAATAGATGCTCCTCTCCCCATCATAGGCATAACTGATGGGCACACCGTACGGCTCTCCATTGGCATCGACCAACGAGAGGACTCCGTTTGTAGCATTATTCAGAATTTCTTTTGTGGCTTGCTCCTCGAGCAACTGTTTGAATCGGCGCATTTTTCGTTCCATTATCCCAAGATTTTAAGTCCGACAATTGAAAGTATAAGAGTGGTAAGAAACAGGATGCGCCAGAATGTGGCAGGCTCATGGAAGAAAACTATTCCAACCACTACGGCTCCGACTGCGCCGATACCTGTCCAAACGGGATAAACTGTGCCAATCGGCAATCTTTCCACCGCTTTTGCCATCAGAAACATACTCAATGCAAGGGCTGCGAGGAATCCAATCCACCACAAAGTAAGTTCATGTCCTGTTGCTGTCTTGGTCTTACCAAGACAAAATGTAAAGCCGACTTCCATCAGTCCGGCTAAAATAAGTATAATCCAGTTCATAATAAGATATTATATTCAGATTAATACCTATTGAGGGCTGCAAGTAATCGGCTAAAAGCTTTAGCTAACAAGGATTCTCGGCGTCTCCTTCTAAGGTTTTTGCAAAGTTAATAAAATTTTTCGGTATCTCAAAATGAATTACTCCCCCTAAAGGCCTCTAAAAGAGGGGGTAGGGCATTATGAAGTTTCGATGAACGTTGAGTTTGGGTATACATCACAGCGAAAGATGTAGAATAGGATATGGTCTGCCAGCTTCATCAGTGCTATCTCTTCCAATTATTTTGAATCCTTTGGCTTGATAAAAGGCAAGTGCCCGAGGATTCTGCTCATTTACATCTACTTTTGTTATGCCTCGGTCTAAAGCAAATTCAATCAGTGATGTCCCGTAACCTTGTCCGCGACTATGACTGTCAATGAACAGCATTTCGATCATATCGTCACGCAATCCAATGAAACCGGTTAGAGACCCATTGTGGGACACTGCATACAATTCAACATGGGGGAAATAGCTTGGCGCCAATGCCGTCTTTATTCTTTCTATGGTATCTTCTTCTAAAAAATCATGTGTAGCTCTAACTGAACGCTCCCATATTGAGGAGAGCGTTTCGTAATCTTCTTTATTGCATTTTACTATCTTGTGCATATGGCAGATTAATTTTTAGGTTCTCATTAGCCAATATATTGTCATCCGTTTTCACCAGTGCTACTAAACGCTCCAATTTGCTGGGATCCATTTATAATGTTTTTGAGAGTCATTTTTACATACTCAATATTGCTGTCGGTCAGTAATGGCATGAGCTGTTGGATTTCGTTAATGTCTTTATTCCACCATTGTAATCGTAGCAACAAATCTATCATTTCGTTATCAAAACGTTTTTTGATTGGTTTTGCAGGATTGCCTGCAACGATTGTGTATGGGTCTACATCATGCCCTACAATACTGCCGAGCCCAATAATAGCGCCATCACCAATGTGCACACCGGGCAGGATAGTTGCGTTTTGACCGATTCAGACATCATTGCCAATGACAGTGTCACCTTTCAGGGGTAAGTCCTCAGGAGCCGGAGGTGTTTGTGTCCATCATTCCATTATATAGAAAGGATAAGTAGAAGCGGCGTTCATCTGATGGTTAGCACCATTCATTATGAACGTTACGCCTGATGCTATCTGGCAGAACTTTCCGATAATCAGTTTGTCTCCGTTAAAATCATAATGGTGTAACACATGCTTTTCAAAATCAGTATCACTGAAGTATGTAAAATCGCCTACAATTATGTTGGGATTCTTGACGGTCGGTTTGACATAGGTACCAGTCTTACAACCTACCACGGGAAAGATAATATTTGGGTCTGGTGTCATGGAGAATTGGCAAAAGTTTGCTAATTATGAATCAAGATTATCTGCACCATCTGAAACCCGTTTGATGATTTTGGCCGGATTGCCCGCCACAACTGAATCATCGGGTACATTTTTGGTCACGACACTTCCGGCACCGATCACGCATCGGTTTCCGATTGTCACGCCGGGGCAGATTATCGCGCCACCACCTATCCAGCAGTCTTCGCCTATAGTCACAGGATAAGCATGTTCCTTGCTTTCTCTGCGGGCAACGTAATCCATGGGATGATGCGGCGTGTAAATCCTGACATCGGGACCTACAAGCGTATGGTCGCCTATAGTAATATAAGCTCCATCGAGAAATGTGCAGTTGGCATTGATAAAGACTTGTTTGCCAAGTCTGATACCGTGGCCGTGGTCGCAATGAAACGGAGGGCAAACAATAGAAGATTCAGGAATCCCTGGAATCAAATCTTCGAGTAATTCACGATACCCCTCATCGTATGAACTCATGGTTCGCAATCTAGCAAGCAGTTTTTTTGCATGGATAAAACTTTCCTGCATTTCAGGTTTACTCATATCTGCAAGCTCTCCATTGCGCATTTTCTCAATTTCATTCATAATCGTGAAGAAAAATTTTAATATGACATCCTGCCCCATGAAGTCTGTCGTCGCTTCATGGCTTGTAGTTGCGTTTTATCTCGTCAATTGATTTGCCGCCAATGCCGAAGTTCTCGTCGGGCAGTTCCTTTATGGTGACGGTAAAGAACTGCTCCGGGATATGTGTTATCTCGGAAGCCGTAGCGGTCAGTCGCTCAATCAACTTCGTTTTCTGATCAGCGGTCAGTTTGCCGCTCTCAATCGATATGTAGGGCATGGAAATCTTCTTTACTCATTGAGTAAAAATGCTCAGTACGTTTATCTCCGAGCGGTGAAAAAATGTCGGCGTTTGTGTGATGAAATCTGAATCCACTTTTTTCGCAGACACGTTTTGATTTGAGGTTACCGTCGTAATAACCACACCAGACCATATCAAGGTTTAATTCATTAAAACACCGTGAAAGCAGTGATTTTACCGCCTCTGGTATCAGTCCTTGTCCCCAATATGGTTTACCAATCCAATAGCCTATTTCCGCCTCGCCGTTATCCATATCCTCAGTGTGAAGGCTATTGGAGAACATAATTCCGCAACAGCCAATGGGTTCTTCTGTATCTTTAAGAACAACAGCATAAGTTTCCGGAGCGGCAAATACCGTCCGGATTATTTCCAGACTATTTTCCACGGAAGTATGTGGCAACCACCCCGCAATCGGACCCACGTCCGGGTCCTGAGCATATTTGAAAAGAGATTCAGCATCATCTTCCCGCCACGGCCTGAGTATCAGTCGTTTCGTTTCTATCATCCGAGAATTGTTTTCAAATTGTCCGTAATAAACATCGTCGGAGTAAACTCCACGATGTGATAGTCGGCTATGCCATTGATCTTAAACGGGTCTTGTGCAATGATAGCATCAACTGCGGTTGGGCTTTCAGCTTTTATCATTATCACCCCTCCAACGCGAGGGTTTTGAGGACCTGACGCAATGAAGTCGCCGGCAGTATAATGCGCCGCAAGATAATCACGATGTGCCTGAAGATAGCGGTCAACTTCCTCCAAGGGCTTTTTATAAGTCAGAATAACTATGAACATGGATTTCTTAAAGGGTTAATTTTGAGTAAAAGAATGTATTTCGATAAGGTTGCCTTCCGGATCAGCGATATAACATGTACGCTGTCCCCATGGCATTGTGTGTGGGGTGAATACAGATTGCGCTCCCATTGATACCGCTCTATTATATTCGGCATCAACGTCCTTAAAAATCGGTACGTGAAAGGCCAATTCAACAGTGCCGTTCAATCCTTTCGGATAAGTGTATTCCTGTCCCGTCATTTGCTCGAACGCCTTTCTCGGAAACATAATGAGCCACATATCTCCATGTCGCATCATTACGTTCGGTTCTTCTCCGTTCCAATCTGTTGTGAACCCCATTATGTCGCGGTAGAACTCCACCATCTTTTCATTATCGGATATGAACAGGCCGATTGTATTGAAAGTAAAATTTGTCATTATTGTTATTTTTATGCTCATGTAGTCCAGATGAGACGATGATCAAAAAACAGAAGCGCGGACTACTGATGCCACGTTCTAAGTCGAAGGTCGTAGGAAACCTAAATGCACGAATGTAGTACAGCAGCCCACGCCGTAAGCGTGAGAACCGCTATGCTATCCTTGTGCAGTGTCTTGAATTTCCTACGTTCTCGACTTACAAGAGAGCATATCGCTTCTTATTATTCAAAATGTCGTGGAATGGCATACACCAATCCGAATGCAAAGTTACGAAATTATTTTGATATTTTAACTATTTACGTGATACTCTGCGCTATATTTGTCTAAGGTACTTAGATTACTTGTTCTTCTGTCGATTGATTATTATCTGCTCAAAATTTTCCTGTCCCCACTTAATTAATGCTTCCACATGGGGCAATAGTGTTTTCCCAAAGTCTGTAACCGAATATTCTACACGTGGCGGCACATCCGGAAATAGCTCACGTTGGATTATTCCATCAAGTGTGAGCTGTTTCAAACATTGTGATAACACTTTCTCAGATACAGATGGGATATTGCGGTAAAGTTCATTGAAGCGCATCGGTTCGTTCTCTGAAATCTTGACGAGAACAACCAATGCCCATTTGTTTCCGAGCCATTCAAGCATCGGAGCCGCTTTGCAGTATTCATAGTCTAATTTTTTTGCCATATCAGAGTATTCGGAAAATATTGAAAATAAGTATAACAAACTTTTTGGTAAGGGTCATACCTTTTGGTAAGTTATTGCTTAGCCTCTCATTATCACCTAATTTTGCGAACAAAATTACAAAAAATATTCGAGATATGATGTATCCACAGTTACATTTCGACGGCCAGATATGGCGTCCTCCATACGAAGCAAATTCACAGCTCCTGCAGGTAACATCGGGCTGCACTTGGAACAAGTGCAAATTCTGTAGCCTTTATCACGGCACACCATTCCGGATGTCTCCTATTACTGAGATAGAGGAAGATCTGAATGTCATTCGCCAGTGGCAACCACGGGCAAGGCGGTTATACCTGACAGGAGCAAATCCTTTTGCCTTGTCATACAATAGACTTATGGACATAGCCATTCTTCTTAGGAAATATCTGCCTGATCTGGTTTCCTTCGGTATGTTCGCCCGAGTTACGGACATCGCTCCTAAAAGCGTTGAGGAACTGAAGAATCTTCACCACATGAAACTTGACAATATCAACATTGGTATGGAGACCGCTCATGACCGGACCTTAGAACACATGAACAAAGGTTACCATGCCTCGGATATTCTTGAACAGCTATCAAAACTTGATGAGGCTGGAATAAGATACAACATTTTTTATCTGAATGGATTAGGAGGTAAAGGCTCGGGAGTGGAGTCTGCTATAGCCACAGCTGATGTTCTTAACAAGCTGAATCCATTTATAGTGAATATCGTTTCTCTTACGATATTCCCTGAATCCCAACTTTATAAGGAACTACAAGATGGAACTTATATAGAAGAACCTGAGATTGAACGATTGATGGAGGTTGGAACGCTAATCAACAAACTAAACATAAAGACAAATATTCTGTCAAACCACATTTCTAATACGGTACCAATAACCGGTGTATTGCCTAAAGATAAGGCTATGATACTCCAGGAACTTGACAAAGCGATAGCAGAGTTTCCTGAACAGGAACTCAAGGCATATCGCAACAGGGTATGGCATCTGTGAAGATTTCATTCTCTGTTCAGTCTGCTCATTTTGGGCAGACTTTTTTAGTTCACCATTCAAGAATTAGAAAACAACAGCCTTGTAATTTAACATTATTTTAGATTATGACGTGGTGACCCAAGAGAAATTTGAGCTGAAGTCACCACATTTTTACCCTTTGATTATAGTTAAAGTCTGTTAAAGTTTACCTGTCTTGGGGGAGAGAGGTGGGTTGAAGGGCAGCGAATGATGATGAATGATAGTAAATTAGATATTGATAATCGATACATTACAATATCGGCACCATAGCTGTGTGTATCCCACGGTGTACATAACACGCAATGATTCAGTAGATTATGATGGACGTGGTAACTAATGTGGTGACTTGGATGGGTATGAGTGAAAGAATTGAAAATCGCTGAATGCCTTTGAAAGACATCACAATATGAAGCAAAGACCGCTAACTCATTGATAATTAGCGGTCTTGTGTGGTGCCACCAGCACCATTATGACTAAATCGAGGTAAATCTCACTAAATTCTAATTGATTTAATACTCTAATAATCAGCATTATTTGATTTTATTGAATTTTAGTGAATCTAATAAAAATCACAAAATGTAGGGACTAATGTAGGGACTATAAAATTTTATTATTAACTTTGCATTGTCATCGC
>JAAVDD010000016.1 GCA_014801985.1 Bacteroides sp.
CATAAGTATGATAATATTGAGGCGGCAGGTCTGAATATCTCCACTTTCTTTGAGCTGACGGATGCCGATCGTCCGTTGATGGTGCTTCCTCTGCATTATACAATGGGATTGTCGATGATATTCAGCCATTTCCAGGTTGGAGCTACTGTCCTTATCACAGACAGGAATATGACAGATCCGATCTTTTGGAAATTCATGAAGGAGGAGAAGGCCACAAGTTTCACTGGCGTTCCATATAGCTATGAAATTCTTGACAAGATGCGTTTCATGCGAATGAAACTTCCCGATCTCACATTGCTTACGCAGGGGGGAGGAAAGATGCCCAAGGAATTGAATCTTAAATTTGCAGAGTATTGCCGTGATAACGGTAAGAAGTGGATTGCAACTTACGGCCAGTCGGAAGGAACAGCACGTATGGCATGGCTTCCTCCGGAATATGCTATTTCAAAGATGGGTAGTATTGGTATTGCCGTCCCCAATGGCCAGTTATCACTGCGTAATCCTGACGGAACATTCATCACGACACCATCCGGAAGCGGCGAGATGTGTTATGCAGGACGGAATGTTACAATGGGCTATGCGCGCTGCCGGGAAGATCTTATGTTAGGCGATGAACGGAACGGCTTTCTTCCCACCGGGGATTTAGCCTATCGCGATGAGGACGGTTTCTATTATATTCAAGGACGTATGGGTCGATTCCTTAAGATTTTTGGAAACAGGATAGGCTTGGATGAATGTGAGCAGATTGTTAAGGGTGTAGTTACTTGTGAATGTGCTTGCACAGGAAACGATGAGCGTCTAATAGTGTATCTCACAGATATCTATGAGACTGACGCGGCAAAGAATTCTCTCGTAGAAGCTGTGCATCTTCCTGCAAATGTGATTGAAATAAGAATCATTGATTCGCTGCCTAAGAATGAGGCAGGGAAAATTCTATATAGTAACCTTAATAACGAATAGAAATGGCAAATTTAGAGAAATATAACGAGATTTTCACTGAAGTCTTTGGTGTTGATGCGTCTGCATTGAACGATTCATTCGGTAAAGATACAGTCGATCAGTGGGATTCAGTACATCAGTTAAATCTGGTATCTCTTTTGGAAGAGGCCTTCGATATTATGCTTGATCCGGAGGATATCATGGGATTTACCTCCTATGCTGCCGGCAAAGAGATTCTGAAAAATCAGGATGTTGAAATCTAAAGGAGTATCATAATGGCAAAATGGAGAATAAGAAATGTCCGGATGGCAGGAGTTTCGGCTTGTGTCCCTGCAAATGTTGTTGCTACAGAGGACTATACTTTCATGACACCGGAGGAGGCGGCGACCTTTAATAAGACAGTAGGGATAAAACGTCGCCATATAGCTACTGATGATGTATGTGCCTCCGATATGTGTCAGAAAGCTGCTGAAAAACTGATTGAGGAATTAGGCTGGGAAAAGGAATCTATCGATGTCTTGATTTTCGAGTCGGTTACCGGCGATTATAAAACGCCTCCTACCGCATGTCTTCTTCAAGATAGAATGGGACTCCCCGAATCAACTTTCTGTCTTGATATGCCGATGGGATGTTGCGGTTGTCTCTATGCGCTTACCGTAGGAGGCAATCTTCTGACTACCGGTAATGTCCGCCGTGCGCTGCTCTTAATCGGAGATACGGCCTTACGAATGGGATCTATGAAAGATAAAAGCAGGGTACCGCTTTTCGGTGATTGTGGTACGGCTATAGCGCTTGAATATGATGAGAATGCTCCTGAGATGGTTGTAGAATTCAATACACTTGGAAAGGGGTATAAGGCATTGATGACTCCTCATGGCGGATTCCGACATCCTATAACACCGGAGTCTTTTATAGAGGAGGATTTTGGGAATGGTATCGTCCGCGCCCCGATGCATACTCTGATTAATGGTATGGATGTATTTGCCTTCGCAATATCAAAGCCTCCCAAGTCGGTGGATAAATTCATGGCAGAGGAGAATATTGACCGTAATAATGATGTGGATTATTTCTTGATCCATCAGGCCAATAAGATGATCGTCGACAGAGTGGTAAAAAAACTTAAACTTCCTGTTGATAAGGTGCCGTATAATTTAGAGGAATATGGTAATTTAGGTGGTGCTTCCATTCCTTCTCTAATGGTGACTCGCCTACGAGATAAACTTACCAAAGAACCATGCAAACTATTGATGTCATCTTTTGGACTCGGTCTTTCATGGGGAACTATGAGTGCAACATTTGGTCCGATAATTATTCCGGAATTATTATATATTTAGAAATATAAATTTTATAGACTACGATTCTGTTGCACTAAATAGATGATACCGAAAGGCAGAGTATATGTTTTCAAACGATAGCTTCATATATTCCTTTTATGTTGTCGGTCTGACAATGGTATGCATGATCATGTTTGCAGCACCATACTTTAATTCCTTTTCTTCTCAAGGCTCTGCTCAAATAAAGATTAACAAGGAGAGCAGAATCATTAGTTTGATTCTGCTCTCTCTTGTTTTTTCTATAGTATTTGGAATGAGGTGGCGATTTGGAACCGACTATCCAACATATTTACGAATATTTTTACTAAACGATACCGGTCCTTACAAGTCCGAATGGTTATTTAAATTCATAAACGATTGTTTGTATGAGTTTAATGTTCATTATTGGATCTATTTTGGAATAGCGGCTTTTATTCAGATTTTCTTATTATTTTATACCCTAAAAAATGAGGCATATTTATGGGTTTTTCTGATTTTATCTCTATTTGGAGGATTGTTCTTTTTTGATTGGATGAATGGAATGAGACAGGAATTGGCCTCATGCGTAATGCTATTCGGAACAAATTATATAATAAAGAAAGACCCTTTAAAATATTTGCTTTGTATAATAATTGCAACAGGTTTTCACATAAGTGCATTGATATTTTTATTAATGTATCCTCTATTATATAGAGGAAAAAGTATAGTTCCCAGTAGAAGGATACAGATATTGATGCTTGTAATATGTGCTGCTGTACCATTGTTAGTTGGTGATTTCTTAACACGTCTTTTTCCAATATTAGACTTAATGCAACAGATGGAGGGAGAGGGAGGATATGCATCTAGATATAATGAAAATGTATTGCAAAAATATTCAGATGAAACGAATATAGGAATTATGTTCTATATTTTTTTCGGGATCAATAGTTTAATAATATGTTACTCTTCAAAGCTTAAAAAATATTTCTCAGGTAGACGTATTCTAATATATTATAATATGTATTTTTGGGGCATGATTTTTGAAACTCTTCTTGCTTCAAATATGGTATTAGTCAGACCATTCAGATATTTTAGAATATATAAATTGATAATGATAGCTTATTTACTATATTATTTTTATAAACACCCTACTCGATTGACGACAACATTGTTGGTTACTATTATCGCTATTCTGGTGGTGTGTATGGGAATAAAAGTTTATACAGCTCCTTTCAATTTCTTTTTTGATGTGCCGGAGGCTCCTTAACCTATTGGAATCTTAAAATTATTCCAATAATATCTTCACAATGAAAATCAATAAAATAAATTTTTTAATAGCATCTTGATATAAAGAATAAAATGAATATAAGAATTAAGCTTTGGAGTTTAGTAACAAACTTCTATCCTTGGTTTCTGAGGAGATTTTATAAAATGAACATTGGTTTTGGATGTAAGATTGCAATGAGTGCACATCTAGATAAATCCGTCAATCCCAAGGGAATACATATCGGTGACCATACATGGGTATTAAGGGAAGCCATGATATTAGCTCATGACCATTGTAGAAGATTGAGGACGGATGTTAGGATTGGGAATAATTGTGTAATAGGAATAAGAAGTATTATCCTTCCTGGTGTAAAGATTGGGAATCAGGTGGTAGTCGGCGCCGGAAGTATTGTGACAAAAGATATTCCAGATAATTGTATAGTTGTTGGCAATCCAGCTAAGGTAATTAGAACGGGTATAAATGTGAAATATGGTCAGATCATAGATGGATAATTTTTTGTTGGAAAAATACACAACTTTTTAATCTTAATTTCCTGAAACTCGCAATTGAGGATATTTTAGACCGAAAAGTTGATTTGGCGGAAAAAGCTCTACCTAAGGATTCAAAAGGACGTAGAGACTTAAAAATTGTCTATATAGAGATGAACTGAGAGTTCTTTCATTCGAGAGAAGTATAACAGAAATATGGATTTTTATAGAAAATTTTTTAAGCGCGCTATAGATGTTACGGCATCCGGTTGCGCTCTCGTGGTATTGGCCGTGCCTTTGGCAGCTGTGACCGCTTGGCTTCATTTTGCCAACAAGGGAGCGGGTGCTTTTTTTACTCAGGAACGGCCTGGAAAGGATGGTAAGATTTTCAAGGTGGTTAAGTTCAAGACCATGACGGATGAACGTGACGCAAATGGCAAATTACTTCCGGATGCTCAACGCCTAACTAAAGTTGGAAAGTTGGTCCGCTCCACTTCTATTGATGAACTCCCACAGCTTTGGAACGTATTCAAAGGAGACATGAGTCTTATTGGGCCGAGGCCGCTGATGGTAAAATATCTTACAAGATATTCACCCGAACAGGCAAGACGTCATGAGGTCAAACCCGGTGTCACGGGGTGGGCACAGGTAAATGGTAGAAATAATATTTCTTGGGAGAAGAAATTTGAATTGGATGTCTATTATGTAGATAATCTTTCCTTTTTACTTGATTGCCGAATTATCCTTAAAACTTTAAAAAAGGTTTTCTTCCGTGAAGATATAAGTATGGATGGAGAAGCAACGACCACTGAATTTTTAGGAACAGCTAAAGATGAGGGTAGCCATAATAATTAATTCCGGATATGTAAGTTCTGCGCAATTTTTGGTGTTCTTAAATTAATTCTATATATTTGCAGTGATTTATAGTATGTAGTATTTTAGATCGGTAATTATACCTGTCTATACTTATTAACATTTGATAATATGCCTCTTGCTGAGAATCTCATATACAAACTTAAAACTCTTTTTTCCACACAGCCTGTGGAGAAAGCATGGCTCTTTGGATCCTTTGCAAGGGGAGAGGAGACTGATGTCAGTGATGTGGATATAATGGTGACTTATTCTCCGGATAATAGATTAGGACTTTTTGGTATTACTCGTTTGAAACTCGCAATGGAGGATATTTTAGGGAGAAAAGTGGATTTGGTGGAAAGGGGAAAGCTCTACCCAAGGGTTCAAAAAGAAGTGGAGGATCAAAAGATTATCATATATGAGAAATGAGTTAAGGGATCCTTTGCGACTTGAGCATATCCGTGATGCAATCTTGAAATTGGAAAGTGCTTCTGCAGTAGATGGTTTCTTTAGTTTAACTGAAAAAGATCTCTAATATTTTGGTGTGGTAAAACTGCTGGAGATTATTGGTGAGGCTGCATATAAACTATCTCAGGATTTTAAAAATTCACATCCGGCTACTCCATGGAGAGTTGTAGTTGGAATGCGTCATGTCCTTGTTCATGGTTATTATCAAATTGACCGGGAGGATGTATTTAAGGCTATACGGGAAGATCTTCCTGTTCTGCTTAGACAAGTCAATGACTACTTGGCAGAATTTGAGTAGATAATCGTTTTAATTATCCTTAAAACTCTAAAAAAGGTTTTCTTCCGTGAAGACATAAGTATGGATGGAGAAGCAACAACAAATGAGTTTTTGGGTACTGAAACAAATGACCATAAAGCGAATAATTAATTCTGTTTTCAATTCAAATACATTTATTCTCTCCAAAGATAAGAGAGCTATAATTGTAGATGTCGGGGATTTTGAACCATTAAAGAAGTATTTAGAGATAAACTCACTTAAAGTGGAGGCAGTTTTTCTAACCCATACTCATTATGATCATATCTATGGGCTTAAACAATTTATGACCTCTTTTGAGAGAGTCCCGATATATACTTCGGAATTTGGAAAAGCAGCACTCAATAAATCCAATTGGAATTTCTCACGCTATCATAATGATGAGATTCTTATCGATTCGGATTCAATCAAGGTTTTAAGTGATGGTACAAGGATTCCGGTGCTTGGTGAGTATGAAATAGAAAGTATTGAAACTCCCGGACATGATAAGAGTTCTCTATCTTTCAGAATTGGGGATTTATTGTTTACAGGCGATTCCTATATTCCCGGAGTCAAGGTAATTGCTTCTTTCCCCAATAGTAATAAGGAAGAGGCAAGGAAATGGTATGAAAAATTGAAAAAGATGTCGCAAAATATGAATCTATATCCGGGACATGGCAATATCATAGAGAGAAAATAAAGTTTTAAGCCGTACCTGCGGCGATAGTGCTATACTTTTGCAGTGTGATTTTAAATGTATGGCACAATGGAAAATATCTTACAATTTTATGACACTTTAAGGGCGGTCTACAACCGGTCTGCTATATCTTTCAAAATTTTTAATGCTCGTAGCTTCGCTGAGATTGCAATGGCTTTCCGCGTGATGCTGGAGTCTTCCGATATTGTCTACGTCTTCTGTGAAGAGCGTGATATATTCCATAAGGATTATTACGATGAGATTCGCTCTGACCAAGGACCGGCGATAGGGGAGGAGATGGAGCGGATTATGACGCGCACTCTCCTCGATTTCTCACGTAGGAAGGGGACAAGGCTTAAGGTGGTGATGAAAACCTGTACCTGCGACTTCTTCGAGGGTCTGATAATTCCTGCGGAGGATTTCTTGAGAATGGCGGAGGTAAGTAGTTTTTCGAATTTGAATCGCTTCAATGGATGGGCGGCGCAATTGCCGCCTTTTGCTTTCACTGAGGAGGAACGTATCTGGGTGCAGTATCGATATAGCCGTATTCCAATTGCCTCAGGGTATGTGACAAGTGATCCGGCTTTCGTGGATCACCCTGTTTCGCAGGCGGAGACTTTCGCTCTTCTTGAGGAAAGAGCTACACCTATCCCTTTTTAAGACACGAGAACAAGGGGATTCTTTTTAGACAGGAGGACAAAAAATTCTTCGTCAGGGGAGAACATAGGATGATCGAGTAGAACTATTCTGATAGGAAATTCCAATAAAAATATCATTATAATGAGAGATAGAATTTATCTTTGCCTTGCTCACATGAGCGGCAAGGAGCAAGACTTCATAAAGGAAGCCTTCGACACCAACTGGGTGGTTCCGATGGGACCGAATGTCAATGCTTTCGAGAAAGACCTCGAGGATTTTGTGAATAAGAGAGTGGGGGAGCAGCCGCTTGATAAGAAGGTGGTATGTCTTTCGGCCGGTACTGCGGCTGTCCATTTGGCTCTGATTGCCTGCGATGTCAAGGCAGGTGATGAAGTGCTTGTGCAGTCGTTCACTTTCTGTGCATCGAGCCATCCAATTACTTATTTAGGTGCTACTCCTGTCTTCATAGATTCCGAGAAGGAATCCTGGAATATGGATCCTGAGCTTCTTGAATATGCAATCAAAGATCGTATGGAGAAGACAGGTAAAAAGCCGAAGGCCATTATTCCTGTGGCTCTCTATGGAATGCCTTATAAGATCGACCGCATAATGGAGATTGCCAACAGATATGATATTCCGGTGATCGAGGATGGAGCAGAAGGATTCGGATCCATGTTTGCCGGTCAGTCGCTCGGTACATTCGGGGAATATGGTGTGCTCTCCTTCAACGGTAATAAGATGATTACCACTTCCGGAGGAGGTGCGCTTATTTGTCCTGATGAGGCGAAGGCCAAGGAGATTCTCTGGTATGCTACCCAGGCTCGCGAATCGTATCCTTACTATCAGCATGAGGCCATAGGCTACAACTATCGCATGAGTAACATCTGTGCCGGAATAGGAAGAGGACAGATGACAGTGGTGGATGACCATATCGCACATCATAAGCATGTGCAGGAGCTTTACTGTGAGCTTCTTAAGGATGTTAAGGGAATCACTATGCACGGCAATCCCGGACCGGCATTCGACTCCAATTTCTGGCTATGCACAGCCACCCTCGATCCCGAACTCAGAATCAAAGGTCAGGAGAATGCCTATAAACAGGTTATCACCGGAGCAGTAGGCGGAGCAGCCGGAGTGACACATACGGCTTCCACGGCCGTCACCGATTGCCAGCCGAATGCCAATGTAGAGGCATTGCGTGTGGCTCTTGACGCAGCTAACGTGGAGGCGCGTCCGTTATGGAAGCCGATGCACAANCAGCCCGTNTANAGAGATGCTCCGGCATATACCAATGGCGTGAGCGAAGAATTATTTGCTGTAGGTNTCTGTCTTCCTGCGGGNCCATACGTCTCTGATGATGATGTAAGATATATAGTGGAGACTATCAAAGCNTCGATCGAGAGATAATCGGAATAATCCGACTTGTCTGACGAGTCTGACAGGTCGGACTTGTC
Organism: Bacteroides sp.; assembly: GCA_014801985.1. Taxonomy (GTDB): domain Bacteria; phylum Bacteroidota; class Bacteroidia; order Bacteroidales; family Muribaculaceae; genus Lepagella. The sequence continues at coordinate 8,389 of JAAVDD010000016.1, forward strand.
TGACAGGTCNGATAACAGGGAAATAAAGGCCTTCAGGAGTAGGAATGCTTCTGAGGGCTTTCATTTTTATTTCACAATTTTTACAATCTATTATGCAAATTCCAAAATTTTATTGTACCTTTGTAAACCCTCCGACCCAACATCTCGGAAGGCTTAGATTGTTTAGTCATGAATTCTCTTAAAAAACTTGCAAATTGGTATTTTTCAAGAGCGGCGCTGCCCTATTGGAGCATACTCATTCTTGATTGTATGTTCGTGGTCTTCGCCGGTCTGTTGGCCTACGCCGTACATCATGGTTCGGTGGAGACGCTTAACGTCNTANGCTCCCTTTCTATCACTATGTGCGTATTTCTTGCCGCTTTTCTCATCTCCTTCCGTGTGTTCCACACGTATAATGGCGTGATACGTTATTCCTCTTTCTCCGACTTATTGCGAATAGGCGCTGCTGTGGTGCTTGCCGTGATGCTTGGCGCTGTGGTGCTCTTTTTCGTAGGCGATAAAACCTGGCTCGTTTCTTTTGGAGCCGCCGATATAATTCTCATGGGCCTCTTCGTGGTGGCCTTCATGTGGACTGTGCGTGTTTGGGTGAAAACCATTTATGAGCAGTCGTCGCGTAATCCTAATTCCAAGAAAGCTTATGTGCTCGGCATAAAGGCCGGAGGCGTGGCCCTCGCCAAGAATATTCGTTCCACTGAGGATTCACCATTTGTACTCGATGGCTTTGTAAGNTCTGAGCCTGAGATGGAACATCGCATTCTGATGGGTGTCAAAGTCCATTCATTTGATGATTCTCTTCCCGACCGGATGAAGCGTAACAAGGTGTCGACTCTTATCGTTTCCCCTTACATGATGGATGAGCTTCGTGAGAACGAAGAGATTCTTAATTCTCTTATCGAGAAGGGTATCAAAATTCTTGTGATGCCGCGTGCCCGCGAATGGGACGGCAAGACAGATCTCAGCATCGCCGACCTGCATCCTGTGAATGTGGAGGATCTTCTTCCGCGTGATAAAATNGAGGTGGATATGGAGGCGGCTGCAAAGCTTCTCAACGATAATGTGGTGCTGATCACCGGTGCAGCCGGAAGTATCGGTTCCGAGATGGTGCGTCAGATTGCCACNTACAATCCCTCGCACATGGTGCTCGTGGATCAGGCTGANACTCCGATGCACGACATCAGGCTTATGATGAAAAACCAATGGCCTGANATAAAGGCTGAGACTATAGTGGCCGATATTGCCGACCGAAAGGTGATGGAGCGTATTTTCGAAAAGTACAAGCCTGAATACGTGTTCCACGCAGCCGCTTACAAACATGTCCCCATGATGGAGGATAATCCGTATGAAGCGGTGGTTAATAATGTCGACGGCACACGNATTATCGCAGACCTCGCCGTGAAATACGGGACTAAGAAGTTTGTGATGGTTTCGACNGACAAGGCAGTCAATCCTACGAATGTTATGGGATGTTCGAAACGAATCTGCGAAATATATGTNCAGAGTCTCGATAAGGCCATCAANGAAGGAAAGGTGAAAGGNGTGACACAGTTTGTCACCACCCGTTTNGGCAATGTGCTGGGGTCAAATGGCTCGGTGATTCCAATTTTNCAGGAGCAGATAAAGAAAGGGGGTCCCATCACGGTGACCCATCCTGACATCATACGATTCTTCATGCTAATCCCGGAGGCCTGCAAGCTCGTTATCGAGGCCGGAACTATGGGAAAGGGTGGCGAGATCTATGTGTTCGACATGGGAGAGCCTGTGAAGATCGTCGATCTTGCCAAGAGAATGATTCAATTCTCCGGGGCTAAGGATATTGAAATCAAATTCACAGGTCTTCGCGACGGTGAAAAGCTATATGAGGAAGTCCTAAACGATAAAGAAATCACCCTACCTACATTCCATCCCAAGATTAAGGTTGCTAAGGTCAGGGAATATGAATTCGACGTCGTGCAGCAGGATATCTCCGAACTTGTCGACGGNGCTCCGGGCTCCGATGATATGAAGATCGTGGCGAAGATGAAGATGATTGTCCCCGAATTCCGAAGTCAGCACTCGAAGTATCAGGTGCTTGACACGCCGAAGGAGGAGAAATAACCCTGGTGTACTACCGGTAGCCCATCGGCAGGAGCATGGCGACTTCCGATGGGAGACTATAACCCGGGAATGGTGATAACTAAATAAATTATTAACCCTTAAAATCAAAATTAACCCTAAAATTCTCCACGTGGAGAAAAGNGAAAAAAAAGAAAATGAAAAACTAATTTAGGTCGTCCCTCCCTCCTCNATGACTCTCCCTCCCTCGATTCTCAAAACCCAAAATAAATAATTATTCTTGTATTAACCCTATTACCTAATTCATGAAGCTATGGTAAATTTGTTTATTGTATTCCTCCTTGGAATCATTATTTTGGCTGCAATCGTAGCCACTGCGGTNTCGTCAAGAATCCGTAATAATTCCACGGATTTGCTTAGTGATTTTGATCGCATGTACTATCAGCAGCAGAGTCGATAAGACCATAGATGAAAGAAAACGAGCCCCCGGTTTTCACCGGATGGGCTCGTTTCCCTTTTCTCAATATGGTTGCCGTTTATTTCAGCGACCACTCCACGCCATTCTTTGTATCCTTCACATTGAAACCAAGCTCCGAGAGCTTGTTGCGAATAAGATCNGATGTGGTCCAGTCTTTGGCCTCCTTTGCATTCTTGCGGATATCCATCAGAAGATCCACCGCACCCTCGTAAGGNTTAAGGTTGGCGGCATTCTCCTCTGCGCCTACTTTTATTCCCAGAAGCTCCACGAGCATAACGTCGAAAAGTTCCTTGAGTTTGGCTATATCCTCAGCGCTGAGTTTCACATTTCCGTCGACAGCTGAATTCACAAGCTTTCCGGCCTCAAAGAGAGTCGCAATCACCATCGGTGTATTCAGGTCGTCGTCCATAGCTTCATAGCACTGCTTCATGAAATCCGGGACATCGACAGAAGACTTTTCTGCCGGCTGAAGGTTCTGAAGTCTACGGTAGATATCCGTCATCTTCTGAAGTGCCTTCTCCGCAGCCTGAAGAGCCTCATTGGAGAAATCCACGGTGGAACGATACTGTGCCATAAGGATGAAGAAACGNATCACCATCGGCGAATATGCCTGAGTCAGCAGGGGATGGGAGCCATCGAAGAATTGCTCCAGGGTAATGAAGTTGTTATATGACTTACCCATTTTCTTTCCTGCAATGGTGATCATATTGTTATGCATCCAATAGCGCACAGCCTCATGGCCCTGTGCCGCCACACTTTGTGCGATCTCGCACTCATGGTGTGGGAACATCAGGTCGAGACCACCNCCATGAATGTCAAACTGCTCACCGAGGTATTTTTCCCCCATTGTGGAGCATTCGAGGTGCCATCCCGGGAAACCTTCGCTCCAAGGAGAGGGCCAATGCATGATATGCTCAGGGGAAGCCTTCTTCCAAAGGGCGAAATCCAAGGGATTGCGCTTTTCATCCTGACCATCGAGGGCACGGGTGTTGTTCTGCATATCCTCGATGTTTCGGCCCGACAGCTTGCCATANGCATGGTCGCGATTATATTTCTCCACATCGAAATATACCGAACCGCAACTTTCATAGGCATATCCTGAATCGAGAATCTTCTTGATATATTCAATCTGCTCGATGATATGGCCTGAAGCATGAGGTTCTATGCTTGGAGGAAGCACATTCAGAGCCTCCATATCCTTATGGTAGCGGTTNAGGTANANCTGCACCACNTCCATNGGTTCNAGCTGNTCGAGACGNGCNTTCTTGGCAATCTTATCCTCNCCCGAATCAGCATCATGTTCAAGATGGCCAACATCGGTGATGTTGCGAACATAACGCACCTTATATCCTAAATGTTGCAGATAGCGGAAAAGGATATCGAATGTGATAGCCGGACGTGCATGACCCAAATGAGCGTCGCCATATACGGTTGGGCCACACACATACATACCGACATGCCCGTCGTGAAGTGGCCTGAAAGGCTGTTTCACGCGGGCAAGCGAATTGTATATGAAAAGATTATTATCCTTCATATTAGTTATTTCCGGCAGCAGTGCGAGGCATGATCTCGCCAAACTGTGCCTCATATTTCTTGATATTGTCGGTGAGCGCGAAGAGAAGCTGCTTTGCATTCTCAGGGCTCATGATTACGCGGCTCACTACAGGTGCCTGAGGCATGCCGGGAGCAGCGAAGATGAAGTCCATAAGGAATTCGTTGGGGCCGTGGCCAATCATAGCGAGGTTGCTGTATTTACCGTCGGCCATGTCGGGACGGAGCTGAATCTGAAGCTGGTTTTTGTTTTCTTTGTTTTCCATTTTCTTATGTTATTATAAATTAGTTTATCATTTTTCGGCCAATTGAGGCGAAACGTTTTGCGAATTTAATAAATAAAAGTGGAATTATCAAATTTTGCAACAGTTTCGATTCCCACGATGCGGCCATCTGCCATATTCACCACCCTGTCGGCAATGCGTGCTATTGAAGGATCATGGGTCACAATCACAAAGGTCTGACCCAATTCAAGTCGCAACTTGGAGATCACGGAGCAGATTTCATCGCGGTTACGCGAATCGAGACTACCTGTCGGTTCATCAGCGAAGATCACCGAAGGATCGTTGATCAATGCTCTGGCAATCGCAGCCCTCTGACGTTCTCCGCCCGACATTTGAGTGGGTTTATGTCGCAGACGGTCCGAAAGTCCAAGCAGGTCGAGAAGTTCTCCGGCACGCTTCATCGCCTTCCTCCTCGACACTCCGGCTATGAGAGCCGGAAGAGCAACGTTCTCCTGCGCCGAAAACTCAGGCAGAAGCTGATGAAACTGGAAGATGAAGCCGATATTGCTGTTGCGGAATTCCGATAGACGGCGGTCGCTCAAAGAGGTGATCTCCGTTCCGTCATAGCTCACCGAACCCCGGTCGGGGAGATCAAGCGTGCCGGCAATCTGGAGGAGTGTGGTCTTTCCTGCTCCACTCGGACCGACGATAGTCATTATCTCATGGTCGGCGATGGATAGCTCTATATCCTGCAACACTTCCAGAGATCCGTATGATTTGGATATCCCTTTCAGTTGAATCATGGCATCAATATCCGGTCTGCGGCATCCATGTGCCTTTGAATCCAGTCTCAGCCACAGCTGCCTCCACCTCGCGGGCACGGGTCTCATCGTCAGGGACACCATGCATTTCAAGCACCTTGTCGCTGTTCTCAAGGTCGAGACTCCAGTTTTCATTTGGGAATTTGCTCTGAAGATGATTCAGAATGGTTGTCTTGCAACCGCCGCATTTGGCATTTGTCTTAAATTTCATAATATTTATATTTTAAAAGTTATATCTTCATTTTGTTAAGACGGAGTGAATTGCCTACCACGCATACCGATGACAGAGCCATCGCCGCTGATGCGAACATCGGATTGAGCATTAAGCCAAGAGGAAAGAGCACTCCGGCTGCCAAGGGGATACCTATGATATTATATATAAAAGCCCAGAATAGATTCTCGCGTATCACCTTAAGCGTGGCTCGCGCTAATCCGACAGCCTTTGGAATCGACGATAGTTTTCCGCCTGTGATAGTGAGTTGGGCTGTCTCGATGGCAATATCCGAACCGCTTCCCATCGCGATTGCCACGTCGGCCTCAGCAAGAGCCTGCGTGTCATTGATACCGTCGCCGGCCATTGCCACAATATCCCCCTCCTTCATCTCTCTCTTCACGAAGTCCTGCTTCCCGGCCGGAAGCATCTGCGCCTCTATATGGTCAATGCTGGTTTGGGAAGCAATATGTCGTGCTGTAGAGAGTCGGTCACCGGTGAGGAGGACAGTCTCGATTCCTAATTTTTTCAGGATTGTTATTGAAGTGGCCGCATCCGGACGCACCTTATCCTCCACTCGGAAGATGAGTCTTATTTCATCTTCTTTATACACAGCCACCAATCCGGCTCCCTCTGCAAGCCATTTCTCTCCCTCAGTTTTCATCTCGGCCGACTCTTCGGCTCTCTCGGCAGAGAAAGCCCCGATTTCATATCTATTCCCGTCGTAGGAGCATATAATCCCCTTGCCGGGAATATAGTCGAATTTATCAGGAGCAATGGCCTTGATACCCTCCGAAGAGATATAATCGCAAAGGGCCTCCGAGAGAGGATGGATGCTATTCTGCTCCGCTCCCAATGTCAGAGCAAGCAATGTAGTCTTTTCATTCTCAGAAAGACTCTCTGCAAACAGAGTGGCTGTTACCCTTGGTCTACCTTCAGTAAGCGTACCGGTCTTGTCTATGGCAAGGAGATTTACTTTAGCCAAACGTTCAAGAGCCGCTGCATCCTTAACAAGGATACCATTTCGGGCACCGCGTCCGATCCCGACCATCATTGCAGTGGGAGTGGCAAGCCCCAAAGCGCAGGGACAAGCAATCACCAATACGGATACGGCGGCCACAATCCCAACCGAAACATTTCCGATAAAGATCCATACAATTAACGTGAGGATGGAAAGAGCCATGACTGTCGGCACAAACACAGCACTGATTTTATCTACCAGTCGCTGCACCGGTGCCTTTGAACCTTGTGCTTCACGGACAGCTCGGATTATCCTTGATAACTGCGTTTCAGCTCCGACTTCCGATGCACGCATCACAAAGGAACCGATACCGTTTATAGTTCCAGCTGTCACCTTGTCACCGGGACGTTTCTCCACTTTCACCGGTTCGCCGGTAAGCATACTTTCGTCTACGCCGGAAATCCCTTCTGTAACAATACCGTCGGCAGGTATCTTCTCTCCGGGACGCACTGCAATTAGGTCTCCTTTCTTTATCTGCGAGATATCTACGACCCTGCGTTCTCCGTCTGGGGTGATAAGCATTGCTTCTGTAGGCTGTAGACCCATCAGAGCCTTCAATGCGACCCCTGTGTTATGACGCGAGCGTGTCTCCATAAGTTTTCCTGTAAGCACAAAAGCAATAATCATCGCCGCCCCCTCATAATAAAGGTCGGCATTGAGTCCATGTGCCGTTACGAATTCCGGGAAGATAGTGACGGCCAAAGAATAGAGGAAGCTTACGGCCGTGGATACAGCCACCAGCGAATCCATATTGGGGGCCTTGGAGATGAGCGCCTTGAAGCCGCGGCGATAAAATCCGGCTCCGCAGAAGAGCATCACTGCCAAAGTAATCACCATATAGACCCAGGCATCACCGGGGAAATGAATGTGGAGCATACATAGGGCTGAGAGGGGTATTGTCAACACCCATGCCAGTATTGTCTTGCGCTTCATGGAAAGATACTCCTCTTCATCAGCACGTTCCTTCTTTTCCACAGCTTCCTTCTCCGACTTTTCGATGATCATGTCGTATCCGGCCTCACGAATAGCCTCCGCCACTTTTTCAGGGGATGTCTCTTTCGGATTCCATTCGAGAGAAAGGGAGGAATTGGCGAAATTCACTTCCGCTGAACTGACTCCGGGTTGAGAGGCCGCGGTTTTTTCCACAGTATTGGAACAGACGGCACACATCATTCCGGTGATTGGAAATATACCTTTCTTCATGTATAATTTATATTTTCATTATTAAAGATTCCTTATCCTCCATTCTGAGGGATAGAGGTTATTGGCTCTCTGACCTATATTTTTTACAAACCCCAGCGGGAATCCTTTGAATTTAATCACTACAAATCCCTTGCCGATTTCCGGAGGAAGATGAAGCGCCTCGTGGCGGAGATAGGAGAGGGCAGTGGCTTCATCCACTTCAATCCCCTCAAATTCTTCGCTTGGGAAATCCGAGGATAGAGCCCATTGCGAACAAGGCACCATATCCCGACCTTTCTGTTCGCGTTGCGGCACTCCGTCGGCAATCACTTTTACATTTTTACGCAGCCACTCCTTTAGTTTCGGGAGTGGGACCGTGCGTTCCTCATGATCGATTTCTTTTCTCATCACTGCCACGAAAAGACCTTCACCACGTGTGCGGTGAGGCATAAAGCGGAAACAGGGGTAGGGGGTATCTATGCCGCCATGAATTTCCCAATCATCGGGAAATCCGGGATCAAATGGCACCATGCCCTTCTCCTCGACAAGCCATTCCACCTGACGCTCATTCTCTTCCCGATTGAATGTGCAGGTGGAATAGATCATGAATCCTCCCGGCTTAAGAATATCGCAGGCATTTTCAAGAATCTCCCTTTGAAGCGCGGCACATTGTTTCACGAGCGATTCACTCCATTGCTGACGTGCCACCGGTTCTTTCCGCATCATTCCCTCTCCGGAACAGGGTGCGTCGACGGCAACTATGTCAAAAGCTTTACCTGCTTTGGCAAGCCGGTCGACTGAGGAATTGGTTACCATTATTTCAGGGTATCCCCATTTAAGAAGATTCTCTTTCAGAGCTCCGGCTCTTTGAGGAGTGAACTCATTGGCCACGACAAAAATCCCGTCGGGGATGGCGTTGATAATAGATGTGGTCTTTCCTCCCGGAGCAGCACAAAGGTCGATCACGGCCGGAGTGCGCGAAGTGTCGAAAGCCATAGGTATGATGCGCTCGACGATGGTTTCATATATCATCGATGATGCTTCCTGAACATAGAATGTCCCTGCATGGAGAAGCGGGTTAAGGGTGAATTTGGGTCGGGAAGGAAGATAACGTCCCGAAGTGCACCACATCACAGCTTCCATGTCGTTGTAACCAATCGGTGTGTCATCTGCAAGCTTACGGCGGTTAAGCTTGATTGATACCTGTGGCTCACGGTCGAGAGCCTCGAAAAGAAGATCAGCCTCTTCTGGAAGAAGGGCTCGCATTTCATCCATAAAACCTTGCGGCAGTGGGGCGGTAATGGCCATAATTCACAAATAATTGATATACTCTTAGCAAAATTAACAAAAATAAGCAAATAAAGAGGTGAGGAATTGGTGAATATTTCATAAATTTGTATTATGGAACTTAAAGCGGCTTTATATCTGATACCTGTCAATATCAGCGACGCACCTCTCGACGACGCTATTCCCTTGGGAAACCTAAACGTGGTGAAGGGGATACGTCACCTAATAGTGGAAAATATACGTACGGCCCGGCGCTTTCTCAAGCGCTGGGATAAATCTTTCGATATAGATAGCATAAACTTTTATGAACTTAACGGTCACACCGATATGCGAGACGTATCGGCGTATCTCGATCCTTTGCGTAAAGGTGATCCGGTCGGAGTTATGAGTGAGGCAGGTTGTCCGGCCGTGGCCGATCCCGGTTCCACTGTGGTGGAGATCGCACAGAGAGAGGGGTTAAAGGTTATTCCTATGGTAGGTCCTTCAAGCATACTGATGTCGCTTATGGCTTCCGGTTTCAATGGTCAGGGATTTGCTTTCAATGGCTATCTGCCGATTGATGATAAAGAAAGACTCCGCACTATCCGCGAGCTGGAGAATATAGCCGCCAAGAGAGGACAGACTCAGATATTTATTGAGACTCCTTACCGAAACAATAAGATGGTAAGGTTTCTTGCCGAGAATCTTCGACAAGATACACTTCTTTGCGTGGCTTGCGATATATCTGACCCTGAAAAGGAGAGCATACACACCCGTCGTGCCTCGGCTTGGAAAAAGTGCTCGTATGATTACGACAAGCGCCCGGCCATCTTTCTGATACATCGGGAAGGAGGTGGAAGGTAATGAGTAAGATAGTTTTTAATCATCCTAAGATCCCTTTCGAGGAATTTGCAGCCGACAACGACTATAACAATAAAGAGGAGGAACCTAAAAGTCCCCCTGCCCCTGGATCGAGAGAACGGAAACGTACCTCTCCCGGTCGTCGGCCGTCATCGGATTTGAAATCGGATTCCTCCGACGGATTTAAACCTGCGGAAGACCGCAGAATGTTTTATGTCTCTTTCGGTTCGGGGTCAAGCGGCAACAGCTGTTATGTCGGCACAGCAAAAGGAGGAATAATAATCGATGCCGGTCTTAAGGCAGAGGATATAGAAAGAAAACTGCTTGAAAACGGTGTGCCGATGAGCCATGTCAAAGGTCTTTTCCTTACCCATGACCATTCCGACCATGTAAGATATTCATATAATCTACTGAGGAAATATCGACATATACGATTGTTCTGCACTCCACGTGTGCTAAATGGTATTCTCCGCCGTCATAGCATCTCGAAGCGAATCAAGGAATATCATGAACCTATCTTCAAGGAGATTCCAAAGAAAATATTGGATATGGAAATCACCGCTTTTGATGTGCCCCACGACGGGACAGACAATATGGGATTTTCCATTGAATTTGCCGGCAAGCGTTTCGTGTTAGCCACCGATTTGGGTGCTGTCACCGAGCGTGCACGCTATTATATGAGCAGGGCCAACTATCTCGTGATAGAGGCTAACTACGATGCGGATATGCTGCGTTTGGGGCGCTATCCCGAATATCTCAAGGCAAGAATCATGACCGAACGTGGTCACATGCAGAATGAGGCGACCGCTGCTTTCCTTAAAGAGATTATCAATCCCGAACTTCAGTACATCTTCCTATGTCATCTTTCGCAAGACAATAATACTCCGGCCAAGGCTCTTAAGGCGGTTAAGACGGCTCTTGAAGAGGCGGGGAAGAAAGTGGGCAATGCAGAGGAGACGATTACCGATCGTCAGGCTGATGTGCAATTGATGGCGCTTCCGCGGTTCGATTCGAGCCGATGGTTTGTATTTTTATAGTTGTATTATGGAATTGCCGACGGCACTTTGGCTATTGCTGTTCGGGTGCGTTGGAGGTGGCTATGATGGTCATGAGAGGGCCCTCCTTTCCTGTCGGTGTGAGGGCAGTGCGTGTCTCGAAGATGAGATAGCCTCCTTCGAAATGATATATCGTCAATTTGTCGAGATCATCTTTCCTGAATTTTGAGGTATCGACCACATGAGAATTGTCGAGGCCGAAGCTCTGCACTATGTATGTCTCAAGAGCTTCCGGTAGGAGGTCGCCCAAATATAGATTCTTTATTGATACAGATACAGGGGATTTGACTTTTACCGACCATACTCCGGGAGCACCCTGCACATCGGTATATAGCGGACGTCCTGTCCCGTCGGTCAGCACTCCATTGAAATCATATTCAAGCGAATCAAGTTCCTCTCCCTGATTGATTGCATCTGCGATGCTGCGGAGGGTCATGGCGATGTCGTTGTCGGCCTGAAAGCTGTCATCTTGGGAGAAACTCATTGTAGAATCAACGAGCGACTCCCTTTCAGTCATACCCTCTCTCTTGCCATTTCTGAAGCAGGAGGTGAGAAGCAATGCGCTCCCCAAAAGAAGACAGATGAATAATCGCATAAAGACTTTTATGGCCTTTCTTTCATCCGAAAAAACTGTGTCCATTTGATATTCGGTTAACGTGCCTGGAGGATATCCGACCGGCGTTTAAGTTAATTTTTCTAAACGACTGCAAATATATCTAATGTTTTTGAATTATGCCAATAAATGTGAAGAAAAGTTAAGCAACACCCTGAAAAATATCCCTAATCCCTAATCCGGAAAAGAATAATCTCCGGAAAGAGAAGGCCTCTATTCCGGAGATTAAATTCTATGATTCTTAATTCTTAGCAACTACTTTGTAAAAAATATATCGATTAATTTTTAGTAGCTACTTATTTAAGATCGTTGAGAAGAGTTCTTACAGCTGTTTCAAGCTGACGGTCATGTCCGGCGACGATATCCTCCGGAGTATTGGCTACTTTTACATCAGGTTCAAGCTGAGTATTTTCAAGAATGGTTCCATCCTCTGTGCGGAACGCCACTACAGGCACACCGAAAAGGAGGTCGGGATTCTGAAGGTCGATCCAGTTGACACTTGACATTGTGCCGGGCACGGGCATTCCGACGAGTTTGCCGAGTCCCTTATGTTTATAGACCCAGGGAGTGCCATGGGCATTTGAGTAGTTGGCCTCGCAGATAAGCATGATGCTCGGTTTGTTCCAGCGGCGTGAAGGCATCTCGGATGATTTCTTTCCGTGGATTTCCTGCGTGAGATATTTCTCTCCGCTGAACAGCACTTCTATATCCTCATGCAGACGTCCGCCGCCATTCCAGCGTGTATCGATTACGATACCCTCTTTATCCACAAACTTACCCAGAAGTTTAGAATATACCTCACGGAATGAATTATCATCCATCGCGCGGATATGAACATAACCGAGTCGACCGCCTGAGAGGGAATCGACCGCTGCTTCGCAGTTCTTCACCCAACGACGGTATAGGAGTTCGTTCTGAGCTCCGGATAAAGTCGGAAGCACAACTTCATCCCATTTTTCTCCGGCTGGAGAGGTGAAAGAGACGAGGGTTTTCTTGCGGGCTGCTCCATTCAAAGCTTTCGTATAGTCCTCCATATTACGGAGCTCCTTGCCATTGATGGCCGTCACGCGCGAGCCGGCTTTTACTTTGGATGTGGCACGGTCGAAGGGACCGCCTGTAAGAACTTCCGACACTGTAAGGCCATCCTTATTATCGCCCATATCGAATAGGAGTCCCAAATATGCTGTCTGATCGTTGGCTCCGGCAGGGAAATAGCGTGCTCCGGAATGCGATACGTTAAGTTCTCCAAGCAATTCCGCGAGTAGGTCGGAGAAATCATAACTGTTGTTGATATGAGGAAGGAATTGGCGGTAGTTTTCAACGTATGCTTCCCAATCCACCGGCATTTCAGGGAGATAGAAACGTTCCTTAGCTTCATTCTTTACAAAATCGAGCATCGCTTCGCGCTCCTTGTCTGCATTTAATTTCATACGGGTGGATATAGCCACATTTTTCATGTCGCCACCTTTGGGTATGAATTTCTTCACCGAACGACCCACCAGGAATAGGTTGCCGTCATTATCAGGAATAAGAGAGGTCGATTTGGCATCGAGTTTCTTCACCAGCGACACATCACCCTTGCGAAGGTCTTTCTTCCATAAATCATACCCTTTTTCGAAAGCCGAGAGGTAGTAGAGTGTCTCGCCGTCGGAAGATAGCACGAAATCACTCAACTCGGATGAATTCGGAGTGAGGCGAACGATACGGTCGGCAAGTCCTTCGCGTTCTAATTTCACCTTTTTCTCCTCCTTGGGTTGATCCTTGTCATCCTTTTTTGATTTCTTATTTTTCTTTGAATCCTCCTTGGATTTCTCGGCATCCTTCTTCTGCTGTTTCTCTACTTCCTGAAGCAGTGCATAATCCTCTTCAGAAAGACGGAACTTGTCATAGCTCTCCTTATTTAAGAACACCATCATTACGTCATTTTCCGATCCCCATGAAGCATGGTTACGCATTCCGTAGCGTTCGGAAGCGAAGAGGAGTGCATTACCATCGGGACTCCAGCGAGGTTGCTGGTCGAAATATCCGGATTCTGTCACAGGGATGAACTCTCCGCTTTCAAGATCGATGATGGAGATATCTCCATATGGTTCGTGAAGCGGATTCATCACCTCCAGAGCGATGAAACGGCTGTCGGGCGACCAGTCTACAACGAAACCACCTGAACGGTAGTTGGTGATGTTACTTCCGTCGAGGGCGGTCACTTTCTTTGTTGCGAGATCCATCACGCGAAGTTTCGTACGATCTTCAACGTATGCGATCTTCTTTCCATCCGGTGATATATTGGGGTATGAGCGTTCTACTCCATCCTCCGGAAATACTGCCTCTTCCTTGATAAGGGTGGCATTGGAGAAGTTGGGATCGTCGGAACGCACTATGGATGCCTTGTAGATATTGGAGCGGCCGGAACGTCTTGAAGCGTAGTATAGCGTACGCCCATCTTTGCCCCATGAAAGCCCCTCTTCAATGGCCGGAGTCTCTGTTATCTGTTTGGTGGAATTGTATTCCGTGGATGTAACGAACACTTCTCCGCGTGAAATGAATGCCACTTGCTTACCATCGTGAGAAGGCATGGCTTCATCTGCCGACGAAATGTTAACAAACTCATCCTCGGCGGGTGCTTCATCAGTTACGGTGAGGTTGAGAGCCACAGGTTTCTCTCCTTTGCGCATTGTGTAAAGCTCGCCATTGTAGGTGAAAGCCATCAGGCCGTTTGTGCCTGCGCTTAGGAACCTGACCGGATGGGAAGTGAAGGAGGTTAATGGAGTGGGGGTTGCTCCGGGAGAGGAGATAGGCATTGCATAGACGTTGAAACTTCCTCCGTTTCTTTCACTAAGGAAATAGAGTGTTTCATCACCGGGAATCACTGCCGGCGAACGATCCTCTCCATCATGGGCTGTAAGATTGGTATGTTTACCGGTGGAGGGATCAAAAATCCATATGTCACGTGTCACGGAGGAAGTATGGTGCTTACGCCATTTATCTTCCATTCCCTTTATATCTTCATATAGAAGACGACCGTCGGGAAGCACACTGATATTCACCGCCGGAGTGGGGAGTACCTGCCGCGGATTTCCACCCTCCACAGGGACTGCGTAAAGCTCCGTGAGAAGTCTGCTTGGGAAGAGAGGGCTGGAGGCGGGGTCCTGTATGTGTGCCGAGAAGAGTATTTCAGATCCATCTTTGGTGAAGGCCTCCGGGGTCTCTGAATTTGAATGGAATGTGAGGCGTGTCGGCGCTCCGCCGTTGGAGGACATTACATATATATCCTTCCCTCCGTTCCTGTCGGAAGCAAAAGCTATCTTTTTTCCATCCGGACTCCACACCGGAGTGGATTCGTAGGAGGAATCAGAGGTTAATCTGACAGCCTGTCCTCCGCCGGAGGGCACTGTGTATATGTCTCCTTTATAAGTGAAAGCGATCTTGGAGCCGTCGGGTGAGATCTTTACATCGCGAACCCAGAGCGGGTTGACGGCAGAAGCGGAAACGGCTGCCGCCAAGAAAGCGGCAGCCGTGATATAATGCTTATTCATATTGCTATTGATATATTGAAGTGGGATTTACTGAGTCACTCTTTCAAGCCATTTCACCATTCCGAGCATAACACCCATTGAAATGGCACATACTCCGAAGAAGACTGCCCAAGCCACCCAGATTGGGCAAGCGTTGTAGATCAGGGGGCCGATCCAGAGCAGTAGGTTACCTACAGCTGTTGCGCCAAGCCATAGACCCTGACACAAACCTTGCAGATGCTTGGGAGCCACCTTTGATACGAAGGAGAGTCCGAGCGGAGAGATGAAGAGCTCTGCAACAGTCATGAAGAAATAGTAAAGGATAAGAACCCAGGGACCAGATTTCACTACATTGGCTCCACGAGTGATCATGTCGCGGAATTCTGTTCCGGAGGGATAATCCATGAATAGGGAGTAGAGTGTAAGGAATAGATAGCCGAGTCCGGCGATACCCATACCGATTGCAATCTTACGGGGAGTGGAAATCTCCTTGCCGCGTTTTGAGAGTGAACCGAAAATCATCATGATTATCGGTGTGAGCACGATAACGAAGAATGGATTCACCGACTGCCATATTTCAGGTGCGATTGTGGAGGTATCCACGAAGTCGCGGGCGAAAAGCGACATTGAAGTTCCATTCTGATGGAAAGAGAACCAGAAGAAGATGGCAATTCCAAGCACTGCGAAGAGGGCATACATTCTCTGTTTGATCTCTCCGGCCATGGCAGCCTTCTCTTCCTGAGTGTATTGAACAGTCTCCTGCTTCTCTTTCTTTGCTGGAGTGGGAAGACCCTTCTTTGTAGCGATGAAGATGCAGAGTGAGATTAGCATCGCAGCCACAGATGCGATGAAGGAGTAGTGTATACCGGTGTTGAATACATTGAGATATTCCGAACAGAAAGCCTGCAGACCATGCATATTCTGGAGACCGTGTGCGCCTACCTCAGCTGCGTGTGCGCTTACGAGGGCATAAAGCTCATTGATATTCTCCATGCTCATACCGTCGGTCACGCTGAGCACCTGATGAGCCATTGCAGGGAAGGAGGCATCGTATGTCATGCCGTTCACGCCAAGCCACCAGCTACGGAGCATCGGAGCGATGAATGGAGCAATCAGACCGCCGACATTGATGAATACATAGAAAATCTGGAAACCGGAATCGCGCTGGGCAGCATACTTAGGATTATCGTAGAGCTGACCTACGATTGCCTGAAGGTTACCTTTGAATAGACCGTTACCGAAGGCAATGAAGAAGAGGGCCACGCAGGTGAGGGTGAGAAGCCATGAGGTGTTCTCATTGGTGGCAAGGATTGGGAAAGCAAGCACCACGTATCCGAGCGTCATGATGACAAGACCCCAGATGATGGTCGACTTGTAGTTCTGTGTCTTGTCGGCGATAAGACCTCCCACAAGAGAGAGCACGTAGATGCCGGCGTAGAAGAATGAATAGACGAGCGTGCTGGTCTCCTCCGAGAGTCCGAATTTCGAGCAGAGGAAGAGCACGAGCACCGCGTTCATAATGTAATAACCGAACCGTTCGCCCATATTACTGAGGGCGGCGGGAATCAGTCCTTTAGGTTGATTCTGGAACATAGGTTACTTTGGAATTATGGTTAAATACTTGTTTGCGAAAATAGATTCACATGGTTTTTATCCTTTGGCAGCCTGTCGGGCTTTATACGCAAGCGCGTAGTTGTGAATTTGCTTCACCATCGAGACAAGTCCGTTGGAACGTGTGGGGGAGAGGTGTTCCTTCAGTCCGATTTTGTCGATGAAATAAAGGTCGGCGTCAAGAATTTCATCGGGGGTGTGGTCGGAAAGCACACGCAGTAGGAGCGCAACTATTCCTTTCACGATCAGAGCGTCTGAATCCGCTTCGAAGAGCAGTTTGCCGTCGCTATCCTCTTTGGCGTCGATCCAGACGCGGCTCTGACATCCCTCTATCAGGTTGTCGGGAGTCTTGAGATTATCGGGAAACTCAGGAAGAGTGTTGCCTAAATCGATTATATAGGCATAGCGGTCCATCCAGTCGGTCATCCCTTCAAACTCCTCTATTATCTCGTCTTGTGTCTGATTAATAGTCATCATTTAAAATATTATAATTTTAATGTTGTAAAGTTAATAAAAATTCGGGGATTATCAACATAACTAAAGAAAAAGAGGATTAAATTTGTTATATCAGATAAAAAGAATTAACTTTGTCGCGGAAAAAGGAAGAGAGGCTGCCAAGCACGCTCTCCTCCAAAAAAGACAAAACGCCACAAAAGGATCTTTTTTTGCCGGGTCTCATCGCGAGATGCCGATTATCGAAAAAGGACTCCTTTATTTTTTACACTCTTTCGGGGGCGACACCTTCGGTGAATGTAAGCGGCGTGAGTCTTTCAACGCATCACGGATGTTCGGAGCAGGCTCTGTCTGTTCCGAGCATTTGTCTTAAAATATGAGTTAATCTAATCAAATTATAATATCACACCTCTCCAAAGAGAGAGTCTAAGTAAAAAACAATTATGGCAACATATCTGACACAGGAAGGTTACGACAAGAAGATGGAGGAACTCGCTGCCCTTGAGGCGCAGCGCCCGGCCATCAAGCAGGCAATCGCTGAGGCTCGCGATAAGGGAGACCTCTCCGAGAATGCCGAATATGATGCAGCAAAGGAGGCTCAGGGTATGCTTGAGATGAAGATAGCGAAACTCAAGGAACTTGTAGCTACCGCACGTATAATTGACGATAGCAAACTCAACACCGAGGAAGTACAGCTTTTGAATACCGTCACCATCAAGAACGTGGCAAACGGCATGACTATGGCATACACCATCGTGACCGAGAGCGAGGCAAACCTCCGCGAGCATAAGATTGCTTCAAACACCCCCATCGCACAGGCTCTTCTCGGCCATAAGGTGGGCGAGACTGTAAAGGTGCAGGCACCCGCCGGAGTGATGAATTTTGAAATCGTGAAAATCGAAATCTGATTCAGTCATGACAATATTCTCACGTATTATAGCCGGCGAGATTCCTTGTTATAAGGTGGCTGAGAATGATAAGTTCTTCGCTTTTCTCGATATAAATCCAGTGAACTGGGGCCATACTCTCATTGTGCCAAAGAAGGAGGAGGATTATATTTTTGATATCTCCGACGAGGATTTGGGCGAGATGATGGTGTTTGCAAAAAAAGTGGCAAAAGGAATAAAGAAGGCGATTCCCTGCCGTAAGGTCGGGGTCACGGTGCTTGGCCTTGAGGTACCCCATGCTCACATTCATCTCGTGCCTCTCCAGAAGGAGGGGGATATGGATTTCAAGGTGAAGATTGACAATCCTGATCCGGAAAAGATGAAGAAAATAGCTGAAGAGATCGCCTCCAACATTGAATGAGGTCTTAAATATAGGTTTTAATGGATTGCCGCGCAAACAAGAATGCGCGGCAATCTGTTTTTATTAATGTGGATTCCACTCATATAAAGAAAAAAGAAAATTCCATGGAAAATTTTGTATATTATTCCCCCACCGAGTTTATCTTCGGCAAGGGCACCCAGAAAGAGACAGGTTCGGCATTGAAGCGTTATGGCGCAGGAAAAGTGATGATAGTCTATGGTTCCGACCGTATTGAGCGAGAGGGACTGATGAAAGAGATCACCGACTCTATTGAGAAAGAAGGTATGGAATATGTGAAATTCGGAGGCATCAAACCTAATCCAACAGCCGAAAGTGTGTATGAAGGTATTAGAAAAGCGCGCGAGGAGGGTGTGGATTTCCTTCTTGCCGTAGGAGGCGGTTCGCCGATTGATGCTGCAAAGGGTATGGCACTCGGAATCCCTTATGAAGGGGATTTCTGGGATTTCTATTCCGCAAAGGCTAAGCCTGAGAAGGCCCTTCCGGTGGGAGTGGTGCTGACGATTCCGGCTGCTGGATCGGAAGGTAGCGGTAATTCTGTCATAACAAACGAGGAGACTCATCAGAAGATTTCCGTGAGGTATCCGATGGTGCTTCGCCCGCGCTTTGCTGTCATGAATCCGGAGCTCACCATGTCGCTCCCATGGAATCAGACTGCAAACGGAATCGTGGATATGATGGCTCATATCTTCGAGCGTTATTTCTCCAATACTCCCGACACTCAGCTTGTGGATGCATATTCTGAGGCTATCCTCCGCGACATTGCAGACCAGGCTCTAACGTTGCGGCTCACTCCCGATAATTATGCAGCCCGTGCGGATGTGATGTGGGCCGGAACGCTCGCCCATAATGGTCTCTGCGGAGTAGGAAAAGAGGAGGATTGGGCTTCCCATCGTCTGGAGCATGAGATCTCGGCTTTCTATGATGTAGCTCATGGTGCGGGATTGGCTGTAATCATTCCCGCATGGATGAAATTCTGTGCTCCTCTTAATCCCGATAAGCTATGGAGATTCGCGATAAACGTCATGTCGGTGAATCCTGCCGGAAAATCTACCGAGGAGATAATCGAGGAGGGTATTTCAGAGCTGAAGCATTTCTATCATGACCTTGGCATGACCACTAATCTTCGTGAACTTTGTGGTTGTGACCCGGATATAGATAAGATGGTGAAGAGTCTGCATAGAAATATGGGCGACACGCTTGGTTGCTATGTGCCTCTCTCGATGGATGACTGTCGCGAGATTTATAAACTTGCTCTCGAAGGGTAATGAAATCAGTCTTATAACCCCATAACCTCATAACCCCATAAACTTCCAATGATAAAGATTGAAAACTTCATAAAGCTTTATGAAAAGAGCTTCATAGAGAACTGGGATCTCCCTGCGCTGACTGATTACGTCAGTCAACGCACCCTGACCTATGGCCGCGTGGCTGCGACGATTGCCGAGATACATTTGTTTTTCGAAACCAATGGTATAAAGCCCGGCTCCAAGATTGCACTCTGTGGAAAGGATTCCACCAGTTGGGTATTGATATATATGGCCACTGTGACCTACGGAGCGGTAATCGTTCCGATTCTTCAGGAATTCAATCCTGTCGATGTGACGCATATCGTGAATCATTCAGAAGCTGAGATACTCTTCATTGACGAGCATATCTTTGAGCATATAGAGCCTGATGGACTCCTTAATATAAAGGGGGTGATGACGATAGGTATTGAGACCAGAGTGCTTCATGAGAAGGAGGGTTCCAATTTCAGCAATAATCTCCGTTTGTTGCGTCGTCGCTTCCGTCGTCGCTATCCCAATAAGTATTCGGCAGATGATGTGAAATATATCGATCGTGACAATAAGGAATTGGTGGAGATAAACTATACTTCCGGCACCACCGGATTCTCCAAGGGGGTTATGCTCACAGGAGAGAATCTGGCGGGTAACGTATGCTTTGGGCTCGACACTGTTCTTCATTTCCGTAGTTCGAGGGCCTTGGCATTCCTTCCGTTGGCACATGCCTATGGCTGTGCGTTTGATATGCTCACACCTCTGGCTGCCGGCTCGCATGTCACTCTTTTGGGAAAGATTCCCTCACCGCGCGTGCTTATAAAGGCATTGTCGGAAGTGAAGCCGCATCTGGTAATATGTGTTCCCCTGATTCTTGAAAAGATATATAAGAATCAGATTCTGCCGATGATATCGAAAGGTACGATGCGTTGGACTCTCGCTGTCCCCTTGCTCGACACCTTTATATATTCAAAGATACGCAAGAAGCTAATCGATGCGTTTGGAGGAGAATTTGAGGAGGTGATAGTAGGCGGGGCTCCGCTCAACCATGAGGTGGAGGATTTTCTTCATAAGATAAAGTTCCCCTTCACAGTGGGGTATGGCATGACGGAATGCGGGCCCCTTATTTCATATACTCCGTGGCGCGAATTCATACCCGGCTCGTCAGGCCGCACGCTTCCCATCATGGAGACAAAGATTGATTCTCCGGATCCTGAGAATATTCCGGGTGAGATATGCGTGAAGGGTACAAATGTGATGCAGGGTTATTACAAGAATCCGGAGGCCACCAAAGCTGTCTTTGACAAGGAGGGTTGGCTTCGCACCGGGGATATGGGTACCCGTTCTTCCGATGGTACTCTCTTCCTTCGTGGCCGATCCAAGACGATGATTCTTTCCGCATCGGGCCAGAATATATATCCGGAGGAGATCGAAGCCAAGCTTAACAATATGCCTTTTGTGGCTGAGAGTCTTGTAGTGGAGCGTGACGGCAAGCTCGTTGCTCTCGTCTATCCAGATTATGATGCTCTCGACCGTATCGGGGTTTCCGGGGCTGATGCCGCTCCCACCATGGAGAATATAAGGGAGGAACTTAACAAGCTTGTGGCTCCCTACGAGAGAATTGCTAAGATTATTCTTGTCCCCCATGAATTTGAAAAGACTCCTAAGAGATCAATCAAACGTTTCCTTTATACCCAATAGGGTGTAAGAATATTATAAGGATATAGATTTTATCCCTTATAGGGTATAAAATAAGATGCGTATCATTTATTTGATGCGCATCTTTCTTTAGGTATAGCTAAAATCAGGTTCCTTCTCATTCAGAAGGAATGAGGAAATGATCACCTGTCTCTTTAACTATATTTTCGTAATATTTCTTGTCATAGCCGGGGAAAGTGGGGTAGGCCGGTATCCCATACTCGGTAAGTATGAAATTCCCGTTCTCATCCGTTTTCTTTTGGTTGCCATCCATGAACTTCACTAAGAGATAAGTGGCAAGATTACGGTAGGCATCGGTTGCCTCCTTCGCTATCTCCTTACCTTCCTTGTTCACTGCTGCACGGTATGCATCCATATCCCCATTGTTTACTAACAATGAAAGCTCCTTTTCTTTATCGGCACGGGAGGATTGATATTTATCTTCCAATGCACCCTGCACCTTGCGGATGTCGGGAATCATCATATCGTAACGGTTGTAGGCCTGATTTGCCACCCAGTTTGTCATCCAGAAATTTGCATCCATATCGAAGGTATTGATATCCCCCTTATCGAGCTGGGATGGTATTTCCGTCATGCCGCAGTAGAAAGGCATATAGACGGAGGTATTTGTGTCGTCAGTGCCAAACCAAAGGACTCCGCCCACCGGGTCGGGAAGGGAATCGCGACTCTGGCTCACAAAGCTCCAGCCGGTCTGCTGAGTGGCTATGGCGCGCTCCATACAATATTTTTTACCATCCACTTCATACTCCATAGGGCGCCAACGGTAGGGGACATGGTTGGGACCTGCACCGACATCCTGAGTCATATCAAAGGGAGTGCCTTCAAAGTGGTCGCGCATACTCCACTGCATATCTTTAAGTGAAACCTTTTTCTCAGGAATCACATAAAGAGGCATCGGATCGTCGGATTCACCTGCACACCATGCGTAATATTTATCGGTTTCAGGGGCAAAGCGACGGAAATAGCTCCACACTCGTGCATCGCAGCCACGACGGGTGGCGACGTCATGCTCGCCATAGGCATCGGCAAAAGAGAAATCTTCATCCTTGCCATTGAAATAACCTTTCTTTCTTGCAAAGGAGATAACATCCTTGGAGGCCATCACATTCTCCTTATCCTTCATATTGACTTTACGGATACGAGGTTCGTTGGCATGTCCTGAGATAGCATCATCGGGAATGCGGACTGCGATCCACACGGCACCTTTCTCAGCGCCCTTGCCGATCATCTCCATAACCCACACCTCATTCTTATCGGCGATGGAGAAAGATTCTCCTTCGGAGGCGTAGCCATATTCATTCACAAGGTCGCCCATGAGTTTGACGGCTTCGCGTGCCGTCTTGCAACGTTCAAGGGCAATCTGAATAAGAGAGCCGTAGTCGATGATGGCTTGGCCTGTGGTGTCGGCCAGTTCATGACGTCCTCCCCATGTGGATTCACCGATGGCGAGCTGATGCTCGTTGATATTTCCCACCACATTATATGTCTCTGAGGGCTGGGGGATTTCACCAAGGAATTTGTTTGAATCCCAGTCGATCACTTTTCTCATGGCCCCCTTCTCATGTTTTGCAGCAGGGGTATGAGTGAGCATACCGTAAAGGTTATGGGAGTCGGCGGCGTAGGTCACCATGACAGATCCGTCGGTGGTGGCTTTTTTCCCGGCGATAAGATTAGTGCAAGCATCAGCTTGGAGGGAGAGTGCCAGAGCCGCAATAGCGGATAAGGTGAAAGATATCTTCTTCAAATTTCGTTTCATAAAGAATTAATGTTTTTGCAAAAATAGCAAATATAATTTTATTTTGCAATTAGTTGGATATGCTTATAAATTCCAATTATAATTGCTTTCAATTCCTCCTAACTATTGTGGATCCATTTGCCTGATGTGTTGCGAGAATAAGCATCTCAGCTATCTGGACATGTCCTGGAGCCTGTGCTGCATATAAGGCAGCATCAGCGATGTCGTCGCCGGTAAGAGGTGTAATTCCTTTATATACGTTGTCGGCGCGGTCTTTATCTCCGTGGAAGCGGACATTACTGAAATTCGTCTCCACAAGACCGGGTTTTAGAAGAGTGACCCTGACTTCGGTGTGAGCTACGTCGATACGCAATCCGTCGGTGATGGATTTCACGGCCGCCTTTGTGGCGCAATACACATTGCCGTTGACGTAGGCGGCGTCTCCGGCCACCGAACCAATGTTTATCACATGCCCACGGTTTCGAGCCACCATCTCTGGAACTATCAAGCGTGTCATGGTCAACAGCCCTTTGATATTGGTGTCGATCATAGTGTCCCAGTCGGTGAAATCACCCTGATATTCCGGGTCAAGTCCGAGTGCCAGTCCGGCGTTGTTGATGAGCACGTCTATCTCTTTCCAATCTTCCGGTAAGGATGAAACGCACTTTTCCGCGTCATCGCGATCACGTACATCAAAAACCAAGGTGAGCAGATTATCCCCGAACTCTTCTTTAAGTATATCGAGTTTTGCCCTGTTTCTGCCTGTGGCTATTACTTTATATCCGGCATTAAGGAACCTGCGGACACACGCTTCTCCGATTCCGCTTGTGGCTCCCGTAATCATTGCTATCTTTTTCATAAATCAATTTTTTAGTATTATCAAGTTCTTTTCTAAAATAATGATTGGTTATACCGTCTTCAATCACCATATCGATCCTGCGACCGAGAAGTTGTTCAAGATCATGTATAAAATCAAAGAATAGGTCAGCCCAATCAGTCTTATCTTTTTCAATTTTTTCCTTATCGAAATCTACTGCAAAATCAATATCACTTTCTGAATTGAAGCGATCTGTCAGGATTGAACCGAAAACATAAAGGCATTTCACTTTATATTTCTTGCAAAGTGAAGCAATCTTATCTATATTTAGCTCTATCAATTTCATATTATTGTTGTATGGATTCTTAGTATTTTCCTCAAAGTTAAGGAAAATAGAATAAAATTGCAAGATTCGTTTTAAACTTATTTTTTGGGATTGCCGTTAGAAATTATAGAAATCAACTTCGCAAGTCTCCTTATGGGATATGAGGTTATGCATAGCCCATGATAGTTTGTAGCTGAATTCCAGTAGGGACGCTCCATGGAGCGTCCGCGGAGTTGGATAACGGCAGGTGATTAAATTATTAAAAATCATAGATTATGGAATTTGTAGTAGAAAAAGACAGGATATATGCAGAAGATTCCGATGGAAAATTATTGGCCGAAGTTACATTTCCTACAAAGGGATCGGTGTCAACAATCGACCATACATTTGTGGATGATTCGTTGCGTGGTCAGGGGATAGCCGGGAAATTGGTTAAGATGGCAGCCGATACAATCCTGTCTGAAGAGAATAAAATAGCAGCCACGTGCCCATACGCCGTCAGTTGGTTTGAGAAGCATCCGGAATATAAGGTGATCTATCCCGCAGCCCCGGCTTGCAGGGTAGGCAAGTAGAAAGATGAAGTTGACCCATCTCGGTTTTAAAATTTCAATTAATTGAAAAATAGAGAGGGAAGTTTTAACAGTTTTAATTTTAAATTTCTTAAAAGATCTTTCTTGCAGAACTTAAAGTATAAGTAGCTGTTCAAATTAAACGGCTACTATATTTAGCCAAATTAATAAGCTGCCCCCATACAATCTGCTTGTTCTTTTTGGCGCTTTTGCTTCCGTTAATCAGTCGCATAGCACGCTATGCTCCCTCTTCACATAAGCAAAATCCCTCAAAATTGAAAATCAACGAGTTTCCTTAAAAAGAAACTATGACGAGTCAAATAACTGCGCATATTGTATGTGTTTAATTTGAACAGCTACTTAACATTTTGACGTAATAAAAATGGGGGTATAAACTTATCGTCAAAATCATCTTTTTTCATAGATTAAATGAAAAACAAGATATTTTACGTTATAACAATAGATAGAAATTACAAATATGGAAATAAAAAACGAAAACTTAGAGGAAAATATAGACGTGACTAATCCTGAAGTCAGCCTTGAAGAAGTGGTGGAAACCCCCGAAGAGATCACTGAAACTGTTGAACTACCGGAAGAAGTCGCTGAAATGATAGAGAGTGTAGATGACATTGAGGATCTCAATACAGCCGTAGCCAATGCTCCCGCAGAGGAGGTGATTGTAGAGAGCGAGCCGGAAGGCACTAAATTCGCCGATCTCGGAATTAACGAAGATCTGCTGAAGGCAATCACCGATATGGGATTCGAGAATCCGATGCCTATTCAGGAGATGGTGATTCCTCATCTTATCGAGAAAGAGGGAGATGTTATAGGTCTTGCTCAGACCGGAACAGGAAAGACAGCCGCCTTCGGTCTCCCCGTGCTTCAGCGTGTAAACCCGGAAGAACGCGTGCCCCAGGCTTTGATCATAGCTCCTACCCGCGAGCTGTGTCTGCAGATTGCCGGTGACTTGGCCGACTTCTCAAAATATCTTCCCGATATAAAGATTCTGCCTGTATATGGAGGTTCGAGCATCGAAAGCCAGATTCGCACCCTCAAAAATGGAGTGCAGGTCATTGTAGCCACTCCGGGTCGTCTCATAGACCTTATCAAGCGTGGCGTTGTGAAGCTGGAGAAAGTGAATACCGTGATTCTCGATGAGGCCGATGAGATGCTGAACATGGGCTTCCTCGACGATATCGATGAAATCCTTTCCCATGTGCCCGACAACCGCAAGATGCTTATGTTCTCGGCCACAATGCCGAAAGAGATTGCCGGCATCGCGCGCAAATATATGAAGGATCCGGTAGAGTTTGTAGCAGGTAACCGTAACGAGGCATCGAAGAATGTGCGTCATATATATTATATGGTGAAAGCACACGACAAATACCTTGCCTTGAAACGCGTGGTCGATAACAGTCCTAACATATACGGTATCATCTTCTGCCGCACCAAGAAAGAGACTCAGGAAATTGCCGACAAGCTTATCAACGATGGATATAATGCCGACTGTCTGCATGGCGACCTCTCCCAGAGCCAGCGCGACTTGGCGATGAAGAAATTCCGCGATCACGTGACGCAGCTCCTTGTCGCTACCGATGTCGCAGCCCGCGGTCTTGATGTTGACGACCTTACACACGTTATCAACTATGGCTTACCCGATGATCCGGCCACATATACCCACCGAAGCGGTCGTACGGGACGTGCCAATAAGACGGGCGTGTCAGTGGCCATAATTCATTCGCGCGAGAAGAGTAAGCTCCGCGAGATCGAGAAGAGAATAGGAAAGACATTTGAATACCGTAAGGTGCCGACTCCGGAGCATATCATAGAGAAACAGCTTTATAATCTTGCCGACCGTCTGGAGAAAGTGGAGGTGGATGAGAAGGAGATAGCAAAATATCTGCCCGGAGTGAAGAAAAAACTCGAATGGCTTTCTGAGGCCGACCTTCTGAAGCGTGTGCTCTCACTGGAATTCAACCGACTTCTGGAATATTATCGGAATATGCCTGATATCGACCTCAATGCCGATGGTAAGGAGAAAGGCACCAGAGAGAAAGGGGAGCGCAAGAAAGGGGATGCACGCAAGAATAAAGACCGCCGCACGGCAGAAAACGGTTTTGAGCGTCTAATGGTCGATATAGGCAAGGGCGCCGGATTCTTCCCCGGTAATCTTATGGAGCTTGTCAATAAGAATGTCCCCGGCCATAAACCTGAGATAGGGCGTATCGACCTCCTTCCTGATTACACTCTCTTCGATGTCCGCAAGGAGGATGCACGCCGGGTGCTCGACGCTCTTCGTCATGCCGAATTCTATGGACAGCCCGTGAATTGCGAGATAGCCACCGACCGCGACTATTCTGCAGATGCACGCAAGAGAGGTAAAGGGAAGAAAGGCGCTCCCAAGGATAAAGGCGCCAAGGAGAAGAAAGGGAAAGGAAAGCGCGTTTCGTATGGCGGTGATCCCTTCGCTCTCGTAGAGGCTGCCGGCAGAAAACCAAAGAAAGAGAAGAAGGCCAAGGCCGCGAAGAAGGATAAGGAGCCGAAATATAACGGCAACTATGATATCTTCATGAAGAAATGATTATATAATGATAAGAAAGCTGATTATAAAGATTATGGCGACAATGGCAGTGATTTTCTCTGCCATTGTCCCTGCTTATGGAGCGGAGATAGCCGTCGATAGCGTATCGGCCGGGGATGTCTTCGTGAATCTCCCTCTCAAAACACTCGATATTCTCAGTCGCTCACGCCGCATGGATATGCTCGACTATTATGCCGCCGACAGTATCTATAAGGCTCCAAACGGCATGGAGGGGCTTTCGGAACTTGTGAAAGTCACCCCGGATTACCTCAAGGTGAAGATCACTCCTGTCACTGACATGGATATCCTTATGCTGCGTTCCCCAAAAAAGGCTCTTGCAGTGGTTTTGTACACAATAGGAGGTGATGGACAGGCAGCCGATACAGATGTAACTTTCCTTGACGACCGGATGCAGGAACTTCCGAGAAAGAAGTATCTGGAATATCCGGATGTGCTCGACTTTTTCAATCTTCCAGATAAGGAAGTGAAGGAAAAGATTGAGGAGATTATCCCTTTTCCAACTATTGAATTCACAGCCGATCCCTCTTCCACAACACTGAGTGCCACCCTCACGGTGGGGGAGTTCCTGGGGAAAGAGAACTTTGAATATATAAAGAGATATATGAAAACCTCACCGCTTCAGTTCCGCTGGAATGGGAAGAAGTATGAACCGGTGAAATAATAAAAAAACGATAGCGCATGTCGGCTTTTTGGCAAGTTCTTTGCTTATACGGCCGAAATGCGCTATCTTTGCGGAAAAATAGAACGAAAAATGGAAAACCGTAAAGTCAGAGTGCGGTTCGCACCGTCGCCCACAGGCCCTCTTCACATCGGAGGGGTGCGCACTGCTTTATATAATTATCTCTTTGCCCGTCAGAATGGCGGTGATATGATTCTACGTATCGAGGACACCGATAGCCGTCGTTTCGTGCCCGGTGCAGAGGAATATATCCGCGAGAGTCTTGAATGGCTCGGAATAAAATTTGATGAAGGAGAGGGATATGGCGGCGACTTCGGCCCTTACAAGCAGAGCGAACGTCGCGACATATACCGCAAATATACCCAGCAGCTTCTCGATGCAGGAAAGGCTTACATTGCCTTTGACACTCCCGAAGAGTTGGAGGCTGCCCGTGCGGAGATTCCCAATTTTCAGTATGACGCCTCCACACGCGGACGTATGCGCAATTCCCTTACAATGCCCGAAGAGGAGGTGAAGCGTCTGATCGATGAAGGTAACCAGTATGTGGTTCGTTTCAAGATCGAGCCTAATGAGGATGTCGTGGTCGACGACCTCGTGCGTGGAAAGGTAACAATCAATTCGAGCATTCTCGACGATAAGGTTCTTTACAAGAGTGCCGACGCTCTCCCCACTTATCACCTTGCCAACATTGTCGATGATCATCTGATGGAGGTGAGCCATGTGATTCGTGGAGAGGAATGGCTTCCTTCTGCTCCACTCCATGTGCTTCTCTACCGCGCTTTCGGTTGGGAAGATACTATGCCTCAGTTTGTACATCTTCCCCTTCTACTGAAGCCTGTGGGGAATGGTAAACTATCCAAGCGTGATGGTGACAAACTCGGTTTTCCCGTATTCCCTCTCGAATGGCATGATCCTAAATCGGGCGAGATCTCTTCAGGATATCGGGAGAAGGGTTATCTTCCCGAAGCCGTTGTTAATTTCCTTGCGCTTCTGGGATGGAATCCCGGCGATGACAGCGAGGTGATGTCGATGCAGGAACTCATAGATAAATTCTCTTTCGCACATTGCTCGAAAGCCGGTGCCAAGTTCGATTATAAAAAGGGTATCTGGTTCAATCATGAGTATCTGATGCAGAAATCCGATGAGGAGCTGTGTCGTCTTTTCAAACCTATCTTGGAAGAGAAGGGTATCGAAGGCTTCTCCGATGAGTACGTAGGTCGTGCACTCGGAATGGTGAAGGGTCGTGCTAACCTTGTACCCGATCTTTGGGAGCAGGCTGATTTCTTCTTTGTAGCTCCGGAAAGCTATGCCGAGAAGGATGTAAAGAAACGTTGGAGTGAAGATACTCCCCGGATTATGGGTGAGCTTGTGGAGGTGTTGAAGGGAATCGATGACATGACCTCTGCAAATGCCGAGAAGATTGTGCTTGATTGGATTTCCTCCAAGGGTTATCATTTAGGTAACGTCATGAATGCATTCCGTCTGGCAGTGGTTGGAGCTTGCCGTGGCCCGCACATGTTCGATATCACTGAAATCATGCCTAAGGAGGAAGTGATTGCCCGTATAGAGAGAGCAGTCGAAAAGATTGGAAAATGAGTATTCCAAAAAATAAAGGAATAAGAGGTTTTATGGCGGAGGCGTGCCGGCGGTTGCTGGAACGCCCCCTCTATTCTTTCGGCATATCAGCCTATGGTGCGGGGGTAAAGGTTGCAGCCTTGAAAAACCGTAAGGCAGCGCTTCTTTCAGCCGGTCAGAAGGAGATCTGGGAGCTGCTCGACCGTAAGATTGATCCTTCTGCCAGATATATATGGATTCATGCGGCATCCCTTGGTGAATTTGAGCAAGGGAGACCTCTTATTGAGAAATTGAAAAAGGAACGCCCTGAATACAAGGTGGTGCTCACTTTCTTCTCGCCATCCGGCTATGAAGTGAGGAAGAATTATGATCTTGCCGATTGCGTGTGCTATCTTCCGTTTGACACTCCTGAGCGTGTGCGTCGATTCCTTAATAGAGTGAATCCGCAGATGGCGATTTTTGTGAAGTATGAGTTTTGGCGGAACTATCTTGAAGAACTTAACCGTCGCCGGATTCCTACTTATCTTATTTCCGCTGTCTTTCGTAGCGATCAATTCTTCTTTAAGAAGTGTAGCGCATGGTATAGCAATTGGTTGCGCTGGTACACTCGTATCTTCGTTCAGAACGAAGATAGCCGTCGTCTGCTTGCCGGGATAGGGATTGATTGTGTGGATGTATGTGGCGATACTCGTTTCGACCGTGTGGCCGATATCCGCAGCAAAGTGCGTGAGATTCCATTGCTTCAGCGCTTCACCCGACGCGGTGAGCCGGACCATCTTCCCGTGATGATGGTCGGCAGCTCGTGGCCTGCTGATGAGAAGGTATATTCCGGTTGGTTTGAGAAGCATGGTGATGCTAAGTTGGTCATCGCTCCTCATGAGTTTGATTCCGAAAGACTTCGTAAATTGAAGGATCTTTTCGGTGAAGGGTGTGTGCTTATGAGCGAGGCGGAGAAGAATCCATCGATTGTGGATAATGCCAGGATAATGGTGATTGATTGCTTCGGTCTGCTCTCCTCCGCATACGCTTATTGTGATGTGGCCTTCGTTGGGGGTGGATTCGGAGCAGGCCTTCATAATATCAACGAAGCTGCAGTTTATGATGTGCCTGTGATATATGGGCCAAACAATTCAAAATTCATAGAGGCGCGTGAGATGGCAGAGGCCGGAGGTGGCTTCCCGATTTCTTCAAAAGAGGATTTCGAGCGAATAGCTGATAAGCTGATGCTTGACACTGCTTCATCTGCAGCCGAGCGTGACCGGACCGGAAAGAAAGCAGGTGATTACATACGTTCCAAACTTGGAGCCACAGACAGGATATATAAGATAATATTCGAAAATAGTTAATCTCGATTATAATTGACCACAGGCGGCTCAATATCTCTAAACCGCCTGTTTACGTATAAAAACCGTGCAAATTAAAAGTACAACTTTTAATTTGCACGGTTTTTATTCCTCGTTATATTTCCATAAATCACGTACATTTATAGCCAATGAGGGGAAGGTATCTCCATCATATATCACGATACTCTTTTTGATTGTAAAATTTGAAATATTCTTTTTCAAGTAGTCCAGATTCTTTTTGAAATCTTTAGAAAATGTCTTAGAGGCCTTGACTTCATATAAGTTAAGGTTTAGGCCGTTCTCTTCTACAATATCAACTTCTCTTCCCGAATTTTCTCGATAAAAGAATAATTTTGGCATCTTTCCTAAATTATATTTTTCCTTCATCATCTCGGTTACAACTAGATTTTCAAAAATAGCTCCTCGAAGAGGGTGGGTCATGAGTTGATTGGGGTTTTCAATGCCTAAAAGAAAACACAGAAGGCCTGTGTCGAAGAAGTAAAGCTTGGGCGATTTAGTGAGTCGTTTATTTATATTGGTAAAAAATGGATAAAGTGTGTAGGTAATGTATGAGGCGTTAAGGAGTGAAAGCCATTCCTTTATAGTCGGTGCACTCACACCTGTTTCGACACCCAAAGAAGAATAGTTGAGTTCCGATCCGGTTCTTCCGGCACAAAGGCGCATGAATGTTTCAAAGGTATTTAAGTTTTTCAGCTGACTTATTTGTCGGATGTCACGTTCAACATACGTAGAATAATAATTGGAATAGAACATCTCCGGAGGAGTCGCTTTAGTGAAGATGGCAGGATAGAAGCCGTTATACATTATATCCCTTATTCCTGAAGATTCCACATAATTATTTATTTCTTTGAATGAGAGGGGAAGAAGTGTAAATAATGCAGCTCTTCCCGCCAGAGATTGGGTTATATTATGAAGTAATGAAAAGTTGGAACTTCCCGTGATTACGTACTTTAGTTCCGGGTTTTCATCTACTTTGATTTGAATATACGACAGAATTTCAGGGACATTCTGCACCTCATCAATAATAGCTTTCGGACCTAATCCATCAACAAATCCCTCTACATCATCAAGAGCAAATTGTTTTTCTGTGGGACGCTCTAAATTCACATATCTAAAGTCGGCAAAAAGATGTCGGCAAAGTGTTGTTTTCCCAACCTGTCGAGGACCTGTGATAACTATAACCGGATAAAATGGAATAGCTTTCTGTATAGCCTCTGTGATGCTTCTCTTTATGTAGCCTTCTATTTTCATATACTATATGATTATTTGTCCAAAGTTAAGAAAAAAAGCAAAACCGTGCAAATTAAAAGTACAACTTTTAATTTGCACGGTTTTAAAAGACATTAATAAGAGTCAAAGTAAGATAAATGGAGATTTTAATTAACTTAAAAGAAAAATTATGTTTTTTTGAAAAAATTTTCTAATTTTGTGCTGTAGAATTCTTTTGCAGAAGCCTTATAGAAGGCTATGTGGGAGGGTCTGCACAAACCCGCAATTAACAATATAATTGTGGATAGTGATAATTTTAGATGCGTTTACTCGACGCTCTTTCTTGACGTTCTGAAACTTCGCAACTTTCAAGGTATGGTCAAGAATGCAGCAGGCAGTAGATGCCTTGTGGGTATGTTTATTCCACCTATGGCAAGCGCGAGAGCGTTAGCCATTGGTGTAGTTATACATATTCTGCGTGAGGCTTCTGCATGTTTGCTCGTTCTACCATATCGGGCAATGCGAAGGCCTCAGAACGTGGAACGGGCAACAGTATGGCTCTCGCGCATTTTTATTTTTATGCCGTTAGGAGAGCAACGGCGTAGTGAAATACTTATGATAGACGAAAAACTTAAATCCCACTTTTTAAGTCTATACTGTATGATTGTAGCCGATGGAGATGTGGCTATTTGCGAATTAGATGAAATGTATCGTATTGCTCGAGAATATTATGGGCTTACCCAAGAAGAAATCAATAAGGCTGTTCTATCCGGAGGGTCAGCCTTCTATATTCCTGAAACAGCTGAGGAAAAAGTTCGTTATTTATATGACTTAGCTCTAATAGCCGTGGCCGATGGTTTGGAGGAAGCAGAGATTGTCTTGTTAAAGAATTATGCAATTAAATTTGGTTTTCTTGAAGAAAACATAGATGATCTTGTGGATGTACTACTAGAATATGCTCAGAGAAAAGCTTCCCCGGAAGAAGTTTTGGCTTTATCAGAATAATGTTGTAAAGAAAGCTAACAACCTGCCATGGATAAAATAAAGAATCTTTTTAAGACCAAGGATGCCCTTAACCCTGCGGATGCTCAAATTGTGGCACGCGGATCAAATGTAAAGGAGGTAGAAGAAACATATCGTGCCTGGGGTGTCCGTTGGAGTGGGAATGCCGGAGGTAATATCAATGCGTTAAATCCAGCACTCCAGTCGTGCTATACGCAGAATGTGAATGAACAGAATCAGAATCAAGAACTTCAAGAAAAGAATCAAAGTAACATTCAAAAGCAAATAGCCACAAAGCAGAGCCAACGAGATGGCTTGCAAGTTCAGATTGATTCAAAAATAAGACATAAGGAAAGATTAGAAGAAGAGATTCAATCATATAGAGATAAAATAGATGAGATTAATAGCAATGATAAGGTAAATATCATGGCAAAAGTTAATTTCTCTATTGGGTTGATAATAACAGCTCTTTTAGCAATATATTTGTTTGTATTCTATAGTTCTGCTTCTTTCTCTGCATTCTTCGGTAATAATGATATATCCGGAGCTGGAGAGGCTATATTTGATGCTCATTGTTATTCAGAGGCTGTAGCAAATGGGTTAGGCCAATTGCTATTCATCCTTCTAATGCCTGTAATATTTTTAGGGTTAGGTTTCCTGATTCATCAATTTGGCGATGTTGAAAAAGGTTGGAGTAAATTCATCAAGATTGGAGCCTTGTATGTGGTAACTTTTATTTTTGATGCATTACTTGCCTTTGAGATTTCTCAAAAAGTGTATAATTATACAGTTTTATCGGAGGAACCTTATACAGTTTCAATGGCTTTTAATTCTCCTAACTTTTGGATTGTAATTTTTTCCGGTTTTGTTGCGTATGTGATATGGGGTCTGGTCTTTGATTTTACATTACAGCATTTTGATAATATGAATTCCCATACTAAAGAGATCAAAGTATTGGAGGATAAGATTTCTAATTCAAAACAGCAAGTGGATGTAATAAAAAAACAAATTGATCAGATCCAGATTCAAATTAACAATTTGGAAACAGATATAGCAGCTTTAAATACTCAACTTCAAAACAAATCACTTATAGATAAAAATATTCTTAAACAAGCATTGAGCGAGTTCTTCACGGGTTGGCTCTCTTATATGCATTTAGCCGCTAAATCTGAGGGAGATCAGAATATTGCCACTGATACATACAATACATTCATAACACAGTTATAAAATATGAAAAAATTTCTTTTAGTATTAGGACTCATTGTTGTTATTGTCACTATAGTATGGGTGGGTTGTCGCTCATCAAATACAAAGTCAAAGGCAGAGACAGAGAAAATAATGGCAGAGCAAAAGGTGCCTATAAATATTACTGTCTTTTTAGATCTATCTGATCGTATAGAGAAAAAAAAGGACAATATTATTCAATTTGAGAAGGATACCGCCATTCTCAATGGTCTTATAGATTTGTTCATTAAAAAACAGGATAAGGAAGGATTTCAAAAAAGCAGAGATAATTTTCAAGTTGTTTTTTATCCTGCTCCTTCTGGTGCTAATGAAATAGCAAAAAGTTTATCTCTGGATTTAGCTAAGATTGAGGGACCCAAGAAAAAAGCTCTCCTTAATTTTAAGAAATATCATAGGGATAATATAAAGTCATTGTACGATAATGCTTTACAGGCTAAAGACTATTTCGGTTCTGACATTTGGGGGTACTTTGAGAAAGATAAAGTTGCGGATGTAATAAAGAAAGGGTATCGTAATATATTCATCATATTCACTGATGGATATATTTATGATGAAAATAACGTCAGAGAGGAGAACGGCTACTACAGCTATATTCTCCCCAAAGTTATTCAATCACAAAAGGGATTGATTCCATGTAAACTCTCTAATGCAGATTTCGAATTATACTTGGTTGAGTGTAATCCTTATAAAAGTGATGATTCAAAAAGAATGAGGGAATTACTTAATTCTTGGTTTTCTGAAATGGGTATAAAATCAATAGACATTCAAGAAACTGATTTACCAAACACAACGCTTAATCATCTGAAAAGTAAAATTTATGATTAAGGTTGCAGTTGATGCAAAAATAATATGGCATCGGAATTTCCGAGCCATATTACTTATTTAGGAGTTTATCGGACAAATTTCTTGTTAACACTGATTTATATTAAAAATAGTACGTTATCGATACTTATTTTCTTGGTCGGCAAGTTGCCAGTTCGGGATGCTCCTCTAAGGTGAAGTTGAAGAAATCGTTGTAGGGTTTGAGTAGTCTGAAAAGAGATATGATTTTATCCGCGATATCTTTCGAGCAAAATTCACGGTCGGTGAATGTTTTTCCAACAGTGAAACTGCGTGGCTTCAGCAAGTCGATATGCTCCCAATCTTTCGGAAACCCTTTAGGGGCTGTCTTCAAGGGTTCTGTCCATAAAGCCTGATAATTGGAGGCAAACTCCGGATTCTCCATTATCTCCAAATATTCCTCTACATTATTGTAGATCTCGCTACGATACTCCTTCAACAATGGAGCAGGAGGATACCACGCTCCGCCACCCACCAGACAGT
Source organism: Bacteroides sp. (assembly GCA_014801985.1). Lineage (GTDB taxonomy): Bacteria > Bacteroidota > Bacteroidia > Bacteroidales > Muribaculaceae > Lepagella. The sequence goes on from JAAVDD010000016.1 coordinate 44,070, forward strand.
TGCCCGGCTCGATATGAATGTAATATCCGCAGAATTCACTTTTCTTTCCTCCGGTGTAGATTCCGCGTGGATTAATATAGATGCCGATATGAGTCTTGTAGGGTGTCTTATCGGCAGAGAAACGTGTGTCTCGGTATATGCGATAATGGCAGTCGGCAGGTGAGAGGTGCACAGCATCCGGCTCTATGGAGGCCAGACCCTCGATCAGCACGGCGGTGAATTCATCTATACTCTTCTTTACTTTCAGATATTCATCCTTGTGAGCATTAAACCACTCACGGTTATTATTGGCAGCAAGCTGCTTCAAAAATTCAAGTGTATTTTTCATTTTATCAGTACATGTCATAGTTGATGGATGTGACTTGGAATTCCGTGCGTCTATTGATTTGATCGGCNGCTTCACGGTCTTCCTCGGAAAGTGTCTCGATAAAGGCCTCATCCAGCACAGTCTCCTCTGCAAATTGAGGATACTCGCGGTTGATACGCTTTGTGACTTTCTTGGGAACCGATTCNCCGTATCCTTTCCATGTTAATCGGTCGGCCGATATTCCGGCCGCCACCAGATAATCAACAACGCTCTTCGCTCTTCGGTTNGAAAGATTCACATTATATTCCTCCGATCCCATGCGGTCGGTATGTGCTCCCATCTCGATTGTTACATTGGGATTGTCGCGAAGCATCTGTGCCATTTCATCGAGAGCTTCTTTGGATTCGGGACGCAGCGTGGCCTTGTCGAAATCGTAGAATATGTTTTCGACCACCTGTGGTTTATTGATAGCTGCAAGGATAAAGTCCACCTCATAATCGGCATCCTCCTCCTCCATGTCAGACTCAAACTCCTGCTTCACGTTTAGATAACCTTTGGCACCTGCCATCATCACATACTTCACACCTCTTTCCAGACGGAAGCGGAAAGAGCCGTCATCTCGTGCCACCTCCTTTTGGTTCGANCCATCATCGCCAACTATGCGAATCACNGCATTGGGTACAGGCTCTTCATCCTTGTCGAGCACCATCCCTGAAATAGTGACTTTCACTTCCGGATACTCGAAGCTATANATATTGTCGTATCCACGGGCATCGCCACGGTTGGAGGAGAAGAAACCGGATTCTCCCTGACCGAAAGTGATCCCNAAGTCGTCGCCGGCGGAATTCATTGGCAGNCCCATATTTTCCACACTCCATCGGTCGCCTGTAGAATTAAGGTTGGCCTTGAAGAGATCGAGCCCTCCAAAGCCNGGATGACCATCGGAAGAGAAATAGAGTAGGGTATCGGCACGAAGATAGGGAAACATCTCATCACCTCCGGTGTTTATCTGTGGACCTAAGTTTTCAAGCGACCCGGAACGCTCTTTAAGATTTATGCGCCATAGATCCTTCCCTCCGTACCCTCCGGGCATATCGGAGGCAAAGTAGAGATAGGTTCCATCTGGGGAGACGGCAGGGTGACCGTAGGCAGACAGAGTGTCGGCTGTGATTTCAAATTTCTGGGGTTCGCTCCATGTGGCATCACTGCGTCGCGAGGTGTATATTTCCACTGAAGTGTCAGCCTCCGGTGCGCGCCTTGCCACGGTCAGATACATCGTCTGTCCATCGGGTGAGAAACTCACGATTCCCTCGTCATGTTCTGTGTTTAGACTCCCTTCGGCCGGTTCCGGACGGGTCCATTTCCCATTCTCATCCTTCTTGGAATAGAAAATATCGGATTTCTTTGTTCCCGTGATTTCCGATTTGTTGGTTCCGGTGGCTTTTTCTGTAGATGATGTGAAATAGATGGTGTTGAGCTCTTTATCAAGATACATCGGTGCGAAGTCTGATCGTCTGGAATTGAATAATTTGGCATTCTTCACCACATATCTTGAACGTTTCCCTGCTTTGGCACGGATAGCCATCCTGCATCCCTGGATTCCCTCTTTTGCAAGTTGATCGTCGGGCTGCCATTCCAGGAAGGAATTGTAAGCCTCGATTGCCGGCTGATACTTCCCCTCGGCCTGCAATGAACGCCCCAGATAATAGAATGCCATGGAATCCGGATACTCATATCGTATGGCATTCTGATAAGCGGCTGATGCATTTGGAGCCATATTTAGCCGACGGTAGCAGGTCGCAAGCTTATATGCCACTTCTCCGCGAAGATCCCTGTCGGTCTTGGGGTTCAGTTTGTTATAAACGGCTTTATATGTCTTTGAGGCATTGAAGTATTCACCTCTTTCAAACTGTTCGTTGGCAGTTGTAAGCTTAGGACCCTTGCAGCTCCCGAAGTATAGGAGGAACACAAAGGCTAATGGGATAAAAAAAAGAGCGTCAAATCTTATTTTCATAAAGATTTAACGCTTCTTTGTGGTCAATTATTTGACGGTCGTCTTTTTTATTTTGCGCTTCTGGCGTGACCGGTGGTTTTTTCAATTCCGTTTGCGATGTTGTTGTATATGTCATCCACAGATCCGGAACCGTTGATACCAAGATATTTTCCTTCGTTTGTGTAATATTCACGAAGAGGATGAGTCTGGTTGTGATAGACCTGCAGACGATTCTTTATAGTTTCGATGTTGTCATCGGCACGGCCTGTTTCCTTACCACGGTTTAGCATTCTCTCCACCAGTTCCTCTTCAGGCACTTCGAGACCCACAACGGCGTGGAGGTCGGTGCCACGTTTTAAGAGAAGTTCCTTAAGAGCTTCTGCCTGCGGGATAGTTCTGGGGAAACCGTCGAATACTACGCCCTTTTTGTCGGCCGCCTCTTTTTCGAGCACGTCGTCGAGGATACGTATCATGAGGTCGTCGGGGATAAGCTGTCCCTTGGAGATATATGAGTCAGCTATTCTGCCAAGTTCCGTTCCGCGACGGATATGGTCGCGCAGAACTTCTCCCGTGGAGATGTGATAGAGACCGAACTCGTCGATCAGTTTTGCGCTCTGGGTGCCTTTCCCGCTGCCGGGGGCTCCGAAAAGTACTACGTTCAGCATAATTGTCTTTTCCTTAAATATGTTTCAAACAAGCAACTTCAGAATCAGTCTTTCTGATCCTGGATCACATAAATGTCCTTGAGGTTTCTCACTTTTCCGTCGAGGTCAAGGCCATATCCGATGATGAATTTCGGGGGGATGGAGAATGCCACATAATCAGGTTTGAACCCGGTTTTTGAGCTTTCCGGCTTGTGGAGTAAGGTTACAAATCTGATGGATGCAGGATTCCTTTTTTTTAGGTCTTCAATCATCAGGGAGGCCGTTAGGCCGGTGTCGACGATATCTTCCACTATAACCACATCGCGTCCTGAAATATCCTCCTTCAGGCCCATCAGCTGTTTCACGTGCCCCGTGGAGCTGGTGCCCTCATAGCTGGAATATCTTATAAACGAGATGGGGGCGTCGTTGAGACCCACTTCCCGAATCAGGTCGGCCGCGAAAATGAAAGCCCCGGTGAGAACACACAAAAAGAGTGGATTCCCTCCCTTCAAGTCTTCGCGTAGCTCATTTGCCACGCGTGTCACTTGCGTTGCTATCTCATCCCTTGTTATATAAGGTACAAAGGTGAGGCCGTCTACAATAATCTTATTATCCATTTTGTATGTGAGCTTTGGAAATGCCGGACAGTCCCTTTATGGAGTGTTTCCGGTCGGATGCTTCTCTCTGCAAAGTTAGCAATTTGCTTTGTATTTCCAAAGTGGAGAGCGGAAAATAATTAAAACTTTATTCCACTTATTATTCATGCTATTATGGTTAAAGATATGTATTTTTTCAACTGCTAAGGGGAAAGTATGGATCGATATACACTTTTTAGGGTAATAAAGTTTACTAAAAGACTCATAAATGTTAATAAAAGTTAAATACTAAAATATTTTTATGTTATATAGCATTGTTTTGAAAAATATTTTATAATTTTGCAGTGAGTTTTTCATGGTATTAGATTTTAAGGTTAACGCAAGATTGGTTGTCGGGATGACAATCAA
>JAAVDD010000017.1 GCA_014801985.1 Bacteroides sp.
ATTTGTCTCGCGAGCGAAGGAGCATAGCGGGCTATGCGACTGAGAGAGAGGGGCAAAGAGACCGCTCAAAAGCAAAAAGAACATTGGCCTGATACTTTAGCTCACTTATTTGATAATATAAACTAATTTAGAAAACTTACTTATGATAATTAGAAACGCAACGCCGGAGGATGCATCGTTGATAGCAACTGCAATCCTTGAAGCAATAGGTCCGGAACTTACGGCCGGATTGGGAGGAGAGGAACATACACCTGCAGATGTGCATTCTCTTTTCGAATCTCTGGCAGCCCGCGATGACACTCAGTATTCTTTTCTTAATTCAAGAGTCGCCGTCGACCACTCCGGCTCACCGATGGGTGTGTGCGTGAGTTATGATGGTGCCGATCTGATTCGGCTGCGTCGTCCTTTCTTTCATGAAGCCAACAACAGGCTCGGATGGGATATGGGGATCGAGGAGATAGACTCCCTTCCAGGAGAGACGGAGCCGGATGAATTCTATCTCGATACCCTCATGACTCTTCCGGAGCATCGCGGTAAAGGGGTGGCATCTGCGCTTATACGAGATGCCAAGGAGAAGGCTGTGAAAACCGGCAAGCCACTCGGTTTGCTTTGCGACACTGATAATCCCCGTGCAAGAAACCTTTATGACTCTTTAGGGTTCCGTTTCTGCGGAGAACGTCCGTTTGCCGGACATCTCATGAATCATCTTCAATTATAAAAAATGAAATATACACCGGAAAATATAACTTCCCTTGAACCTGACGATATTTTCGTGTTCGGCAGCAATCTTGAGGGTATGCATTCAGGAGGGGACGCCAAGGTGGCACGTGAGAAATTCGGCGCCGTTATGGGTCAGGGAGTCGGGCTGCAAGGACAATCCTATGCTATCCCTACTATGCAGGGAGGAATCGATACAATAAAACCATACGTCGATGATTTCATTAAATTTGCCTACGAGTGCGATCAGAACACCTTCTACGTTACACGTATTGGATGCGGTATCGCAGGATTCACGGATGAAGAGATCGCTCCCCTTTTCAAGGAGGCCCGTCATCTTTATAATGTGCGGCTGCCAAAGTCTTTCGTGAATATAATCGACAGTATGGAGGAAGAAAATAATAAATAATTATGGAAAAGGAATTTTATACAAGTGAAGTAATGACTGGCGCTCCTTCGGAGTTTAAGACCCCTACTCAGAAGCTTATCTACGATTCGCTGGAGAAGAATGGGATAGAATATACACGTATTGAGAGCGATCCGGGCATCTCTATGGATGATTGCCTTAACATCGACCGAGCTTTCGGAATCGACACAGTGAAGACTATACTTCTGACAAATCGCCAGAAAAACCGCTTTTGGCTATACGTAACACACGCCCGCAAACCATTCATCACCAAAGAATTTGGTGCGTCTCTCCAGATTCCGCGTGTCTCATTTGCCGATGAGGAATTAATGTTACATATTCTTGGCACTCCCCATGGAGCTGCCACTCCATTCGGACTTCTTCGTCAGGAAGCCTCTGAAGTCACTTTCGTTATGGATCGTGATGTGGCTGCACGTGAGAAGATTGTTATCACCGACGGAGATCCTTGCGGTTTCATAGCCATCTCCAATAAGGATCTTTTCCGTCTTCTGGGTAAGGAACCGATTCTAATCGAGAACCCGGCAGAAATAGTGATTTAAATGATTTTATATATAAACCACCTTAAAAATAATACTTATGGATTTTAAAAGTCTTCGTCATTTACTTATGAACGATAGATCTGTGCGTCGGTTTGTAGAGAATAAGTCTGTCAGTCGGGAAACACTTGAAAATCTCGTGGAGCTAACCCGTTACTGCCATTCTGGTCGCAATGCCCAGCCTCTGCGTTATGTCATTGTGACGGAAGAGGAGATCCGTGACCGCATTTATCCCCATCTTAAGTGGGCAGGTTATTTTCAAGATTGGGATGGCCCGGAGAAAGACGAGCGTCCCTCGGCTTATCTTGTGCAATGTCTTGATACCGAATTTGGGAAGGATTGTCTGTGCGATGACGGGTTGCAACTTGAAGCAATCACTTTGGGAATGACAACTCTCGGTCTCGCCGGCTGCATCATCAAAGCCTTCAATCCGGCGGGAGTAGCGGAAGTTCTCGGTTTGGATGCACGATTCAAACCACGTTATGTTCTTGCTATCGGTTATCCGGCAGAGAAAGTTGTAATCGAAGATATGCCAATCGAAGAAGAGGCCGATTTTAAATATTATCGTACACCCGACGGCATACATCATGTGCCCAAACGACAACTGTCTGAACTTATTTTATAAAAAATTCTGAGTAAGACAACAATACATTGTTATGAGATTTTTCCATACTGCACTTCTTCTCTTGATCTCTGCGTTCACTTACGTGACTTCTATATCAGCGCATAACGTTCAGGATTTACCTGATAATGCCATAGTGTACAACCCGGTCGATAGTGCCCGTCTGGTTGGCACGTGGCTTATACCTGAAAATGGGAAAATTAGAGGGGCCTTAGTCCTGGCTTCCGGAAGCGGACAGCAGGATCGCGACGAAACTATTATGAATCATCGTCCTTTTCGGGCCATAGCAAATCGTCTTGCTGAGGAGGGATATGGCGTGCTGCGACTCGACGATAGAGGAGCGGGGAAATCCACCGGTGATATTGAAAATGCCACCACCGCAACATTCACCGGAGATATCGCGGCTGCACTTGACTGGCTTGACTCTGTTGCACCCGGAGTGAAGAAAGGTGTGTTAGGACATTCCGAAGGAGGGTTGATTGCAATCAATCTTGCACAGAATCCGAAATGCGATTTTATCATCACCTTGGCTGCTCCGGCTTATCCGGGAGATTCTATAATTCTTTCCCAGGGTAGGAATCTCACCGTTGCAATGTCGGGAAAATATGATGCAGAACCTTTGCAAAAGAAAATTTTGGCCACTGCTAAAAGCGACCTACCATATAACGATGCTAAATCGGCTATTTTGGAGTTGATGAGTGAACAGTTGGGAGAGCAGGCGAATTTACCCATTGTAAAGAAGCAATTGGAAGCGCAAGTTGAAACTGTGCTGACTCCATGGTTTAGAGAATTTTTACGCACAGATCCCAAGAATGCCATAATGGCTGTCGAGAAGCCGTGGCTGGCTATGAATGGAGAGAAGGATTTTCAAGTATCTCATGATAACTTAGCTCGTATCTCAGGCCTTAATTATAATGCCGAATGCATCCTGCTTCTTGGTCATAACCATCTTTTTCTTGAATGCTCCACGGGATGGCCTCAGGAATACTTCTCCCTCAAAGGAGATATCTCTGAAGAGACTCTGAAAACAATCACCAATTGGCTCGAAAAAACCATACCTTAGAATTGATTCTACGGTCTGCCTTTTTCCATCTTAAGGTTGTCACTTTTCTTTTTTTTCTTTATATTTGCAGAAACTCCCCTTTATTATGGCAGCACAGCGATATCCCATTGGAATGCAGACTTTCTCCAACCTTATCGAAGGAGATTATACCTACGTTGACAAGACGGCTTTCATCAAGCCGCTCGTCGAACATGGCTCTTTCATTTTCCTGAGCCGCCCCCGTCGATTCGGAAAGAGTCTGCTGGTCTCCACCCTAAAGACTTTTTTTGAAGGTCGGCGCGATCTCTTCAAAGGTCTCGCCATCGATTCAATGGATATGGACTGGACTCCTTCTCCCGTATTTCATCTTGATTTCACATCCGAAAACTATAGTCTGCCGGATGGATTGGAGAGGAGACTNNACCNNCTCNTTGNANAGACTTGANGANNNNTATGGNNGTGAATNCGNATGNTCGTTNCCNNAGNNNANCGNTTNANNCNNCTNATNGAGNCNGCCTACAGAAAGACCGGGCAGCGCGTGGTAATCTTAGTGGATGAATATGACAAGCCCCTGCTGGATATCGAGGAATTTCCCGAAATCTTTGAGAAGAACCAGAGGATACTCAAGAGCCTCTACGGAAATCTTAAGGGGATGGATCAGTATATACGCTTCGCATTCATAACTGGCGTGGCTCGTTTCAGCAAGNTCAGTATATTCAGCGACCTCAATAACCTCCGCGACATCTCCCTCACAGACCGTTTTGCCAATATCTGCGGCTGGACCGAAGAGGAACTTTGTTCCTACTTCCGTCCCGGGATCGAGACCCTGGCGCTAAAAAGCAAGGAGTCTTTTAATACCACCCTTAATGAGTTGCGTTACTTTTACGACGGCTATCTTTTTGCTCCCGAAGGTTCACGGCTCTATAATCCTTTCAGCGTGCTTTGCGCACTTGCGGATGAAGCTATCAGGCCCTACTGGTTTGCTACGGGTACACCGACGTTCCTTGTAAAAAGAATAAAGAGAATGGGGATATACCCACCTGACATCAATGGGCAGCAATGCACAATAGAGGATCTGAGTGCGGTTGGACTTCACGACTCCGACCCCATTCCACTAATGTTCCAGACAGGCTACCTCACTATTGCATCCTATGATCCGGAGATGGAGCTTTACGATCTTCGTTTTCCCAACCGCGAGGTGGAGATCGGTTTCTACAGACACCTCCTTCCTCTCTACGCTCCACCCACGGCTCAGAGGAGTGGGCCGTTTAATCTAATAGAATTCAAGAAAGACCTGCACGCCGGCAATCCACAGAGATTCATGGAACGGCTTGAGACTCTTTTCAAGGATATCCCTTACGACGATCACAGCGAATCGACCTACAGAGCAATTACATATCTCATCGCCGTGCTATGCTCCGCATTCGCTATGGCGGAACATCACGGATACAAGGGTCGGAGCGATATCGAAGTGCTGACATGGAGATATATCTACATATTTGAGTTCAAATATAATAAGACCCTCACCGAAGCGGTCGAACAGCTTCAGTCGCGCGACTACGCAGGGCGCTATAGCCTCGAATCTCGCCCTGTATTCCTGATAGCGGCCAATTTCATCAGCGACAAGGAGAACCGACAGCTGCAATTTGATATTCAGGAAATAAAAAATAAGTAAGAGATCTTTATATCCCTTATTTCGATTAATACCTGCATATTTGTAATTTCCGACCTAATTTCTTATATTTGCAAAAAGGAATATTTATGGATAGGAAAACTCCTGAAAAAGTGAAATATCCCATTGGTCAGCAGGATTTCAAAGTACTTCGCCAACAAGGGAGATTATACGTGGATAAAACAAGATATATTGAACAACTTGTTGAGGAGGACCAATATTATTTTCTGGCTCGCCCTCGGCGATTCGGTAAAAGTCTTTTCCTATCCACTATGAAGTATTTTTTCGAAGGGGAAAGAGAATTATTCAATGGGCTTTATATCGACTCTATTGATTGGGGATGGGATAAGTATCCTGTATTGCATCTTGATCTTAATCCCGAACGATATTCTGAAAAAGGGAAACTCGAAAGTATACTTGATGAAAGATTCGAGGAATGGGAAAAAAAATACGGTATTAAGAATCTCTCATCTGATTATAGCCAACGATTCCGACGTATAATCGAGACTGCTCATGAAAAAACAGGACATCAGGTTGTGATACTTGTGGATGAATATGATAAGCCATTGGTCGGGAATCTAAATAGCTCAAGTCAATTTGAATATTTTCGAGAGAAACTCGCTTCCATTTATTCCAACTTCAAAAGTTCTGCCGCTCATATAAAACTCGTATTCATCACAGGAGTGAGTCGTTTCAGCAAACTAAGCGTTTTTTCAGATCTCAATAATTTAAGAGATATATCATTCTCGGAAGATTTTGCTGATATTTGTGGAATCACGGAAGCAGAACTACATAAATATTTCACTTCCGGTATTAAGAATCTCGCCGACAAGGAGGGTATTTCCTATGAACAGGCCTGCTTTGAATTGAAATTAAACTATGATGGATATCGCTTCAGCAGTGGAGGAAGTGACATCTATAATCCATGGTCGGTGCTTAATGCCATGCGGGAATCCATGATTCAAGACTATTGGGCTGAAACAGGTAAACCCACAATTGTTGTCGAGACTTTGCACAACCGAAATGTAGATCTTGAAAAAATACTAAATACAGACTGCACACTTGACCAGCTGAAGGGACTCGATCTTAGTAACATAGATCCTCTTCCTCTATTGTATCAGACCGGATATCTTACAATCAAGGCGTATGATAGAGAAACTAAATTGTATAGTCTTAGTGTCCCTAATCGTGAAGTCTCTCGCGATCTATTCAAAGCACTTCTCCCATACTACATTTCGGTGGAGCGTGATACTCCCGACTCAGTCGCTCGCGACATTCTGAATGCAATTCTTAAAGGAGAACCTGCAAAGATGATGGAGAGTATCGACATCTTTCTTGCCGGAATCCCATACGAGATGAAGATGGAAAATGAGAATAACTTCCATAATGCAGTCTATATCCTTTTAAGACTTATCGGGGCAAGAACTGAAACTGAAGTTCATACTTCAGATGGTCGTATTGACTTGATCGTAAAGACCTCTAAATTTATTTATATCATTGAGTTGAAATTTGGGAAAGATTCTCAAACCGCAATAAATCAGATAGAGGAGAAACAATATGATCTCCCCTATCGAAACGATGCGCGGCGTGTATTCCGTATCGGAGTAAACTTCAACACCACAACACGAAGATTGGATCAACCTGAAATTCAGGAAATAAATTGATTATAAAACGTGTATTACTTTTAATGACTTACAGCAAACATTGTTTGATAATGTAAAAAATGGCGAAGAAATTTCAGACATTTCTCCGCCATTTTTTATTTACAGCAAGATTATCAAAATCTCATATTAGGCACAGGCCCATACTGGTTATCCTGCATCTGACTATCCTGACAGAGATACACCAGCAGGATAATCCACCCTACAACCGGCAGGAAAGACCAACACCAGTTCCAACCAGAACGTCCCGTATCATGTAACCTACGAAACAGGAGTCCGAAAGAAGGCAGCAACACTGCAAGATTCCAAAGTCCCGAAATATAATATGTGACAGATAAATTATCCTGCCCAAAAATGATTCCACAGAATACACCAAGCACCCAGCTCACTATCAAATTAAACAAGCAGAACCACCAATACTCTGAACGCGAAGCGCGTCCTGTGAAGCAGCAATAATTATTAAAGGCTCGCTTCACTGCATCTAAAAACGAAACTTGATACTGATACATATTGTCTATCTTTTGAGTTAAGTAAGTTTGAGAAATTAGCCAATAGTTATTTTTGAATTTTGAGTGAGGCTATTTGTCTCGCGAGCGAAGGAGCATAGCGGGCTATGCGACTGAGAGAGAGGGGCAAAGAGACCGC
>JAAVDD010000018.1 GCA_014801985.1 Bacteroides sp.
ATTACCCCGTAATATATCTTCCTCCAGGAATTTTTGTGATGATCCAGGTCAAGAGCCAACAGGTCAGGAATGTGGCTATGGCGGTAGTAAAGACTGTAAGCGGGGTGGAAAATGAGAGCAGCGGGCTTATCCATCCGAACATGAACACCATTACAAATATGTGCATCAGATAGATTCCGTAACTGCATCCCGAAATATTATTGACAGCCCCATAAACCGCCTTTCCTGCGTAATCAATATGACGGAGGATAATGAACATACCGAATGTCATCAAGGCAACGTTGAAGGTGCAGAACCTCCAGCTTAACTCTGCTATGTAATATTCTGTTGTGGAGAGAGTGGCGTTGTAGAAATATCCTGCTGTAATGACATATTCGACTATTATGCATGACAACTCAGAAACGGTTGGTTTCCGAGGAAAAGATAACCCCGTCGGGCTGCGCATAATAGCATTCTGTAACATGGCCTATGGCAAACATGAAGCATGCTATCACGCGGAGATAGTCGAGAAAGACAATGCGGTTTGAATTTGACATATAAATTTTTAATTAATTTTTTCAGTACAAAATTAACTATTGTCTCTCTCTCTTTCACTATAAAATTCCAACCATTTACTATAAAAATAGTGTCCGGATTCATGAATCCGGACACTATTTGCCTTAACACGCAGCTATTCTCTTCATTTCCGTTCCTTTTCGGCTTCGTGAGCCTTATCCTTCTCCGAAACCTGATGCTGTCGGAGGAGTTTCAGCTTCTCCCCCAGTTTTAGGGATTCCTGTTCGAGGCGCTTGTGATCTTTATTTGCGGAATAAAGAAGATATGTCATGGTGATCATCTTCGCGTTGTCATGATCCATCTTCCATGTTCCCGTTGTCCTGCCACCATTCAGAAAAGTGACCGTAATGGGATTCAACTCATTGTCGGCTATGAGCTGTGCCACTGAATCAGCCTCAGGTCCGGTGAATAGCACTGTGTTCAGCCCTCCTTGACGATAATTGAGAGCCTGATCGAAAGGCACTGCAGCGGTCTCTGCCGTCTGTGAGGGAACACTGACACGAATTCGATCAAACTCACCTCCTTTCAAGACCCCTATCAGCTCAAGCTGACGGCTCTCACTAAGACGTGCAACAATACTCGTATTCTGCAGCGGATAGCGATTCTCCCATCCCTGAAATATCATGTATCCCTCTACCTCTCGCGCTTTTGATACTGCCCGGAATTCCGGAAGCAGGTTAGCAATCTTATCCTGAAGTGATTTTGCCACATCATTGCAGGAATCGATCTTGAAGGTAACGTTCTTTATTGAATCATCAAGTGCCACCTGATAGGATTTCTGCATCTCTTTCCCTGATTCATTCTTTTTGGCGCACCCTGCAAGCATAATGAGAGCCAACGCCATTATCACACTTTTCTTCATCTTTCCGTAATTTTTATAGATTCCCACATGAACCTCCCGCCCATGTGGGAAAATGTTTTTATGAGTATCCGCAATGGTTGCCGACCATTAGATCCTTGTCACATCCCTCACTCCCGAAACAGTCTTTATCTTTTTGATGAGGGAAGTGAGCTGACGCTGGTCCGTCACCCCTATCACCAAATACCCTTGGAAAATACCGTCATGGGAATCTATCGAGATATTTCGGAGGTTTGTGTTGGGCTCCTTGGCGATTATCGATGAAATATTTGCGACAATTCCTATATCATCGTTACCGATTACACGCAGCGAAGCAGAAAGCATCCTGCCGGTCTTGCCGCTCCAGTCGGCTCGTATTATACGGTAAGGATAACGCTCGCGGATATGAGCGGCATTCGGACAGTCACATTTATGAATCTTCACAGCTCCATCGGAAGAGATGAAGCCAAACACCTCATCACCATATATGGGATTGCAACACCTTGCAAATTTATAACTGAGTCCGTTGATTGATTGTTCACCAATCACCAATACGTCATCCTTGGAATCCTCCTCTTTGCGGATTATCTGATATTCTTCGGCGGAAATCTTTTCAGGTTCTGTATCAGGATCCTGAGTGGTGAAATCTACATAGGCATTGAGGAATTTACCGGAATCAATCCGGTCGGCACCCATCTCAGCAAAAAACTCCAGAGCAAATTTATATCCCTGTTTCTTTATGAGCTTCATCAACACCCCTTCATCTATCTCCACCTTGCGATTCTTGGCACGACGCATAAGCGATTCCTTACCAAGGTCGGCGAGACGTTGCTTTTCCTCATTTAGGCTCTGCTTGATTTTGTTGCGAGCCTTGGAAGTGGTCACGATATTGAGCCATTCCTGACGGGGAGTCTGGTTGACAGAGGTGAGAATCTCCACAGTGTCGCCATTCTGTATTTTATACGTTAGTTTCTTATGTGCCCCGTTCACAATAGCTCCCGTGCAGTGTGCACCGACATTCGTATGAATATGGAATGCAAAATCAAGGGCAGTTGCCCCGGCCGACATCTTGAAGAGGTCGCCCTTAGGAGTGAATGCATACACTTCCTCTCCGAATGCATCAGCCTGAATATTCTTCATGAGCTGCATCGGGCCGGCTTCGGCGGTCTCAAGGATATCGCGGATATTATTCATCCAGTGGTCGGTGCTATCGCCTTTTACCCCTTTGTAACGCCAATGGGCAGCCAGACCCTTCTCAGCCACAAGATCCATACGCTCCGTGCGGAACTGAACCTCCACCCATTTCGATTCCGGACCCATCACAGTGGCATGAAGACTTTCATAGCCATTGCTTTTTGGAATGGTGATCCAATCGCGCATACGTGCCGGGTTGGCTGTGTACATATCAGCCAGAATGGAATAGGCAAGCCAGCAGTCGGATTTCTCTTTCTCCAGAGGAGTATCGATAATCACGCGGATAGCAAAAAGATCGTAGATACCCGGAAGATCCACTTTCTGCTTCTTCATCTTGTTCCAGATGGATGATATGGATTTAGTGCGCCCCTTAATCTCAAATTTCAAACCTGCCGCTTCAAGATTGGCTTTTAACGGGACTATGAACGACTTTATGTAGGCCTCGCGTGAACGTTTGGTTTCATTCAGTTTGTGGGCAATCTGCATATAGATGTCACGGTTCGTATATTTCAGAGAAAGATCTTCAAGCTCTCCTTTTATCTTATATAGACCGAGACGATGTGCAAGCTGCGCATAAAGACAATTAGCCTCGAATGCCACATTCTTCACCCAATCTTCATCTGGATGATGGTTGATATTGCGCATCAGCACAAGATTACGCACAATCATGATTATGATCACACGTATGTCGTGGGCCAGACCAAGCATAAGGCCACGGAAGTTCTCTTGATTATGGGCACTGTTGCGGTTACTGAATCTTGACACATTCGCCATACCTTCAATCAGACCGGCAACATCCTCTCCCCATTCCTTCCTTATATCTTCGGCCGACATGGTGGAATTCTCATAAAGGGGATACATGGTGATGGCAAGAAGGATATTATGATCGGGGTCTACCATCTCAGCAAAGACACAGGCCGTCTGCATTGTGGTCACTGCTATACACAAGCCATGGGAATCGTGAGCCGCACTCCCCTCTCTAAGAGCAGACCGCAGACACCGTCCGACCTTGGAAAGCTCCTCATCGCTCAGACTTGCCCCAAGCATTCCTCTTAGATTTTTTACGTGTGTGGCCAATTCTCGCAGCTCCGCAACGGTCATTTTATCTTTTTCTATCTTTTCCATCTCATTATCTTTAGGATAACCATAATCGACATGATTAAACAATAGGGAAAGAAGGGATCCTTTTTGTTCGAGTCGATTTTTATTTTCAACAAAATTACAAAAAAATTACTGAAATATTTGGAACTTTAAAAAAAAATGTCTAACTTTGCATCGCTTTTCGGAAGAAGAGCGGTTAAAAATGGTGAAATTAGCTCAGCTGGTTAGAGCGTCGGATTGTGGTTCCGAAGGTCGTGGGTTCGAACCCCACACTTCACCCCCCAAATTCCCCAACTCCCTGGAGGAGCAGCAGCTTCGGTTGCTGTTCCTCCAACCTTTTTATTATCTCCCCTACTTCGACTTTATTTTACATTTTATATCCTGTTTATAAAAAAACTATTTCTTAATTTTGAGTTTCCAAGGAAAATTCCTACCTTTGTTCCGATTCTTATAACGAAGTGCTTTTTAACTTCAATCCACCTCTATAATATGTCTGAACTAAATAAAGAACCGACCGACGAACTCATCATAGCGATCTCCTCGATTCTGCTTGAAAATGGAATGAAAGCAACCACAATGGACTATGTGGCCGCGACCTTGTCTATGTCAAAACGAACGCTATACGAAATCTTCGATTCAAAAAAGGATATGATACTGAAAGTGGTGAACTTTTGGCATAAACAACGCCAAAAAAAAGCCGAGGCAATATTCGCATCCTCAAAAACCGTGATGGAAGCCCTTATAAGGGCATTCCAAGCACATCAGAAGATGATGAAGGAAGTGAATCTTGATTTCTTCCTCGATATGGACCGCCATTACCCGGAAGTAAGAAAAGTGTTTGAAGACCATGACAAAGTATGGGTCGACAAAGTAATGGAAATAATAAACAAAGGGATGGAACAGGGAGTGTTCCGAACGGATGTAAACTATAACGTAACACTCCATCTCATGCGGCTCCAGATGGAATCGCTTAAAAGAATGGAAGAGGTGTTCCCTCCCAATATCACTATTACCGATGCTTTCGACACTATAAGCAAAGGATTCCTGCGCTCAATCGCCACTCCGAAAGGAANGGAGATTATCGATTCTTTATATAATAAAAATTCTGAACTTTAAAAAACATCAATAATAACATTCACTCAATTATGAGCTTAAATNTAAAAGTCCTTGCAGCGGCTTTATTCACGGCTCTCCCTCTCACCAAACTATCGGCACAGCAGATTGCTCCGACCGATACTTTGCGTCTGTCAAGGGAGAAATGCGTGGAGATAGCGCTGCAGGAAAACCCTTCTGTCAAGGTGGCCGACCTTGAGGTCAAAAAGATGGATTATGCCAAGAAGGAGACAAAAGGAAACCTCCTTCCGACCATCGATTTCTCCCTCGCCTATCAGCGCTCTATAGAGCTGCAGTCGATGAACATGAACATGGGAGGACAATCCACCCAGATTAAGATGGGTACGGATAACANCTGGAATACCGGCTTCACAGCCGCGATGCCGCTGGTGAACGCCTCTCTCTGGAAGGCAATTCAGATTTCCGAGACTCAGATCCTNTCGGCTCTTGAGGATGCACGAGCCTCAAGGATAGATCTTGTGAACAATATCAACAAGGCCTATTATGCCCTTCTCCTCGCTATTGCATCGCGCGATGTGATCGAGCAGAATTATGAGATTGCAAAATTCAATGCTGATATCTACACTAAACAATTCGAACAGGGGACTGCTTCGGAATATGATGTGTTGCGTTCTTCAGTGCAGGTCTCAAATATCGAGCCTGAGCTTCTGCAAGCTGATATAGCCATCCTTCAATGTCAGCTCCAACTGAAAGTACTCATGGGTATCGACTATGCTTCCGAGATTTGGCCTGACATCACTCTTGCCGACATGAAGCGTGAGATGTATGGACTCGCCCCCGGATTCGACCGGAATATTTCGGGCAATAGTTCACTGCGCTCCCTTGACGTGCAGAAACGAATGCTGGAACAGAATGTGACCTTGAAAAAGTTTGCATGGATTCCCACCTTGGGNCTGCAATATAATATAAACTGGAATGCCATGTCNAACGGCAATGCCTTTAAGAACCAACATTTCAGTCCATATAGTAATGTNGCGGTCGCTCTGAGCGTCCCTATCTTTGCCGGAGGCACAAAATACAATGCCTTGAAACAAGCAGAGGTGCAACTNACTGAGATGAAATTCCAACGCGAGAATCTGGTGAACTCACTGAATATGCAGGTGGAATTGGCAATTGAGAATATCAATAAGCAGGTGAAACAGATCTCGACCAGTGAGCAGGGCGTGCGTCAGGCAAAGAAGGCTCATGAAATCATGCAGAAAAGTTTTGAGATCGGAGCNGCCACCTATCTTGATCTTCGCGACAGCGAACTTGCNGATACTTCCGCGCAGCTCGCCTATCTGCAGGCAATATATAATTATCTNGTCTCCACTTCCGAACTGGATGCGCTCCTTGGGAAAGAAGAGGCTCTTATTTTATCCAACAAGTAAAACCATATTGCAATGAAAATATATAAAGTCATGTCAGCTGCCGTTTGTGCGCTGGCTCTATTCGCTTCCTGCTCCGGCAAAGAGAAAGAGGAGCAGAAGGAGACCAAGGAGGAGAAAGCCACTGTGGTCTCAGTGGAAACAGTCGGNGAGAGGCCGGTAGACCAGATTGGGGAATACACCGCCACTGTGGAACCGGATCTCATCAACAATATTTCCGCATCCTCCCCTAACCGCATAAAGGCCATATATGTCGATGAGGGGATGAGAGTGTCCAAGGGTCAGAAACTTGTAGTCATGGATGATGTCAACACTGTAAGTTATCAGACCCAGGTGGATAACGCGAAGGCTAATCTTCGTAATGTNCAGCTAAATTACGACCGTGCACTTGAACTTTTCAAGATTGGAGGTGGAACCAAGCAGCAGGTCGACCAGATGGAGACCCAGCTGATCAATGCCAAAAATTCTCTCTCAGCTGCCGAGCGCACTCTCCAGAACGTACAGGAGAACACCGTTCTCACTGCACCCATCTCAGGAGTTGTGACTGCCCGAAACTATGATCCGGGTGATATGACAGGATCGCTCCCGATTCTCACCATAGCTCGCGTGCAGCCGGTAAAGATTGTGATAAACGTCACTGAAAGCGAGCTCTCCCATATCAAGAAGGGAATGCCGGCAAATATCTCATTCGATACCTATGGCGACGAGGTGTTCCACGGTACTGTAACAATGGTTGCTCCCACGGTGGATTCAGGAAGTCGCACTTTCGGAGTTGAAATCACATATACCAACTCTGACGACCGTATTCTTCCCGGTATGTTCGGACGCGCCACTCTCAATCTTGGCACACGTGAACGCGTCGTGGTTCCTGATAAGGCTGTCGTGAAACAGCAGGGATCAGGCGACCATTATGTATATGTCTATAATCCCTCCGACCAGACAGTAAGCTATAACAAAGTTGAGCTTGGTCAGCGTATTGGTGGCGAATATGAGCTTGTGAGCGGTGTGGAGCCGGGATCACAGGTTGTGGTTTCGGGTCAGACCCGACTCGCCAACGGAAAAAAAGTATCCATTAAGAAGTAATCCTTTAGAATCATGAGTCTATACGGTTCGGCGGTGAAACGCCCTATCATGACCACCCTCTGCTTCGTGACGGTGATCATCCTGGGTCTCTTCTCGCTCGCAAAACTTCCTATTGACCTCTATCCCGATATCGATACCAACTCTATTATGGTTATCACAATGTATCCGGGAGCGAGTGCAAAGGATATTGAGCAGAATGTGACCAAACCCCTTGAGAATTCACTCAACTCTGTGGAACATCTGAAGCATATCTCCTCAACTTCGAGAGAGAATACTTCTGTAATTACTCTGGAGTTTGAATATGGATACGACATAGATGTGCTCACCAATGATGTTCGCGACAAACTCGACATGGTGAAGTCTGTGCTTCCTGATGATTCGGAAAACCCTATCATCTTCAAGTTCTCCACAGATATGATTCCTATCTGCCTCCTTTCCGTGGAGGCTAAGGAGAGTATGCAGGGTCTCTACAAGATTCTCGATGATGGAATAGCCAATCCTCTGGCACGTGTCGACGGAGTAGGTTCGGTATCTATCTCCGGTGCCCCCAAACGAGAAATCCATGTATATGTCGATCCAGCACGTCTTGACGCCTACAATCTTTCCGTGGAGCAGATATCATCTGTCATAGCTGCGGAAAACAGGAATGTGCCCGGAGGTTCGTTCGATATCGGTTCAAACACCTATGCCCTCCGTGTTCAGGGTGAGTTCGACGATTCAGCTCAGCTGGAGAATATCCCCGTTGCCTCGGTCGACGGCAAGACAGTATTCTTGCGTGATGTGGCCCGTGTGGAAGACAGTCTTGAAGAAAGGACCCAACAGACCTATATCAATGGGAACAAGGGTGCGATGATTGTCATCCAGAAACAAAGCGGCGCCAACTCGGTCGAAATCTCAAATAAGGTGATGAAGATGCTCCCTACCTTGGAGAAGAACCTTCCTTCGGATATCAAGATAGGCGTTATTGTCGATACATCCGACAATATCCGCAACACTATCGCCTCGCTTGTGGAGACTGTGCTCTATGCACTTCTATTTGTAATGATAGTGGTGTTCTTTTTCCTCGGGCGCTGGCGTGCCACCGTTATTATCGTCATCACGATTCCGGTATCCCTTATTGCATCATTCATCTATCTCTTCGCTACAGGTAATTCTCTTAACATAGTCTCCCTGTCGGCCCTTTCAATTTCAATCGGCATGGTGGTCGACGATGCCATTGTGGTGCTTGAGAATGTCACGACCCATATTGAGCGTGGTTCCGACCCGAAGCAGGCAGCTGTCCATGGCACAAACGAGGTTGCAATCTCTGTTATCGCCTCGACTCTCACACTGATTGCAGTGTTCTTCCCTCTTACGCTGGTGACAGGAATGACCGGTGTTCTCTTCCGTCAGCTCGGATGGATGGTGACAATCATGATGATTATTTCTACCACTTGTGCCCTCTCCCTCACTCCGATGCTCTGCTCTCAGTGGCTCCGTCTTCGCAACAAGAACTCAAAGGGAATGCGCTGGTATCGCCCGATTGAACACGTTCTGGATAAGTTTGACGATGGATATGCACATTTACTTCAGAAGGTTGTGACACACAAGACAGTCACGATCCTTGTCTGTCTCGGCATATTTATCGGATCATGTTTCTTGATGAAACATGTCGGAACAGAGTTCTTCCCTACTCAGGATGACGGTCGTCTTGGTGTGAACCTTGAACTCCCAATCGGATCGCGAGTAGAGGAGGCAGAAGCTTCAATGGCACGCCTTGATTCTCTATGGAGAAAGAAATATCCTGAAATCATCGTTCAGAGCTATACAGTCGGCCCGGCAAGCTCCGATAACACCTACGCTTCACTTTCCGACAACGGCCCTCATATCATATCCATGAATATACGTCTATCCGATCCGGGCGATCGAGATCGTAAGATTACAGATATTGCTGATGATATGCGTAAGGATATAGAGAACGATTTTCCGGAATTCAAGAAGGCACAGGTGATGGTCGGTGGACGACAAGGAGGTGGAATGGGTGGTCAGTCCACAGTCGACTTCGAGGTATATGGATATGATTTTGATAATACCGACAAGGTGGCAAGAGACCTGGCTGAAATTCTACGAGGAATCAATGGAACTGCCGATGTCATTATATCGCGTTCCGATTATCAGCCCGAATATCAGGTTGACTTCGACCGCGAGAAACTTGCAATGCACGGCATATCTCTTCAGACGGCTGCATTTTATCTCCGTAACCGTATCAATGGTTCGACAGCTTCACAGTTCCGCGAAGACGGTGAGGAGTATGATATCAAGGTGATGTATTCTCCTGAAAAGCGTACTCAAATATACGATATAGAAAATATCATGATCTACACTTCGCGAGGACAAGGTGTACGTTTGAAAGAATTAGGAACAGTTGTTGAGCGTTTCACACCTCCCACTATCGAGCGTAAGGACCGCGAGCGTCTAATCACGGTGTCGGCAGTTGTGGATGGTGTTCCGATGAGTCAGGTTGTCGCTGATGCCGAAGCCCAGATGAATTCAATAGAGATGCCTCCGGGCATTAACATCCAGATTGCAGGTAGCTATGAAGACCAGCAGGATTCTTTCAGCGACCTCCTTCTCTTGGGCGTGCTTATCATTATACTCGTATATATCGTGATGGCGGCTCAGTTTGAATCGCTCACTTACCCGGGTATTATCATGACCTCCCTCCTGTTTGCATTCTCCGGCGTCTTCCTCATACTTTGGCTCACAGGACATACTCTCAATATAATGTCAATGATCGGTGCCATTATGCTTATCGGTATCGTGGTTAAGAACGGTATCGTGCTTATCGACTACATCACCCTTAATCGAGAAAGAGGAATGGGTATCCGTACAGCGGTTGTAGATGGCGGTAAATCGCGTCTGCGTCCTGTCGTGATGACAACCCTCACTACTATCCTTGGTATGGTTCCTATGGCAGTAGGAAGCGGTCAGGGATCGGAGATGTGGCGACCAATGGGTGTGGCCGTGATCGGAGGTCTGACATTCTCAACAATTCTTACACTACTCTTCGTGCCTACCCTTTACTGTGTATTTGCTGGACGCGGCGTGAAGAATGAGCGCAAGAAGATTCGCAAAAGACTATCTACTGTAAAATAGCAATAAGGAGCAGGGTATAATGCCCTGCTCCAATCGCTCTTCTCGATATAATATTCCTAAAACTTAAAGCCATTAACAATGGCAGATTTTATATGAAAGCAATATTTATAGCATATGATCAAGCCCACCATCAGGCATTAATCGAAATACTTGATAAATGCCAATGTCGAGGCTTTACATCATTTGAAAACGTACAGGGACGTGGCTCATATAAGGGTGAGCCGCATTATGGAAGCCACGCATGGCCTTCGCTTGCACAGGCTATGTTTACATTCGTTGAGGATGAACGAGCACCTCGACTGCTTGAAATGATAAAAGCACTTGATGAAGAGAAGCCACGCCTTGGGCTTAGAGCCTTTGTATGGCCCATTGAAACAACCATCTGAAGAAGTTGCCAATCACAATTTGTATAGGCAAATATACAATAGACAAAAAAAGTAATGCCTCCCGAAATTCGGGAGGCATTACTTTTTCAGTGCGCACGAAGGGACTCGAACCCCCACGTCGCAAGACACTAGATCCTAAGTCTAGCGCGGCTACCAATTACGCCACGTGCGCATTTGCGATTACAAAATTACAAAATTTTTTTTAATCTGCAAAATTTTTTCTTTAAGGATAAAAATTTTTTTCAAAGAATCTTTCATAAGCCATTACACCGAATTAAATAGTTTGAGCGAGCGCCTCTGGCACTGATCCAAACCATATTGTAAGGATAAATCTCATCTACTGTCTAAACCTTAGACTCTGATTCCAACCGCATCACGTAGAGGGCCAAAACAAAAAAAAGCCGACCCATCCGGATCGGCTTCTTCAAGGCGGCGATTACCTACTCTCCCGCTTTCGCAGTACCATCGGCGTGATAAGGTTTAACTTCTCTGTTCGGAATGGGAAGAGGTGGAGCCCTTATGCTGTGTTC
>JAAVDD010000019.1 GCA_014801985.1 Bacteroides sp.
AAACGCGTGCACATAATAAGAGATAATAAAAAACTAATTAGTAATCAGACGCTTGAAGTGGTTACGTCCCTCTCTCATAATCAGGGAGTCCTTGGTTCAAGCCCAAGTGGGACCACTTCTCAGCCAATCAGAATTTTTCTGATTGGCTTTTTATTAAGTGGTATCTCTTTAAATTTACCAACTATGAATGCGACTATATCATTGGATGGACTTTGGGCTATTATTGATTCCTTGTCTATAAAAAACAAAAGATGGTTAGTCAACAAACTTTTATCATCCTTATCGGCATCAAATGGGCTGGATGAAGATACTATTCTTGAAGGTTTAGCTCAATCTATCAGAGAGGTTAACGAAGGGAAAACACAGCCAATTGATACCTTATGGAGTCAACTATAGTTTTCGAATATACTCCTGTGTTTTTAAAATCAGCTAAAGTTCTTTCAAAGCGTTATCGATCATTTGCAGATGACTTGAAATATCTATGCAAGGAGATTGCCGGCAATCCTCAAATTGGCGATGATTTGGCAATAGCATACGAAAAAATAAGAATGGCCATCAAAGCAAAAGGGAAAGGTAAAAGTGGAGGCGCGCGAGTAATCTCACTTTCTTTAGTCCTCAGCGAGATTCAATCCAAAATGACTTCTTATACGTCTATGATAAAAGAGACATGGCTAATATTTCCGATAACAAGATAAGACAAATTATTGCAGATAACGACTTGACAATCTCGTAACCATAGGTATAAGCTCTAACTTTGAAGATATATTACTATTTTTACAACGTTAATTCTCACAACAACAATTTTATAGACAAACAATTTCTCTCAATGTCGTTACTGCTCCATCGAAATATTAACGATATATATGCTCAATAACATATTGCACATATTCCCCAAATATAGTAACTTTGCGTTCAAATTTAATTTCTTTTTCAATGCAGACAAAAATAGAACGTTAGAAACTAAATAGAATAAAAGCAGTATTGGCAGAAACCGGTCATACCGGCAAATGGCTCGCTGAGCGATTAGGCAAAGATCCCGTAACGGTCTCCAAATGGTGCACTAATACCTCCCAACCGGATTTATATACTCTAAACAATATTGCAGATCTCTTAAAAATTGATGTAATAACTCTACTGAATAGAAGCTTATAGCTTATGGCTTATCTACATAATATTCGAGAAGAAGAACTGAAGAATAACATTGCCAAAGATTGGTTCTCATCATACGATACCACTCATATATTAGGTGATATTGATTTTACTGTAGCTGTACCAAAGACCGATGGCTCTTCTGCAGAAACAGAGTTTCTACTATGGGCTGAGGCAAAAAAGGGATCCAAGCCTGTTGAAGAATCGTTTGCTCAATTAATATTGACTATTGGTAAAGCAAGAACGTTTGAGTCATATTTGCCTCCGAAATTCGTTGGTGCATTTGATGCAGAAAGAATAGCATTTCTACCTTATGAGGAGGTACAGGAGATTTTCTATAAGAATGATTTCAATTGGAATGTTACGCCCTCCGATCATACAACAAAAGAATTTAAGGAAGTTCTAGAATTGGTTAAACGCATCTTCCCTAAGTCGATGTATGCCTTTGAATATGATAATGGCAAGAACGATCTGGCAAGATTTATCAAATCTAATTTTATCATAGGTAAAAAGAAAATCTCACGTATCAGAATTAGTAAAAATAATTTCGTAGTCATTTACCAGAAATGGCTTAAAAAAGTTAAACCTACTATTGACGTTAATTGGGAAGAGGCTAAAAAACAAGGAGTGTTTGACTCAGATTTTTATTTAGCAGATATTCTATCGGCGAAAAATAAAACAATTCAAGACAAGCTTCATGTCCTCTTACGTGAGACTTACTACGAACTGGACCGAAAAAAGAATGCAATGGGACTCTTTACATCAAGTAAAGCCAAATTTACTAATGAGCAGGAAGCTCATATGCAATTTTGGAATTGTTATGACCGTCCTCCAAAAGAAGAATATTGGGAATATATTATAAAAAGAAGAGATCTGCTTGTTCCCCCGGATGTTCGAGAACGTCATGGTTCCTACTTTACACCGCAGGAATGGGTCGAACTTTCTCAACAATATCTGGAAAGAGAACTGGGAGATAATTGGCAAGATGAATACTACATTTGGGATTGTGCTGCTGGAACAGGGAACCTCTTAAACGGGTTAGTCGACAAATACAAGATTTGGGCTTCTACCTTAGATAAGGCAGACGTTGATGTCATGGAGGAACGGATTAAGAACGGCGCGAATTTACTCCCTTCACATATATTCCAGTTTGACTTTCTAAATGACTCTTTTGATAAGTTGCCTGAAGGCTTACGTGATATAATCAACGATGAAGAAAAGCGTAAGAAGTTAGTTATATACATAAATCCTCCTTATGCCGAAGCCGCTACAACCAAGCAGAAGACTGGCACTGGGGGGGAATAAAGCGAATGTAGCGAGAAATAATTATGTCGTTGATAATTATAAGGGATCTCTTGGAGGAGCAGCAAATGAATTATATGCTCAGTTCATGATTCGCATCTATAGAGAAATTCCGGGGGCTGTGCTTGCTCATTTCTCAAAGATTAAAAACCTTACAGCTCCTAACTTTCACGGATTCAGAGCATCATTTCAGTCGGAGTTGAAGAAACTGTTCTTGGTACCTGCGGACACTTTTGATAATGTTTCAGGTAATTTTCCTATCGGATTTTTCATTTGGACTTTTTCTCAGAATACACAATTTGTTGGGATTACGGCTGATGTGTTTGGAAGACATGGAGAGGAAATGCCTAAGAAAGTAATCGAGGCTCCTATTCCGAATAAGCTTCTCATGGATTGGCTGAAGAAATTGCATGATAAGACAGGGAAAAGAATAGCATACTTAAGAATGCTGGGTTCTGACATTCAAAATAATAATGGCGTGTTTATTACTAATACTCCTTCGCCCAGTGATTTGAAACAACGAAAGACTTGTAATATTACAATAAATAATCTCCACGGGATTGCTGTATATTTTTCAGTGCGTCATGTAATTGAAGCTTATTGGTTAAACGACAGAGATCAATATAATTATCCTTCTGCTGAATGGGTGGAAGACATAGATTTTCAGAACGACTGTCTTGCATATACCTTATTCAGCGGTCAATTACGGGTAAATCAGAACGGAGAAGAAAATCATTGGATTCCGTTTTCTGAATCGGAGGTCGGAGCTAAAGATTCGTTCAAAAGCCATGTTATACACGAATATATAACAGGAAAGAATCGTCCCAAAATAGAAGCGACTATATTTACAGCCGCATTGGATAATACCAAGCCTCTGTCATTTTCACCGGAAGCAAAATCGGTCTTTGACGCTGGCAAGGAGTTGTGGAAGTATTATCACTCTAAGGAAGATTCTAACCCGAATGCTTCGTTATACGATATAAAGATGTATTTCCAAGGAACTAAAACGTTAAAGAGTGGTAAAATCCAGATGAAACCTGATAGTGATGATGAAACCTATACTCAATTATTATCAAACCTCCGAGGAAGAATGAGGGAACTGGCAAAAAGGATTGAACCCAAAATATATCAATATGGCTTTTTGAAATAAACCTTGGTGATCTGATTGATTAATATGATGACGATTGACGATATAAAGGCTTTGATTGCTTCGGATGAGTCGCAGACTCTGGAGCTGAAGAAGAGTACCGGCGAACTGAAGGACGGTATGCACGCGGCGTGCGCGTTCCTGAATACGGAGGGTGGCTGGCTGATTTTCGGCATCACGCCGAAGTCGTTGAAGATTGTCGGCCAGCAAGTGACTGATGATACCCAACGGGAAATTGCTGAGGCGATTGCCGGATTACAGCCGGCTGTCGATGTGCGTCCTGAATATATTGATGTGCCGGAGCGGCCCGGAAATAAAGTGATCGCCATGCACTTCGATGGCTGGGTATGGGGCGAACGACCTCATACCTTTCATGGTCGCCCTTACTACAAAGTTGAGAGCACCACAAAGATTATGCCTCAGGATATGTATGATGAACGAATCAGAGCCTTTGAACCGAAAACATATTCTTGGGAATTACGGCAGGCTGAAGGAGTGACTCTTTCTGATCTCAATGAAAAGCACATTCGCGGTTGCATACGTCTTGGTGTCGAAGGAGGACGAATTCCTGCCAGTGCTTTGAGTGCCCCTATATCCGATACCTTATCTAAATGGAAACTGCTAAAGAATGGTATTCCAACCAATGGTGCGGCGATGCTTTTCTCTGATAATGTTTATGAATACGATAATTTCAAGATAAAGATGGCTCGGTTCCTGGGGACAGATAAGAATGAGTTTATCGATGAGATGCGTGTCGAAGGGAATTTCTTCGACTTGCTTGATGCAGGATTGGCGTTCTGTTTCAAACACCTCAATCTCAGCGGTAAAATCACCAACCGTAGTCTTCAACGCGAAGAGCGTCTTGAAATTCCTTACAAGGCACTGAGAGAAGCCATTATCAACTCGCTCTGTCATCGTCAGTGGGAGAAATATAATCTGTTCAATAGCATCGCCATCTATGATGACCGCGTGGAAATCGGCAATCCCGGTATCTTCCCTTCTCAGATTACACCCGAAAATATCAAAGAACCTCACGACTCCTACCCTTATAATGTCAAAATGGCAGAAGCACTCTACCGTTCTATGTGGTTGGAGAATTGGGGTTCGGGTGCAAAGCGCATTATCGAAGCCTGTCAGGAACAAGGCGTAGAAGAACCCACGTGGCGTTGGGACGGCGGCTTCGTCTACGTCACCTTCAAACGACCGTCATACAAGCAGGTTGCCGATTCCGCTCAACTATCGTCCAAGCAGGATGAAAAACCCCTCAACCTCCGACCAAGTACCGACCAAGTACCCCCTAACCTCGCCCCAAGTACTACAGAAAGTACTACAGAAGATTCAAAAAGTACTACAGAAAGTACTATAGAAACTCTTATGAGTTCTATAGAATTTACTAATGGTAATACAGAACATAAGATTATTGGATTACTGAAATTAGATGGATCTTTGACCATCGATCAACTATACCCACTTTTGAAAATGTCTCGCAAGGGTGTTCAGAAGGCAATCGAAAGGCTTAAAGACAAAGGAACACTATATCGAGAGGGTTCAACGAAAGGCGGTCGATGGATAGTATGTCAGAAATCTTAACATGCAAAACAGACGATAAGTAAAAATTTTGCGTTATATTTGCAGATGACAGGTAAGAGAACTTGCGAGCAACGACAGGGTTGATTCCGATGGCTTAGGCGGAGCATAGCGATGAAAAGCGATGCAATGTGCCGTAGGAGCGAATGTTGGAGTTGCAGAAAGACGCTATGATAAAGAACTGATTTTTAGGATATAACAAAAGTGAAGTTTCCCAAGTGGGACCACTTTTAAAAACCGAGCAGTTGCGATCATAATCGTAGCTGCTTTTCTTTTGACTTGAACCCAAATCCAACCTCACCAATATGTCATACCAAGCTCTCTGATATTCTGTATTTCCGGATAAAACATCCGGCTTGTAAAACCCTTGTCTATCCATTTTCAATACTTTATTCCCAAATGGATTGCTATATTATGAATTATTATGTAATTTTGCAACTGACGAAGTCGTGGATATATTATGACGATTGCCGATATAAAGACTTTGATTGCTTCATATGAGTTGCGGACTCTGGAACTGAAAAAAAGTATCGGAGAACTGAACGTTGGTATGCACGCAGCATCCGCATTTCTTAATACTGCCAGATGCAATGGAATTGCATAAAGTTTGAATTTTAACGATAACAACAACTAAATAAAGATATGGCTCTCCCGATAAATGTAGAGGATCTTCTAAATAAGCAAAAGATAGAATCCAACCGTATTGAGTTTAAGCGTGGATGGAACCCAGATAAGATTTACCATACAATCTGCGCCTTTGCCACAGATTTGGATAATACCGGTGGTGGCTATATTTTAGTAGGAGTAGAACAAGACGATAACGGAATAGCCAAGCGGCCGGTGAAAGGATTACCAATTGAGGATATTGACGGTATTATGCAGGACATGGTGGGCTATGACGCTAAGATTACAACGTCAAATCTAAGATCCATAGCTTATAATAGCCGTGTATCTAAGGAAGAGGTTGATGGAAAGTATATTTTAGTGATTTGGGTGCCAACAGGTCCTAACAGACCATATTGCGTACCTGAAAGTGTAGTTACCAAAGGGAAATCTCCCCTCAAATATTATATACGCAGTAAGGCTTCTACAATAGAGGCAAGAGGAGAGACCTTGGATGAAGTACGTGAATTAGCAGACCGAACTCCATTTGATGAACGAGGGAATGAGGCAATTAAGATAGAAGACATTTCTGAGGTGTTAGTCTATGAGCATCTAAAAGCAGTTAAAAGTAAATTGGTTGGAAATTTTATAGGGAGACCGCTAATAGAGGTGTTGGATGAAATGGATTTGTTGGTCGGACCTACGGAAAATCGTTCCATCAAGAATGTGGCTGCAATGATGTTTTCTGAGCATCCCGAGAACTTCTTTCCCGTGACACAAGTTGATATAGTAATTTTTCCGGAAGGGAGTGTTGAAAATCCAGATTTAATGATTGAGGTTCCTAAGATCACAGGACCTGTACCAAGGATGATAAGGGAGACTTTATCATACCTGCGCACTAATGTTATCAAAAAACAGATTACAAAGTCGACAGACGATGAAAAATCGGACAAAATCTATAATTATCCATATCAGGCGTTTGAAGAGGCTGTTGTAAACGCTCTTTATCATAGGGACTATCAAGAACGCGAACCGGTTGAAATCACGATTGAACCCACACATATTGACATCCTAAGTTATGCAGGCCCTGATCGATCAATTAGCGCAGAAGCGATAAAAGCCGCTCGAAAGTTAAAGGCACGAAGATACCGAAACCGAAGATTGGGCGATTTTCTGAAAGAACTTGACCTGACAGAAGGTAGAGCTACTGGAATACCAACCATTCAGAAGGCTCTTAAGGAAAATGGATCGGAAAGGGCTTCTATTGAAACAGATGAAGATAGAACGTATTTCTTAATGACTTTTCATTGCCATCCGTCATTCATTAATGTGACGCCTAAGCAAAATATCAATTCCCGTCCAAATAAATCCCAACTTAAACAGATACTTGGTCAATCATTTATTCAAGTTGAAAAATCTATTAACCAGAGTATTATCTGTAAAAAAGATGAACTTGAACAAATACTTGAACAAATGTTTGTCCAAGTCTGGGTTAAGTCTAAGTCCATTCCTAATGTGCCTCGTCTTTCACAGGCAACCATAGATTTATTTTGCCTGCTAAGGACTGAAGAATTGGGAGCTAAGATTATCAATTCTGCAATTAAATTTGGGGAAACATACGAACTTAAACGCAAAATTTTAACTCCTTTAATCAATTTAGGTTATGTAGAGATGACGGCACCCGACAAGCCGACAAGTGCTAAACAGGCTTATAAACTAACTTCAAAAGGAGAGTCATTGTTTAATCTTGAGAAATTATGACGATTGCCGATATAAAGACTTTGATTGCTTCATATGAGTTGCGGACTCTGGAACTGAAAATTAGCATGTAAAACGACATTCACCAAAATAAAAATGGAAAACAAAAATCCTATCAATGCATCTTCCAACTCACATACCCTTAAGGATGCCGGGCTGGAAACCTTGAGTCGCTATTTCGGCTACTCCTCTTTCCGACCGGGACAATGGGAGGTCATTGAAAGTATCATTGGAGGAAGGGATACCGTCGTGCTTATGCCAACCGGTGGAGGCAAGTCACTCTGCTTCCAGATTCCTGCGCTCATGAGTAAAGGATGCTGTATTGTCGTATCCCCCCTGATTGCCCTCATGAACGATCAGGTCACCGCCCTCCAAGCCAACGGAATCCCCGCTGCCGCAGTCAATTCCAACCGACCGGAAACAGACAATCAGGAAGCCTATTGCCGCGCTGCATCCGGCGAACTAAAACTCCTATACCTATCCCCGGAGCGTCTTCTTGTCGATATAGTTCGGATTAAAGAACAGATACCAGTCTCCTTCATTGCCGTTGACGAAGCCCACTGTATTTCACAATGGGGTCATGACTTCCGCCCCGTCTATACCTCTCTTACGCTCCTCAAAAATATATGGCCCGACATTCCGGTGATGGCACTCACCGCCACCGCCGACCGCATCACACGCGACGACATAGCCCGCGCCCTGGGGCTGGAGAATCCTTTTATGTATGTCGGATCCTTCGACCGTCCGAATCTATCGCTGCGAGTGATCCAAGGAGCCTCGCTTTCCGACAGGATCAAAGTGATAAGCAGCCTTATCGAGCGTCACCCTATGGACTGCGGCATTGTCTACTGTCTGAGCCGGAAGAAAACCGAAAGCATGGCCCATTATCTCTCCGATGCCGGTTACCGGGTGGGATTCTACCATGCAGGTATGACAGCGGAGGATCGAGAGAGCGTACAGCAGGATTTTGTAGCCGGACGTCTTCAGGCCATCTGCGCCACCATCGCCTTCGGTATGGGTATCGACAAAAGTAACATCCGCTGGGTGGTCCATAACAATCTCCCGGGCAACATAGAGAGTTATTATCAGGAGATAGGACGTGCCGGACGCGATGGATTACCGGCCGAGACAATACTATTCTATTCCTTCAGCGATGTCATGGCCCGGCGGAAATTCGTGGAGGAATCGGGTCAACGGGAAATCAATGAAAGCAAACTCGACTTCATGCAGAAATATGCCGAGGCCCACGTTTGCCGTCGCCGTATCTTATTGAGCTACTTCAGTGAGGATAACAGCCACGACTGCGGCAACTGCGACAATTGCCGTACACCACGCCGGAAGATCGACGGCACTGTGCTCGCTCAGAAAGCACTCAGCGCCATCATCCGCACGGGTAACAGTGAGAGCGTCGGCACTATTGTGGAGATTCTTCGGGGGATGCGCCCTCAATATCTTCTGAGCAAAGGCTACGACCGGCTTCCGACATTCGGTGTCGGTGCCGATCTCCCGGCGAAGGTGTGGCAAGCCTACATTCTTCAGATGCAGCAATTAGGGCTGATTGAGGTTGCATACGATGACAACTTCCACTTACGCCCCACGGAAGCCGGATGGCGAGTGGTGAAGGGGGAAGAGAGGATAGCACTGGCACAATATACCGAAGCCACCAACGAATATACCCGACGGAAGTCGCGTAGTTCCTCTACGGTTAAGACACCACGCTCTATGGAAGAGAATCTGGCGGATGCACTCAAGGCCATGCGCGTGAAGATTTCGGAACGCACGAAGATAGCCGACTATATGATAATTTCCGATGCCACAATCGCCGACCTTGCAAAAAAACGCCCCTCGACCGTGGAACAACTGATAGGCGTAGAGGGGATGAGCATGGCAAAGATATGGCTTTACTACAAGGATATCCTTTCCACCATTCGTTATGTGTTGGAGAAGAAACGGAGTCTGCCGCCAAGATCAAGCGATATAGTCACCCGTCTGATGTTCGGTAACGACATGACCTTGGATGAGATCGCAGCATTACGCGGCCTGAAGGAGAGCACGGTTTTCGGCCATCTTGTGGGTGAATATGTGGCAGGACATTATATAGACCTTGAACGACTCCTCCCCACTGCAGTGTTTGAGCGTATATGCGTTCTGCTTGAGAAGGCGGATGCAGCGCGTGGATCCGGGGAGACTCCGGAAGAACAGGAGGCTTACCGCTCCGAACTTGAAAAGCTTCGTGATCATCTTGAGGAATATGGAATCACCGCCGAAGAACTTCAACGCACTTTGACCCTGCGTCGCAGCGTTGAGACAGTCAACGGCAGTTATCGTCCAATCCCTATCGTTAATGAACCTGAGGCCCCATACGGAGAGATGAATGCAGAAACTCCCCCTTACCCGACAGAAGAGGACTGGCCCACGGATCTATCTTTCGTTACTGAAGATTATGATGACTATGATGGTTACGATGATTACGATTGGGATGTATGAATGAATATGGGGGTTATCAACAGCATTGTTGATAACCCCCATACTCTATTTATTACTAATCTTTTGATTACTTAACCAATACTTTTACCACAGCGTTATCCACATTTACAATGTATGCGCCGGGCTGTAGGGAAAGATTCTCTTCGGGTTCTGCATTATTCTTTGATACGAAACATACTCCGGCGGTATTCACAACCTTCAAAGCCTTGCCCTCGCATCCTTTCACAGTCAGAATACCATTTTCAGCACTTACCGAAATTGCGGTCACAACATCTTCTATTCCTGCATTCGAATCTTCCGGCATTGTGAAACGAGCCTGTGCGGAATAAGGAGTCTCGCGGTCGTGAGTACAGAAGGCACGCACTTTCCACACGTATGTCTCATCATACTCCAGATCCTCGATCTCCACGGAAGTCTCCTCTGTCTCAATATAGATCCATTCAGTGGAAGAGGAGAGTCGGTAGGCCACCTCATACTTCTCAGCCACCTCGATTGCAGTCCAGGAAAGTATTGCGATACGGTCGTCACCCTTTGTTTCCACATCCGAAACAAGACCTTCCGGAGCATCTACAGCAGGATAATCGGCAGTAGTGAACTCTACAGGATCGCTCCATTCAGTAAATTCAATCTCCTCAGAATCCTCGGAAACCAGTTTACCTCTCACTCTCACCACATACTCTGTATTAGCTTCCAGACCCTCGATGGTATATGTCATATTGCCATCCACATCCACCAAGTTCTCCTCTTCGGAATCCTTGAGAGAATAAGCGAGCTGATAATCGGTCTGCTGAGAAACCCAGTTTATAACGGCAGTCTCGTCAGTCACAGCACCGACACTCACCTCAGGCACAGCGGGGAATTCAGCCTGCTCCACAGTAAAACGCTCCACATACATATTTCCACCGAATGCCGGAGCCATGTAGGTATCCCAGTATAGACGCACCAACACCTGCTGTCCGCGGTAATCATTAAGATCTGCGGAGATAGTGTTATAGGAAGTCAGTTCCTCCTGCTCAGGGTGATTCTCGGCAGTATACGAGGTAAGCACATTCCAGCTCTCCCCATTATCGGTCGAAACCTGAATCTGGAGCACGTCCTCCTCCGCCCAGTCATTATAAGGATTAGAAGCGAAACGGCTCGTAGCCTCCACGATGCTGTAGCTGAAGTTCACGGTCTGATGACGCTCGCTCACCTCCACCAATGCAGGTGTGATCCATCCCTTCATTCCGGTGGTGGCATTTCCACGGCTGACGATCACACGCTGCTGCACAATCTGTGTTCCGCGTGTCGGAGTCATGTCGCTACGGTCGTAATAAGCCTCGTCAGTCACCTGGAGTGTGCCATCGCCGGCCTCCGACGATTCCCATCCGTAAGGCACACGATAATTAGGGAAGTTGAAGGAATCTCCATCATAAGGGAGAGTAAGGATGGTGCTCCAACCCGTATTAACAGGCTTGGAAGTATATTCACCTGCCGCATTGCGGGTATAGACGCTGACATAATACATTGTTGAGGGATTGAGATCGGTGATAGTGACCTCACCAGGTTTACCCACATAAGCCACCGTACCTGCATTCTCAGGCATCGGAGCGCCTTCATAATTATAAGTGGGAGTGAAACCCTCAGGAACAGGAAGCACATCACCCGCCTTAGTGTCGGGAGTCAGCTCACCGAAAAGACCATGATCACCGAAATTGCTATGCTCGCAATAGCTGTTGTAAATCACGAGAATATCATCATCAGTACCATTGTCATCCACATTCAGGGTGATACTGTCGAGAGCATAACCGGAGAAAGAGACATCGCCCGGACTCTTCGGAAGTGTTGCCACCTCCACAGTCAAGGGATCATTAGTGTTATATTTAGGGCCGTTGAGTCCGTAGGCTCCGACGGAATAGAACCGGAATGTATATTCAGTTCCGGGGTCAAGGCTATAGACGTCTCCCTTCACCTTCAAGGCAGGGCCGTAATAAGCCACTATACCCTCACCTAACTCTTCGCCGGCCTGATAAACAGTGCCGTCGACAGGTACACCGGCCTTCGCATCGCCGATTGAATAGACCACCAGATAAGTGTCGGCATCGTCTGCCGGAGAGAAGGAATAGCTCAGAGAGTCTGAAGTGCGCTCGAAGATGGCATCAGTAGGCTGTGCCGTCGGAGTAACACAATCAGCCGGTACATTCCACACTATAGCCGATCCATCGGCCAGAGAAGACGGAATAACGCAGTCCTCAACGCTTCCATAAGACTCGGTGACCTCGCCGTAAGTGCCGTATGCACAAACGTACTCGCTACCCTGACGCACACCGATACGGAATGAATACTCCTCACGGTCGTTATCGTTGGCAAGATTAGCGAAAGCTATGCTCACCTTTCCATCGGCAGTGACGGTGAGTTGGAAATCTATTGGCTGCGGAGTCTCATCCCACATAGTTGCATTCACCGCAAAATTCTCATATTGCACAGTCAGCGCAGCATCATCGCCGCTGCCGGTTGTAGTATAAGAGATGACTGTATTTTCATTATATCCGACACCCATCGAACATGCCAACCCGACGAGAGCAAAATCCTCTCCATAATAGGTGAGATAATTGTTTCTCATCATCGTGTTATACTCGATCTCCTCCCCGTTTCCGAGATAAAGATATCCGGAAGTGGAGACAAGGAAACTCGTATATGAACGGCCGGCAAAATTCAGCGTGAATCCGAGATCGAAACCTTTGGCGGCATCTCCATCTGTCGTTAAGCCGTCGGGAGTGATCACTCCACGGTCGTAATTGTCAGATTCCTCAATAGGCGACTGATATATCACCGTCGCATCCGAAAGCGGAGCATACGTCTGAGTGGTCTCTGCCAATGTATATCCCAGCACAGCCTGTGCGTTAGCAGCGGCAGCTCCGAGAAGCAACATGGAAAAAGCTGATATCGTTTTCTTCATGAGAATTGGGTTATTGTTATTTCACATTGAATTTCAAAGCCACTCCCTCTGCTGTCTTGGCGAAATAGATGCCGGTCGGCAAATCCACTCCGGCTCTTCCAGCCTCGGCAGCGACAGCAGCCACCTTTATTCCGGCCATATCATAGATCTCCACCATAGAGCCGTCGGCAAGCGGGCCTGTGATGGCAGAACCGTCAAAGGCAAGCTCCGAGCCGGTGACAGTCACCTTCTCCACGCCGGAATCCTTCAGCCCGAAAGAACCGTCATAGTTGAAGATCTCCATCATATAGGCAGCCTCATCTTTATCCTCGGCGCTTGATCCGCCGTCGCTCCAGTTGAGAAGCCATGCATTCGATCCGTAAGGCTGCGACTTCAGCGCGGAAGACTGACGGCCCGGACGGGTAACATCGATGAGATGGTCGCGCCATACATATTCGCCGTTGCCATCGACTCTGCCGGCAATTCCATGCTGGTCATAATAGGAGGTGTATTCCTGAAAGAATCCGCAGGCTCCTCCGTCATCAGTAGGTTGGAGAGTGAGGTAGGCCAGTGAAGTCCGGCTCGTGGGGTAAAGTTCGGGGGGATTGTCGCCCCATAGAAGTTCACCCTCAAGGCTCACTTTCTGTATCATTATACCCTGGTAATTCTGGTTTGCATCCGTGCGGCGCCAGATTGCATAGAATCCCGAACCATCGGAAGCGGGAGCCACCTGCATATTGAAGCAGCGCCATTCATCGTATGTGAGCTTAGCATCCGCCTCATCCGACTGTCCTGCAAAACCAAGTTCGCCATCTGCGGTGACATAGCTCATATATGCAGTCTCAAGATTTGTGGCGTTACGATCGTCGGTCCATCCCACTATGACACCGCCATTTCCGGAGGCGGACACGGATATAAGAGTGTGGATAGGAGTAGATCCCCAGCCGCCACGATAGATTCGGGCATCCTTAGCCCATACCGGAGAGGCATCGAAATCCATCTTCCTTGCATATATTATCTGCGAAGAGGATCGCGTATAGACGAGGATGAATGTGTTATCCCCTGAATTCACGAGATAGGGATAGGAAGTGACCTCGCCATCGAGGGCTGTCTCGGCAACATTCCAGAGAGCGTTGCCATCCTTATCAAAACGCTGGAGCACCACCTTCTGGCTATCCTCCCTCATCTCCATCCAGGCGAAAACATAGCTGCCATCCTCCAGCTGCACCATTCTCATGCACGCCGCCATATTGGCCGGCATCGAGGCATTGCTGATGGGCACACCATCCTCACCCCAGAGCAATTCACCCTCCGGTGAGATCTTATAGGCAGTGTAGGAACGCTCGGAAGAAGCCGAGTTGCGGCAGTCGGCCACAGATACAATGGCGTTGCCATCGCGATCAACCCAGAGATAATCGTTCACCACGGTGTAGGAGATATTGCTGTAGTCGCTTAGCACCATCCCTTTCCCCTCGAACTGCGGTTTTCCATCCTTGTCGAAATGCTGGATGATATATTCGTAAACTACGTTTTGAATATCCTCCTCGCTCGAAGCATTCCTTGTATTGGGGTGATATATCATTGCCCATACGGAACCATCGGGAGAGGCTTTCACCTCAGTGGCATAACTTGATGTGCCGGAAGGGAAGATCTTCACGGGATCATCGATAGAGTCGCCCCATTGTGCCGACGCTGCGCCGGCAACGGCCATTCCGGCCGTCAGCAGTAGAATCCTTTTCATAGGCTTTATGCAATTATGGATTGTAACGTTTTTCTACTTTTATGGATCCATCCGAATATGTGGAACGCAGAAGATACACTCCCGACACCGGCTCACTGAGAGCTGCCCCGGTAAGATCGAAAATCTCCTCTTTCACCACCTCCGTAGCAGCTGAAAGATCATCCACAGAGGAGATATCCAACGCACGGAAGAATTGACGCAGCCCATACTCACGGACCTCCTTATACTGCACGAGCTGTTTCCCGTCGTTATTCAACAATTTTACGTTTCCAAGAGGATTGATGATGCCGTCGCCCCAGCAATCGAAGATCTCAAGGCAATAGATCTTTCCGGGCTCAAGCTCCACATGCTCCTCGGCCTCGGTCACCACTCCGTCGGGATAGGGGCCGAAATCATAGACCACATTCCCATCTTCATCAAGAATGCGCCATGTATTGTCGGAGGCATCGTTGTCGGTCTTGATCTTCACGATCATCTCGGCAGGATACTCCGCCACTTCCTGGATGGTTCCGCGTAAGGAGGAGGCTTCAACCTCTTTTCCATTCACCTTTGTCAGACGAATCACATACGAAGTGCTTTCCTCGTCGTAGGTATCTTTCAATGCCCCGTTCAACGGGATCTTCACTATTTCATTGGTATGTCCGGGAATCTCGCCCTCCCAACGGCATTCGTAAGGCTTACTGTTGATCTGAATATCGAAATCTGCCGAGGTCAGAGCCTCTCCGCCATGATTTTCCAAGACCACCTCAAAGAAATCGAATGCATAGTTCTTGGTGATGAAGAGGGGGGGTGCCACATATCCGGCGCCGAAGGTCTGAGGAAGATCAGATGTGTCGGGGCGGCATTCACTCACGGCACACACCTCCCCCTCTCCTTCAGTGACAAATGCCACCAATTCCATATTGACCGGATCAGTCGCAACACCTGTTATCTCCTCCGGGAGCGTATATTCAAAGGAACGTGAGAAATATTCACCCTGAGTCTTAACCTCCACTGCATCGCCTAAATCATTATCCGTAAGGCGTGCGCGCAAGGCATGACGGTGGGGATAATCATTTCCTAAAAGGCCTCCGCTCTGCGGACCGAGAATCTCACTCTGAAGAAGGTAGAGGTTGAGGCGCGGATCCTCCATGCCGGAAGTCAGATAGCCCTCCACCTCAACAGTCAGAAGGCGGGTGGCGGGATCATACGATGCACTGCTCCATAGATTCACCGGAGAGGTCTCTCTTATCGACTGGCGGCAGGCGGCGCCCCAATAGGAACGACCCAATACGGTCTGCTCCTTATAGCTTCTGCGGTTGACAATACCGGCAGGATAGAACGACACTTCGAAATAATCGTTAAGGGCCTCTCCCACCTGGGTGCGGAAATCAGGCTCGTCACGCCCCGGCTGTGCATAATAACCCGCATGGATCGCCACAGGATACACCTGATCGGGATGAAGAGTTGAAAGCATTGCAGCCACCTTGTGGCCGTCAGGACAATTCGGACAATGAATTCCGGTGTATTCCTCTATAAGCGCGCCCTTAGGTGAGGGCTCGGTGGAGACATTCCACGCTGACGCCATTAAAGGAAAGGATAGCATAGATATCAGTAAATATTTTTTCATAGGCATAGTCGGCAAGGTGCCATTAAGTTTTTATTTTGTCACAAAGTTATCACAACGCCTCATTGAATGCAAATAATGTAAGCATATTCTTCTACTGCATATTCAAAAAATTTGATATTTTTCTACTGCATATATATTTATATTACTAATTATAAACAATATATATTACCATTACGCAAATTACATCTTTTGACATTTTGCCAAATGAGTACTCATATTTTGAAGTTTTACAAATTATCATTACCTTTGCCGAATAAACCTAAACTATGCTCATGATGCAACACTTCAAGCCTCACTTCCTTATGATGTTAGCCACGGTGCTGGTGGTTTCCATGCTGTGTGCCTGTCATGGCGGGAAGGAATCAAATATGGCCGACGACATAAAGGCAAGTGTGGCCGAGCAGCTTCAGGGAGACACCTCCTCTATCGTGAAGGAGGAATTGGCAGCCCTGGATACAATGTCGGCTTCCTCCCCTGACAAAGCCACAGAAATATATAAAACCATAAATAAACTAATCTACAATCTCTATCATCGGGGCGATGCCTCGAAATCCCTCCGATTGAGTCGGGGAATGCTTGAGACCATGAAAAAAAAGAGCGACCTTTCGGTGGCGGATAAGCGGCAGCTTCTGAATCTTTATGTCATACTCGGCACAACATTCTCCGAGAGCGGAATGCCAAGCATTAGTCTCGACTATTACACCAAAGGGCTTGAAAGCTGCACAGATTCCACTGATCTCAAATATAAGGCTATGTTCTATAATAATATCGGGGTGCTGTATGCGCAGGCCGATATCTTAGACTGTGCATCGGAATATTTTAATAAATCGCTGGCTATAAACCTCCGTCACAACATTCATAAGGAAGCCTACCTGAACTATGCCAATTTAGCGGAGCTTTATGCATTGAGAGGGGAGCTCGACAAAGCACAGCAAGCGGCCCAACAGGCACTTGACCACCTTAATGCCGAGAAATATCCACTTTCGCTGGCCAAGATGAGAGTGCAGCAGGGGGAGATATTCACTCGTCAGAAGCAATATGATGTGGCACTCTTAAGATATAACTCGGCTCTCCGCCAATATCTCTCCTCCGATTTCCTTTCGGGAGCCATGGAGACGCAGCTTAAACTCAGCGACCTCTATTTGAAACGCGGCATGATAGATTCCGCACTCTATTATGCGGAGATCACCCTTGATAAGGCACGTTCCACCTATCAGCCCGAAATAGCAGTCGAGGCGCTGAGTCAATTGTCGGCTGTGAAGGATGCGGCCGGTGATAAGACCGAGGGGATGGATCTGCTTAGGGAATCGGTGGCTCTCTCCGATTCACTACGCAAGGCGGAGACGCGCTTGCGCCTGAACAACTGGGAGGTGCTGGGCCCTGAGATGTTTCCCGTCAACGATCGGTACCCCAATTCACATAACTCCCCTACCCTCATAATCCTCCTATTCATTTCTTTGGGAATCATCGTGGCCTTATCTGTTGTGATATTCCTTTACCGACGTAAACGCAGGCGGCAGAAGGAATCGGATCTGGCGGCAATAGACCGGCTTGAAAAGGAGAAAAACGGACTTAACAGAGAACTCACGGCCCTTTCCCTCGACAAGATAAAGATTTCGGAGGGGATGGAGAGCGTGAGGGAGCAATTGAAGATTATCCTTCTGGAATTAAATCCTCGCGAAACGACTAAGAAGGAACATATTCGTCAGCTTCTCTCCAAACTTGAGGCCTTGGGGTCGGAAAAAGGTGATGAGGAATTCAAGCATTTCTTCGAGCGCGTGCACCCCGACTTCTATAAGGTGCTTTCCGAGCGTTGGCCCGATCTGACGCAGCGTGACCTTCGGCTTTGCGCATTCATATATCTTGGCCTTAACACCAAGGAGATTGCATCCCTCACCTATCGTGAGGTCCGCAGTGTGGAATCGGCAAGAAACAGGCTCCGCAAGAAACTTGGAATAGAGAATAGCGACGACCTTCATTCCTTCCTCCAGGAACAATTAGAAGAAAAACAAAATCCCTTTTCCAAAACATGAATAAAAACTAAAATGGCGGGTGCGATTGAATCGCACCCGCCATCGGATTGGGTAATCCCTATTATTTATTAACCTGTCTTTATTGTGAGACCTTAGTGTTATTTTTCAAGGGATATCATCTCTTCATCAATGTTTCCACTTGATGGAGATGCCGTTGATCACGACAATGTAGACCTGACCTTCGGGGAGATTGATGGAGGCCTTGCCCATCTCTGCCGGCACGGAGGGGAGTTCAGCTACATTCATACCACCCAGTGTGTAGATGGCAATGTGTTCGCCACCGTTCAGGCCGGAGATGATGAGGTGTGATCCATCCTTACGCAGAGCGTAGGGAGAATCCTCAATGTTGCCTACACCTGTCTCGTAATCATATGTGATATCGTGGGCGTATGCGTAGGTTGCATCAAGGGTCGCATCCTCGTTGAGTGCCGGGAGGGTGTAGAGACCCTGCTCCGAAACCTCGGATGTAACATCGTCGCCGTTGAGCGAGAGGCTTTCAAGTTTCCAATCATCTCCGGCTTTCAGATCGACAACACTCTCCTCACCCTTTACCATGCGGTAGGTTGCGGTGGCGTATTCGTCGATGTTGAGCTTGACGCTGATAAACTCAGGAGCTGCTTCCTGTTCGGGCATGGCAGTGATCGCTGACTTGATTTCCGGATTGTTCACGATGCCGTTGGCAGCATATACGGATCCTTCGGGAAGAACCACATCATAGGTCTTGCCGTTTTCAAGTTTCTGTCCGCCAAAGTCAGCGTATGCACGGTAACCTTTGGCTTCGCGGGAAACATATACGGGAGCCTCAGCCACGCTCTCCTCGCCATCCATGAGTTTCATGGTTGCGCCTTCTCCGGCCTTGATCTCGCTTTCAGTTACGAAAGAGAATACGTCAGCATGAGAGTGAAGACGATCGGAGACATTTGCGGTCAGACCGAAATCATCGATTGTGGGAGTGGTGCCTTTTAGTGTCATGGCGACCTCCGGATTATGGATATACTTACCTATAAACGTATTTCCGACACGGAATCTATTCTCTGTCCAGACGACCTTGTACACATTCCCTTCATAGAGAGTTTCATTGACTTCTCCCACGAAGTAACGACCTTCCAGTTTGCCGTTGCCAATCTCTGATTCAGAATCAAGAGTTTTCCTTGTGAAACTGAATGTCTTAATCAGCTCTTCGCCATCTTCTGTAACAAGATACAGATATCCGTCATCACTAAGATCAGATGTATCACTTACTATAGTATTATAAGTTATTCCGTCATACTCATACTCCGGACTATCAATGATGAAGTATTGGAGTTCTGCAACTTCCTCATTATCTTTCATGTTGACGGGAGAGGGAGTCCACGAAGGAAGGGACGCAACTGAAGGAGTGGTGTAATGGAGTTCTACACGCTCACTGATATAGTCCTTAAGATACGTTTCCCTTAGAGCACCAATCTCGTATGCTAATACTTCTCCTTCCGGGATTACAAAGGTATATTCGGTTTCAGGCTTGAAAGCATAATCAGGATGAAATATAAGGCTCTTCATATCAGAACCAATCTCCCCTTCAATCTGCATTAGCTCCTCACCTTCCACAGTGGCTCCTTCATACATGTGTATGTACCATTTCTTTCTTCCGTTGTCAACGTTTACGAAACCGTAGTTTTTACCTTCTACTTCCGGGAATTTGAAAGGAACCGTGATTTCAGCCATGACAGATTCACTACCGTTGGAAGGACGAACACGACCCACACCGAAA
The DNA here is from genome assembly GCA_014801985.1 of Bacteroides sp. Taxonomy (GTDB): domain Bacteria; phylum Bacteroidota; class Bacteroidia; order Bacteroidales; family Muribaculaceae; genus Lepagella. The sequence continues at coordinate 20,084 of JAAVDD010000019.1, forward strand.
TATCTATATGAGGCACCTTTGACTGTAAAACTCAATTCATTATTGGTCACACCTTCTTCTCCATTAATACAAACAGATTCGGGAGCAACAACTATCTGATAAGAGTGCCCATTATACAATACAGTCTCAGGGAAGGCAATCTTAATTGCCTTTTCATTAGTAGGGTCAATAATTATATTATCGGCAATCGCTAATACAGAACCATCCTCTTTTATTTCTACACTGGCTTTCTGAGTTATTGAAACCGGATAATTGAATTCAATCGTAAATTCCGGTAAAAATTCATACTCCTGAGTTGTGTCTATATTTGAGGACTCCATATTGAGCACATGGGCAACCTCTGAACCTCCAATAAATGTTAATGTTAACGGAGTATCCAAAAGATTCAACTGAGTATCTACTAACCAAGGATCATCCACATTTTTTCGGCCAGCGTACATATCATAAGTGATCACTAATGTATATATTTGACCTGATTCTACTTGAACATCAGAGAATGAAAGATGAAAATCGTTACCAATTACAAAAGATTCATCATTTACATCAATTGTAGTTGTAAGACGATCTAATACATCCTCATCTTCTGGAACCCCTCTATATAACGTAGCACACTGGGCGGTGGCAGGTTTTCTCTTATTGTAATATGCAGAAGAACATATACCCCAATCTCCTGCACCGTATTCCGCTATAATCTCCTCCATACCAAAATGCAACATAATATCATTAAAGGATGATATTGCAGAATTATTTTCCGGAGTACTGCCTTTATATGAAAGAGGAGCAGCTTGTAAAAGTGCTCCTCCACATATAATGCAAATAAGGATTTGTATAAATCTCATTTTACATTATTTTTTAGTTTCCATAGGAATTAATGCTGTTGACAGCATTAATTCCTATGGAACAATTGTAGAGTAAATTAACGCACGACGAATTTCTTACCGCCCATTACATAGATACCAGCAGGTAACTCCTTTACACTCTGATTAGCAGTGTTAAGAACGACTCTTCCATGAATATCGTAAACGATGTTAGAAGTCTCCTCTGAAAGAGTCAGTTTTGATGAAGCAGTGTTACTTTTTGCAATTCTCTGAGGAACAGAAACCAATTCGTAAGTAGCGTCATAGTCATGTGCTTTACCACCTACCATCACATCATACAGTTCGACCTCAATTTTAACAAGATTCTCCTGAGTGATGGAAGCATCCGGCATCATTGGTACGGTGATTGCATATGCGCCAGTCCAGAAATCCCAATCTGCCCACAAATCATCGTAGGAAATATCCATTGAGACTTTCTTATTCCCAGTAAGATAGAAAGTAATCATAGCCTCTGCAGTGTCGGCAAGTGATACCTCATCATCAAAAAGGAAATTCACGAATCCCCAACCTTCGCTGTACACGTCCCAAACAGTTGTTGTGTCGGGATCCGGATCCAAGCCGATATACTGGGCGTTGGTAAGATAGGGGCTGGTGTAGGAGACAGATACAGTGTAGGCATCCTCGTACTCCTCTTGAGTATCCTCATCTTTCAACGTTACCATAATACGGTCACCCGCTTTATCATAGATGGCAGGCAGGTTTACAGAAAGGGCATACTCTCCTGATGCAGGTTCACCCCATGCTTCTGCAGGAACAGCCACAACTACTGTCTTGGAAGCAGTTGCCATGTTGAGTTCTACTTCTGTGTAAGTAGAATTGAAACGGGTACCACCAAGACACTGGGCTGTAGGTACGGTTACTTCTTCACTGAAAGTGAAGGTTACTGTTTTGAGGTCTTCACGATTCTGAATCGAGCCCTCAGCAGGACTTACAGTGTAAGTCGGTACTGCGAATGCGCTTGCAGATGCGATGAGCGCAAACATTGCTGTAAAAATCTTTTTCATTGCTGTTGAAAGATTTAGGTTAAGAATTTGGGATTGCTCCCGTTAGTTGGTATTATGGAAATCAACACGGCTAAAAGCCGAATTGTATCCTTGCGTGTTGTTTTGTCGGAGTTAGACTGCGGAGGACTACGGAACACGCACTACGTTGCCCTGCGCATAAGTCTTTTAATTCACTGTCTTAGGTTTGTCAAAACGTATTATGACCTCTGTTCATTAAGTTCAGGCTACACTATTATTTTATTATCACTTTCTTGCCATTGATGATGTAGAGACCAACAGGGAGTTCTTTGAGAGAAGATACCTTGATCCGGATGCCTGCAACGTTGTAGATCTCGGCTTTCTCCATGTCGAGGTCGGAAGCAACGATGCTTTCAACTCCTGTACTTATCAGACGTACATTTGCTGATACGGTGCCAAAGCTACCTTCGGGGTTATGTGACAGCCCGGTTACGACATATTCCTTACCTACCGATACGGGGAGGGAATGGGTGTCGATATGCTCATCCTTGCCATGATAGATTACAGTGGCGTTACCGATCTCATCACCTGCCTTATACTGCTTGCCGTCCTCCGGTGTTCCGATGAAGTTATCTTCAGAAAGAAGAAGGAGTGTGCCATGAGCATCCTCGGCACGGTCTGCCGTGACGTGGATTCTAACTTCTGTCTCACCCTCAGCGTATTCTGCGTAGATATTGGCAGGGGCATTCTCCGGAAGTGCCGGAGCCTCACCTGTCTGCACGAGGCTCAGATTGCGGATGTAAAGACGACTCTTATCGGGTGTTGAGAACAAGAATGTGAGAGTCTGAGGTTCACCGGTTGCCGGAACCACTACCTCGACTGTCTCGAATGTCGATGATCCATCTTCGTATCCACCGAGACTCGCACTCTTCATAGTGCCGTTGTACTCCTTTATCTCTTTAAGAAGTTTTTCGGCTGATTTCACTTGGAAATATCCGGTCTCACCAAATTTGCCCGGCTCATATCCTTGCAGGATAACCACGCCCTCATCTCCTTCGGAGGGTACTTTCTCTGTCTCCATGGCGAACTCGAATGTGAGTGTCATATCGCGGTAGGAGGTGAATGAAGGGGTGGTCAGGGTGATCTCACTGTCAAGATTGGACACGGCATAGACAGCGCGGTCTCCCGCATACGCACGGGTCATGGGAATGAACTCATCCTCGGTTGCCTCCCATTTATAAAGCGGCGAGTTGAGGGGATAGTTCTCTATCTCCGGTTCGTAGGGGAAGGATACGGCGGGGATCCCCACGCCGTCGAGATATGTAGCCGACACCTTGTCGCCATCAACGGTCCATCCGCGGAAATAGAGGAGTTGGTTCGGAAGNGCGTCAACCTTTATGCCGGTCGGTTCGCCGACATANACAACCGTTCCACCNCCNNNNAGTTCGTCACCTACCTTGACATCGGCAGTCGGTGTGCCGAAGACTCCGGCATATCCNGCTNCATANNCATCNCTTCCCTNCGGNGTNGCNGCGATGATGACGGGATAATCCGCCTTGCAATTCACGCTGATTGATTCAGGCTGATTGGAGGAGATCCGGAAGGCTTCGGGGGCAGCCTGTGAAGAGGAAAGCACCTGTTCGGCACGCCCTTCAAGGTTGTAGGCAGGGTAACCGTTGGCGGAGATGGCGCAGATATAGTAATCCTTACCTGCGACTAAGCCGGAAAATTCCACGCTTATGTTCTCATCGTTGCCGTAATAGAGAAGAGTTGAGTTGCCTATTTTGGTGTACCATCCACCGTTAGTGCTGTTTTTTCCTGCACGGTAGCTCTCTCCATCTGTCGGNAGNTCGGNATCCGTGAAGGGGGTCTCGGAGATAAGAATCATCGTGGCTGCTGAATCCGCACCCTTACGGCATGAGATCAGGAGATTGTCAGCATCCTCAGTTAATGTCAGATCTGAGGGTGCATCGGCAGGAGCGGTGGTGTCAAGTTCGGGAGTGAAGACGAAGACAGGGGAATAACCGTTGTCGTAATCCTCGGAATCCCATTTGATGTAGGATGTGTCATTAAGCATATCCGGTTTCTTATCCGTGGAGATGGAGTAGCGATTGTCAAGACCCGTGGCGGTGAGCCAGAGAGTATCGTCGTCATCCCATCCGCGAAGTCCGGTTGCAAAACCGAAATACTGGGCATAGCATGTCTCGGTCTCCTTGAATGCCATCTCTATCTTTCCATCTGCCTCATGCATACGGATCTGGAGATTATACTTTCCCTTATCGGAGGTGGTCTCGTTTACGGTTGCATTCTTATACTGCACGGTCAGCACCCGGTTGCCTTCCTCCCCTTCCGTCTTGTAGGAAACGGTAGCTTTGTAAAGTCCATAGGAGATTGTTGACATTCCGACGCGGAAAGCGTCCGTACCGACATTCACCTTGCCGGATCCGAAGTAAAGGTTGCCGTAGTTATCGACGGCGAACTGGTCGAAGATTCGGCCTCCTAACCGGAAGTCGAATCCGATGGGGAATCCCTCTTGTGATACTTCGGAATCGTTGTACATCCTGCCGTTGGCAAAAAGCACTGCATTTCCGTTGAAGGTCATCGCAAGCGCGGTTCCATCTTTGATTTCAGCATATGGTGTTCCTCCCTTACTTACCTTGTACTGCGGGATATTACCGGCGAATAGCGCCATCGGCATAAAAAAGATGGATAAAAGAAGGGATCGATTTCTTATATTGGAGTATCTGGAATTCATATAATGTTAGGGTTGATATCTGATGAATCTCCTCTAAGAGGGGCTCATCAGATAATTAGAATAAAATAGTGATACTTATCTCCACGCCGAAGGCTTACCATTCGCCGGTATATATATTTCCGTAAGCGGTGGTAACGGTCACCTCTGCGGAGTCATGATAGCCGACATATATCGGTTCCGGATTCTCGGAATCGAAATCGGAAACCACAGTCTCTCCTGTGGTAAGATCTGTGAGCTGCATTTCGCATTCCCCTTCGGGAAGCGAGAGAGTGATGTAAACATAATCATCCATATAGCTGCACACTACCTCCTGAAGTGATGGAGTGCGAGGACGGATAGAAACCTTATCTTTAGGTTTTAATACTATCGTCTGTGGAGTTGAGGGTTTCTTGGTTGTACTGCCGCTCGAACTTCCACTCTCCGCCCAAATAGTAGCGGCACCGGTCAGCAGGACTGCTGCGACAAAAAGATTTTTAGTAAAACTTCTCATGCTATAATATTTTTATAGGAATATTTTCAGAGGATCTATCCTCCGGATAAAATAAGAGAGGCCTCCGAGGAAATAATCATGTTAATTCTCGGAGGCAAAATTAGGGGTAAAAAAATGGAAAAACAAATTTTTAGCCCTTTTAAAATTACAAAGTCAATATCCTATTAATCAATATATTAAGCTAAAAATTCAAAGAAAATTCAAAAGGTGATATTTATTATAATATATTGTTTTACAGCANTTTAATGTATCAAGAATNGTATAAAATTTTATAATAGATTATATATCTTTATNTTATAGCTATNNTTACCCTATCNAGGCAATAAATCANACCCTGATTTCAANTAAGATTCAGAGGCAAAGAGTGGTTATTTTCTTTTAAAGAGAGAGATGAATAGATCCATATCTGCAGGCCGCTCCTTATCGATTAAGCGCAGGATTCTTCTCATACGAGAATATATTGTGCTCGATCTCGTGCCCGTCATTAGAGAGATGGCGGTGATTGAAAAACCGGCTACCGACAGGATATATANTTTAATATCCTCGTNGGAAAGCAACTTGCATTGATCCTTCAATTTTGTNATTACTCCTTCACCATAGAGATCCAATTTCTTTGCAATGGCATTATAAAATGAATTGCTCTTCATCTTCTCCAGCTCAGTCCTGATATTGGCGACAATGATTGAATCGACNTTACCTTCATCGGCAATCTCCCGGCAAAGCATATTAATTGTGGCCCATTGGTCGGTGTAGACATCAATCATCTGTCCCCCTTTCACATTCANCTCATTCTTAAGTTTATCAATCTTATTGGTCTTTCTTTTTAACTCCGACNGCTGCTTCTTAATCATAGCCTCCACCTCCTCATTCTTTTTTGTCTCGTCAGAGACGCGGCGCTCCAACTCCACATTCTCCTCGGANAGATNGGTNAGCTTCCCCTCTATAATCTTATTCAACTCAGAGACAGTTCTGAGTTCTTCACTGGCATTATAAAAGGCNGCCACGGTCTCATTAATCTTCCTCTTCTTNCTTCGGTTNGATATTACGGAAAGAGTTATTATGAGNGCTACAACCAGAACACTTATAGCCACACTGCGCCAAAGAATAACCACCTTTCTCTGTTTTTCCGCTTCCTTACGTTCAGCCAAAAGTTGGAAAAAATCTCTNTGAGTTGCTGTGACGGGTTGNTGNANNGCATTGGAAATCANTTGTGACTGCANTGATAATAGGGAATCGGCAGCCTGAGTAGTTAAATCGAAATCNCCNGTAGTTTTTCCTAAACGATAATACTGATCGTAGAGCATAGAACGGTCCTCTGAANTCACACATCCATCAGCAATACTATCCAACAATTCTCTACACCCTGACATATTATCTTGATTTAATAATATATTGGATCTTATCAAATCTAAGTAAGCACGATTACCTTGCTCCATAGTAGTTCCTTTAATTGACCTATATAAAGAATCAGCTTTTTCAAAATGTCCACAAGCATTCTGAATAAAGATGGAATNNNAGGCATGGTATTCCTTTAGACANTCATTATCCGGATATTTCAANACCAAACCGCCTATACTGTCATCTAAATTTTTNGCGTTTAGACTATCCTTCAGATTAAGATAAGAGGTGGATATTTNTATAAGGGTGAATAAATAACTCTTCTCTTTCCCAGCTTTTTTATAGTGGTCAGCGGCCATCTTTCTCCATTTTAATTCTTCTTGATAATTTTGCATCTCCATNGCTTGGTCTGCCACCAGTTCGGCGGTTTTTGCCTGCCAATAGNCATTATCGAGAGATTTTGCCATCTCCCANGNATTCACGGCATCTCTGGCAGCCTCNTCAATTTCCCCCTTTTCGGTGNATGNCACAGCCCGATANAATAGNGTCTTCATAAGGAGGGAGTCGGGGCCATGAGAGTCAAAATAGTCTTCTGCGAGATTCAGGAGTGAATCGGTTCCGGAGATGGGGAGGAAGAGTTTATGACGGGTCTGTGCATCGGTCACGGCATACAGGGCCCTCTCTTTTCGGGATAGTCTATGCGTGTCGACAGAGTCGAGGATTGNGCGCACCGAGTCGGGATATTCTTCGATAATGGACTGTGCGTGGAGCAGCTTCTTCGACAGTGGAGAGTCGGANCAGGAGCACAGTGAGCCAAGGATAGCGACAGAGAAGATTATAGTCGCGATATGCATAATTTGTTTTCTCATAAGCATAAGGATATGGACATTTCAATATATAGGGAAGCACTTCAATAAGTTACACAGGATAATTGTAAGGAGAGTTTGAATTCAATCTCGGCAGATTCCCCAAGATTTACAAAATCTTTTATTTTCTCCTTTAATATAATGCCTGTATCCTCCATTTGGTAACCTTTAATTATATAAGTAGCTACTAAGTAGCTGTTCAAATTAAACCGCTACTTAGATTTGTAAGGGTGCCTGCATAATTGCCGGGGGATAATAACCGATAAATTATGAGGGTTTCCTATATTTTGTCTGTAAAATTACTAAAAACTTTTTCTATCCTACTCTCTCAATATCAATGATCGGCAGAAAGAATCGATATCAGCATATTAGGNCGGCAAGAATTGTAATTTACGNGTGCAAATATAATACTAATAAATTTNTTGTGCAATAACTATACCTTATAATAATTCATTGTTTATTAGTATAAACCGAAATTCTGAGAGGAGCACATATATCTTCTCTTTNCGAGTGAGATAAACCTATACCATATAGAAGTTGTTAGGGTATTATTGAACCGGATTTCCGAATAATTGAAACAGCCAATGAAAAAATTATTACTCTCTGCAGCCGCCGCAATAACCTTCTCCGGCAGCTTTACTGCTTCGGCCCAACGTGATAACCGCCTCGAAGGGGATAATGTAGTCACCCCCATCCTGGGCGATGCACCGGTAAATGAAGTTAAAAACGCCCTTGAACAAAACGCACCCCAAACACCCAATGATAACGGTCTGCCACGATTTGCTATCGTCGGCAAGGAACGTCAATTCTATCTCGGTATCGGAGCGCAGTTCCTCGGTGAAGCTATGTTTGATTTCGGCGACGAAATGCCATCTGCAATAGATTTCATACCATCCTCGATCACTCCTAAAGTTCCCGGAAACGGCGGTGCCACACGATTCGCATGGCAATCCTCTTCATTCTATATGAACTTCGTGGCTATGCCTAATTCCGATAATCATATAGGCGTATTCTTCAAGGCCAAGTTCACCGGAACCGGCAACACCATCAAGGTTTCGCATTTCTATGGAAAATTCCGAGGCTTGACAATCGGTTACACTCACTCCGCATTCACTGATGGAGGCGCGAAACCTATGACCATCGATGGACAGGGACCAAACGGAACCGTTTCCAAATCTCTTTTCACAGCCTATTGGGAACAGAGCTTCACAAAGAATTTCTCAGGNGCAATCGGTATAGATGCCCCCACCGCCGACCTCACTCCCGGTGTTAACTCAGATAATGTATCTCAACGTATTCCGGCTTTTCCCCTCTATCTGCAATATGCATGGAACGACGGAGATTCTCACATACGCCTCTCAGGGATATACAGACCGATGCAATACCGGAATATGACCGATGCCCGGAATACCACAGTGCAGGGAGGAGGAGTGCAACTTTCGGGCGCACTGAAGATTACCGACGGGTTGACAGCACAATATGATGCCACCTACGGATCCGGAATCGGCACATATATTCAGGACGACAGTGGACTGGGACTTGATGCGGTGGCTACAACGGATCCCGGAAAGATGAAGGCTGTAAAAAGCATGGGNCTTACGGCAGGATTGAATTATGCCTTGACGCCCAAACTCTCAAGCAACCTTGTCTACAGTCATCTCACCAACTGGCTTCCGGAGGATGCTGCCGTCAGCAACGATACATACCGTTACGGCGATTACGTGGCGGCCAACATCATTTTTGCATTCAATAAATTCCTTTCGGCAGGAATTGAATACGACTACGGACACGCCAAGGATCTGGCCGGACTCGGAGTCCACACCAACCGCATACAAGCCCAATTAGCAGTGACATTCTAATATATGACAGTTNACGAGACAGCAAGAGCGATACGTCTTCGCCTCACCCCTCTCTATGGAGAAGGAGAGGCGAAGGCTATGACGCGCCTTATCTTCCATTCACTGAAGGGATGGAGCGCTACTGATATGATCATCCATGCAGGAGATGAGGTGTCGGANTATATCGCCGAGAAGATAGAGAGTATTCTTTCCCGTCTTTCACGGAATGAGCCGATACAATACATACTGGGTGAAGCATATTTCTACGGCATGNATCTTCANGTGGAGAGAGGTGTGCTTATCCCGCGTCAGGAGACNGAGGAGCTTGTGGATATGATTGTTAAAAGCCGGGGGNNGGAGTCAGACCTTCGNGTGCTCGACATTGGCACCGGCTCCGGGGCGATAGCCATTGCACTCTCCAGAAATCTCCCTTTCTCCAAAGTGACGGCAATCGACATATCGCCTGAAGCATTGAGGATAGCGGAGGGGAATGCCGAGAAGATGAAGGCGCATATCCGTTTTTTGNAGGCTGATGTGTTTGATTTCAAGCCTGAAGCGGAGTCATTGGATATCATAGTCAGCAATCCTCCCTATATTGATGACAGCGAAAGGAAGGATATGGANGCTAATGTGTTGGATTATGAACCTCACAACGCTCTTTTCGTGCCGGATGATAATCCACTTATCTTCTATTCGCGTATTGCCACGATNGCGGNAGATGCACTGGTTAGCGGCGGGAGCCTCTATTTCGAGATCAATCCGCGCCATTGCGAGGATCTGAAGGCTCTTCTTCGTAATGAACGTTTTNCCGATATCGAAGCCATAAAGGATATCCATGGNAAAGAGCGATTCATTTCGGCAAGAAAAATATAATATCCCCACAATATCCGACGTTTATAGCTTGATGATACGCAAGAAACCGATAACAAAAGAAGCTGCGCTTCTCCGCATGGCCGACCTGTGCGCACGCGGAGAGCACTGCTCTTTTGAAATCANAGAGAAACTACGCAAGATGTTGCTCCCGGTNGCCTCTGTGGAGGAAATCATCAGTTATCTTGAGTCTAACCGATATATCGACGACAGTCGCTTCGCGCACGCTTTCGCCCGCGATAAGGTGAGATTCTCCGGCTGGGGACGCAATAAAATACGCATGGCACTCGCCATGAAACGTATCNCGGCTTCCNATATCCGCAATGCACTCGATGATATCGACACGGANGAGTATCAGAAAGCCCTCAGCCGGGCGGCACAGGCTAAAGCCAAGGGACTCGACCTCACCGACTACAACGATAAGGCAAAGCTCTTCCGACACCTTGCCTCCAGAGGATTCGAGGCCGCCGCCATATCAAAGGCTGTGAAGGAGATTCAAGAAAACTAACCGGATCATCATCACTTCTTTATAACACTAACCTAATACATACACTTTTACCCTTGTCGCTAATAGATTTCATATTTCCGCGCGTATGCCATATCTGCGGCACCACCATCTGCACCACGATCGCAAATGATCTCTTTCTATGTCCCGGATGTCTTTCGGNTCTGCCGCGCACATTATATCATTGCCGCCCCGATAATCCGATGGAACAACGCTTCGCAGGAATAGTCCCTTTTGAACGCGCCACCGGACATTTCTTCTATAAAAGCGGATCCGAGCTCTCGCAGCTAATGCAGGATCTGAAATATCGTCGCTTCCGCAATCTGGCACGATACATGGGCGAACTCATGGGGAGCGAACTGATGATGACCGGTTTCCTTTCCGATATTGATGCAGTGGTGCCAATTCCAATGCACTTCCTTAAAAAAGCTTTTCGCGGTTATAACCAGACAGAAGAGATTGCCCACGGCATTTCACGCGCCACGGGCCTGAGNGTGGACCGCTCGTTGAGAGCACGCCGCCCTCATGCCACGCAGACAGCATTATCTATTGAAGGGAGACAGCAGAATCTAAAGGATGTGTTCACCCTTCGATCCAACCATACCCTTGACGGGAAGCATATATTGATTCTCGATGATGTCTGCACCACCGGCACAACCCTGATTGAAGCGGCACAAACTATACTGAATGCCACATCTGCAGCCAAAGTCTCTTTCCTTACATTAGGAGTGACATTCTGAAAAAATTTAGTGCAAAAAAGTAAAAATATTATGTCATTTCAAGAAATTTTATACAAAATTTAAAGATTTTATATAAAATATTTGACATTTTGATTTTTAATTTATAATTTCGCATCAAATAATCTAATTAATCTAATCAAATCTGCAGATGAAACATTCTACTCCATTTTTATTGAGTGCGGCTCTNCTTATCTCTGCCGCCGCACCCGCTGCCTCAGCAGCCAAAAGCTTCAAAGATAGCTTTGATATCAGTCGCCTACGCTATCGGATAGATTCACATTCGGTGTTCAACAACCGCGTTGCCAAGGAATCACAAAGAATCAATTCATTCCTTGAATCAGGGAAAAGATTCGAAAAGGCAGCCTCGGAGAATCCCGAACCGATTGTGGTGTTCCCAANCGCAAACGAAATCGGAGACATCGATGCCCCCGGAGGGAAACTATGGCATTACACTGCCGAACTCGATTATCTTGANATTCCTCCACACGATAACGTCGCCTTCACCGACAGAATACTTCAGGAATATAAATTCACTATCTATGATTCCGACATGAAGGTGATCGGCGTGATAAAGGACACGATGGATTACCAGGAGGGTGAGGAAAGAACCGTGCTATGCGAGATTACACCTGTGGCCACGCGCAATTTCTTCAATACCGACGACACCATAGAGATAATGGTTGCGCTCGGCGTGAACCGGATTGAAGGTGGNAACAACTACCGCACCCTCGTATATGCCCTTGATGGAAAAACCAACGCAGAGGGATATAACAAGCCTATAGACACAGTCGATGACCTTGTGGCCGATGTNGCGGAAGGGCCGGAAATCGACGGTAAGGATAATTATTTCATATCCTTTGTGACCGACATTATGGANTCGCTANCCGACGATGCCGAATTCTGGGACTATCTTCTTGCACAGAAAATTGAAATAAATGTATTCTCCAGAGCAATCGACGATAAGGGGCCGAGAAAAATCTACTCTGAGACTCTGCCGATGATCCAATATCCGGGCGACCAGCAGGATGTCCCTTCATTCATGTCGCTGCGCAGAGGAGACGATGTCATTTTCTGCTTCTCAAGATATGCCGAGCCTTTCTACAACAGATATGACAATCCCCTCACTGACGACATGACACAGCGCGAGGGCAACAGTCTGATAATAAATCTATATAACGCCACTGAAACGGAACTTAAACTCTTCTCCGCCACGGAGATTCCCGTAACGCTTGATCCGATGAAGGATGAGAATGGAAACGCCACATGCCTTTTCTCTTATTACAGCATCGGAAATCTCAGATATACGGACGATATACTTTTCGATGCACCGGGAGTGGAGAGCGGCAAGCCTGATTTCATCGTGACAAGAGGAAACTATCAGATCTCCACCGATGATATCATCAATTCATATTTCACATATAAGAATGACGGTTCGCTGAAAAATACCATCTTCCTCTATTCCGACGGAACACGCGCAATGGGTGAAATCGAAGGATTTGAGCCTCAGCAGATGTTCGTATCACTCAATGCATACGGATATGCTTATAATTTCGTGGATCTTTACTCGGCAAAACAATTGACGCAGATCGACGCCAACTATTATTATGACGACGACTCGGATTCGGAGCTTCTCACTTCAAATGTTGACCGAACTCCCTCCGGCGACTCCTACTTATATGTATTCGAGCTGCGCTATCCCTTGGTGGATGATTACGACAACGATATCCTCCGATTCATGTATATCAACCGCGACGNCACTTACAACCATACCGAGAATGTGAACATGGGTAAGGGCGTGGCATACGCACAAAGCTATCTCTCCACCGAGGCTCTCGCCCCCCATGCCTACAGCGAATCTGACACCCCGACATTTATGATGCTCGTGAAACGCGGACTCGAAGATGGCCGCAATATAGAGGAGCTGATGGTGGCTGAGGCTCAGTCGGAGGAGAATCCCGACGGAAAGACCCTCCTGCAATTAGGCCCCGGCGAANATGGAGATCTTGCCTCTATCGTTCCCGAATTTGCCCGGAATAACGAGCCGGGCCGTCTGCTCATCTANTATCTGNATTATNNCACAAACAAATACACTCTTGAAATTTACGGGCTTCCGCTCGGCGATCAATCCGGAGTGGATGAAATTGGCGTGAATAAACCCGAAATCGCAGTCGANGGCACAGCTATCACGGCTGATGGTGAAATCAAGGTGTTCTCTCTCGATGGCTCGCTTGTGGCTTCCGGTATCGACTCCGTGGAGTTTGCATCGCTTGAATCAGGGGTGTATGTCATCACGGCAAATGGAAAATCATTTAAAATAGCAAAATAATTTTTCACCAATTCAACTTTAGCTTATGAGACAATTCTACGTAATGGGCGCAGCCCTTACAGTGCTCTCCGCTTTCAGCTTGAGCACCCAGGCCCAGCAGACGACCGTTGATTATATCAAGGTCTCCCCTGCCNATGGAGCCACTATGAAAACTTTCAGTCAGATTGAGGTCTCTCTTCCGGTTGTTGACTGGACTTTTGAAAGTCAGTTCTGGCCAAACATGGAGAAATTAGCGGAANTTTCCGTGACTAAGGATGGAGAGCCGGTAGCCCAAATCGCAGGGTTCGGCGAGGCTTCAGGCGATGAGGAGGGAAACATGATTTTNCCGATGATTCTATCCGAGACTATCGCTGCCGAAGGGGAATATTCTTTTACACTCCCTGAAGGTCTTTTCGCACAGATGAAATGGGATGATTACAACGAGGACTATGTCATGATGGAGGATGGTGTGATAACTGCGGAATATTCTGCAAAAATCACCATCGACCCCAATGCCAAGACACCTGTCGATAACTATACCTTGGCTCCTGCCGACGGATCGATCCTTGAGGAGATTTCACTCGTTTCCATAGCATTCCCGGAGATTGCAAACGGATCATATTTCGATTCATGGATGTTCCCCTCCGCTACCTTCACCAACGGAGAGACTACTTTTGAAGGAAGAATATCCTACGACTGGGATCATGAGGAGGATTATGTTGTGATGAATATCATTCCGGTCAATGCCGATGATGATGAAGCTCCAATCACCGATGCCGGAAAATGGACCCTCACAATCGAGGCCGGGACATTCACCTATAAAGGCGATGCCAATGTGGAGATCACAGCTGAATATACCATCGGATCNACTCCCGCCTCCAACACCTTCGATATCATCTCGTCCGATCCCGCCAATGGTGACGCAGTGAAAACATTCTCCATGATTACTGTTGAAGTGCCTGTATTGGATTNGANNTTCGAGACNNTNCCCGGNCCGGATGAGTCTAAATTTGAGGATGCAATAGTGACACACAATGGAGAGACTNTGGCCAACGTCATCGGTATCGGAGAAATGATGATGAATGATGAAGCCACNAGCTTCCTTCTTCCCCTTGTGTTTTCCGATGCCCTCAAGGAGGCNGGTGAATACACAGTATTCCTCCCCGAAGGATTTATCGGTTCTCTAAAATGGGATGATGATATCACGGGATATATAATTGATCCCGANGGTAAATGCTCGGCTGCTTTCACTGCAACTGTAACTGTGGATCCCAACGTGAAAACACCGGTTGAAAATTTCATCATCACTCCTGCCGACGGNTCGAAAGTATCTGAAATATCAACCATATATGTAGGCTTCCCGGAGATTCCGTATGGATCATATTTCGATGAATGGGACTTCCTTATGACCACTTTCTCCAATGGCGAAACCACTATTGAAGGTGCTGTAAGCTACGACTGGAACAACGAAGAGGATTATCTCGTGATGTCGATCGCTCCGATTAATGAAGACTGGGACAATGTCTCTATCTCCACTCCCGGNAAATGGACTCTCACCATTCCTGAAGGAACCTTCACCTACAAAGGCAACGTCAATCCTGAGACCATCGTTGTTTATGAGATTGAAAGTTCTTCACCCAACAGCATAAACGGTGTTGAGGCAGCTGCAACTTCNCGTCAGGTTATCTCCATCGATGGTAAGCTTATATTCAAGAATGCTTCCGATGATCAGATNAAGTCTCTTGACAAGGGAATCTATGTGATCAATGGTAAGAAGGTTGTGGTGAAATAAAGTAAAAACAGGTTATAGGGTTATGGGGGTTGGGTGATAGGGTTATAAGGTGATAGGGTTATAGGGTTATAGGGTTATAAGGTTATAACTCCNTTAATCCTCATAACCTCCCCTTAACCCCNTAACCCCTATAACCTCCTTAACCCCATAACCTCCCTATAACCCCCATAACCCTATACCAGCCTAATAGAGGGGATGCTTGGCAAAGGCTTTGCATCCCCTTTTATTTCTATATTAACCTCTCAATCCTTTTAATCATGACTAAAAGATACCTATCAACGTTTCTACTTCTCAGTGCCCTTCTCCCCGGTATGGCAAAGGAGCTGACGCCGGAGCAGGCATTGCAGCGTGCGAAAGATGACTCACCGGCTTTCATGGCGCGTAGAACCGGAAAAGCAACGCCGCAATTAGTCCACACCTCTCTATCGGAAACAGGTGTGCCGGCTGTCTATATCTTCAATAATGCCGGAGGAAAAGGTTTTATGGCATTGAGTGCCGATGATGCGGCAATCCCTCTCTTAGGATATTCCGACAGATGGAATTTCTCAGCCGACAATATGCCTCCACAGCTTAAATGGTGGCTGGAGGAATATGGACGCCAAATAGATTTCGCCCGTCGGAACAACTTTTCGTCTGCCTCTTTCAGCAGAAAAATCTCCCGCTCAGGAGAACGTACTGCAATCGAACCTATGATAAAGACAATGTGGGATCAGATTGCCCCTTTCAATGAACAATGTCCTCTCAGCGGATCGGAACGCACCTGGACAGGTTGCGTGGCTACGGCCATGGCGCAGGTGATGAAATATTGGGATTATCCCGAAAAAGGAACAGGATCGATAACATATTCCATCGAAAGCATCGAAAAGAAGGTGACCCTNAATTTCGAACTAAAGAAATTCGATTGGGATAATATGCTTGATGCATATATCGAGGGACAATATACTCANGAGGAGGCAGATGCTGTGGCATATCTGATGAAAGCCTGCGGATATTCCGTGAAGATGCAATATTCGATGGATGCCTCCGGTGCGTTGGGAATGAATATCGGAAATGCACTGACAAAATATTTCGGATATGACGGCAATCTGCTCTATACTCTACGTCAATATTATTCCTCCACTGAATGGGATGACATGATGTATGAGAATCTGCGTAATGTCGGCCCCGTGATGTATGGAGGAGGATCCACCCTCGGAGGGGGACATTCCTTTGTCTGCGACGGCTACGACGGTGAAGGTCTCTACCATTTTAACTGGGGATGGTCGGGCATGTCCGACGGTTACTTCGCGCTTGAGGCCCTTAATCCCGATGCCCTTGGTACCGGAGGAGGCGGAGGCGGGGGTTACAACTTCTCTCAGGATGCTGTATTCGGAATCCAACCTCCCACGGGACAGCCCGTGGAGGAGCGCAAGGCATTCCTCGCTCAGGAAGGTGAGCTTTCCGGTACACTTTCGGGAAACAAACTCTCTTTCTCCCTTGTCAACTCTGAAGAAGCGATGTGGGTAAACTATAACCCTACGACTTTGAAAGTGAAGTTCGGCGCCATGTTTTATCCTCAGGGTTCGGAGGCCGAACCTATCTATCATGATATCTCCGACAAGCGTGTCTCGCTTGAACCGGGCTATGGAACAAGCCCGCAGGTGCTGAGTGCCTCAATCGATCTCAAAAGTCTCAATCTTGCCGACGGCACCTACAAGGTGGTCTGCGGATCGGTACCTGTGGAGCAGGGAGCTCTCGCCCCTGCCACTGACGGAACCGGATTCGTGGAGGTGAAACCAAGATATGGAAATCCAAATTATTTCATATTGAAGGTAGATAACGGAAAATATAGTGTTGATAACGCTCTCCTGCCTCCGCTGAAAATCCGGGGAGAGATTGTGGGGGATCTTTATTACGGTATGCTCACCACGGTGAGAGTGACCGTGGAGAATACCTCGGATATAGAGCGTACAAGTGGTTTTGCTCCTGTGTTCATGGACGCCGAAGGACCTCTGCTGCTCGGAGAGAGCATCTGCGTGTCCATACCCCCGAAATCAACCTTGACTCGCGAATGGAGCACATCGCTCACACAGTTCGTGCAATACATAAACCCATATCTCAACACTCCGCTCCTGTTCACTTTCTTTGACGAAACAGGATATGATTTCTATACGAATGAATTCTCGCAGACGGTGGTGATGAAGGAAAACCCCGGAACACCCAAGATAAGGGTATCGCAGGCCTTGACCGTGGAGGGTAGCTATACGGAAAACAATATGATGGTGATACCCAATCCCAACGATATCAGGATTTCAGGGGAGCTTACCCTTACGAGCGGTTATTTCAACTATCCCGTGGTGGTGTGCCTCTGCATCCCGGCCACAAACGACCAAGTGGAGATTATCAACACGGCGAGTCAGAATGTATTAATGACAACCGACACTGAGGATAGCCGTAAGGCAACCATCAACCTTACAATGTCGAACCCTCTGGCAGATCCGGAACAGCAGTATTATTTCGCACTTACATATCAGGGAATGTCGGGGCTCGTGCAGCTTGGCAATATCATCCCGGTAAAGTTTGCCGATCCCTCCGGAATAAGCGATATGGAATCTGATTCAGAACCTGTCATCTCTATTAATAGAAATGCGGATGAGGCTGTAGTGAAAGCGACCGTCCCGATAAACTCAGTGAATGTTTTCGATATAACGGGAAGGAGTGTCGACACTGAAATCTCCGTCAACGGCAATTCCGCCACAATCAAACTCCCCATCAACGGTATCTATATCATCTCTGTCAAGGATGAGGCCGGAAATGAGAAAGCCTTTAAAGTGAACTAAACAATATGTTAATTTAAAATATTTATTTATGAAACGAAAGTATGTATTCAGTCTGTTCATGATGCTACTTCTCTGTCTGGGCTTCAGCGCCTCGGCTGTAAAAGTGACATTTGAATGGAATATTCCCGGATCGGTGGAATTAAGGCTTAATGACCCATCCGCAGAGCCTGTGAAACTCAGTGCCAACCAGACCTCCTATACATGGGAATCGGAAAGCTCATACGGATATGTATATGCCTTTGCCACCGATGGCTACAGGATTGTCGATGGTAAATCCACCGACGAATCCAAGAGCTTTAATCCTGGGGGCACCCCTCCACGTCTTTCAATGGGCTTCTACAGCTCCGACGAGGGAAAAACCGTAAAGATCACCACTGCCAAACTTGAGCGTGACGATCAATTCCAGATTGACGTTGTCAATGGTCTTGCAAATATCATATCCGCAGAGTTTAAATCAGGATATACACTCGACCTTGAAAAAGGCGACCATACCTATAAATTCAGCGAGGAATTTGACAATCCCCTGACCATCTTCCTCGACGCTGTGACCGAAGCCTACAGCATCACTCTTAACGGAAAGGATCTGGCTAAGAATAATTGGTATCCTCGCTATGACGACATTGAAATCAAATCAGGCGACAAGCTCAAGATACAGGTGTTTGAAAACGATGCCGATGAGCCATCAAAAAGTGATTTCAAGATTGAATACGGCCCCGGTATGGATGGCTGCATAGAGAATATCCGCAGCATGGCATCGGGCGTGTGGTATTATCCGAAAGATTTCTCATCAGGTTCCCTCTCGCTTCTGGAGAACACGGAACTGACTGTGAATTTCGTTAGGGATGACTACACAATCACCAAAGTCTATCTAAATGGCAAGGATATCTCCTCTTCTATTCTTACAAGCTCATTCAACGGCGCACAGTCTATCGAAGTTACCGTAAGCGGATCGGAATGTGTGTTCAGAGTCGAGGGGACAAAGAAAGAATATGGAAACATCGACTTCACCGGCTATATCATCAACGCCCAGGGAGTGGATTTCTCTCTAAGCTACGGCGGCACGCCTTTCGACATTCCGGAGGGTGAGGATGTGACAAGCGATATAGTGGTCACTTCATCGCTCACTATGCCGGCTTCCGAAACAAAGAAATATATAATCCCCATCTCGGAGAAGATTGGTAAATTCTTCTTCTCTCCTAAAGATGGCTATTACATCACTGACGTTTATACACTGACCCCTGAGGGAATCATCGAACAGCACTCAGGCAACTCCTCGATGACCGCCACAATTGACGGAACTACATTCTATATGGTGGTCGAAAAACTACCTGAGTCCTACACAGCCAATCTCAACGTCATCGGCAGCGATTTCACCCTCCGTATCCAGTCAGGCACCACCGCCTCCTCCACCTGGGGTAACAACGGATCCACATCATATTCAAGCGAACCGGGAGAAAGGGAGATCAGCTTCGTGCCCGGCGTCGGGACGCCCATCACTTTCGGTTTCACAGGAGATGAAAATCAGCAGCCGGCTGTATATCTCGATGGCGCGGAAGTGACGGGTGTGGAAAATTCCGACAGCAACGCCTTAGAATTTTTCGTCACTCCCTACAGCCCGTCGGCCGGTGACAATGTTCCGGAAGGAAGACATTCCGATATTGTGGTCTATAACTCATTCAATCAGCGTCCGCAGATGTCGGGAGCCTCTCTCGAACTCGTTGACGGCGCTCAGGCCGCTTTCTACTACAGCCCCGTTTACCATCAGGCTAACCGGGCAGGACAGCCGGTGGTTTCAGGCACACAGTTCATAGTCAAACCGGCCTCTACCGACATGACCGTGATTTACAAGGATGAGATTGTCGCGCTCAATGACAGAGGGGAATTCGTATTCATCGCTACCGGCAACGCACGCAACAATGTGGTGAAGGTGGTATCCGCAGAAGGGATGAAGACTGATTGGGAGCTCCTTCCTGAGCCTGATTCAACGGTGGAGAGCCTCGATGAGCTAATTATCTCCTTCCCGGAGGCAGAGACTGTGGAATTTGTAGGAGAAACCTATTCGTTTGTTCTCAGAAGCGGAGGTTACTTCGCCGTTCCGGGTATGAACTGTGAGAAAATCGAGGATGCAGAGGTGCCGAGCTTCCGTATATCCCTCCCCGAAGGGGTTGTGACTCCGGTGGGCGACTATCTCCTGATCATCGAGGAAGGAACCTTCAAAGTGGATGGCCTACCCTCCTCCGAAATCCGCGCCAACTATGTGCTTGATCGTGAATCGCCGACAGATTATCAGGTTTCGCCCGATAAAACTATCGTATATCAGGACTATGGATATGATTTCGCACTCGTGTTTGATCCCTCAACAACTGTCGGATGGACCCTCGACTATGATAAATTCCATCTTTCTTTCAACGATGCAGATCTCACCCCGAACAGCGACTACTCAATCTTCAGCGAAACGAATATGCTGATGTTCCAGGTGACCAACAAAGATTACATCAAGGAGGGCCACCTTAAACTTGAAATCGAAGCCGACGCATTCAAACTTGGTTCCACTCCCTCTCCTGCAATCTCTGCAGAATGGAATGTTGTCGCTCCAAGGGAATATGTTGTGGAAGTTTCAACCAAGAGCGAGGCAGACGAGAACGGTTATGTCAACGACCTCTCCGAGATCTATCTTCTCTTCCCCGATGCCAAGAGCGGCGAAGTGTTCATGGAGAGCGGCGCTTTCCTCCGCTCCTCGGATTACAGCTATAGTCAGACAGGCGAGATAACACTGGATGAAACGAATGAATCCGGAGTGAAGGTGGTTCTCTCCTTCTCCCCCGCTCCTGAAACGATGGGATCTTATATTCTCTCAGTTCATACTGGTGCCGTAACACTTGACGAAACATTCGAATCTCCCGAAGTCGACGAGACATTCCTCTTCGATAAGAATTCCGGAGCCGCCTCCATCTTCGCAGATGAAAACGGATGCGTCAGCGTCTTCTCTATCGATGGAAAGGCTGTCATAATCAATGCTTCCCCCGAACAGATCCGTTTGCTTGAAAACGGGATATATGTGATCAACGGCAAAAAGACAATCGTGAAATAACAATCCTGCTATTTTCTTAGTATCGAAAGGCCGTCTCCTGTGCTGGAGACGGCCTTTTTTTAATCTTTTACATTCTTTTTATTGTTTTTGCACATAATAATTTGGAAATTAAACGATGCGTTTGTAATTTTGTCGTTTGTTTATGGAGGGAGATGAAAAAGCAATGTTTTCCTTCTCCTCACTCCTCGTATGAATTAAAATTAGGCAATATGAAAAAACCTGAACGTCTTTTAGCCGAAAAATTCCTTCAAGTAAGCGCAATTAATCTGCAGCCCGACATCCCCTTCGTATGGGGTTCGGGATGGAACTCACCATTATATAACGACCATCGTCGCATTCTATCCTATCCCGACCTGAGAAATCATGTGAAGGTGATTATAGCCAAGACTATCATCGATAAATTCCCCGACACGCAAGCCATAGCAAGCGTATCTACAGGGGCAATCCCCTTGGGAACATTGGCCGCCGATGCATTAGGTCTCCCCTTCTGCTATGTCAGAGACACCCCAAAGGATCATGGTCTGGAGAATCAGATTGAGGGAAATCTGAAACCGGGTTGGAAGGTGGTCCTCATCGAAGATCTTATCACCACCGGTGCCAACTCCGTGCGTGCAAAGGAGGCTGTGGAGAATGCCGGATGCGAGGCATTGGGTCTCATCTCCATATTCAGCTATGAATTCCCAATGTCGGTGAAAAGAATCAAGGATGCAGATATAAGATCAATTTCGCTTATCAATTATTCAGATATGCTTGATGCCGCTGTGGAGATGGAATATATCCGCCCGCGCGACCTCGACACAATAGAGGAATGGCGACAGGATCCCTCCAATTGGGTGCCTGCTCCGCGACAGACTAAATTCTAAGTTTTTGATCTGACGATTAATTATTAGTAGCTATTTATAGAATATGGCAGAATATAAAAGTGCAGAAACGCCGATAAAGGCTTCCGCAGAAGCTGTCTACCGGAAACTCTCGAATCTTGAGGGTCTAAAGGAATTGCTCGACAAGGTGCCTCAGGAACAGGTTCCGGAGGATCAGCGCGACCTTTTCAATCAGGTGAAGATCACTCCCGACACAATCTCTTTCCCGGCAGGACCGGTGGGCGATCTAACACTCCGTCTCACAGAGACTGTGGAGCCTACTTTCATCAAACTTGAAGGGGTTGGAACTCCTGTGCCCATTGCTCTGATGCTCAATATCCATCCATCCACGGAAGTTTCTTGTTCAGTGCAGGTGGTCGTTGATCTTCAGATTCCGGCGATGCTAAAACCAATGGTAAGCGGCCCGCTCAATAAGATGGTAGGACAGTTTGCCGAAATGCTTCGTAAGCTCCCCTTTTGATATATAGAAAAATAAAAAAACACCATGAAGGGAGGTCTGAAGTCATATCTTGCTTTTGTTCTCGTCGCAATGGCGGCGGTTTTGACAGGATGTAACACTAATGACGATGACCGTATCCCTAATGTAGGTGTAAGTATAAATCTATCGGATGCCGGACTCTGGACCCGTTTTGGGGTCTCAGGGTTCGGCATTCCGCAATATTTTATCAAGGCTCTCCGCGAACCGACAGGGTTCGCCTATCTCGACCGCACTATGACAGGCTTCGGAGGAGTGCTCCTAATCAATGGTTTTGATTACCGAATTAATGAAGTCGGGCCGTTGGCCTACGATCTGGCCTGTCCCGTAGAGCGTAAGTCGGATGTGCGAGTGAAGGTGGATCCCGACAGTTTTGAAGCCGTCTGCCCTGTGTGCGGGTCGAAATATGATGTGACGATGGGGGCAGGTGCCCCTATATCGGGTCCGGCAGCTACGGATCATTACGGCCTGCGCCAATACCAATGTGTGGCAAACGGCCCAGGTTATATAATCGTAAATTAGAAGATGAATTTCATTGAAGGGATAATATATATGATCTGGCGCGGTATCGCGATCGGAGTCATCATATCGGCCCCAATGGGACCGGTCGGAATCCTGTGTGTGCAACGCACTCTGGAGAAAGGACGACGCACCGGTTTCTTCACCGGAATCGGGGCTGCCATTTCCGATATGTTCTATTGTCTGCTGACCGGATTCGGACTCTCTTTCATAGAGGAGTTCCTGACTCGCAACCATGATATCCTTCAGCTGATCGGATCGGTTGTGCTGATCGGATTCGGCATATATCTCTTCAAGTCGAACCCGGTAAGGAAACTTAAGAAGCCCGACGAGGGTATATCCGACAAGCGTAATATCCTCAACGGATTTCTTTTCACTTTCTCCAATCCGCTTATTATTTTCTTGATAATCGGACTCTTTGCCAGATTCAATTTCTTTATGCCGGAGATAAAGTTTTATCACTATATAATCGGCTTCCTTGCCATTGGCGCAGGAGCATTGATATGGTGGTGGGTAGTGACTTTCTTCGTGGCAAAACTCAGGTCGCATTTCAATCTTCGCTCCATGTGGCTTATAAATAAGATTATAGGAATAATAATCTTTATTTTTGCCATTGTAGGAATCGTCACGGCAGTCTCTGAAATGTGTAAGGCGTCTCCAAGGGGAAGGCCTGAAATGAAAACGGAAAACATATACCTCAATGCATCAAGGGGATTCGGCGAGTTTAGGAATGCGTCGGATTCCCTTTTGATTATCCGCGCAATGGGAGACACCGTGACAGACCTTATCCCTATCCAGCCCCACAAACGTATCGACCTCTCTTTTCGTGTTGCCAATCTTAACAATGATTCCGGTAGGAAATATAAGGTCTCGGAATGCAAGGGTTCCGGAAAGGTTTCTCATCCTGGTTGGGGGATAATGATAAGCGACCGTAAAGGGAACCGAGACAGAATATTCATCTCCACTAAAGATAATCCCAAGGATGAGACATATAGCCGCACTTCTTTGATTTTTCACGAATATGACTCAGGGGTGGAAGCATCAATCACCGAGGGAATGGATTTCTTCTCCGGTCCCAATTCGTTTCTCCTCTCTCTGGATTCGGGAGAGATGTCGCTGATGGGAGGTAACAGAGAATACAGACCGATAATGACATGGCATTCGGAAATAAACCTGCCCGACAGTATAGGTTTCTTTGTGGCTCCCGGAGCTGTGCTGGAAGTGGAATATTTCAATGTGGAATATCCGATGCCGCTATTCGGCAATGAAGTTTCAGAGTTTGGCAATCCGGATATTCTCAACACCTATCTCAGAAGATCAAAAGACCCTATGGAGGGTAAATGGAAGGTGTATGATCGTGTTCTGGAAGAGGATGAGTTGCGCATGGGTGGTGAATACACGGTTGCTTTGATTTCCAACTCATCCGGCTATGATCTCTTTTATCTCTCCGGGGCTTCCGTCATGGCAGAGAAGTGGGAGCCGGGAATGCTGAAAGGTCGTCTTGTCAATTCCGGTTTTGAAAATATTTATAACGTGGAATGGCTTGATGCTTCCGGTGTACTAATCGAATCCGAAATCAAAGCTTCCTACGAGTCTCCCATACTAACCATCCTATTCCCTCGGCAAGGTTCCTCTCTAAGATTTAGGAAATTAATAGGTAGCTACTAAAAATTAATCGATATTTTTTTACAAAGTAGTTGAAAGATCTTGAACGCTAAAACTTGTTACTTTTGACTCGTCATTATTCTTTTTAAAGGAAACTCGTCGATTTTTAATTGGCATCTTAGCCCTTGTCATTCAGCTGTATAGCCCGCTATCCTCCTTTACACCGCGAACTAATATGCTCAAAATTAACTGCGTTTTATCCGTTCATTAATTCTTAGCAGCCACTTAGAAAAAAATCTTTGACATTATCCTGCATAAAAGAAATTTCATTATATTTGCGTTTATAATCTTAAACTCACAAAATAAACGGAATCTTATATGCTCGATGCTCTGAAGACAGCAGGATATTTTTCTAATAAATACCAACTTACTTTCGGGAAAGAGATAGACGAAATGAAACTTCATAAACTCCTCTATTTCTTTCTTAGGGAATGTTTTGTGGAAAATGAAAAGGCTGGAATAGAGATCTCTTTTGAGGCACGTCAATATGGACCTGTGTCATTGGAGATTCGCGAGACATATAAGGATCATAAAGCCTATCCTTTACCTTTGCCGGAAGATTTGAAATGTTACCAAACTATTATGGATAGAGTCTTTAACAATTATGCAGCCAAAAGTTCATGGAGCCTAAGTAGTATTACTCATGGAGAGGAATCTTGGATGAATGCAAGAGAGAGATATCATCACGGACAAGAGGCTTCATTACGATTGGAAGATATAAAGAAAGATGCATCAAGAATCAGAATAAGACGGTATATTTTAAATGAATCCACAACATAAAATCACCGATATTCAAAAGGAAAAGCTGAGTGCCTTAACTTGTCAAAGACTTTCTTCAGATCCCAACAATCTTCGTGAAGTAGAGGCTTTCTACAATGCCTTGAATGAAACTTTGGTTGATACCCTTAAAGGAGAGGCGTATGAAGAAGATGAACAGAAAGGGACCGCTTATTACGTAGTAAAAGAGCCAACCGGGAAGATTTTATGTTTTTCTCCTTAAAAGCGGGTTTACTTTTCGATAAGCACGGAGACCTTGAAATCCTTCAATCAAAAAAGGCCCTTAATCTTCTAATTAAGAAAAAACAGAAATTAGGGCATTCATCTCCTGATATAGCCCTCCTACGAGCTGATCTGGAACAAGAAATTGATGGAATAAAAAACCGTCTTAAACGCTGGATTGAATTAGATGTAGAAGATGAAAAACATAAAAGAGTTGGTAAAACATTTTCCGGAATAGAAATAGTCCATTTCTGCATAAATAAAGATGCCCAAGAGGAATGGGAGAAACTCGGATTTGGAGAAAAGAATAGAATTGGACTCACCATATTCTGGACAAAGATAATTCCAATTATACTGAAAGTTCGAGATCTTATCGGAGTGGATTTCCTATATCTATTTGCCGCAGATACCACAGAAGATAGAATTCTCATAAATCATTATCGAACTTTTATGAATTTGAATGAGTCGGAAAATATATTTGCTGCGTTGCCTATTTACGACATGGGATGCACGCTATTATGCCAGAAAATTGAAAAACTGGAATCTACAATGAAAGACTTTTTCAATAACTTCAATGCAACTTTAGAGGATGATTTAAAATAAAATAATGCCATAATGTCGGTGCGGACATTATGGCATTATTTAATCGGATTATGTATTGTAGTATTATGTGATTCAGACGTTATTTCCTGTCAGGATGAATAACCCTTCCTTACTGAGAAGATCGTAGATTTCATCCAGTGAAAGATCTATCTTTATTATGCCGGCAGCATAGGGAGCAATTGCGTAGGGATTGAAACTGAAGAGAAGACCATCGGAGGTGATTGCAAAAGCAGAAGGCAGCTCTATATCTTCCGGTTTTACGAGCAGATATATATCCTCCTCTTCCTTCACTTTCTCCCTAACCATCTCAGTAAGCTTAGCCTCAAATCCAGGCTTCATGAGATCCGGTAGAGAAATAATCTTACCATTAGTTAAATTATAATTGACATAGCCCACAGACCGATTGGCATGGGCTGCATGATAGGCGTAGGTTTCTTTCTCAACCTCCCATACAACAACTCTCGGAGTGAGAAGCGTAGTGGAAAGAGAGCTATATATAAACCCGCAATTGATTATGGAATCAGGAATACTATAGGCCAAGAACATCGAATCAGGCATCAATGGCGCAGGTTTACCTTGGTCATCATTTACAAGCCGAGCCATGTGCATAAGAGAATCACGAAGCATACCCGATCCACCTTTCCCCAAATCAATAGGCAAGACACCTTCGGAAACAAATCTTACGAAGCGTTCGCCGTCAGGAGACAGGGAATCGGAATCTTCATATTCACCTATCTTTTCAAATCTAAAGGATTCAAAACCGAGATGCTCAACCACAGTCTCCTCCTGTTGCGTCCCTTTGCCCTCCTTTGAGCTACACGCCCCTGCAAATAACAGCACTCCAACAGTCAAAATCCCCAAAATATTCTTTTTCATATTTTTTAATCCTTTCTTAAGCAGTTGATGAAATCAATGAATTTGGTTGATATGAGGTTTAATTTCTATCATCTGCTTATCTTTAAGTAAGTTTTCTAAATTAGTTAATATTATCAAATAAGTGAGCTAAGGTATCAGGCTAATTTCTCAAACTTACTTATCAAATTAACCTATTATTTTTGATCTTAAGTAGCTACTTACATAATTCATATCACCAGCCACCGGAAGCGCCTCCCCCTCCGGTGCGACCTCCTCCGAAGCCTCCACCGAAACCTCCACTGCCAAATCCGCCTCCCCCATTTCTACTTCCCATTGATCCTAAGACAGCCCCGGCAGCCATAGCAGCCGCAGTCCCATCCTCCTTCTTGGGAATCACGTAGGGCCGCTCCTCCTTATGATGACAGAACTGACATTCATAAACCTTCACACCGCTTCCTGCACTCCGAGTAGTAGCCGGTTTCACGGTGCGCGTACCTGTGAGACACATAGCCACAGTGCCACACGATGGACATTCGGAATATTTCACCTGATTGGCCTTAAACGGCAGGCGTTCCACAGTATGACATGACGGGCATTCCCACACATCATAATCCACCGTATTCAGACGCTCCTCAAAATCCTGCGATGGAGTCAGGAGCGCATTATCCTCCTCTTCATTAAGTCGGTTCATCTTGTGTCCACAAGTGGGGCATATACGTTTGCGTGTCCGAATCGAACGATAGAACCAGAATGCAAGCACATAGAATATCAATCCGGCACCCAATGAAAGGACTGCACACCAGAAATACGTGGTGAGATGACGGCGCCAGAGCATGGCCTTGTGATAATTGTCGAGCTTTCTTCCATTATAGAGGTCGCGACAGAAGCANAAGAGCGCGAAAAGAAAGACACACCATGCCACTATNCTCACAAAACCCCATATCACGGTGGAATCTAANGTCTCCATTGCTTCGGCATAGTTGTCGGCATCATGGCTTCGCAGTTCCTCGGCNACCGCCGGATCGGTCATGGCTTCAGCAATCATACGAGTGGCACCATTTACGGCAGCGTCTATGTCATTATCCCGCATGGCAGGCACAATCTCACGGCCTATTATGTTCTTGCATGCAATATCGGGCAGAATCCCTTCCACCCCATAACCTGTCTGGATACGNGCCTTCCGTTGCTCTGGAGCAATCACAAGAAGAAGGCCGTTGTCCTTGTCACGTTTACCTATACCCCAGAGAGTGAAGAGCTGTTCGCTCCATTGCTCTATCGGAACATCCCCTATATCGGGAGGAAGGGCTACAACAACCTCCGCAGTCGTCTGTTGGCGAAGGTCATAAAGCCGCTTATCGATCTCTGCTTTCACAGAAGGCGATAGAAGNCCGCCAGGATCAGAGACATACTGACTGCGATTGGAAATCTGCACATTCGGCATATCNTGTGGTGTCCAGACCTTCTCTGCAGCCATCGAGAGAGAGGAGATAAGTAGCAAGAAAAATATGTAGAGCTTTTCTATTTTCATNTTTTCATTTAAGTTATTGGTAAAGATCACCTCCGACAATCCGGAATGTCTACACTGCCGGCAAGGAATGACCGTTAAGCTTTCTGTAGAGATTGAGTGCATANACATCCGTCATCCCTGAAACATGGTCGAGCACACTCTGGATTTTCTCATAAAGCGAGCCGGAACGTGTATCGTATTGCTTGGGAATACNNGTAAGAAGAAGTTGGGAATAGTTTCTTTCCGGATGAATCACGGCCTCCATCAGAGCATTCATAAGATAGGTTATGATTCTGTTACCGCCAAGTTCGATATCCACCACCTCCGGAGAATTATATATGCTATCCCATGCAGTACGGGAACAAGCGGCGTAGGCATCTCTCAGACGGGGAGACATCANGGAGGTGAGACATCCGACTTTCTCTCCCCGCAGAATACNATCCTCATTCTCCACAAAAGCCTCTGCACAGCTCACCACCATCTCCCCTATCACATTCGACCGCAGATATGCAATTCTCTCGTTGGGATCGTCAAGACGANTGAGGGTGCGCCGACAGCGATCCTGNTTCTCCGGTTCAAAGAAGGAAAGGAAAAGGGCCGTTACATCGCTTTCACTCATTATCTTGAGTTTGAAGGAGTCTTCCAAATCCATAATCTGATAGCAGATATCATCTGCTGCCTCCATGATATAAACCAAAGGATGGCGTGCAAAACGTCCCGGCTCCAGTTCGGGTATCCCCAAATGGGCAGCCACTTTCCTATATGTGTCTTCCTCGGAAGAGAAAAATCCGAACTTCCCTTTTTTCCCTGCGTATAATGATGTGTAAGGATATTTTACAATTGCAGCCAAAGTGGAATAGGTCATTGCCATTCCNCCCTTACGTCGNCCGGCAAATTGATGTGTGAGCAGNCGGAAGGAATTGGCATTCCCCTCGAAATTCAAGAAATCGGCGGCCTCCTGGGAAGACAGCTTTTCAAGCAATCCGGCGCCGGCACCTTCAGAAAAATATGATGAGATGGTCTTTTCACCGGAATGNCCGAAGGGAGGGTTGCCAAGATCATGACAGAGACAGGCTGCCGCTACTATGTCGCGGAAATCGTCGAGTTTATATGCCCAAGGCTCACCGGCATATTTNTCCCGAAGNCGGATTGCAACCTCTGTAGCCATCGANCGTCCTACNGTGGACACCTCCAGGCTATGAGTGAGACGATTATGCACGAAGATACTTCCGGGGAGAGGAAAGACCTGTGTCTTGTTCTGCAACCTCCGGAATGGAGATGAAAAGACCAGACGGTCATAATCACGCTGGAAGTCGGAGCGNGTATGCTCCTTGGGGTCGTGATATTCCTCCATGCCGAGCCTAAGATCGCATATCAGTTTATCCCACGACATTGCCTCCNGGACGTTTCTCTTTTCTATCTCCTTTTCCTTTTCCATTTACTTTAGTTTTCTGCAAAGTTAACAATATTCCTTATGTTTTAGTCCACACCCCAAGCTATATTTTATGCCCTCGGCTCTTTTTTTAGAAAGATTAATACTTTGCATAGATGTTTTTTNNTTNNNANTNTGNTAAAACAATAATTCACCCACATTCAGAATTGCCAATGAATCCGGAAAAAGAACAGATAAAGCCAATGCTTATGAACGAACTCGGCTACCTGCCGGAGAGTATAGATATCCTTCTGGAAAAGGGCACTCTTCAAAAATATCCTCGTGGAAGGGTGGTGATCGAATGCGGGAAATGCTGTCCGGATGTCTTTATCCTCAAAAGCGGCATAATGCGTTTCGTGGATATGAACGGTGACCGCGAGCGCACCTTCGGCTTCGCCCTTCCCGGTACGCTATTCTTCTCCAAACACTCATTCGTGATGCATGAGCCGTCGTATTATCTCGTGGAGAGCTGCTGCGATTCCGAGCTCCTGGTGATTTCACATGCAGATTTCTGGAAAGCAGCCGAGGAATCCCACGATCTCGCCCTATGGATGCTGCGATACGCACATGGAGAGCTCTTTTATCAGGAATATAAGAATGCTGTGGTCCATAACGGGTCCGCCGCTGAACGATACAAGAAAATGGTGGCCGACCGCCCTGAAATAATCCGTAATGTCTCGCAGAAAATGATTGCATCCTATCTCGGAGTCTCCCCCGAATACCTCTGCAAGCTGAAGAAACAGATGCTTCATTCATGACAAAAGATTTCATGGCAAACGCATTTCTTAATCTATATTAATTTCTTTTTATAATTTTAATGCTAATTTTGCATTTGAATACAGAAACACGTTAATAGGTAAGTGAAGACAGGGACTTCGCCGGTTTATCCGGCGGGTCCCTATTTTCATTCCCGACATTCCGCAATAACGAGGGGCGGATTCACGTTAATTGGATATGTCGATTTCAATGCATAAAATATCATGGCGATTACTACTGCTCACGGTTATATTTACCGTAGGGCTTCCTGCGGCATTTGCTCGTCCGGGCGATAAGATTCTCAACCGTCCTTACGCCGACCAGAAGAGATGGCATCTCGGTTTCTCAGTGGGAATGCATTTTCAGGACCTCGACTTCACCCATAACGGCTTTACCACCCCCGAAGGAGGACAATGGTTTGTAGAGGTTCCCACATTCGATCCCGGAATCTGTGTCAACGTGCTTGCCGACCTACGTCTTCATAAATACTTCAATCTTCGTCTGACCCCCGGAATGTATTTCGGCAGCAAAGGTGCGGAATTTCGAGACCACGTCACCGGCACTGTGGAACGACAGGATATAAAGACGGCCTATGTGGTGGTGCCGCTCGACCTCAAGATTTCAGGCGACCGACTGCATAATTCTCGGCCATACGTCACATTGGGTGCAATGGCCACATTTGATGTGAGTAAGAAGCGATCAGATTTTCTGCAATTCAATACTGCCGATGCCTATCTTTCCGTAGGGTTGGGATGTGATTTCTATCTACCCTTCTTCAAACTCAATCCGGAAATAAAATTCTGTTTCGGTCTGACCGACATATTGCGCCATGACCGTCCCGACCTCGACGAGAATCCGGAGATGTATAAGATCACTCAGTCGCTTGCAAAAGTGAAATCAAAGATGTTTGTCCTCACATTCTACTTCGAATGAAACCCATACACCGCATATTCCTACGCACCGCCTTTTTTATGGCCCTCATTACCGGTGGGCTTCATTCGGCACAGGCACAGAACGACGTCCTTCTCACTCAGTCGTGGGCCGTACCTTCATATTATAATCCGGCAGCCACCGGGCAAGTCGACTTCCTGCGAATTAGAGGAGGTGCACGCCTGCAATGGCTCGGTATTGACAATGCCCCCAAAAGTTTTCTCGCCACGGCAGATATGCCCGTAAAAATCGGGAAACAAAGAATCGGTGTGGGTGCCGATATGATGAACGAATCCCTCGGTCTATTCTCAAATATGCTTATAAATGTGCAAGGAAGCTATAAGCTGAAGTTCCTCAAAGGTATTCTTTCAATAGGTATCCAAGGGGGATACTACACATCCAAATTCAAGGGTTCGGAAGTTGTGCTCCCCGAAGGCGACGATTACCATCAGGGAAGCGATGAGGCAATCCCCACAACCGATGTCACGGGCAATTGCTTCGACCTTTCAGCAGGATTGCACTATTCGCATAAATATTTCTCAATCGGAATATCCGGACTCCATCTTCTTGATCCGACAGTGAAACTCGATACCGAGGGGAACGAAAGCTCCGAAACCTCATATTACGAAACAAAACTTCCGCGCACTCTCTATTTCACTGCCGACGGCAATATTCCCCTAAAAAATACGTTATTTGAATTGCAGCCCTCCCTATTGGCAGCCTCCGACTTCAAGACATTCAATGTGCAGGCGGCCATGAGAGCAAGATACAACCGTTTCCTCTCTTTCGGACTGGGCTATCGCTACAAAGATGCCGTGAGCGTCATGGTAGCGGCGGAATTCAAAAATTTCTTTATCGGATACTCCTACGACTACCCGACATCCGCCATCTCAAAGGCCTCTTCGGGAAGCCATGAGATTATCGCCGGCTATCAGATCAAACTTGATTTCAGCGGCGTCAATAAAAACAAACACCGTTCCATTCGTATAATGTAGCGAAATTACTAAGATGAAAAACAGAAAAAGAATAACAGCAGACAACTGCGGAAAAAGCTTGCGCAATCTGACGCTTTTAGGTATCGGCATTCTCTTTTGCGCCGTGCTTGCATCATGCGCCGGAATGCGCCGCGGAGGCGCAGGAGGCGAAGTGACCGGAGTGGGTGGCAGCTCGTTCGCCGAGCCCACACCTTACGGAATGGTGCTCATCGACCGTGGCTCAATAGCCCTTGGCCCGGCAAAGGATGATTCCGTCACAGGCATAAAGGCCAATCCAAAGGGAGTGTCGGTCGATGCTTTCTGGATGGATGAGACTGAAATCACCAATTCTAAATATAAGCAATTCGTGTTCTGGGTGCGCGACTCCATTATCCGCGAACGCCTCGCCGACCCTGCATACGGTGGAAACGAGGTATTCAAGATTGAGGAAGACAAGGAGGGAAACCCTATCAAGCCATATCTCAACTGGAATAAGCCTATCCCCTGGCGTAACCCCAATGAGGATGAGCAGCGTGCCATCGAGAGCGTCTATCGTGTGAATCCCATCACCGGACAGCGTGAGCTTGACCCCACCCAGCTCAACTACCGCTACGAGATTTATAACCACACGGCAGCTGCCAAGCGTAAGAACCGCCTTGACCCCACTCGCCGTGAATACAACACGGATCTCCCCGTCTCCGATGAATTGCCGGTGATCTCAAAAGACACGGCATATCTAACTGAGGAGGGACAGATTATCCGCGAGACCGTAACCCGACCGCTCACAGGAGATTTTGACTTCCTGAACACATATATTGTGAACATCTATCCCGATACTACCTGCTGGATAAATGATTTCGACAATGCATACAACGAGCCTTACACCAGAATGTACTTCTCTCATGCAGGTTACAATGACTATCCCGTGGTGGGAGTGAGCTGGGAACAGGCAAATGCATTCGCCAACTGGCGCACCGATTATCTCCGCCGCTCGCTCGGCAAGGAGGGTATCTACGTGGAGCCTTATCGTCTCCCGACAGAGGCTGAATGGGAATACGCTGCCCGTGCGGGTAACTCCGAAAGTGCTTACCCCTGGGAGGAGACCCTGCCAATGGATGAACGTGGATGTTTCTATGCCAACTTCAAGCCAATGGATGGCGACTTTGTGCGCGACGGACATGTGATCACATCACAGGTCGGCACATTCAAGCCTAACGACTTCGGCCTATATGATATGGCCGGAAATGTGTCGGAATGGACTTCAACTGCATACACTGAGAGTGTCGGCAAGCTCACTTCCGATCTCAACCCGGAGTTCCGCTACGATGCTGCGCAGGAAGATCCCTACCGCATGAAGCGTAAGATCGTGCGTGGTGGTTCATGGAAGGATGTGGCTTCAAATATTCGATCCGACCTCCGCACGTGGGAATACCAGAACGAGCAACGCTCATATATAGGTTTCCGCTGCGTACGCTCCCAGATAGGGTTCGCAAAAGGAACAAGAAATAGAAAAGCAAAATAAGCCCTTTCATTAACAATATCATCTACTATGGTAAAGATTCGTAAATATGCCAATGGCATCGAACGCTTCCTTCACGGACAGAAAGGGCAGCGCTTCTTCAACTTCGCCTACTCCATCGGTGCGGCAATCGTTATTTGGGGTGCGCTATTCAAGATTCTTCATCTTGAAGGAGGTAGCACTCTCCTATGTATCGGTATGGGAACAGAGATCGCAATGTTTATCCTCACCGCTTTCGATCGTCCTCCGAAGGAATATGCCTGGGAAGAAGTATTCCCGGTGCTCGACTCAAAAAATGAGGCAGACCGTCCCGATTTTTCCACCGGTTCGGGTGTGATTGTGGCAGGTGGTGGCTACGGTTCATACGATGCAGCCACGGAGGAAGGAATGGAACAGAGCGTGCCTGTCATGCCGGCAACCTCAGCTCCTTCTGCCATAGGAGGTATGGCCGTAATGGGCGGTACACCGGCCCAAGGTATGCCGCTGATTCAAAATCCGGAGGAAGTGGCATCAATGGCTGATGCCACCTCAAGCTATCTTGAAAGAATGCAGGAGATGTCGGAGCAGATGAGCCGTCTGAATGAAACGACTGAAGCTCTCAACCGCGTTTGTGAGACTCTGCTCGGATCATACCAGGCAATCACCCAGAATTCGGAAACAATTTCCGGAGCATCCAATGGATATGTGGATCAGATGCAGGATCTAAACCGCAATATCGCCGGTCTCAACACCATATACGAGATACAGCTTAAAAGCGTTGCCTCTCAGCTTGAATCCATCGACCGTGTGAACCGTGGTCTGAAGGATATAAGGGATATGTATGAGAAATCCGCTGCCGAATCATCGCGCTATTGCGAGGAAACGGAACGAATGGCCCGCTACATGAAGCAGCTCAATTCAGTGTACGAGAAGATGATAACAGCCATGACCATCAACATGGCAAACCCAATGATGGGAGGCGCGGCCTCACCCGTCAATCCTTTCGATGAATCATTAAGAAACAACGACTAAAAGCAATATAACCGGCTAATGGCAGGAGGAAACAATGTAGCGCGAATGTCGCCCCGACAGAGGATGATCAACCTTATGTATATCGTCCTCACAGCCATGCTTGCACTCAATGTGTCGAGCGATGTGCTCAATGGCTTCAGTCAGGTCCACGACAGTATCAGCCGCACAAACAAAAACATAGCGGAGCGCAACGCCGCCCAGTTCCGGTATCTTGAGAGTATGTATCAGGAGAGTCCGGAGAAAGCCGGCGTATGGTATGAGAAGGGCACCGCTCTGCGCGACCGTTCTCAGAAACTCTTCAACTCCATCGAGGAGCTGAAGAAAACAATCGCCGTTGCCACCGACGGAGAAGGCGCCGACTATCATGACCTGAAGAATCTTGACGATCTTGAGGCTTCTTCGGTGATAATGCTTAATCCCACAACTCAGCGCGGAAAGAAACTTCGTGAGGCGGTGGATGCCTACAAGGCGTTCGTAGTGGAGCTGATTCCAGATTCCACAAAGCGCAAGGCAGTGGCAGAGATGCTTTCAACTCAGATTGTGAAGAAAGCCGGAGGTCCTCAATCCTGGGAGCAGAAGATGTTTGAAAATATGCCTTCCGTGGCTGCTGTGACGATGCTCACAAAACTACAGAACGATATACATCAAGCCGAATCTGAAGCCCTTGCCAATCTGATCATGAACGTGGATATGGATGATGTCCACATGAATGAGTTCGGGGCTTACGTAATTCCCAATTCGCGGACAATCGTCAGAGGAAGCAAATATTCTGCGCAGATAGTGTTGGCAGCTGTCGATACCACGCAACGTCCGGTGGTATACGTCAACGGATCCCGGCTCACCAACCCCAACGGTATATTTGAATTTGTGCCCGGCGCGCCCGGCACACATCAGTATTCCGGATACATCGAGCTCCCTCTTTCCGACGGATCGATGCAGAAACATCCCTTCACTTCATCATATACGGTGATAGAACCTATGGCCACTATCTCGCCGACCATGATGAATGTGCTTTACGCAGGTATAGATAACCCGATTTCAATCTCTGTGCCTGGCGTTCCCATGAATGCAGTGCAGGCCTCAATCTCCGGCGGAACACTTACACGCAACGGAGACCATTGGGTGGCACGCGTGACACAGGTTGGTACTGAAGCGACAATCTCTGTATCTGCCGAACTTGACGGTCGCACACAAAGCGTGGGAGCTATGACCTTCCGTGTCAGAAAGCTCCCTGACCCTACCGCATTTATCCCTATCGGCGACACCCACTACAAAGGTTCACCGAAAAGAATCTCAAAGGCTGCACTTATGGGTGCATCCGGATTGGGAGCGGCTCTCGACGACGGAGTTCTGGATATAGTATATACCGTGGT
Organism: Bacteroides sp.; assembly: GCA_014801985.1. Classification (GTDB taxonomy): domain Bacteria; phylum Bacteroidota; class Bacteroidia; order Bacteroidales; family Muribaculaceae; genus Lepagella. Next base: position 56,832 of record JAAVDD010000019.1, read on the forward strand.
GTCGTTCTCCACTGTCTTCACCGATCAGATGGGCAACTTCATTCCCGAAGTATCTAACGGTGCAAGTTTCTCCGAAAGACAACGAGAGCAGTTCAAACGTCTCAAACCGGGAAAGTCATTCTTTATCTCCAATATCAAGGCCAAGGGACCCGACGGAATCACCCGCGACATCTCCCCGATGGAAGTGGCCCTCAACTAATGAAAAATTACCGACATGAATATATATCGTAAAATATTTTCCCTTTCCCTGATTGCCGTGGCAGGTATGGCTGCCGTGGCCCAGGTGGAGTCCGGGGGCGTGGTGCGTCGTAGATCCGACAAGGAGAAGAAGAATGAAAAGACCACCGTGGGCGTCACCGACCGAATGCAGGATTTCTATACAGCCAAGGAAACACATGATGCCGACCTCCAATATAAAAGGGAAATCTATCGCCAACTCGATCTTACTAAGCCGGAGAATACACCTCTCTATTATCCGGAGGATGTAATAGATGGGAAGCAGAACCTTTTCCGCCTCATTTTCGGCCTTGTGGTCGACGGCAAGATTCCGGCTTACGAATATCTTGACGGTCGAGAGGTATTCACCGACCAGTATAAGGTGAAAGTTGACGAGATGCTTGATAGATTCGAAATCTATTATCAGGAAGGCAATGGCTCGGCAAAGAGCCCCAAGTATGTGATTGAGGAAGCCGACGTACCGACCAATCAGGTACAAGCCTATTATATCCTTGAGAAATGGGAATTCGACCGACGCACCAACCGCATGAAAACAAGAGTCGAGGCTATATGTCCCGTGTTGAGCCGTTATGCCGACTATGGCGGTTCAGGTAAGTTCCCTATGTTCTGGGTTAAGTTCGATGCCATACGTCCCTGGCTGGCGCAGGAATATGTGTTCCTCTCGGATGATAACAACCTTGAGCAATATAGCCTTGACGACTATTTTAATCTCGGAATGTATGACGGGGAAATCTACAAGACCCGTAACCTCCGCAATCTATCCATGGCGCAGATGTATCCCGACGAGGATCTGCTTAAACATGCGCAGGACAGTATTGACAATCGTCTGAAAAACTATGGTAAAAATCTTTACGTCCCGACACGTGAGGAATATCTCGCCCAGAAGGAACGTGAGGAGGAGATAGCAAGAGCCATTGCTGCCGGCGACACAATACCGGGTCGCACGATGGTTAAGGATGGAGAGGAAACTTCATCGGAAAAGAAATCGGTGCGCTCACGAAGAAGCTCAACTTCAAAGGCGAAAAAGACCACTACCAAGGCCAAGAAACCGAAACTCTCTTCTTCCTCTTCAAGCAGCAACGGCAATGCAAGTGCAGCTAAATCTGTGAGAAGAAGAAAAAAATAAATTGCGATAAGCTGTTTAATTCTTGCAGAGATTAATACCACGGCGCGAAGCTGTTTCCACCGAGGCTGTGCCTCAAAAATATATGCCATGATCTATAATCCCCTATCCATAGTTATACCTGTCAAGAACCGCGAGAAACTTATTCTACGGGCTCTTGACAGTGTCTATAATCAGTCGTATCGTCCGATACGGCTGATTGTGGTTGATAATGATTCCACTGATGGCACTTTAGCTACTGTAGAGAAATGGAAAGCCAAGCATGAGGGGGAGGATTTTTCGGTAAAGATTGTGAGCGAAACACGTCCCGGGGCTGCGACTGCCCGCAACCGTGGATTGCTTGAAGTGGATACTGATTATATGCTCTTCTTCGATTCCGACGATGTGATGCTTCCGGAATTGGCAATCACTGTGATGGAAGCCTTCGACAAAGACAAAAAGCTCGATATGATCTATTGGCGCACGGCTGTCATCAACGATAAGGAGGAAGTAATCCCAAAACGATTTGCCAAATTCGATCTGATAAAAAGGCAGATATATAATTGTGTGCTCTCTACTCAGGCCATGGCATTCAAAACACCCTTTATCAAACGTATCGGTGCATGGAGAAGTAATCTCCCTGTATGGAATGACTGGGAATTAGGACTACGTGCCCTTTTGAACGAGCCAAACATCAAAGGGATATTCCGTGTTCTGGTTCACATTTATCCTCAAAAGGAATCAATTACAGGGACAAGTTTCCATTCAAAAATCGGAAAGTGGGAAAAATCAATAGCAGAATGCGAAAAAGATGCTAATGAGGTTACAAATGACAAACTTAAAACTAAAATCCTGAATATGCTTCTTTATCGCCGTGTCATCTTAGCTGCCCTTTATACTGCCGAAGGATATAAGGAATCCGGGGAAGAATTGCTTTCACTTTCTATTGGAAATAGTCCCCTCCCCAATTGGAAAAAGAAGCTTCTCCGATTCATATATTCATACACCTGCAAAGGAGGGCGTGCAGCGTATCTAATATGGGAATAATTTCGATGTGATTCTGTGAACTTAACTTTAGAACTCTGCATCATGAAAAAGAAAGTTAGAGAAACATGGAGAAAGATTAAAAAGAATCTTTTCCCCGCAAATTATATATTTGAACGTATTGACAGTATTAAATATGAAGTCAGGCGTTCTTCTCTGATACAAAGTCTGCTTAAAAGTAATGAGCCCGGAGTTTTATCTACTCCTTATTGTGACCATGAAATCATCGTATCACTAACATCTTACGGCAAAAGGCTCTACGAGGTGGGAGTGACCATAGAATCAATAATGCAGCAGACCATGCCACCGAATAGAATAGTGCTTAACCTGGATAAAGAGGCTGAGTCACTACCTATCCCCATAACCCTACAACGATTGATGAAACGTGGTCTCGAAATTAATATCATTCCAGATCATATCAGAAGTTATAAAAAACTACTTCCTACCCTTCAACTATTTCCCAATGCAATCATCATCACTGTAGATGATGATTGTATCTATGAATTCGATCTCATCGAACGTCTATTCAACTCCTATCTTAAGTATCCTAATGCTGTCTCGGCAGTTAGAGTACATTCAATATTACTTGGTAAAGATGGGAAACCGCTTCCCTATCATAAATGGCAGGTTGCCAATGCATTCGCAGAGAAAGGTAATCGCCTGTTTCCGACAGGAGTTGGTGGTGTATTATATCCTCCAGGAACATTCAGTACTGAAGTTTTCAATCAAGAGGTATTCACAAGACTGGCACCGACGGCAGATGATATCTGGTTCCATGCAATGGCAATTATGAATGGAACTGAAATTGTAAAAGTACCATCCCATTCAAACGACAACGAGGATCATATAGAGAATGTACTGGTTCAAGATATTGGATTAATCAATCAGAATTGCGAGCTAAATAGAGCAAACGATATCCAACTCAAGGCAGTATATGATTACTATGATATCTATCCGTTACTTAGTAGGACATAAAACGCAGGAATAATTCCTTGATTCTCATTTTAAGATTCACTTTTATTCCATCAAACATTTCTTTTCTAAGTTTGATGTAGTCTTTTGCAATATTTCTTGAATGTGAATGCCAGGCCTGAGCACTAAGATAATCCAATTGGGAGGCATAATAATCATTTATATCTTTACCTGCTATATTATAGAAACGTCTCATACGCTCAGAAATCAATAGATTGCCTTTCACACGGTAATATTCTTTTTCAAAGTTTCTATCGTGGGAAATTGAACCTTCGTATACACTATAATAAAGTGTTGAGACAGGAAGATAGACGATTTTACCTACCTCCGACAATGCAATCTCAATCTGATAGTCTTCACATTTATATTCAGGAGACATAAACAAGTGGGGAGCTTTAGATATCTCCCTAATAAGCATATCGCGCCTGAACATTGCCGTGCAAAGATGAATCATCCCCTCTGGAGAATGAGAGATAATCAGGGGAGACATTGTGCCGGCTGCATATTCTTTCTGTTGTGCTCGGTCGATTCCTTTGAATATACCGGCCTCATGTACGTTTCCTCCACGTATATCACAACACTTCCAATCCGTATGAACCAAAGCCACTTCATTATCAGCTTCCATGATTTCAAGCTGCATCTGCAATTTATGAGAATCAACCCAAAAATCATCTCCTGCACAATCGGCCAGATATTTTCCGTAACTATCCGCTATACAATGATAATAATTTTTTACTAATCCCAGATTGGCCGCTCGGCGGAAATAGCGTATCCTATCGGGATATTCACGAGCATAACGTCGACATATCACATCCGTTCCATCTGTGGAACAGTCATCGCCTATCACAATCTCATACTTCGCCTCACATTCCTGCATCAGTATGGAGTCGAGAGTTCTGGCTATGGTGGCTTCTTGATTATAAGTAACAACAATCACTGATATCAAGATATCTTTATTTTTCACCCCACCATTCTCTCTGATAATATCAGATTTCTCATGAACTCCAGCTATATCGGGCATTTCATCGACCTCTCCATGTGTCTCCATACGCTATATACTTTTTCACAAAGTTAATGATTTAGGGAGAAATCTCCAAATACTACAATAATGACCGAATTTCCACCAATATATACCTATGATTGGGGAAGTAAGGGAATTTAAATTAAAGTATTACAAAATAAATTTCCAAAACCTTCCTCTTTCTTGATTTTAGCTCAATATTTTTTCATCCAAATAATCGGATCTGACAACCTACACTTAACGCCAGCCAGAGCAAACGATGACGGCTGATGTAATCCTCATATTATATTATGTTACACATTTCGTATATTTAAAATTGAAGGTGGCATGGAATCTCCGTCATAAATAAGGGTTGATGTAATATGTCTGTCCTTAATTAATGATTCCAGATACTTCATGTTGGCAACATATTCCTCTTTAAAGGTGGCAGAGGACTTTACTTCATACAGATCTAAAGATAATCCTTTATCATTGATGATATCCACTTCCTTACCGGAATTTTCCCGATAGAACATAAGGTTTACTTGACGTCCTTCGTTCATGCGCCGTTTCATCAATTCAATCACCGCCAAGTTCTCAAAAAGCGCACCCCTCATCCCTGTCAGATTGATATGAAAAGGTTCCTGCAAGCCCATAAGATAAGCTGCAAGACCCGTATCATAAAAATATATCTTGGGAGTTTTTGTAAGTCGCTTCGATACATTTGCATAATATGGTGGCAGGGTAAATAATATATAGGAAGCTTTCATGATTGAGATCCAGTCACCTATAGTAGTGGCCGACACTCCAACACTCTTTGCAAGATCCGCCTTGTTCAGTTCCGAACCTATTCTGAGAGCACAAAATCTCATAAAGTTAATGAACCTATCTTGATTCTTTAACTCGATAAGCTGTCGCACATCCCTCTCTACATAGGTGGAATTATAATTGCTGTAAAAGATTTCAGGGGGGATGGCCTTAGAAAATATAGCTGGATAAAATCCTCTATAAATCAACTCTTCAGTAGAAGTATCCCATACGCCATCCCCAATTTCTCTAAGCGATAAGGGCAGGAGAGTAAACAAGGCCGCTCGGCCTGCCAGAGACTGAGTAACATTTTCCAATAAGGCGAAATTACTGCTTCCGGTTAGCACAAAACGCCTGTCCGGCGATTCATCCACGATTACCTGAATATAAGACATCAATTCCGGATAACGCTGAACCTCATCGATAATTATTTCATTGCCGCAGCTTTTAAAAAATGCCTTAGGATCACTCTTTACTTTTTCCCTTAAAGATAAATCTTCAAGATTATAATATGAATAGTCTTTAAATATATGACGGCACAAAGTGGATTTTCCCGACTGTCGCGGTCCTGTCAAAACAATCACTTGATAATATTGGTTGGCTTGTTCTATATAAGGTGTCAATTCTCTTGGTATATACTCTCTCATATTTTTGCAAATCATAAGTTGAACTTGTGATTTACAAAAGTAGTAAATTCTATTCTATTATACAACACTTTCTATGGCAGAATCTTCTTAAAATTATTTTCCCTTACATTTGTTTTTACTATCTTTGTCAAATCCTACCAATGAAGGTGTTTAAACTTTTTACAGGGGTATTGATTTTTATATGAGATTTCTTTATAAGGAAACTTTTTTGCCCACATTCAGTCACTCTCAGGCTACATTTTCATCTCTCATCGGTCGCTTAGCCCGCTAAACTCTCTCTTCGAGCAAAAAATAAACTCTGAAAGCTGACTAAATCCAGAAAAAGAAAAAGTTTAAACAACCTCAATAACTAAAAGATTGATAAAACTTTAAGTTATTGAGGTTTTTAATATATATGTAATGAAATTGACGTAATGTCATTCTAAAAAGAAAGATTTAAAATGCAATTGAACCCCAAGAAAATAATTGGTAGTCTCGGAAGAATATATGGAGGGAAGACTTTCCAGAAAGTACGTGCTGCATATTATGATGGGATAAGACTCTCAAAAGATCTTATAGGAACTGCAGCTGTGACCTTAAAGAGAAAGGCCCCCTGGTCGCTCGATAAGAAGGTGGATCAAAAGCTCTATCACGACCGAGAAGAGGAAGTAAAGAAAAAAGGGGTGATTGTAATGCTCGATGGTGCAATTCATCATGGAGGGTTAACCGACCGTATCAGAGGCATTCTTACAGTGTATCGCGAATGCAAGAGGCGTAACCTCCCTTTATATATTTTTTGGAATGACTCATTCAATCTTGAAGATTATCTTTCCCCGGCAACCTTCGACTGGAGAATTTCGGAAGAGGAGATAAGCAGGTCGCGCAAAAATTCACGTGCCGTTGTGATTGATGATATGAATGGCCGTCAATCTCTTTTGAGACTTAAGGCAGCTCTGGCAGCACCTCCGCATCAACTTCATCTATACACTAACGCAGACAGCGCCTACGGGGAATATGCAGACCTGTTCCCTCAACTCTTCCGCCCTACTCCTAAACTCCAGGAAGCAGTGGATTTCCATAAGAAAAGATTGGGAGAAAAATATTGGGTATTCACCACGCGGTTCCTCACGCTCTTAGGGGATTTCAACGACTGGTTTGATGTTGTGATTCCACCTGAAGATAGGGTTACTTTCATGGAGAAAGTAGCTTCCGAAATAGAGAAGATAGCTAAAGATATACCGAAAGGATACCGCATAATGGTCACCAGCGATAGCCAGACCTTCTTAGACTACATATCTAATAGAAATCCCGAAGCATATATCGTAGAGGGTAAGATTCGACACATCGACCTTGACAAGGATATGAATGAAGATGATGCCGAGGATTCCAACATGAAGACCTTCGTGGATCAACTCCTCATAATGGGCGCAGACACTGTGGTTAGGATGCGCACCGGATACATGTATGCCTCCGGTTTTGCTCGGTTTGCCGCAGAAGTAGGGAAAGCAAAATTTATTGACCACGTTTTTTAAAAACTTCCACTCGATTATACGCCAACAGCATGATATCCTTCAAAGAAGAAAACAGCTATTCGAATATTCTTAAGCGCCTATCCGCTTTCGGAGGGGTGCAGGTATTCAATATACTCGTTTCTCTGCTCAGAGGAAAGTTTGTGGCTATGTTCCTTGGGCCGGTCGGAATGGGTATTTCCTCCCTATATGCAAGCTCACTCGCTCCTCTGCAACAGATATGCGGATTAGGTTTGAATCTTGCAATGGTGAAGGAGATCTCTGCCACAAAGGAGGAGAAGTCTGCATTAAGAAAAGTATTGACTATCGTTACAAGGCTCATTCTTTTCACATCTATTCTTGGTGTATTGGCCTGCGGATTGGCAGCTCCCGTATGGAGTCAAATAACTTTCGGCAATCATAACCATACGATTGCATATATCTGGCTCTCAATCTTCACCGGTCTCTCAATCGGAGGAGCCGGACTATTAGCCATCCTCCAAGGCCTCGGAGAGGTGAAACGGTTATCGAAAGCCACCCTCGTAGGGGGACTGGCCGGACTTTTCTTCGGAGTGCCCCTATATTATTTCTTCGGAGATGGCGGTATCGTGCCGGCAATGATTATCCTCGCTCTATCCTCCTTCCTCTTTTATCTCATATCCTATCGCCTCTCCACTCGTGAACTTAGACGCGAGACTGAAATAAATTCCGATATAAATAGTTCGAAATTAGTTAAATCCCTCCTCTCAATGGGATTCATACTTCTTGTCGGTGCTTTGTCGGGACAGGTGATTAGTTATCTTATCAATCTATATATTCGTGCATTCGGATCAATTGAGGATGTCGGTCTTTTTCAGGGAGCCAATTCCATTACAAATCAATACACCGGAATTATCATGAGCTCTCTTGCGCTCGACTATTTTCCACGTCTTTCAGCTTGTTGCAAGGATAACGCAAAGATGCGCGAAGTGGTGAATCGTCAAACCGAGATAGTGATGCTCGTAGCCACTCCTTTGATCATACTGCTTCTTCTTACTGCCCCGCTCGTGATACGAATCCTACTCACGGATTCTTTTTTAGTCATTACCCCCCTTATGAGATGGATGGGGATGGGGATGCTCATTCAGGCTCTTGCCTTCCCTTTAGGGTATATATACGTTGCCAAAGACGACCGCAAGGCATATATCTGGATGGAATGTGTATGGGCCAACATATGCTGGCTTGCTTGCAGCATCGGTTTTTACCATCTTTTCGGACTCATCGGCCTTGGTGTAAGCCTTGTGGTCAGGGGAATGGTGGATTTAATCATCAACTTTATCGTATGCTATCGTCGGTATGGATTTTCATATTCCCGTGATTGCAGTCCTGCCGTTATCATTTCATTGCTATTATCAATTGTGGCATTTGGATTTTCAATTCCGGAAGGGATAATCTCTTATGTCGGGATGTCGGCTCTTTTAATTATATCCGCTCTATATTCATTCCGGCAGCTCCGTGGGAAATTAAGGAAGAAGGAATGAAACTACCCTCAACGGCAGATTATAAAGCACATAATATTTTCGACTCGCATGTTGCCAAATAATCTTGTGGTCGGCATGGCGTCTCGACATTTTTATAATATCTTCAATTCTTTTGCGATGCTCCTTTTTCATCGAGGATTTCCCCATCAAACGTATGGAATCGAAGAATGAATGAAAATTCTGTCGCTCCATCAATATTCTCTCCGGTGAATCAGCAGGATAATTCTCCCTGATAAAAGGGAGAAGCAAGGAATTGTTCCATAACTGTCCGAAAGCCCGGATATCGGTGGTATGGGTAATGGAGTTTTCATTTTCAAGATAATAATATCTTGCATTGCAGACTATCACCTTCCGCGCATTAAAAAGAAGAAAACGTGTAAGACATTCATCTATATAGGACTTGACTTCAATCTTATCAATATCTATCATCTGCATGGCAGACAGATATGTTACACGTCGAATCAATCCACCGTTGCAATGTATTCTCCAACCATCAAGAGTATATTTTACCATTTCCCGTCCGACAATAGGCTTCCCATATAGTGATTCTTCATGATCGAAGGCTTTTCCAAGGGTCGTGCCATCCCAATGATACATTATTGGATAGACAATATCAGTCTCCTCATCTTTCTCCATTTCCGATAACAGACTCTGGAGATAATCCGGGTCTATCTTATCATCTGAATCAAGAGGAGCAATTATCTCGCTTCGGGCATTCTCTATTGCTATTTTCCTTGGAATATAAGCCCCTCCCGATTGAGATTTTGTCTGCAATACACGTATCCTGCTATCTTTCGCGGAATAGGCTTGAGCTAATGCATGTGTAGAATCTGATGANCAGTCATCCACAATGATGAGTTCCCAATCAGTTACAGACTGTCGCTGGATAGCCTCAACTGCCGTGGGAAGGTTCCGGGCGGCATTATANGCCGGAATTACGAATGAGACAATNGGTGTTGGCATTACTATAATTCCCTTGGTTAATATCTTACAACTCTAATTCAAATCTTTGATATGCCACTCCTGTTGCACCGTATGAGAATTTCTGACGAAGCAGCCCCTCATTGAGATAACGCCCATGATCCTCATTTGAGGTTCCGAAATCAAAGAATCTATGATTGACGTATGGGCCGGTTATCAGGAAATTGAAGAGAGGTGTAAGCAGATTCAGGTCTCGACCGAGAGGAGTTGTGGCAATATACTGGGCATGGGCCACTCTCCCTGTATCGAANATCATAACAACAGCCTCTATTCCCNCCTGATATTTTACTCCATACAGCTTTATATTATTCGGGAAGCGATTTCTCAGCAATTCAATTTCTCCGGCGGAATGAACAGGCAAAGCGTCATGTCTATCCTTCAGACANTGTTCCACAATGGACATGAAACACCGTGCATCATCCATCTCAATGACNTTGCAGTTGAGGTCTGAGACATTCTTCAATGTGCGTTTACGCAGCTTATTATAACGAAGCGGCCCGTTAAGGTCTATTGTAGAACTCAGATTNACCTCCGTTATCTTCCCANCCAACCTAAAAAGAGCATATATATCTTCATCGGAAGGTTGGGAAGAATAAATCCACGGCACCGGTTTATAGTCGAGCTTCACAATCCCTTCCTGCTTCCAGATCTCAACAGCGGTCCGGAATATATCAAGAANGTCTGCTCCATCGAGATGTATGGGAGGAAGAATCCATCCGCCGTAAGTCAGTCCCTGATGCGAATGGAGCACCATCTCTGAATCAATATTGGCAGGAAGGATANCTAACAGTCTTGTCCCTTTGAACGCCATCCAGGAGCAATCCCGGAAACGATCGGAATGATAATCCATGTATCCGCGCTCAAAGAGGAACGTAGAGTTCCGCGACTGTCTTACAAACTCATCCCATATCTTCCTGTCGGCAGGAGTATATCTTNTTATGTTCCATTCCATCGGCGTTGATNATTATCTAATCCACTCGNTCGGATTCATCTTGTCGCGGTTATGCCATACTTCAAAATGTATCGAGCTATGTGATGAGTCATCGTCACTTGGCGCCAGACGTCCGAGTCCTTGACCTTGTTTCACGGTGTCACCGACTTTTACGGAGGCATTCTGGATATTTCCATAGACAGTATAGTAACTTCCGTGATTTACGATGACTACAGTGGAATATCCGGGCACAACGTAGACACCCGACACCTTACCTCCGNATACGGCCTGTGCACTTGCTCCGGCAGCAACCTCAGCATCAATTCCGGGATTATCATACATCACATTAGGCAAATCCGGCAGCGCATGGCGACCGAATCGGCTCGTGATTCTAAACGAACCTGACACAGGGCGAGGCAACGAGCCTTTCATGCTCGCAAAGCCGGCGCCTGCCGCCTCCCCACCCTTGACTGCAGGAGCGGTGGGTTTGTTGACATTCTCACCCTTTGATACTGCAGGAAGCGGCTTTTCTGTCTTATTACCATTATCCGTTGTCTGGTCTTTCTGGCCTCGTGGACGCCGTTTGCGCGCTTCTGCGTATGAGGAATTTTTCTCCTCCTTATCCTTCTTTGAGTTGTCCTTCTTGGGCTGTTCCTTCTTCTTCGGCTGCTCCTTCTTTTTAGGTTCCTCCTTCTTCTTAGGTTCCTCCTTCTTCTTAGGTTCCTCCTTCTTCTTAGCTTGTTCCTTCTTAGGATTATCCTTAGCTGCAGCTGCTTTTTTCCTGTCGGCNTCAGCCTTGGCATCAGCCTTTGCCTTAGCTTCGGCAGCCGCTATCTCACGCTCACGCTGAGCTTTTGCCTCGGCAGCCTTACGCGCGGCTTCTTCACGGGCAAGCTGCTCCTTGCGTTGCTGCTCTGCTTTCCGGGCGGCTTCCTCTCTGGCCTTGCGTTCAGCCTCGGCCTTGCGTTGCTCCTCTGCGATGAGGGCTGACACCCGGCTCTTGAGTGCATTAGCCTCCGCTTGCTTCTGGGCAAGGTAGGTGCGCAANGCATCGCCGTTGGCTTTCAGCTTCACCACCATCGCATCCTGCTCCTTATATTGNGTCTGGAGTTTTGCCTGTAGACGTGCCTCCTCATTTAGAGCAGCATCTTTCTCGCTCTTTGTTTTAGCAAGAAGCTCCTTCTGAGTCTTTAATCCGGCCACCTTCTCCCCTATCTTATCGCTCTGCTTGGAGCGCCACGCAGAGAATTCGCGAAGGTAACGCATACGCCGCATTGCCTCGCTGAAACTCTTTGAAGAGAAGATAAATGAAAGTGTTGAGGCCGATTTNCGCTTTACACGCATCTTTTTCACAGCCTTGCGATATTCCTCGCGCAGACGTGTCAATTCCGCTTCCTCTTTATTTATATCTCCTTCTACGGTGCTTATCTTTGTGGTGAGATCCCTCACTTGGCGTGAAGCATCATCAAGCTTCCTTTTCCCCTCTGTGATTTCGCTCTGAAGGGTGTTAAGTTCGGCAAGCCCTTTTTTCACGGCCTGCTCATTCTCCTTAATCTTGGTTCGGGTAGAGGCGATTTCCTGCTGCACTGCTCCCTGCTGTTTCTTAACATCGCTTACACTCTCTTTCTTCTGAGGAGGTGCCGCGGCAGTCTTCTTGGTAGTCTTTCCCTTCGCTCGTTTCTGGGCATATATATCCGCAGCCGGAGCAAGGGCAATTGATGCGGCAAGGAGTGCTATTATCGCTTTCTTATTTATATCGGCAGACATACGGCAAGGTTAGATAGACTTGAAAAATTCCTGAATACCGACTTTCTTATATCCTTTCCCAAGCTTATATGGTGAAAGCGGGGAAGCACCCCACTTGGGAGCATCGAGTGAAATCTCCACTTCCATAGGTTTATTTTTGTGTTTCACTTCAGCAGTGATATCAGATCCTCCATTACCCTTCCATTGGTAATTCATGGAGAATAAGCGTTTCCCTGCTTCCCCTTCCACAATCAGATCGGAAAGACGCCCATCCTTGCCAAGAAGATAGAATGCTTCCACATCAATAGGGAAATCTCCAAGCTGAGGAATGACCTTGCGGATCTCATTCTCCATCTCTACATTAACTTTAGAGATATTGGCTTTGGACAAAGCACCGTTGCCCGGAACTATCATTCTGCCGAGAAGGAGCGACTGCACCTCTTCACAAAGTGTAGGATATATTTGACGAAGTTTTTCGCCACCCTCCTTGCAATATACTTTTTTAATCTTGTTCACGATGAAAAGGGAATCCTCCGTGAGCTCGGCACGGAACACCTCTCCCACCAATATAGCACTCGCAGAGATTGTGAGTTCCTTACCCTTCTTCATGTATATCTTTACGGATGGACTGACGGGGAGAGATTCAAGATGAATCTTTCCGGAAAGTTGGGCTGTGGTCCAGTCGGTATATCTTTCCAAGGCATCCTGTAGGAGGACAATTCGGGAATCGTTAGCCGGTGCAGTGGGTACGGCAGTGGATCCGGCTGCGCTTTTCTTTGAGGCGCATCCTCCCAGACAAATCATCATGCACAGCAATAATACTGTTGCGAATATCTTATTTGTTTTCATTTATCTTCTTTTGTATAGGATTTTTCTCATCGGTCAGTTCAAGGGCCTTCTTCCATGCCTCTACCGCTGCCTGTCGCTCACCATTGGCCGACAGGATATCTCCATAATGATCCCAAAGCTCGCTGCTCTCGGAAGGAGTCCCCGCGCAGTTATCGATTGCACGCTGCTGAAATTCCGCAGCCTCTTCATATTTACCCTGCTTATAGAGAATCCATGCATAGGTGTCGAGGAATGTCGGATTATCTTCATTCTCACCCCTCAGACTTCGATGGCTCAGATCGGCCGCCTTCTCTATATCTCCTCCGCTCTCCACCATGAAATAGGCATAGTTGTTCAAGGCCATAGAGTTTTCCGGATCGAGAAGCAAAGCATTCTCATAGCTCTGGAAAGCCTGTTCGGTCTTTTTCATATTAAAGCTGCAATCACCTATCGTGGTATATAGGTTGCTGAGCTGTTCGAGTCCTTCAAGATTAATCTGCTTGGGGATCTGCGCCATTGTCAGCTCACCGGTGACGGGAGCATTTGGAGCAAGCTGATGTATAATTTCGCCATACATCTTGATGGCAAGCTCATAATCCTCATCTATCTGTGCAGCCGAAGCGCAGAGCATACGCAGACCAAGCCCAGGATCCACGTGCTTGACAGCCTCTTCGTATGCCGCGATGGCATCCTTTGGACGGTCGTCAGAGATCAGGTAACTAATCTTTTGCCCCCAATATACATCATTGGCGGCATTCAGGTCGATAGCATAGCTGATCTTCTCTATTGCTTTCGTGAAATCCCCTTTGGCAGCACTGTAACGCGCTGCCAGATCGAGCACCTCCGGCTCGAATGGATATTGTGTCTCAAGCACAGAGAATAGATAGTCGCCGCGCTTGGTGTTCGACTTATCGTAGATTAGCTTCTGAAGGTATTCCGACAGTAAACCTGTTTTCTCTTCCAGCCCGAAATCCTCAGCAAGTAGAGCCTCGTATGTCTTATTATCGTATGCTGCCGAATCCCCTTCCTCACGGTAGAAATCTGCCAGTGCAAGCTTTGCAGCACCGTTGCCGGGAGCCACATCCTCAGCCATTCTGTAGTAGGTTAACACAGAATCCTTGTTCTCCATCAGATTGAACAGATTTCCTTTCAGCAAAAGATAGGCCGGTTCACGAGGATTTGACTCCACCAGAGATGTGGCTTCGCGGATTGCCCCCACTGTATCGAGCCGACTGATAAGATAGGAAATCTTTTTAAGGGATATATTCGGCGACTTCCCTTCTGCGCGTTCATAGCGGTCGAGTGCATTGAAGGCTCTCTCCTGATCTCCCTTTGCAAAGTAGACATCCGAAAGATGAAGCAAAGTTGTGGTTCGCTTTGGAAGTAGCGAGTCAGTGCGTTCATAGACTCTGATAGCTTCATCAAGAGAGTCAAGACGCGAGGCTACATACCCGTAATAGATCACCTCATCGTAATCTTCGGAATATCTATCCACGTATGGACGCATAAGATTTAACGACCGGCTCAACTCAGTGGAAGTAGAAAGAGTATCTACATTTCCAATCAATCTCATCTGGCCGTAGTTATAAGCTGCCTCCGGATATGAGGGATCGATATTATATGCGTGTCTGAAATTCTCATATGCCTCGGCATGTCGGTCTTCCACCTGATGGCGCAAACCTTCGAGATAATAATATCGCGCCTTCTCTCGTAAAGCCTTCTCTGTGCGCGTCTGTTTCCCGCTCTTTGGGGTCGACTTGGCGCTAACGATTGCAGGGCCAATAAATACGAGTGTCAGAGCCGCCACTCCTAAAGAAGCTATTTTCTTTCCTATTCTCATCCTTGCTTTTTTCTCTTATGAATCCATCCTTGCGAGCTCGGTCTGCTATCAATCTCTCCCCGTATGACCGAATCCACCATCCTCACGTTTGGTCCGGTCAAGTTCATGGACCGGTTCCCATGTCACATGGGAATACTGTTTGATCACCATCTGACAGATGCGGTCGCCATCATTTACCGTAAAATCACATTCCCCAAGATTGAGGAGGATAATCCCTATTTCCCCACGATAGTCTGCATCGACAGTTCCCGGTGAATTGGCGATGGTGATCCCGTAGTTAAGAGCAAGACCTGAACGAGGTCTTATCTGGCATTCATATCCTTCGGGAAGCTGCATAAACAGTCCGGTAGGTATAAGAGCCCTCTGAAGAGGCTTTAGTGTGACAGGTCCGGCGGGAAGATATGCACGCACATCCATGCCGGCAGCTTCAAATGTGCCGTAATCGGGAAGGGGATGATGACTTTTATTTATTACCTTTACTTTAACTCTATCCATTATTACAAACGTTTTTAACTTTCAGCAGTGGCTTAACGCCGGAGATGTTGAAAAAATATGGCTGCCCCACGAAGAAGGCAGCCATCTTTTCCTGATTTTGGAACAGATTTATCCCTCCTCGATAGCATCGTTAGGGCAAACTGCTGCGCAGCTGCCACAGCTGATACAAGTATCAGGGTCGATAACGTAGATTTCACCCTCGGAGATAGCCTCCACGGGGCAAACGGGCAGACAAGTGCCACAAGCGATACATCTGTCAGTGATTACGTAAGCCATAGTTGTGTTGTTTTTAGTTATTTTAGTTGTAATACACCGCAAATTTAACCCTTTCTATTTATTTTTACAACAAAAATTGGAATTGTTTTATCTACAACCCCCGTTTTTTTACTAAATTTGAGAAAATTTAAAGTAGAATCATAATGACAACACCCCTTATCACTATAGTTACTATAACGTACAACGCAGAAAAGGAATTACCCGACACCATAAAATCGGTAATGGAACAGACCTTCCACGATTATGAACATCTGATAATCGACGGAGCCTCTACCGACCACACTCTTGAGATTGCACGTCGTAATCCGGAAGCAAGGATAATTAGCGAGCGAGATAAAGGTCTCTACGATGCCATGAACAAAGGGCTTGCATACGCACGTGGAGAATATATTCTTTTTCTTAATGCCGGCGACACTTTCCGCACTCCGGATATCCTCACCCTATACGCAAAAGAGGCGGAGAAGGGAAAAGATATTATATATGCCGACACCATGATTGTAGATGATATGGGAAACGATATAGGGCCACGTCATTATTCGGCACCGGAAATACTCACCATCGATAGTTTTTCAAAAGGGATGCTGATATGCCATCAAGCATTCATGGTGCGTAAGGAGATTGCGCCTCCTTACGATTTACAATATCGTTTTTCTGCCGATTACGACTGGACCATCAAATGTATCGCCGAGACAACCCCCGAAAACTGTGTGAATCTCCAGACGGTTGCAATTAATTATCTCAGCAATGGAATGACGGATAAGAATAAGTTCAAATCGCTTCGTGAGCGTTTCAATGTAATGTCATCGCATTATGGCACAGGATCGGCTATAAAACGCCACATCGCTCTGCTTTTAGGAAGGAGATAGGAATAATCCACCTATCTCTTCAAACCACATAAAACAAAAAAGCCGACCCACTCGGATCGGCTTCTTCAAGGCGGCGATTACCTACTCTCCCGCTTTCGCAGTACCATCGGCGTGATAAGGTTTAACTTCTCTGTTCGGAATGGGAAGAGGTGGAGCCCTTATGCTGTGTTC
>JAAVDD010000020.1 GCA_014801985.1 Bacteroides sp.
ACACCTACGCTTCAGTAATATCCAATAACGTAAATGCCATCATGAAACGCCTGACAAGCATCTCCCTCATACTTATGATACCGACATTAATTGCCAGCTTCTATGGCATGAATGTGGATGTAGGTATCTCGATGGATAATCATTGGGCATTTGGCTGTATCGTCGGCGCCGGATTTATTTTGGCTGTGGTTACATGTCTGTGGTTACGCAAAATCAAGTGGCTATAATAAAAGCGGTCTATTACATTATGAAGAAAGTACTATACCTGGCAGTAATCATTGGTATTTTAACAAGCTGTTTGCGAAAGGAATCTGTTGAGCACTACACGCTCTCAGACGACTCTCAGTTGAGCTATACGGCAATTATGAGCGGCAAGACTCCTAAAGCCTATATGTTGCTGTTTCCCGGTTTCGGTGAATCTCCTGAAGATGTGCTTGCCTCAACCGATCTCCCGTTTGAGTTAGTCCATCAAAACATTGCAGTATTTATTCCTGTTCTCCGGAATGGAAGCGAGTCTTATGGTTTCAGTAGTGAAAATCAGGAAAATATAGCGAAAATTGTAACTGCAATATGTGAACGACATAATTTGCATGACACACCGTATTTTGTCGGTGGTTTTTCAATGGGAGGAGCAACCGCTGTCAAGCTTGCTGAAAATGCTCGTGTCAAGCCGTCAGCTCTGTTTGCAATCGATTCTCCGATTGACTACAAAAGATTTCTATATGCAACAAAACGAGATATAGAGGTATATAATAAGGATAGTCAGGATAGTATATATTCTCAACTATACCGGGATATAGAGAAAATCAAGAATGAGTCGCCTTACGAAATCGCTGATTCAACTCACTCCGCAATAAGGCCACTTATAGAAGTTCCGGTGAGAATCTACATTGAACCTGCTGAAGATTGGTGGCTGGATAATAGGCAGACTGATGTATTGGGACTTAACATAATTGATGCCACCTGCTTTATTAATGACCTTAGGCTCATGGGTAATAAAAACGCTGATCTAATCATAACCCGGAATAAAGGATTCCGTAAATCGACCAACCAACGTCATCCCCACTCTTGGTCTATAGTCGAGAGTAAAGACCTCATAAATTGGCTGAACAGTATGCTGCACCAATAAAATCTTGTTTAATAGTCTAAACAGATCTAACGATGCTGTGTCGTAATTAAGGTTTACGACGCAGCCTCTTATACACGACACCGTCGCTCCGCGACTCATTATGCGGGCGCATCGATCTACTCACGCTTGTGTGCCGAAAACCGCTGTATTCTCCAGGGTGGACAAAAAAGAAAAACGCTAAAAATCAAGTGATTTTCAGCGTTTTGCGATGAAAGTCCGGACTTTCTTGTGATCCGCCTGGGGCTCGAACCCAGGACCCCAACATTAAAAGTGTTGTGCTCTACCAGCTGAGCTAGCGAATCATCATATTGCATTCAGAAGTTATTTTTCAACTTACCTCAATTCGTTTAGTAGTTTTTAGTAGGTCTCTCTCCCGAATTGCGATGCAAAGTTACAACGTTTTTTTCAAACTCGCAAATATTTTATCAAAAAAATTTTTTGTAATTTTGTAATCGATAATGGATGCATCCCTAATTTTGCTATGTATTTCGATGCTAACAGTCGGATTTTGCAGTGGTTAGGGCCAAAATCAATATAGATGAGATTTTATAAATTATTTCATCATATTTTTCTCACAAAATAACTATACGATTAAAAATGGACATATCAGTAGTAGTGCCTTTATATAATGAAGAGGAATCCCTTCCCGAACTTGCGGAATGGATTGAACGCGTCATGGAAGCAAATGGATTCTCATACGAGATTTTGTTTATCAATGACGGCTCGACCGATCGTTCGGTGGAGGTGATAAAACGGCTCGCTGCCGCCAACAATAATATTCATCTCGTCAGCTTCTCCCGTAATTATGGGAAATCACCGGCTCTCAATACCGGTTTCCAACGAGCGAAAGGCGATGTGGTAATCACTATGGATGCAGACCTTCAGGATAGCCCTGACGAGATTCCGGAGCTTTATCGTATGATTACAGAAGAGGAGTATGATCTCGTGTCGGGGTGGAAGAAGAAACGCTACGATCCTCTTTCCAAAACTATACCCACCAAACTGTTTAATGCCACGGCCAGAAAGGTGAGCGGAATTAAGAACCTTCACGATTTTAATTGTGGACTGAAAGCCTACCGACGTGATGTTGTGAAGCATATAGAGGTCTATGGCGACATGCACCGCTATATTCCATATCTTGCGAAGAATGCAGGATATAAGAAGATAGGGGAGAAGGTGGTTCACCATCAGGCGCGTAAATATGGAACAACCAAATTTGGGCTCGATCGCTTTGTCAATGGATACCTTGATTTGGGCACTCTTTGGTTTCAATCTAAATTTGGAATCAAGCCAATGCATATTTTCGGTTTGCTCGGCTCCATGATGTTTTTCATTGGATTTATAGCCGTCTTTGTGGTGCTTCTCCTCAAGATTATTGCTATGTGCAGCGACTCTTTCAATTTCTGGGTTACTAAATCTGTCTATTTCTACCTTTCACTTACAGCTATGGTGTTGGGTGTGCAGTTTTTCTGTACCGGACTCATAGGGGAACTCATCACCCGAAATTCTGCCGAGCGCAACAATTATCTAATCGCCGAGGAATTTTAACATGAAGAAAACAAGGATTATACCCTCCCTCTTCCTTACTGCGATTCTGGTTATTGTAGCAGGTTCATGTTCCACCGATGAATGTTATGACAATAGGAATGCGCTTCCATACGCCGGCTTTTACGGAATAATGGATGGAAAGATGACAACCATCAGTGTTGATTCCATGCGGGTCTATGGCATAGGTGCCCCCGGCGATTCCATACTTTCAGAGGGGAATCATAGCATCGGTAATCTTTATCTTCCTTTCCGTATTGACAGCGATACCACTTCCTACGTGTTCAAATTGGTCAATAAGGCTCTTGAATCATACGATGTCTGCGACACCGTAACGTTTATATATACACGTGAGGCCCGTTTTGTGTCGTCGGCGTGTGGTGCCAGCTATATCTATACGATAAAGGATATTCGGAACACAGGTCTTCTGATAGATTCCATCACCGTTACAGACGGGCGTATCACCAATGCTGACAGTGAGAATATTCAGATTTATTTTAATACAGGAGAGACTGCTGAAGATTGAGAAATATGAAAATGAATAAAAGCATATATTGCATCCTCACGATGCTTTTTCTCCTCGCTCTTCCTGCCGTAAGGATGAGGTCGCAAGGCGAGACTCCTCTTCCGGTATTGCATGAGGAAACCGACGGCATTCAGATTGAGGAGATCTACAATGACAGCCTTGCAATCGACACGATCAATCTCACGGAGGTCTTGTCGGATAGCATTGTGTCGGATTCGATAGTACTGACTGATAGTGTGGCTGATAAACGCCAGGCACGTCCTAATCGCACTGTCTCTCCTGTTGATGTGGATGATGATAAGCCGGTTGTCGTGATGCACTACTATGATAAGCATGGCGACCCTCTTCCTGAGCCTGTCAGATTTCTTGCTACGCTCGATACAGTGGTGAAACCTAAATCTTCCCCTGTCTATCCTCTATATAATGGTATGAGCTTCGGAGTGAACTTCGGCGATGCCATTCTGATGGCAGCCGGGCAGAAATATGCGAGTTTTGATCTATGGGCTGATGTGTCTCTCCATAACTGGTTCTTCCCCATAATAGAAGCGGGAATAGGATTTGCAAATTCCACTCCGGAGAACAATAATTACTCCTATCATACCCATCCCTCTTTCTATACAAAAATCGGAATAAATTATAATTTCCTGTATAAAAGTAATTCCGACTATCAATGTTTCTTGGGACTTCGAGCAGGATATTCCAATTTCTCATATGAAGTGAGGGATATACTTATTTCAAGCGACTATTGGGGTGAGCAGCAGAATCTCACACTTAAAGGACTTCACGGGCATGCCTTCTACGGAGAGGCATTGGCAGGAATCAAGGTTAAGATTGTCGACAGGTTCTCCATCGGTTGGAGTATACGCTATCATTTTAAATTCAAGACCATCTCCAACTCTCTTTCTAATCCGTGGTTTATACCGGGATATGGGGCGACTTCCCCCATTTCATTCTCCCTTTCCGCAATATATACCCTCCCCGGACCGGGAAAGATAGAGCAACCGCTGATTAAGACCAATTGAGTTACATGAACATAGCACATGATGAATTGTTATATAATTTATAACATTTAAACTATAAACATGCTATGAACACAATCGCTAAACTTATCGGAGGCGTCTCAATGGCCCTTCTCTCACTTGCAGCAACTACACAGCAGGCTGATGCCTGCTCCCGCATATTATATGAAGGTACCGACAGCCTTTATGTTGTGGCCCGTTCGCTTGATTGGAAAACCCCTATTCCTACCAATCTCTACGTCTATCCCCAGGGGATAACCAAGATGAGTAGTGATCAGTCCGGAGCATTCAGCTGGACTTCTAAATATGGTTCTGTCTATGCTGTGGGCTACGACGGAGGTATAACTGAGGGTATGAATGAGAAAGGACTTGTGATAAACGGTCTTTTCTGCAAAGGTACTGTCTACACCAATGAAGAGACTTCAAAGCTACCACCCATGTCTATGGCAATGTTTGTCGGTTGGCTTCTTGATCTCAACGCCACTACCGACGAGGTTGTGGCAGTGCTCGAAAAACAGGATTTCAACATCGGAGGGGCAACCTTTGACGGAGGGACCGTTTCGCAGCTCCATTGGGGTGTGACGGATGCATCCGGTAAGAGCGTGATTTTTGAATATGACCATGGTAAAATCAAGGTCTATGATATGGGCGACTATCGCGCAATGACCAACGATCCACAGTGGCCCGCAATGACAGCCATCATGGATTATTGGGATGGTGTAGGGGGCAGAAATATGCTTCCCGGCACAGTGAGAAGTTCCGATCGATGTGTCAGAGCCAATTATTTCGCTCATCATGTCAAGCCGGTAAGCGATGCTGATCTCGGAGTGTCGATTGCACGGACAGTTCTTCTTAATTCATCAGTGCCCTACACCTATGAAATAGAGGGACAACCCAATTTGAGCAGCACTCAATGGAGAAGTTATGCCGATACCCGCGACCTTCGGTATTATTTCGATATCGTGACAAATCCCGGTTATTATTATGTGGATCTAAACAACGTCAATCTCAAGCCCGGTGCGCCGATTTTGAAACTTGACACTTCGGCAAAGGAGAATACAATGCTTGTGGGCGACGCTACAAAGGCCTTCAAGAAGAATCCCGGCTTCACTCCGATGTATTGATGAAAAGACTTACAAAAGATGAACGCACAGGAGCCACGGCGATTGCGCTCGTGGCTCTTCTTGTTTGCGGAGGGAGCAGTCTCTTCAAACATCTTGGAAAAAGACCTCATGCCTCTCCGGAGATGGTTAAGAGTATAATTCTTGCTTCCGACAGTGCTTCCGGCAAGAAAAATGAAGGCGCAATCACAGAGATCAAAAAGGAAAAACGTAAAAAGAGAATGTCGGAGGGCAAGGATACGGTTGGAGCTAAAACGAAACGTAATAAAAATAAGGGACAGAAGGAAGGGAAGAAACCCAAGAAGAAAACCGCTCCTTCACGTGATTATCTCTCCGAACCCCTTTAGAAAGCTATATGAATGAGATTTAATCCGTGAAAATGTGTTTTATAACATAAGAATTTGTATATAATTCATAACTTTTTAGTAATTTTGCGCAATAAAAGTGTGTAAACACCAAAACAAGACATAGGAAATCAATGCAGGACATCAGAAATATCGCGATTATCGCGCACGTAGACCACGGCAAGACCACTCTTGTAGACAAGATGCTGCTCGCCGGTCATCTCTTCAGAGAAAACCAATCCACAGGGGAATTGATACTTGATAACAACGATCTCGAGAGAGAGCGTGGAATCACAATTCTCTCCAAAAATGTATCAATAAATTATAAAGACACCAAGATCAATATCATCGATACTCCGGGACACGCTGATTTCGGAGGAGAGGTGGAACGTGTGCTCAATATGGCCGACGGCTGTCTTCTGCTTGTCGATGCCTTTGAAGGCCCTATGCCTCAGACTCGCTTCGTGCTTCAGAAAGCAATCCAGATGGGATTGAAACCTGTGGTGGTGGTGAATAAGGTTGATAAACCCAATTGTCGTCCCGACGAAGTGAATGAGATGGTGTTCGATCTGATGTTCAATCTTGATGCCACTGAGGATCAGCTCGATTTTCCGACAATATACGGTTCCGCAAAACAGAACTGGATGTCTGACGACTGGCGTAAGCCTACGGAGGATATCACAGCTGTTCTCGATGCCATCATCAAATATATTCCGGCTCCAAAGCAGTTGGAGGGAGATCCCCAGATGCTTATCACCAGCCTCGACTATAGCAGTTATGTAGGGCGAATTGCAGTGGGTCGTGTTCATCGCGGCACATTGCGTGAAGGTATGGAGCTTGGATTATGTAAGAAGGACGGTACTGTAACAAAACAGCGCATCAAGGAGCTTCATGTGTTTGAAGGAATGGGACGTAAGAAAGTATCGGAGGTATCGAGCGGTGATATTTGTGCAGTCGTTGGACTCGATAATTTCGAGATTGGCGACACGCTTACACTTTTCGATAATCCCGAACCTCTTCCCCGAATCGCTATTGATGAGCCTACAATGTCAATGACATTCACCATCAACGATTCTCCCTTCTTTGGGAAAGATGGTAAATTCGTTACATCACGCCATATCAATGACCGTCTCGAACGCGAACTCGACCGCAATCTCGCTCTCCGTGTAAAGAAAGGGGAGATGGAGGATAAATGGATTGTCTATGGCCGAGGTGTGCTTCATCTCTCAATCCTTATCGAGACTATGCGTCGTGAGGGATATGAACTCCAGGTTGGTCAGCCTCAGGTAATAATCAAGGAGATAGACGGGGTGAAATGCGAACCCGTGGAAGCACTTTCAATCAATGTGCCGGAGGAATATTCCTCCAAGGTTGTTGATCTCGTGACTCGTCGTAAGGGTGAGATTGTTTCTATGGAGACCCGCAATGATCGTATTGACATAGAATTTCATATTCCGTCGCGAGGTATTATAGGACTTCGTAACAATATCCTCACCGCTACAGCCGGAGAGGCTATTATGGCCCACCGTTTCCTTGAATACCAGCCTTGGAAAGGGGAGATCGAGCGCCGTAACAACGGTTCGCTTATAGCAATGGAAGCCGGTACAGCCTACGCATACGCCATCGATAAGCTTCAGGATCGTGGACGTTTCTTTATCTTCCCACAGGAGGAGGTATATGCCGGACAGGTGGTCGGTGAGAACGCCAAGGATCAGGATATAGTTGTGAATGTGACAAAATCAAAGAAACTTACCAATATGCGTGCTTCAGGAGCTGATGATAAGGCAAGAATCGTTCCACCGGTCATCTTCTCCCTTGAGGAAGCGCTTGAATATATAAAGGAAGATGAATATGTGGAGGTGACTCCCAATCATATTCGTCTACGTAAGATAATCCTCGACGAGAACGAGCGTAAGAGAGCCAACAGATAACTTATGAACCTTCGGAGGGTGAGTATTGTTTTAATTATAAAGCGACACTCATCCTCCGGCAGGCGCGAAGCCGCCTTGAGACGGCTGTCGAAGAAATAAGTTATACAATTATAAAAACAAGCAACGGCCCTATGAATCTAATTCATCGGGCCGTTGCTTGTTTTGTATTTTTAGTATTCCAATCAGTAGTATAGCAGATTGATTTATTTAAGTTCCTCCTTGATTTCTGATAGATGCTGCATTGCTTCACCTGCCGGATAGGGGAGAACTTTCATCTCGCTTACTCTTGCTCCGGGAATAATGGCATTTTTTATTTCCTCTTGAGACGGAACGGAAGGGAGTTTTGCATATTCCTCGAAGGTATAACGAGTGAATACGGAATTAGGCGAGAGTCCCTGACGGTTGAGCCACCATCCATTGGTAAGCTCCACCGGACGAGAGTTGGGTGTTATATCGCTTGGAGCCGGATAGTAGGCAAGAGAGCCATCGGCATTAAGAGTGACGGCCACATTATTGGAATAGTCACCGGTCATCTTGAAGGCGGAGGCCTTGAGAACAGCTGAGACGGGACGAGAACTTAATGGGTTCACCACCTGCATAGGAACAGGCTCAGCAGTCGGAGCCTCAGCCACGGGTGCATTCTTTTTAGCGCATCCCATCAGCATTATAGCCGGAATCATCAAAAATATCTTTTTCATAAATAATCAAATATGATCTTGTTTTGTCTATATAACAAAAAGAACCTTAGAAAGGATAGCCGATTGCGAGATGAAATGCGAAGGCCTTTTTGAATGCTATGTTGAAATAATGGTTTGTACCATTCCAATAGGGGGCGTGCAGACCATATCCGAGGTCACCTCGTATCACGAGCATTCCGATGTCTACACGCAATCCGGCACCTGTGCCGAGGGCTATTTCCTTAAGGAAAGTCTTACCCTCAAGCATACCGCCCGGACGTTGCGGATCATTCTTTAGCAGCCATATATTACCGGCATCCACAAAGAATGCGCCGTGGAGGACGCTGATAATAGGGAAGCGATATTCCGAGTTAAGCTCAAGTTTGAACGTACCGGTCTGATCAAAATATCCGTTAGTGAGAGCCTGGGGCGGACGGTAAGAACCAGGACCGAGCGATCTCACCGTGAAAGCGCGGATGGAATTGGCACCACCGATATAGAATTGTTCTGAATAGGGGACCTCCTTAGAGTTGCCGTATGCATGGGCTGCACCAATAAATGCACGTGAGACGATCCATTGATCTGATCCACGTATCAGACGACGGCTATAGACAAGCTGCGCCTGCGCCTTGACAAATTGAGAGAAGGGTGTGCCAAAAAGTTTCTTCTCTCCCTTCACTCCGCAAAGCTTATAAATGGCGTCGAATACATTACCGGCCTCCATCACCGTGAAGGTGAAGTTGATACCATTGATGTTTGCGCGTTCGAGGAATTTATTCAAGGTGTAGGTATAGCTCATCTTCGGTATATATTGACTCTGGAAACTGAGTGCAACTGCAGGATTTGCCTGCATTATGGAGTCGAACTCAGCAGTGGTATGCAATAGTTTTGTATAGGTGAGGTTGAAGAGAGTGAACTGATTGAACACATTCCGTGAAGGATGCCATTCATAGCTTATACCTGTATTGAACTCCGCCAATTTGAAATAATGAGGTCGATTCATCAGATCGGCTCCAAGCGTAATGTTGGTCCAGTTTAGCTCCCTGTTCGTGCGTCGTATGAATTTAGGCGCAAGAAGACGTGGGAAGGAAAGAGTTCCATTAAGTCCGAACTCATAACTGTTGAACACACCACCCTTGGCATGACTACCTGTCTGCCATTCATAATTGGCATTAAGCTGAACTGTCAGTTTCTCTGCCCCTCCGAATAGATTGTTATTAGTCACTCCAAAGATGAGTCCGGGGCCTAAATAGGAGTTTGACTTGGAAGTGACGTTTGCTTCAAACGAGACCTCCATCTTTCTTTCGAACTGACATGTGATATAGAGATCAAGTGTCGGATTAGCAGAAGTCGTATCTGTCGGTACAGCCTGCATCTGAATATTACTGAAAATACCCAGACGCGAGAGGCGTTGCTGAGTCCTGTCCATGTTGCGCACAGAGAAGTATCGTCCCTGACGGAACGTGATGCATGACGGAATCATGTTCTCGCGCAGTCGTGCCGGTCGGAACACAATTATCTCTCCCTTGGAGGTCTGAATCGTATCAGGTGTTCCGGCCCGGCGGTTGCTTTGTCTGAGCACGTACGTATGTATGTTGCCTAACTTATATCTCAATTTCGCCAGGTTTGGCATATTCTGAGCCAGATCCATTCGGATAGCTATATATCCGGGATTCATGAGGCTGTCGGCCTCGAATTCGATATATTCAGGCTTGAAGTAATAATATCCCCGGTTTCGGAGAGCATTTGCAATTCTCACTCTCTCCGCCGATAGAGAATCAACGCAGAAGCGTTCACCTTTCACCAGATAGGATGACCGTCTAACCAACGTGTCGATATAGCGGGTGAGATGATCTTCCCGATTGAAAAGCTGAATGCTATCGAAGAGATATGGTTTCGATACATTCACATCATATACCACGGTTGCTTTCTTCGGGTTTTTCCCTTGCTTGAGCGAATAAACAGCCGTAGATCCGAAATAACCATTGTTGGCAAGAATAGATTCAAGCATCTTCACACGAGTTTCAGGACGTGCATCGCTCACAAGCACCGGTACGCTGACGAGTTTGTTGTAGATCCATCCTTTAAGGCCCTTTGTGGAATCATTCCAGTTATTATACACCCATAGTCCGATGGGAAACGGGGAACGGACATACGGGGTGAGCAGAGGCCACGGGTTATTAGGTTTGACATTGACAGCAGATGTGAGATCGCTCACCATCTCCGCCGGCAATTTTTCGTTGTCGGTGGGATGGAGGTCGAGTTTCATGCCATTATATAATGGGTCGTCGGTAGAGATTCGCTTCGTGGTGGAACACCCGACGGCCATAAAGGCGAGAATTAGAACAAGTATTTTATTTAGTGCTGTCATTTTCATTTGTTGGGATTATTTTGATAGTATCGGCTTCGCGTTCCGCTTTCTCTTTCTGCTCTTTTTCTTGCAGGCGCTTACGTTTCTTTCTGGGGAGGAGGAACCGGAATAGACGCTTCAGATTATCAAGCTTGCGTTTCATCACGAAGCCGGCGCCTGTCTCTGTGATCTCGCCTTCGAGGATACTTTCATATCCGGTATGGCGGAAGAGACGCACGGCCATGTTGGTGGTCTGTGTCTGACGGAGAATATATTCAAGCGAAATATCGCTGATAAGATTTTGCTCAAGATTTTCATCAGCTGATGCATCAGTGGAGTAGTTACCGCCTACCTGAATCTTGAAGCGATTGTTGAAGAGCGATTTCGATACCTGATAACTATAGCTTGTCTCAGTAGAGCTTGCACCGTTGTCAAGCTTGTCATACTGGTCGATGCCAAACGATAGGTCAACGCCTCGGATTGTCTTGGCGGCCCATGAGTTGAGCTGGCTTTCGAGGAAACTGTAAAGCATATTTCCTCCAAGGTTGGCATTACCCTTTGTGTCGCCGCTTATATATTGACCATAGAGGAGAAGATTCATTGCCTGTGTCTGACGCTGGTCGGCACTCATGCTCTGCAGCTCATTCTGAATGGAGAGGTCGTCGTTGGTGGAAAGGTCAAAATTAATCTGCGGATTATTAAGGTTTCCTACGGCATGAAGCGTGACAAGGAAGTTGACCAGACGTGAGTTGGATCCGGAAGTCACATTTGCCTTCAAGTTGTCGGTGGCCGTGATGTTGAAAGATGGATTCATTATATCACCCGACCATGTCACATTGCTTGATGGATTGAAGACAAAATTCTTCTGACCAACGACTGGTATACTATATTTCGCATATCCTTCTCCAAGTACAAGATTTCCGTTCAGCCTCATGTCTCCCATATAGTTTTGGAAGAAAGTGAGGTTGGCTGTAGGCTGTAGCTCCACTTTATCGGTAGCATTGACTCCTCCAAGAACAGAAGGTAGAAGCACTGTCACCTGTGTTCCCGGCGAGACAGCTAACTTCGCATTGATTCTCATATTCATCAAAGAGGATATGGAATCCGCTTCCGTCACTTGTGTTGAATCATTGAAATTCACAAATTTCACCACATCATTGTCTGTAGTGTTTGTGAATTCAGCTGTTTCCATAGATACTACGTATGTGATATCGGTCGTACCCAATACGTTGAGGTTGCCATTAATATCCATTCTCTCTGTTGTGCCCTTCACGGTAGCATCAAGATCCAGGAAGAGTTTCCCGTATATATCGCTCTTGGCGCGGCTGTCGTTGCCGATAGGTTGGAAGTTCTTTCCATCAAGGGCAAGATCAAAGCCGATTTTTGAAAATGACGTCGCATCGACCACACCATTCAGGGAAAGCGGATTAGCATTCTGTCCGAACACATTAAAGTCCTTGAACTGGACCACATTTGAAGCAACGGTCACTGAATCGTTGTCGAATTTAAGTGTGCTTCCGGCCATAGGAATCTTGGCTGCCACGGAATCTAATGCAATGAAACCGTTAAGACGAGGATTTGTAAAAGATCCGTCAAGACGCATATCGCCGTTAAGACTTCCGGAAAGCACCGCCATATTGTCAAGGAATGGGTTGGCGATATTAAGCGGGAAGCGGGTCAGCCTCACTCCTAAAGAGTCGGGAGTCATGGCCCCGATTGAATCAGGGCGTAAGGAAGCATAAGCCTCCATCGCATTCTGCCCATTGATCTTCAATCCGGCTGTCACATCTGTATTCCCTGAAAGTGCATATAGGGCTGCAAGGTCAAGGTTGAAATCTCCGAGTCGCGTCTTGGCATAGTAGAGATTTGTTAGGTCTACCGTGCCATTTCCGGAAAATCGCTGGTTGTCATATTTTATACGGAGGTCACTGTTTAACGCACCTGTCATCGGTGGTGCGTTGACAGCCATGTTGAGGAAGTCCTGAATCTTCAGGTTATCGATTTTGGCATGAAGTTCCAATTTTCCGTCAGGAAGAGGTTCCGTCTTTAGAAGGATAGAGCTCTCTTCACTCGATGCCATAAGGTTTGCCTCTATGCGGCGTGTGAAAATATTCGCGTCAATAAAGTTGTCGTTGTTGAAAGTCCACGGCATATATGCGATGGTGGATTTCAACGGGGTAAAGTGGATTGAGACCGTGCTGTCCATCATTGCAGCGGTAAGACCGATGCGGTAGCCGATTTCTCCTTTAATGTTTCGTTGCAACAGTGATGCCGCGATACGATTCTGTCCAAGATAACCGTTTAGATTCACCTGTGCGAACTCATCAAGCGTGCCGGGGCGGTTGCCAAGATGTATCTTATAGTCGAGCAGGTTACGTCGTTCCTGAAGGTTGAGTGTCAGAGTATCAATATTGACAGAAGTAGAGCTGAAACGGGTTGCACCAATGTCACCATAGAGCAATGAATCATGTACGAGCTGCGCATGTAGTGTATCAAGACTCATTTCGTATGGAGAAAGGAACTGATTCAGCAATCCTTTTCCCGATGCTCTGAGCGTAAGATCGAAAGGAGGAAGTAACTTACTGATGGAATCAACTGCAAGATTACGCTGCTCCACCTGCTTCATCACGATTCCGGAAACACTCGTGAAACTGTCGATTATCGATTTCAAACCTCGTTGGCTTTCAAAGTCAAGATATGTCAGGTCAGAATCAACATGAATCTCTGTGGCATCCTTGGTTGCAAGAATGTCAGCAAATGCCTCTCCGGGGATTGAGATAGTCTGCTGTCCCATATTCCATTCAAAATCGGAGAGTTCAAGCCGTGCATCGTATAGCCATCTATCCGGACTGGCTGTGCCGTTCAAATAAACGGTTCCATATCCATTCATCACACTATCGGAAAGACCGAGACTCTTAAGGTCAATATCATGCAGCTGTGCTTCTATATCAAATGCATAATCATCCTTATGAATCGATCCGCTACCGTTTATATCAAAATCGAGCCCCTGGTTGGGAGATGAGGCCACAAGGTCGAAATTACCATCGGGACGTAGCGTCACATCAGCCTTTATATTGTTGAATCTGCGTTTGTTATATTCGATTGCCGAAATAAGGATATCAGCATTCGTCACAGCGCGTCCGCTCATTGGATTGAAGCCTGCCCCGTTGGCTTCTATATGTCCGGAGACTTTTCCCACACCGAGATCGGGGACAAATTGTGCCACATTTACCTCCTTTAAGGAGGCATCGATATTGTAACGTTCCGAATTGAGTGAAACCTTTCCATCTGCCGCCACATCACCCGCAGAACTTATAAGTTTGAAGTCCGCACCGTATGTGTCACGGTCTGCTGAAGCAGTACCTTTTATTTTAAATGTAGGAATCTTTATATCTCCCGTACCCATGAATTTATTGATAAGCGTTGGGTCGGATAGACTTCCATCGAAATCCAGAAAAGCCTGAAGCTTCTTGAGATCCATAGGATTCTTTGCATATCCCTTTGCTTTTATATCCACAATCTCACGCAGACTTGCCTCGAATTGAGGAATCTCCACATCAGAAATCGATCCTTCTGCTTTTAATCTTAACACAAGAGGATTACGAGCAGGAATCTTCGATGTGTAGACCTTTAAGTCGGGCATGAATGCATCTACATCCGGGAGACCGATGCTTCCTTCCGCAACGACGGAGGTCTCTGCGTCGGGCTTAAGCTCCATCATGGCGAAAGGGATATCGGCAGTTGCGCGTAGGTTGGAATAGAGAGTCTTTACTGCGAGGTCGTCGAGAGTCAGTCCTAAGGAATCCACACCGACAGTTCCGGATCCACTAAGAATCCGGAGTCCGCTTCTTTCCTTTGCCTCGATGCGGGTGATTGGAAGTTTCACTGTTGAAGATTCATTATAGAAATTGCGCATTCCAATCGCCACATCGCTTACTTGTATATATGACGGATCAAATCCGGGCACAGGTTTTGCTCCCTTCATTGCATAGAGAGCAGTGAAGTTGTCCAGCCCTATAGAGTCACCTTGAATAATCATTGGAGGTCCGGAAGAGGGCAATGGTGGAGGTGCCGGATGGGCTGCCACCCATTCAGGGGTAGGAGTTAGGTAGGTGGCCTCACCACCGTTAACGTAGGCAGTAGACCATTTCACCTTATTCTCGCGTAGGTCGATTACGCCCCCGCGCAATTGTAGATCCATCACTTCAAGACGTAGGGTGTCGATGGTCGGAAGCATTGACATTCCGAAAGTGAAATTACGAAGCTGGAGATCATTGGCCTTTATGAGGAATGGTGTCGATGCTGCTGAATCAGTCGGGGTAGGCTTCTGTTTCCATACATTCATATAAAGCTTCAAGTCTCCATCCTGGAGGTAAGCCTTATTAAGTAAGATTTCCGAATTACGGATATTTGCAGAGCTTTTTGCATCAACATCCAGGAGACCGGCATGAACACGCAAAATCATTGAAGAGTCGGGCGATAACATACGATAATCACCCTCCACGAGCTGAAGCTTATTGAGTTTTACATCAAGATCGAGCAGAGGACGCAGCTGCACATCTGCAATCAGCTTTTTTGCATTAACCATTGTATCCTTGTTGGCATAAATGACAAGGACATCATCAAGTTCCACATCTAAAGGCCATCTGAGTCTGAAGCGGTCGATGGAAATCTTCATTCCGGTGGAGTCGTAGACTATGTCGCAGGCAATATTCTTAATCCATGTCTGCACGGGTGGAACGTATAAAAGCACCGGTATCAACAGGATGAATATAATAAGGCAAAGGAATATACGCAGGAGCACTCTCAGCCATTTGGGACGGATGAGATGCTTCTTTTTATTATTCGCCTCTTTCTTCTCTTCAGAATCCGGATTCTTTTCCGGCTCGACGGAGTTATCCGTTTCATTAGGCGACTCATTAGCTACTGTTGGTTTATCTACAGGTTCGGATGCCTGAGTCTCCTTGTTTACAGTTATATCGTTTTCGTCAATCATTTTTCTCCGTCAGTTTAGTTTGAAAGAAATACCACGCGACTGCCGCCGCGAAAGCACCTGTGGAATCAGC
Source organism: Bacteroides sp. (assembly GCA_014801985.1). Lineage (GTDB taxonomy): Bacteria > Bacteroidota > Bacteroidia > Bacteroidales > Muribaculaceae > Lepagella. Next base: position 15,709 of record JAAVDD010000020.1, read on the forward strand.
CACCATATCGGTGAATTCAAATGCTCGGCCTGTCTGGAGCCATTCCTGAAGATATTCGATTGCCACTCCGAAAAGGGAGGATGCAAGCGCATATACCATAAGGATGGATATTGGTAAAGGCCGGAACTTCTGTTTGCGCATGTTATCGAGTGCCAGCATTGCTACCAGAAAGCCGAACATCAAACCATGCACTATTTTATCCGCACCCGGAAAGAAAGGTGTATGCATATCGCCGAAAGGACGTGGCGAAAGGGTGAGCCAAAGGATTGCAACCACTGTGATGCCTGTTAGAAGCATTGGAGGCAATCCTGAGAGTCGGTTCTTTATTTCCGGGTTCATATAGCTGGTAAGAATATTGCACGGGTCGGTGAAAAGATAGCTTCCTGAAATCTCAGACGGCATATTTTCACAAATAAATACAAAAATAGATAATTAAATGTTAACCTCAAAATTTTCAGTCGAATTTAGGGCTAAATTTCAAATAAAAATAGGAAAAATAAAAAAGACGACCCCGCAAGAAGCGGGGCCGTCGACGATTCCACTATAAACTATATCTAACTAAACTAATGACATTCAACCTTTCTCACGAAATTTTAAACATCTTATCCATATTGCTTTGTATCTATAAAACGCGCGATTGCGCCCAATGGTTGGGTTGCAACTGATGATTTTAACGAGTTTAATCTTAGTGAACATTTATTAACAATAGAGGAGTAGAATTGAGAATTATTTGGAAGAAACGGCTATTTTTATTAATTTCGTGAAAAGATTTTTGCTATGTCACAAGGAAAGAGAAAAAATAAGCTTACATCGGCTCTCCTGTCATCGTTGATAATAGGAGGAATATTTTCCATGTCTTCATGTGGTGGAAAAGAGAAAAAGGAGGAGGTTGTGAACGATACCCTTCCGATTGCAGTGGAAACTCCTGATACTGTTGTCCAGTCCGTAGATAGTGCTCGTACATATTATTCCGACGATCTCCGCAGCTTTGGCATCCGTGGAGATGTAAAGGCGCGTTCTTCAATACGCCATGATGCGGGGGTGGTATATCCGATTCCGACAATGGAGTTGACTTTCGACTCTGTTGGCAATTTCACCGGTTCCCTTCAAGGGCTTTATCCAAAAAATAATGATGAAGGTTTCGGCTATCTATATTCCATGAACGAGGGTGATGGCACGTCATGGGAACTTACTTACACTGAGGTTAACGATAAGAATTATCCTCTTAAAGCGGAGATTATTGAATCGGGACCGCAAGGAACTGCAAAAGCTGAACTCACATATTATGGTTATGAATATGACAAGGAGGGTAATTGGGTGATGCGCTGCGCCACAATGAACCGAGAGTTCATAGAGACAGAAACAGAAGAAAAGACAAGCACTTTCCATAAATGGAGAGAACTTGTCTCATATACGTATTATGATAGAGCTACCATTGACCCTTCGGAAGAGAATATTCCTGTGGGAATGATGATTAAGGAACTTCCTCGAGAAGTCAATCAAAGACCAAGGTGATTGTCTAATGCTTTTTTCATATATTCAGATATCTCATCACAGCTTTCCATTGCCTCCCGCAGTTGCGGAGCGTAGGGAAGCCGTTTTAGCAATCTGAAAGAAAGCATATCTGCCTCCTCCACAGTCTTAACCTCCGAGGCGAGGGCTAAGGCCGTCGACATTTCTGTTTCATCCGGTGGAAATAGATATGTGGCGAGGATTCGGGATTCCCTTACATTTTCATCTGCCCATAGCGCACGAGCAAGTTCGGCCGATGGTGTCAGACTGCGTGCTATTTCTGCAATCTGTGGAATCTGAAGTCCAAAAATAACACTATATGGATATTGTCTCCGCAAGGCATCTGCGAGGATGCCATTGCGGAAGACAAAAAATTTCTGCTTTATATCCTTGATCTGACTGTTCATTTTGTAAGAGGTGAATAGTCGCGTGAAAGGCGAAGCATCTGATCGGAATAATTCTCAGGATAGGAGATGACTATGTCGGTGATCTCTCCGGCTGCATCTGTCACAGGAGTGTAAACCGGGTTGATGAATCCACGATAGGGAGGGATGTCGAGTTTTGAGAAGCGGTCGAGAACTTCCTTATGAATCTTGGGATCGACTTTAACTGCATACTTCTGTATAAGTTCGTTTCCTCCCTTATAGTCACCCTCGCTCTTGATTCTTTGGATTTCAGCGAGAAGATTTCCGAAGAGTTCGCGCATTTTGGGATAGTCGTTGATTTTGACGAAAGTCTTACCATCTTTCTTTACAAGTTCGACTACATCTTTTCCTCCTTTACCCTTCTTCTTGCCGTTTTCGAGCACCCATTTTGCTATGAGCTGACGGTTACGCATGTGGGCCTCCTCAATATCATTCCCCGGCTCTATACGATTAAGCTGAGTCATGAGACCATTGAGCATATACTTATAATATTCGGCCTGATATGCATTTGGATTGTCAAGAATACCGAGTTCAAGGAGCTTGGGATCCGCAACATAATAGAGGGCAAATAGGTCGGCGCGTGCCTCCTCAAGAGCTGATCCATTCTCTTTCAGTGCATCTTGATCCACACCTGGCAGGAGTCTTCCTGAAGCATGACCAAGACATTCGTGAAGGTCGGTATGGAGCATATCGGTGATGTAGAGGTAATCATCCAGAATCTTCTTGGTAGGTTCGTCGATTACGAATTCATCGTTGAATCCATTTCCATGAGAGGCCATTTCGTAAGCCTCGGTGATATTCTCAAGTGTTACGGACTTAGAACCGTGTTGAGCACGAATCCAGTTGGAGTTAGGAAGGTTGATACCGATTGCAGTGGATGGGAATGCATCTCCGGCAAGCATTGCCGCGGTGATAACCTTTGCTGATACACCCTTCACCTTATCCTTGCGGAAGCGGGGATCCACCGGAGAATGATCTTCGAACCACTGTGCGTTGGAGGAAATCTTCTCCGTGCGCTCCGATGATTCAGTATTCTTGAAATTCACATATGATTCCCATGAACCTGTCATTCCAAGGGGATCTCCGTAGCTCTCGATAAAGCCATTCACGAAATCGATATCAGATTTGGTATCTTCTGCCCAAAGGATTGAATATTCGTCGAAGAGACGAAGATCGCCGGTGATGTAATAATCGATAAGCTTTGTGATGTAGGCTTTCTGTGCATCGGTCTCAGCACAATTCTTGGCCATATCAAGCCAGTATATTATCTCCGCGATAGCCGGCCCATAGAGACCGGTGAGATGATATTTCTCCTCCTTTATCTTGCCATCCTCCTTTACAACCTTCGCATTAAGTCCGTATGAAATCGGGGTCTCATCGTTGGGATCCTTCAAAGAGGCATAGTAGGCCTCAACCTCGGCCTGTGTAACTCCATCGCCATAGAGGTTGCTTGCAGAAGTGGCCACAACATCCTGCGAGCCATCCTGATTCACTCTCTTTGCCATGACTGAGGGATCGAAAATGACCGGTACGAGAACAGCCATCATCTCCTCTCGTGTTTGGCCGGGAGCTAAGGGGAGGGCATCATCACTGATATTTGCTACCTCTCCCTCGAAGAAAGCGCGGGAGAATTCGGGAGTGAATTTATCAGTGGAGTAATGGTGATGTATTCCATTGCCGAACCATACCTGTTTGAGATATTTTTCAAAAGCTTTGAACTCCTTGGAATTGCGGTCGCCTTTATATTCTGTGTATATCTTTTCGAGAAGCTGTCGGATCTGAAGATTGTAGCGTCCGTTCTGATCCCAGATGATGTCGCGGCCCATCTGTGCAGCCTGCGCCAGATAGTATAGCATCTTTTTCTGCTGGAGGGAGAGACGGTCGTATTCAGGCACTTCATAGCGAAGCACTTCGATGTCGGCAAAGCGGTCGACATGATAGTTGAAGTTTTTGTCGACCACAGCCTCTGAATTCAATGTTGCCATTGTTCCGAGAATTAGTGTGGGGATTAATCTTTTCATAATGGTTTTTATGGTTATTAGATGAAATTTATTCTACGTAAAGCACAAGCCCTTTGAGGTATTCTCCTTCCGGATGGGAAATATCCACCGGATGGTCAGCCGGCTGGGAAAGCTGGTGAAGGATTCTGACCTTCCTTCCCGATTTAGCTGCCGCACTGAACACTGCCAGACGAAACATCTCTTTTGTGATGGCTTGCGAACAGGAGAAAGTGAAGAGGATTCCTCCTGATTTTATCTTATCGAATGCCTTCCCGTTTAGTTTGCGATAGCCTATAAGTCCGTTCTTTATCGCAGACCGATGTTTGGCAAATGCCGGAGGGTCGAGAATGATGAGATCGTATTCATCCTTCTTCATGTCGGCCAGAAACTTGAATGCGTCTGTATCGTGGGTATGATGACGAGGATCGTTCGGAAAATTGAGATCAATGTTGGCATCTGTCAGGGCAACGGCCTTTGAAGATGAATCCACTGAGTCTACAGAAATAGCACCACCACGCATGGCATAGACTGAGAATCCGCCGGTATAACAGAACATATTCAACACCTTGCGTCCTCTTGCGAATTTCTCAAGCAGTGCACGGTTCTCACGCTGATCCACGAAGAAACCTGTCTTCTGCCCCTTAAGCCAGTCGATGTTGAACTGAAGGCCATTTTCCAAGGCGATATTACCATCGTAGCTACCGATGAGATATTCATTCTCAGGGTCGAGATGTGCCTTGTAGGGGAGGGTGGTCTCTGATTTGTAATAGACATTTCTTATCCTTGCCTCAGGAATAAGGGTCAAGGCATCTGCCACTTTCCTTCGAGCGAAGTGCATACCCGGAGAATGGGCTTGTACCACGGCTGTGTCGCCATATATGTCCACAACGAGACCGGGAAGGAAATCCCCCTCTCCATGCACGAGTCGGAAACAATTGTTGTCCTCGCGTATAAGTCCTAAGCTCTGTCGAAGAGCGAAGGCACTGCGCAGACGGCGTTCGAAGAAATCTTCCGGGAGGGAATCCACTCCAAACTCAAGTATGCGCACAGTGATTGAGCCAATCTGGTAATGGCCCGTTCCGAGCACATTCCCTTCATGATCTATCACCGTTACCTCCTCTCCCTCCTCTATATCTTTGGGAGCTGAAGCTATCGCACCGGAAAACACCCATGGATGATGGCGCAGGAGGGATTCCTCCTTGCCTCGTTTTAATCTTATTGTCTTGTTGCTCATAATCAGATTATTTGAAAAGACGGACTATATCCATGCCATTGGCATAGAGAAGGAGGAGGATAAGAAGCACCATACCTGTCATCTGTGCATATTCCAGGAATTTATCACTGGGCTTGCGACCTGTGATCACCTCATATAGCAGGAAAAGCACATGGCCGCCGTCGAGGGCAGGAATAGGAAGAATATTCATGAAAGCAAGTGCCACTGAGAGGAAGGCGGCTATATTCCAGAAAGCTATCCAGTTCCATTTCTCAGGGAAAATAGCTCCCAATGAACCGAATCCTCCGATTGAATTGGCTCCTTCCTTTGTGAATACCATCTTCATCGATTTGGCGTAGGCGGTAAGTTTATCGGTTCCCATCTCGATTCCTCGTGGCACTGATTGAAGGAGCGAATAATTGATTTCCTTTGCATTGAAGAATGCTGAAGGATCGATTTCGAGCCCAATTCCCATCTTCGAAGCTGCAGAAAGCTGCACTGGGAGAGTGATGGTGTCGATCTTTGCTTCTGTTTTTCTGACTACTGTCACATCCACTTTTTGATTCTCATGGCCTTTCAAAGCCCCTTGGAAGGAGAGGAGGGTAGGGGTAGGGATAGAATCAACCGCTATCAATTCGTCACCCACCTGTATTCCGGCTTTATCAGCTCCGTCTCCCATCTGGACCTGAGTCACACGTGCCGGGAAACGGTAGGTAAAGAAGGCAATTGTAGCTGTATCGCTCTTGGCCTCCTGCTCCATTGCGAAGATGAATTTTTCCGGTATCGCCACATTCACCTCTTTGCCATCGCGAAGCACGGTGACATTCTTGGCTTGCATCATCTTCATGAAAGCCTCGGCCGGTTTGTCAAGCTCCTCGCCATCAGCCTTGACAGGTATGTCGCCGTTATGAAATCCAATCTTACGAGCCTCTCCTGAAAATTCCATACCCATCTTGGCTTCTCGCATCGGTACGTATTTCTCGCCGGTGGCATACACGATTCCTGCATATATAATGATGGCAAGGAGGAAATTGAAAAGCACTCCGGCTATCATTATAAGAAGGCGTTGCCATGCCGGTTTGGAACGGAACTCCCATTTCTGAGGTTCGCGCTTTAGCTGCTCCGTATCCATTGATTCATCAATCATTCCGGCAATCTTGCAATATCCTCCCAATGGGAGCCAGCCGATGCCGTATTCCGTATCCCCCCAGAAAGAGGATTTACCGGATTCTTTCGATGGGTCTGAAGCGGTTGGTTTATCAGGGTTATCGGAAGAATCGGGTTGGCCGATGTTCTTTGTCTTGCCAAAGAATCCGAAGTATTTCTTAGGTTTCCATTTTAAAATTTCTTTCCAAGGGTCAAAGAAGATATAGAATTTCTCTACCTTCACTCCGAAAATACGGGCGAAGAGGAAATGACCGAATTCATGGATGATCACAAGAATTGCAAACGCCAGGATAAGCTGCGCGGCTTTTATTAGGAATGTTTCCACTATCTGAGATTTACTATAAGTATTTTGTAAAATTATTTTTTAATATTAGCGAATCATAAGTCGGGAACAGAGACTATTCGCCGTATTAGTTAACGGATAATCAGATGATATATTTTTCGATTATATTTTTCCCAATCTCCAGAGCCTCTGAATTAGAAGCAACGAGATCATCAAGGGTCACGTTAGACATGAACGGTGATGCATTCATTGTCTCCGCCACGAAGCGAGGCATATCCACAAATTTCATTTTACCATTCAGGAAAGCATCTACGGCAAGTTCGTTGGCGGCATTGAGGATGCAGGGAAGGTTGCCTCCTTCTCTTATAGCCTCGAAGGCGAGTCGCAAAAGAGGAAATTTGTCGTAATCCGGGTGTTCGAAAGTAAGCGTGGAATATTGTTCGAGACTCAATGGCTTGCGTGGGGAGGGGAGGCGGTCGGGATAACCCAATGCAAGGGATATAGGAATACGCATATCAGGAGTTCCAAGTTGAGCTTTCACCGAGCCATCGATGAACTGTACCATAGAATGAACTATAGACTGCGGATGAACTACAATCTCTATATCTTCCGGCGCGAAATCGAAAAGCCATCGTGCTTCGATCATCTCAAAACCTTTGTTCATCATTGAAGCTGAATCAATGGTCACCTTAGCTCCCATCGACCAGTTGGGATGTTTTAGAGCATCCTTTGCCGTTACGTTTTCAAGTTGGTCGAGAGTAAAGGTGCGGAATGGCCCTCCGGAGGCAGTGAGAATTATTTTTGAGGCTTGTTCCCGCTTCTCTCCCATAAGGCATTGGAAAATGGCTGAATGCTCACTGTCTACCGGAATTATTTCGGATTTGGAATTGCGAAGAAGGGCGCTGATGACTTCACCGGCAACTACAAGTGTCTCTTTATTGGCCAAACCTATCCTCTTTCCTGCCTTTATAGCGTGTACGGTAGGAATTAGTCCGCTGTAGCCGACCATTGCCGTAACCACCGTGTCAACTTCCGGCAAAGCGGCAGCCTCGGCTATGGCTTCTTCCCCGGCTTTAACTTCTATCGGGAGATCACTGAGGTTCTCCTTCAGGCGGGGGTAGTGATTTTCATCGGCAATCACTACCAGAGAAGGTAAAAACTTTCGTGCTTGTTCAGCAAGTAGAGTCCAATTGCGACGTGCCGTCAGCACTTCGGCGTGAAAACGTTCCGGATTTTCTGAAATAATATCAAGAGTCTGGGTTCCGATGCTGCCGGTACTCCCCAGAATGGCTATCTTCTTTTTTTGAGAATCGGTATTCATAATGATTCAGGTTAAGCGGAATTATCTTCCCCTGGGTGCCTCAAAAGAGTTTCCGGGCAAAGATGATTCCGTGCGGTTTTCAAGATTATTATCGTGGATGAAACGATAGGGCACGATTGGCAGACCATTATGCCACATCCTTATATATAGGAATCTTTTTCCATCTCTATCAGCAGGAGGTGCAGCAGCGATAATCTGTCCGGCCTCAACAACCTCACCCATTACAACAAGCGGGGGGCCCAGATGAGAATAGCGAGAGGCGAATCCTCGCTGATGCTGTATCACCACCACATATCCCTTTTCAGGTCGTGAGAAATATGATGCAAGAACCGTTCCTTCCGCCACACAGGATATGGTAGCTTCAGAAGGAAGTAGGATTTCACCCAGTTCCGATGTTTTAGAGGCAGAGCTGAATATCCCGGTGTCGGAGATATTTGAGAACACCATTCCATTGGCTGCAAGAGGGGCAAGGACAGAAATATTGAATTTCTCCTGTTCCTCCATACGTGCCACGAACATGTTTTCCCTTTTGGAAGGGAGAATGAGAGAATCCGTGGCGTGCTGGAGAGTGTCAATGTTCAGACGAGCTGAATCAATGGGGAGACGTTCTGTGTCGGAAAGACGTAGATAATTGTCAATGAAACGTTGATTCACCTCATATACATTTCTAAGAGAATCAAGTCGCATAATATTTTCCTCAGTCGCCGACCGCTGGTTCTCTTTAAGGTAACCGGGCAGAAGCGTATGGAGAGGAGTTAGCATTACAATAAGACTTCCGGCCACAATCATCAGCACGAGAATCATAAGGGTAAAGAGTGCGATGGTCCATCGCGACACAGCAGTGTCGGCAATCGACGTCAGATGCGACTCGCTCTCTATTTTAATTCGTATTCTTCCTTTACCGTGGCCCATGACTTTAAAATAGGTGTGAAAAAATGCATAAAAAAGGAAATAGGTGGTGAAATTCAAACCATTAATCATAAAAAACACTCAATAATATGGTGTTTTTTTTGAAAATAGTAAAATTTATGTTAATTTTGCCACCGCAAATCCGATATAAATGGATTTTTCCACTTCAAAATTAGTTAAAATATATGGAATGGAAAAACAACCGGATTAATCTTTTAACCTTCTGCGATGTCCAAAAGACGACGATTCCACTCTCGCAAAAGATGAAAGAATAAAAAAGTGATAACTCAAAATTATCATAAATTGCTTGATTCTTAATGTTTTACAGAGATGTATCAAAAAAAGTTTTGAAAAAAACGATAGAATCCAAAACAAAGAAAAAGATTTGTATGTTAAATATGTATAATTTCGCAAAAAGAAATTGACATAGAAAATAGTTTATTAAAAGTTATAATTATGAAAGCTAAGAATCTTTACTACGCAATCGCATTTGCTGGCGCACTCGGAGTAGCCGGTACAGCAAACGCACAGGACGTCTTCGTTGAAGAGGCCACTACAGTGACTGAGTTCAACTGCGACCCCACAACTCATTACTACGCTAACTGGCGTAACAACTGGTTCATCGAACTCAGCGCCGGTATCACACAGCCTTTCGTAGAGCGCTCCAACAATCCTATCGTTCAGCGTAAGCAGATGACCGTTCAGTACGGCTTCGGTTTCGGCCGCTGGGTATCTCCTTATGTAGGTTTCCGCATCAAAGCTATGGGTGGCCCGCTTCACTGGACTCAGGCAAATTATACTGATGGCCCCAACGGTTGGACTCGCTCTAAGCATGCACAGCTCCAGGCTGAGTTGATGTGGGATATGTTCAACTCTATCAAAGGCCCGAACAGCAACCGTGTATTCTCTCTCATTCCTTTCGTAGGTCTTGGCGGTGACGCTAACTGGGATATCCGTGACGCTGCAGGTCGTCAGCCCGCTCAGATGACTAACGTATTCGACGACCACGGTGACGTTAAGAACGTAGTTTGGACTCTTCCTGTTTCTGCAGGTCTTCAGTTCCGTTTCCGTCTCTGCAAATACGTAGACTTCTTCGCTGAGGCTCGTGCTTCATTCTATGGCGACAACTGGAATGGCTATGCAGGTGGTAGCTCAATCGATGCTAACGTATCTGTAATGGGTGGTTTCAACTTCAACATCGGTGGCCGTCAGTGGAACAACTTCAACGCTTGCGACTACGAATCTCAGATCGCAGCCCTCAACGGTCAGGTTAACAACCTCCGTGCAGAGCTTATCGCAGCAGGCGAGCAGGTTGCAGCTCTTCAGGCTCAGCTTCCCTGTCCTCCCGCAACTGTACAGAAAGACTGCGTGAACGCTCCTCTTATGTCTACAGTACGCTTCACCATCAACTCTGCTAAGATCATGCCTACTGAGGAGGTTAACATCTACAACATGGCTGAGTGGCTTAAGGCTAACCCCAAAGAGAAGGTTATGGTTGTCGGCTACGCAGACAAGGATACCGGTACAGCTGAGTACAACCTCCAGCTCTCTGAGAAACGTGCCAACGCAGTTGCTGACGCTCTCGTAAACGACTACGGTATCGATCGCAACCGTCTCACAGTGAAATATGATGGCTCTGACGTTCAGCCTTACAGCACTAACGACTGGAACCGTATCGTGATCTTCACTCAGAAGTAAAAAAGAATAAATTATAAAATCCTATAAGAAAGGGCTTTCCCGAAAGGGAAGGCCTTTTCTGTTTTTAAACATACTTTTTTTTTTGGTGATGTTCAAAAAAAGGAGTAAGTTTGCAACATCAGAACAACACTTAACCATAAATCTAAATACTGAATCCATGAACATCAATGACATCATGGCCGCTCTTGAGGCCAAGCACCCGGGTGAGAAGGAATATCTTCAGGCAGTGAAGGAAGTTCTTCTATCTGTAGAAGAAGTCTACAATCAGCATCCTGAATATGAAAAGGCAAAGATCATCGAACGTATGGTGGAGCCTGATCGTATCTTCACTTTCCGCGTGTCTTGGACAGACGACAAGGGTGAGGTTCAGAACAACATCGGCTACCGCGTTCAGTTCAACAACGCAATCGGCCCCTACAAGGGAGGTATCCGTTTCCATGCATCTGTGAATCTTTCAATCCTGAAGTTCCTCGGTTTCGAGCAGACTTTCAAAAACGCTCTGACCACTCTTCCTATGGGTGGCGGTAAGGGCGGTTCCGACTTCAGCCCCCGCGGTAAGAGCGATGCTGAGATCATGCGTTTCTGCCAGGCATTCGTTATGGAGCTTTGGCGTAATCTCGGTCCCGACCGTGACGTTCCCGCCGGTGATATAGGCGTTGGTGGCCGCGAGGTTGGCTATATGTATGGTATGTATAAGAAACTTGCTCGCGAGAATACAGGTACATTCACCGGTAAGGGTCTTTCTTTCGGTGGTAGCCGTATCCGTCCGGAGGCAACAGGTTTCGGAGCTCTCTACTATACTTGCAGCATGCTCAATGACCTCGGCACTGACATCAAAGGTAAGACTATCGCTATCTCCGGCTTCGGAAACGTGGCATGGGGTGCAGCTACAAAGGCCACAGAGCTCGGTGGTAAGGTCGTGACAATTTCAGGTCCTGACGGTTATATCTATGATCCCGCAGGTCTTGATGCAGAGAAGATCGAATATATGCTTGAGCTTCGTGCTACAGGCGACGATATCGTGGCTCCTTATGCTGACAAGTTCCCCGGCTCTACATTCTTCCCCGGCAAGAAACCTTGGGAGCAGAAAGTGGACATCGCTCTTCCCTGTGCAACTCAGAACGAGCTTAACGGCGAAGATGCAAAACAGCTTGTTGCCAACAACGTGCTTCTCGTAGCAGAGGTTTCCAACATGGGATGTACTCCTGAGGCTATCGATACATTCATCGAGAATAAGATTCCTTACGGCCCCGGTAAGGCAGTTAACGCCGGTGGTGTAGCTGTATCAGGTCTTGAGATGACTCAGGATGCAGAGCACCTTCAGTGGAGTGCAGCTAAGGTTGACGAAATGCTCCACACTATCATGCACGACATTCACGCTGCTTGCGTTGAGCATGGTAAACAGGCTGACGGTTACATCAACTACATGAAGGGTGCCAATATCGCGGGCTTCCTCAAAGTTGCTGACGCTATGATGGCTCAGGGCATCATCTAAGAATAGTGATTATTTTTAATAATGATTTTCATGGACCGAGGGCTGAAAAGCTATCGGTCCATGTTATTTTATCACATGCTTACGCCCATTTATTTTTCATATAAACTGACGTATGCTAAGTGAAAATCATGGATTCTTGCTACATTTATCACAGATGCCCGTCACAGTGAAATTGGCTGATTCAGCTAAGAAACCGGGGGGGAGGGGAGTTGATGGAACAGGAACGGAATGCAGGCAGACAGTGCGCCCACATTTGCGGCAATGAAAATGAAGATGCCTGTCGGAATCCTCCTCTTCATGAGTGGAATCGCAAAGCTCAAACTTTGTCGCTCCGGAGCCATCCTCCACAAGATGCAGAAGTCCCTTATCATGAAATAGAGCAAGCGACCGGGTTATAGTAGAACGATCCACAGTATCAAGGGTCTGTTCAATTTCAAGTGCAGATACAGGATGATCGGACGCATCCAAAATACGTCCGATCATCAATCTTACGGCGGTGGGTCGAATCCCGCTGCCTTCAAGTATATTTATGAGTTCATTTTCGGTCATTGTATCTCCGTATTTATCGGAGCTTTCGGATATGCTATTTCCTGAGGCGTAGAAGTGTCCATACAATGGTGATGAGAGTCACACCTGTATCTGCAAATACGGCAGCCCATAGGGAAGCTATTCCGAAAGCACCCAAAATCATGACAAGTGCTTTAATACCTAACGCAAAAGATACATTCTCTATTACAACTCTTCTCACTTTTCTTGCAAGACGTATTGCCTCCGGAAGTTTTGATAAGGAGTCTCCGGCTATTACAACATCACTACTTTCCATGGCGATGTCTGTGCCGAGTGTTCCCATAGCCACGCCAACATCAGAGGCAGCAATTGCCGGAGCATCATTGATACCGTCGCCCACGAATGCTGTTTTCCCTTTCTTTACATTGCGATTTTCAATGATAATACGTTGCTTCTCCTCAGGAAGAAGGGCAGCCCGGAAAGAATCGGCCCCGGTCTCTTTCATCACACGTCTCACGGCCTCCTCATGGTCTCCAGATAGAATCTCCACAGTCGTTACGCCCAATGAGTGAAGTTCCTTTATGGCTTCAGCTGCTTCCGGTTTGACAGTATCAAGAAGGAAAATTGATCCTAAGTATTCTCCATCGCAGGCCACACATATCTCTGATGCATCAGAGTTTAATTGTGGAACTTTGATATTGTGACTATTAAGAAGTGAGCGTGAACCTACAAAACATCTCTTTCCTGCAATAACTCCGGTCATTCCATGCGGTATGGTGGTGACCTCATCAGCATCTACATGATCAAATCCCTTTGATGAGGCATAGTCGATTATGGCCACAGCCAGAGGATGAGTTGACTCCTTATCGAGGGCTGCCGCAATGGAGATGATACTCTTTTCATCTGTATTCCCGGAGACTGCCGAAACATGAAAACGACCTGTGGTAAGGGTTCCGGTCTTGTCAAACATTACAGTAGTCACGTCGCGCATTGCATCAACATATTTCGATCCTTTAAATAAGAGTCCTCTTCTGGATGCATTACCTAAGGAAGCGAAATAGCTGAGGGGAATGCTCACTACTAATGCGCAGGGACAAGAACATACCAGGAATACAAGTGAACGTCTGAGCCATTTCATCCATTCAAATCCTACTCCTTGAGTTGCAGCAACAATCCAGGGAATGAAGAAGAGAAGAAGAGCGCAGGTAAAGACAAGAGGAGTATACCATCGGGTGATGCGGCGTAGCATATTCTCTGTGGGAGATTTGCTTTCCTGAGCATCCTCAATCATTTTCATGACTCGCGTCATGGATGACTCCGAGAATGGACGGATGGTGCGCACTTCCACCGATTGATTCACCGGTATAATACCGGAAGCAACTTCCTCCCCCGGTTTGAAGCTGCGTGGTACAGATTCTCCAGTCAGTGCGGAGGTGTCAAAATCCACTTCCCTCTCTCCTTCAAGTTTAGAATCTACGGGGATTCTCTCTCCGGGTTTTACCAATAGGAGAGAACCTACAGGAAGTTCCTGAGGATCCACCATTCTTGTTTCATCCCCATCCTTTAGACGAGCTTTATCCGGGAGACGTCCTAAGAGTGATTTTATTCTGCGTTTCACATCCTCTGATGCAGTGTCCTCCATCTTTTCTCCAAAGGAATAGAATAGTAGGACTGCAACTCCTTCAGGATATTCTCCGATTATGAAAGCGCCGACAGCTACCGCAACCATCAGAGTGAATTCATTCATAACGCTCCCTTCGCGCCATGATTCCAGCATCTCCTTGATAATCGGAAGAGACACCGGCATCAGCCCTGCGAGATAGAAAATCCACCATAGACTTGATGGGATATAATGGCTTAAAATCAATCCTGCCACGAGAGCAATCCCGGTAAGTATTTCGCGGCTATAAGTATTCAGCCAAGAGCCGGAACCACCGCTATGTGAATGATTGTGTTCGTGGCTATGCGAATGACCGTGTGAATGATCATGACTATGAGAATGATCATGACTATGAGAATGGCTATGGGCCTCTTCGTTGTGTGTATGTTCAGATGTATGACAATGCTTGCACATAAGCTTTATGTTTTTAAGTTTTATGCTGCAAAGTTACATCTAAATTCATGCACATGGTGTGCAGAAGTCATTCCGCATGACCAAAAATCTAAAAAACTATACGTCGCGTTTTGACAGGCGGATACGGGCGAACAATATCGGCATCCCTTTCTTTTCAGAAAACAGGGAGAAAGAGGAGAGGGAATCGGAATGGTTGAACCGACGAACTTCCACAGTCTCGCCGAAATTGCCTTCATGGAGAAAGGAGAGTTCGAGACGCGAGAGATAATTCTGGTCGAATTCCTCAAGGGTATATGAATTGAGGAGTAATGAAACGTATCTTACGGTATTGACATGACGGTAGAAATCAATGTCATTATACTTGAATGTATATCTCCTTCCCTCTCCGTTTGCTCTTAAAGCCGATGCCGGCACTTCCTCCGACTCTGCCGAATATATATCGATATGTTTCTCTTGACGTGGAATAGGGCAGGGCCTTTCTGGAATAGATCCTTCAGGCAGGGTAAGATGTGAGAGACCAAAGTTTTCATGAGTCACGGTGTTGAGCACCATCCAGATTGAGCGAGCATAACCAACCGTTTTACCTTCGCTGTCGATTATTTCAAAGTCTCTTACAGAGAAATGGCGATTCCAACTTTCCACCCAAGTAATTATGGTATAATAGGTGTTGACTTTCGGATAGCCTGACATCTCGATGGTGAGTCGTGAAAGCACCCACCCGGCATTCAAGTGAGCCATTGTCGGATTGCCGATTCCAAGATCCATAGCAGCGCGGGTGGCCACTTCTATAAGATTTGTTACAAGGATAGGGGTCCCAAGCTCCCCTTCAGGGTTTGCCTCATTGGCAGATACGAAAAATTCCTGCGAAAATTCTGATTTCATATTATTTCTCTTCTACTAAACGAAGGATTTCAGATGGTTTGTTTACTATATGATCTGCGTATGCGTTGCGGAGTTCAGATACAGGTCGGAATCCCCAAGTCACACCTACGGAGTCAACGCAGGCACGACGTGCAGTCTCCATATCCACTGCCGAATCACCAACATAAAGAATCTCTCTCTTTGGAGTAGGAAATTTATTGAGAAGGGCGAAGACTATGGAAGGGTCGGGTTTTGTAGGCCGTTCATCAGTTTGACCGAGGAGTGCCACGAATGGAATATCCGGAAAATAGTGTTTGACAATTTTCTTCACCGCCGTTTCATATTTATTGGATGCGACCCCGATGGCCACTCCACGTTCGGTTAATTCCTTCAAAAGTTCCGGAATACCGTGGTAAGGCACAGTTTCATCTGTGCAATGTTCATCATAATATTCTCGGAAGATTCCAAGGAGTTTCTCTATTGTTTCAGGATCTGCATCCGGTTCGGCACGTTCCACAAGTTTACGCACGCCGTTTCCCACCATATAATTATAAGTGGAAAGCGCATGTTCCGAGAATCCCATCATCCTCAGCGCATAATTACAGGCATTTCCTAAATCGGCTATGGTATTAAGCAAAGTGCCGTCAAGATCAAATATAACGAGTTTTTTCATAATCAAAATCTAATGTTAACCCTGTTCCAACTATATTTAAATAACAATTCAGGAGGATAAAGCTATCATCCACACATTAAAAAGGGTATCCGATTGAGAAGTGGATAGAATGGTCGCGACCCCATTTCGGATGAATCAGGGGCCATGGCTCGGCGTTGATGGCCGGGTTATGAGCTTTCATACCCATATCGAGTCGTAAAAGAAAATAAGTGAAATCCAGACGTAGGCCGACACCGTATGCCGCTGCTAGTTCCTTATAGAAGGATTTGAAATGAAACATTCCCAACGGTTGATTGGGGTAGTTTCTTATTGTCCAGATATTACCTGCATCCACAAATAAAGCTCCTTCCAATACCCAGAATAGTTTTGCCCTATATTCAGCACTGAACTCAAGGCGTATATCACCGCATTGGTTAATAAAGTCGCTCACGGAGTTGGTACCGGGGTATCGACCCGGACCGAGTGTACGCACATCCCAGCCTCTGACTCCATTGGCTCCTCCTCCATAGAATCTCTTCTCGAAGGGTAGCATCGAGGAGTTGCCATAGGGCACTCCTATTCCGAATCCGGCGTGCCAGGCAAATGCATTGCGGGTATCGAAGATATGGAGGAAAGATAAGTCGGTCTCTGCCTTTGCATACTGCGAATATCGGATTCCGAACACCTTGTATGGGTCGGCATGGAAATCCGAACGATGATTGAAGATGGAGTTTAATGCAAAGAGCAAATTACCTGCCACTTCTGCATTCAGACGGATTGTAAAGATATTTCGTTGACCGCCTCGGCTCCAGGGTCTCTCTTGACGTTTGGTGGTATGATAGAAATTATAACCCAACCGCATTATGAAATGATCCTCGTAGCTGTAACGTAGAAGGGGGTTATCAGGGGCGATCTGGTCAATAAAATCATAAGTGCTTTCCGGGAGATAGACATAATTTATGTCTATGGGGGTTAGAGTGTGGCGATAACGGTTATTATGTTCACTCCATTTATAGCTCCACCTTGCAGTGGAGATAATACGGGTGTATTCCGGGCGCTCCTGATAGTTCATTGAAACATTAAACTCGGTAGATGCCAGTATCCTTCTTTTGAAGCTATCCTTCAAAAAAGGAGCCTTGAACTTCGGGAAATTTATTCCAACCTCCACACCATACTCCATGTATCGGTTATGAATAAGGCCGCTGAGGTTACCGCTGAGTGATTCGTATGAACCATGTATTTTAGAGGAAAGTGTTTCCGACCCCTTGGCGATATTGCGGTGCGCATAATTGAAGCCAACCGCCACTCCGAGATCACCTTCCGAGTTGGTTCCTTCAAGCTCAACCGAGAAAGTCTGACTTTTCCCCCGCGTAAGTAGAATATAGGCATCGACAAATCCAACCGGAGATTCGGTAGCCGGGTTGCCGACAGGTATAAACCGGATGTTTATAAATTTCAATATTTGCAGGCGTGAGAGAGCAGAATAAGTTTTATTCACATCCCTCAGACGATAGGGTGCGCCGGGAGTGATGAAACAGTTTTCCGCAAGAATGCCCGGTCGAAGATATGGTTTATTGCCATATAGAATGGTGATATTCTTGTGCCTGACAGTGTCTGCGGCTTGAAAATTCTCTATATTCTCTGTCACTCCGGGGTCATAGTCAGTGATGTAGACAACATTTCTGACTATATATTCCTTATGAGTTGCCAAGGCAGGATGAGTCCCGGAGGATGGATAGGGAGGATTAACGATTAATGTCAGATCCACATCCCTGCTACCCTCCGTGGTATCGGCATTGAAGGTGATGAATTCTTTTCCGAATGCGTAATACCCCCGGTTTTTAAGACGTGTCGTTATAAGGTCTCTTTCGGATTCGAGTGCACTTCGATTTAACATATCCCCCGGCCTAACTATCCTCCTCATTGAATCGCGCATGATAAGATTGCGGAGAGTATCATTGGGAAAAACGTAATCGATATTGCGTATCACGTATGGATCACCGGGATTAAGGGTATATTCCACCTTCATTTTCCTTTTCTTTGTATTCGCTATTGTATCGATTTTCACACCGGCCTTCAGGAAGCCGGCATTCACCATCGCTTTTCTTAACTGTCCGGCATCGGAAAGGGTATTTGCATAATCATACACCACAGGAGGTTCACCGAGTTTTCTTACCCAACGGTTCCACCATTTCGTGCTATCCTTACCACTCATATTGTATATTCCAAGACGTAGCTTTGCACTCCATAACATTCTGTTATTTTCCTGATGTCTGACATAAGTCATCATTTCAGTTTCATCGAGGGTATGTGTGGAATCGTTGATATGAATTTTCACATCATCAAGCAGCATCGCTCCTTTCGGAAGATGCCGTGTGCTGGAGCAGCCTGTGAAAAAAGCTGCCAAAAACGTCATGATGAAAGTTAATATGAGATAAAAGGATTTCACGCTGCTAAGTTATTCTTTTTTCCGAAAGAAGGATCTATTTTAAGCTTGAGACAAACCGCGAAAGTGACAAGACAGCAAGCCATCACGGCCCAGAAGAAATTGACATATCCCTGCGGGCCTTGAATCGAGAAGATATCAAGACTTGAAAGAGTGTCGTGTAGCCATCCTGCCGCCATTCCCGGCACCATCATTCCCAAGGCCATGAAGGCCGTGCAGAAAGCATAGTGGGAGGTCTTGTTTTCACCCCGTGAGAAGTAGATGAGATAGAGCATGAATGCAGTGAAGCCGAAGCCATAGCCAAACTGTTCAAAAGCTATTGCCCCACATATAAGACTGAAATTTGATGGTAGAACCATTGACAGCCAGCAGTAGACTCCGCATGGTAACGTAAGGCTAAGAGCCATAGGCCAGAGCCATTTCTTAAGTCCGCCGCGAGAGATTGCGAGACCCCCCAATATTCCTCCTGCAAGCAGGGCTATCACTCCAACAGTACCATTGACAAATCCCACCTCCTTAGTGGTAAGTCCCAATCCCCCCTCGGCCTTCGATGCCACAAGAAAAGGCTGTACGAGCTTGATGCATAACGCTTCCGGCAGACGGTAAAGAAGCATGAAACATAAGGCTGCCCCTATGTCGGGCTTTTGAAAGAAAGTGACGAAAGTCTTTGCGAAATCAGAAAGAATAGTGTGTGGCGTCACTCCCGGCATAGGTCGATCAGCTGAGGTGCGGGGCATGAACCTACTATGATAAAGGGTGATGCAAAGGAAGAAAGCGGAAAGGATAAGGAATACGGCACGCCAAGCCCCGGCGATGTATCCCATTCTCTCCTCCAGATGACCGGCCAGCATTACCAGTCCACCCTGTCCAAGCACGCTTGCGATACGATAGAACGTGGAGCGCACCCCGACAAAGGCAGCCTGATCATGGTCGGAGAGCTCCAACATATAATAACCGTCGGCCGCTATATCATGTGTGGCAGAGGCAAAGGCCATGATCCAGAAGCAGACAAGAGTGGCAGAGAAGAAAAAAGAGAAGGGCAGGAGGAAGCCGACGGTAGCCATAGCCACGCATATCATCCCCTCCATTGCTATTGTCCATCCACGTTTGGTCTTGAAAAGGTCAATGAATGGACTCCAGAATGGTTTGACAACCCACGGCAGATAAAGCCATCCCGTAAAGAAAGCCATTTCAGTGAGGGAGATGCCCATATTGACATACATCAACACCGTCAGTGTGTTGACGGCAAAATAGGGTAGGCCTTCGGCAACGTAAAGCGTGGGGATCCATTGCCAAGGAGAGGAGTGTCGGATGCGTCGGTCGTTCATAATGGATGTTTCGGTATGTTTCGAAAGGAATTTTGGAAAAGGTCACGGAAGCACTTCACTTGGGATTGCACCGTGGAAAGCCGTCTCGTTGTAAATCTGTAGCGCTATCTCCGGATTGATACGCTTGAAATCTGATTCCACCGGAAGAATCATTAGTCCTGCCATATCCAAGGCACCGGGTGATACAGTCATTTTAGCTTCATCCTCGGCAAAAAAACAACTCGGACGATGAGCTTTCCTGGGGATTACTATTATCCGCAAAAATCCTTGAGAATCGATCCAGAAGAAAGCATTCACCAATCCGGGGTCAGGTAGGCCGGTTTCGGAATCAATTCCCCTTACCTGAGTCATGGTCGCCAGCGTAAGCATTCCTTTTTCATCAGGAGTAACAATGGCACTCAGGAAATTAAAAGGGAGGTCGAGACCAAATTTCTCAGAACTAACTATTACCGGCAGCTCCAAAGTGTGATGCTTCTCGGTAATGCGAATGAGAGGTAGTTCTGATTTTAGCACACCCTGACAATGACGATGGTCGGGCGCGGAGGCTCCGGCGCGAGCGCCATTATAGAATATGGCGAGGTCGGGCGCCATCTCCGCCATCGTTGCCATTTCAAGAGGTATGCGGTCTTGCCGACGATGCTGTGTATCTACGATTGTGAAATGAATAGGGAGAATAGGATATGGATTCACCAAAAGCTCCCACCCCGGAAGCCATTCCAAGACGGTCTGTTCCTTCGGGCGGTTGGCCGCGCAAAGAAAACAAGCGCGTTTCCTGATGGATTCCGCATCGGTTTTTGCTCCTGTGCTACGTATTCGGGCCGGATTATGCTGAGCGTATATCGTGAGGTCGCCCAATTTCAAGGGGCGACGGTCAGTCTGTGCCAACGCATCGTAATTACGTTTGGCTTCGGGCCATGCATCAAGTTGACGCTCCACAAAATCATTGATAGCTTCCGTATCCATTCCTCTCATATATTAATAAGGCTCCTCATCTTCATCATCATCGTCATAGTCCTCATCTTCATCATATCCTCCGCCTATTCCCAATTCATTGAAGAAATCGCGGTCGAAAATATTTGGCGGAAGAGGGAGGCTGCGATCCCTTGTGGCTTCCTCAAACGAGGCTTTAACACGCGCCATTAATTCAAGTGAACGTAGACAATCTTTGTAATTGTTGTTGGCGTTCACTTTTTCTATCGACAAGGCGGCATCAGAATTGCCATCCCAGCGACGACATAGATATAGAGGTCTATATATGCGGCCTACACCATATTCACGACATACACGTAGTGCCATTGCGTAGTCTTCGCCATAGCTTACATTAGGGAAGAGGAAACGGCGGGCAACCGGAGTGAAGAAAGCTCGCGGAGCGCCGAACCCGTTTATGCGAAGCGCGTTGTTGGGGCCATTATCATCAGTCCATTCACTATGGGTTATAACCCCCGGAGGGAGCGGATTGCCATCGAAATCAATCATTGCGTAGCTTCCAATCACCATACCGTAGTTTCCGGAGCGGAATTTATTGACAATGGTCTGGAGCACACTATTTGAATTATATAGGTCATCTGAGTCAAGCTGCACAGCAAATCGTCCGCAGTGTTCGGAAAGTAGGGCACGGTTCCAGCATCCGCCTATACCAAGATTTTCCGATTTATCAACCTTAATGATTTTCAAACGAGGATCCTCCACGCTTTCGAGGGCCTCCCGTGTGCCATCGGTGGAGTCATTATCCACCACAATCACATTGAAGGGGAAAGAAGCTGTCTGCGATAAAGCAGAGTTGACGGCATCCATAATGGTACGGACACGGTTTCTAACCGGAATAACAACAGAGGCCTCAACCGGAAAATCCTCCTCATCATAATTCACGGTTTCAAGTTTCTTCTGCCAAAGGCCTCCTATCATGGATAGATGGTTGGTCAGCACACTCTCCATCTCCTCCTGATATGCGCGATTCCGGGGATCGACATAGTCATGTTGCTTCTCTCCGCTCTTGCGGTAATCACGACGCTCCACGGTGTAAAGATATTCAGGAATCATTGCAATCATCTTGCCTATAGTCATTCGCAAGCGTAGTGCATACCATCCTCCATCGAGCATAGCGGATTCCTTCTCGGTGAAATGCTCTGTGGCTGAAAGCACGTCGGCGGCATTCAGGAGCACGAGCGGTCCGAAGTCGAAATCATCTCTCACTGATCCCGGCTGATAGTCGTTGACGGGATGGTCGAGTAGGGAACCATCTTCCTGACGTTCACGAAACCAGCAATAAGTGAGCGTGGCATCGATTTCTGCTGCCGATTCCACCACCCTGTTATAGAAAAGCGGATCGAGTGAAATCTCACGGTCGTCAAGACGTATGAGCACATATTGCTCCAGCGGGGAACGGAAGATAGCCTCCCGCAAAGCATTCACATTTTCGAATCTTATGATATTCATTGTTGTGTCGGTATTATTTCAGAAACTCCTTGAAAATCTTGTCGCGCTCTTCCTGATCATAAAGCGATTCAAGAGGCACGGAGAAGATTGTGAGTGTGCCCTTTCCGGCTTTAAGATTATAGCCGGCTCCATGATTGTTGGATGAGAAGGTCACCACTTTCTTCGCTTTGTCGGAATCCACGGGAACTAAAATGTCGGGATTCTCCACGATATAAAGATTCTCATTGAGAGTGTTGCTGTAATTTAATGTCTTGCCGAAGGCCGTGGTAAGGCGTCCATCGGGTTTTCTTATATTCGACATTGAGGTGCGTGCAGAAGTGCCGGAGGATCTGGATGATTCAATGGCAGCTTTTGCAGCTTCAATCTCCTCAGGGTCGCCGGAGGCTTCGGCAGCTTCGAGACGCGCCTGTTCATCGGCTCGTCTGCGCTCCTCGTAGGCAGCCCGCTCGCGGCTCTCCTGTTCGGCAAGAGTGATGAATCCGAGGGTCTTTTCCGCAAACTCACGGTCAGCTCGGTCGCCGTGAACGTCAAAGAGGTCGGAAATCACATATTGTCCGCTGATGATGAGGTTGCCACCCTTTTCAAGATAATTCTTCACCGCCTTCTGGAGCTCGTCGGGGAATGCACGATAATTTATACCGCTCTTGCCATTACCCACGATTGTAGTCTTCTGTTTTCCTAAGATAAGGTCAACATTGGGATAGTCGGTCAATTTCACATGACCATTCTCCACTGCGCTTGCTGAGCAAGACACGAATCCATATCCTGCCTCTGCTATGGCATCACCATGGATCGCCGGATAGTCAAAGGTATTGCCCGCGATAACCTTGGTTGCATAGTTGCTGCCACTGGCTCCGTGACGGTCGCCGGCATTGCGGTTGAACTCCTGCTGATAGCCCGTGAAGGAGATATCCTTGATGTAAGGCACTCCGAAATCTTCCTCTGCATTGAAGCCTGCTGTTCGCGAATCGCGCACATGCGCCGGACCGCTTACTCGTGTGAAACCGTTTACAATGAGGACCGGTTTGGAATCATTATCTCCCTCGCAGAGAGCGAGAGTTTCAGACGGGAAGGAGAGTCCGCCGGCATTAGCTGCAATTACGCGGAAGCTATGTATCTTGCGGTCGGTCACCTTTAGGTCATAATGAGTGGAACCGGTTTCCGCAATCTTATGGAAACCAAGGTCGCCCTCGCATCGCTCCATTATGACATATTTGTTGGGCACGGCAGTCTTCTCCAAAGGATCATTTGTTGGTTCCCAGCTGAGTCGATAGCTGTGTGCTCCGGTCTTCTTTATCGCGAAATCCTTCACCGGGAGAGGCTGAATCACTACTTCACGTCCTTTGCGTTCGGCGAGGAAGCGTGCAAGACCTTTATATATCGAACGTCCTACGGTGAAGCGGAAATTAGGATCGAGACCATACATCATGTCAGCGAAATTCTGGTGGCTCATAAGCTCGATCAGAGTCGCAGGCACTTCAGGAACCCTCGCTTCGAGATAAGATTTATCCCACATCGAACGACGGGTCCAACGAGGTTCAAATTCCTGACGAATATCGTTGGTGATCTGGCGCATCACCATGTCGGTAAGGATACGTGAGTTCATTCTTGGAGTCCCATCTTCGTATGACCTTCCGCCATTGGTATAATAGATACCCAATGTGCCTACAAAGCTGTCATCCTTTCTCACACCGGCATCTGAGTGGAGTGCGAATGAAAGATCGACAGGAAGATTTAGCCCCGGTTCATCAGGAAGAACACGGGAACCTCCTGCGAGATAGTTCACCCAATGACCTCGGTCGGTATAATCATCCTTATAATCATCCTTGCCATGGAAAGGGGAATAGACAGATTCCGGGAAACCGGCCCACTGCAGCCAGTATCTTGAACCTTCCACCCATCGAGGCATCTTTGAAGTGGTGAATCTCGGTGCTGTTCCGGGTTTGCGCTGAGTGGTCTGCTGAGTCTCGCTCTTTTTTGTCGGAGTGCTGTCGGCATTATCAATGTCGTCTGCAGCGCTGTCATCATCAAACTCCTCATCATCCTCATCCTCCTCGTCGAACTGTGCCAGATCATCTTCCGGAGTCGAGGGATCATAATAGACATCGGAACGACGGTCGCTTCGGGCTATATTCCCCATTCCCCCGCCGATTTTCACTGCATCGGCTGTCACCACGGCTCCATCCGTGGAGGAGAGGTTAGAGAGGGTGACAACAGGCTCTGTGTCGCTGTAGCCTTTTTCCAGAGGGAATGTGCCGAGATAGATCCATGTCCCTCCGCCCATTGTCTGGTTGACGATAAACTCTTTTGTTCCGCCGGAGTAATTCACTGTGTAATGCGCATCCTTGGTGGAATTGGGGAGAGTCTTATAGCTTACATAGACCGCATATTCACCATCTTGCGGAATATCGGCATACCATCCGGCCACAGAGGGTGTTCCATTGCGTGTAGTGTTGACCTGACGGTACGTTCCGTTTTCAAAAGGATTCTCTGTATCGCGGAAATCAGGGAGGTCATAGATGAAACCGTCGAATTCTCCGGTCTCCCACTGATTGGTTCCGTTTTGTTCCTTATAGTATGGTTGGGAGAAAATCTGTCCTCCTTCATTCACATCATTATCTACAATCACCTCGTGAGGGTTTGTATCTCGCTCGCGGGGTAGGAACACGTATGCCCCTGCATTTTCAAGCATCGGCACCACGTAAGGATAGATATATCCCATAGTGTAGAGATCCTCTATTGTCTGGAAGAGGAAACCTCTCTGCCAAGCCCAATTGCCGTTTCCGTTTTGATTTATTTTATAGTAACGTCCGTGGGAAGGCCAAAGGGCCACTATATCGTTGGGCATACCCTTTGTGGGGTTGACCGACGGGTTAACCTCTGTTACGAATGGAGGGTTCTGACGGTATTTTTCCGGCAGAACATCAATCTTGTTGATATAGGAGCTATAAGCGCGGTTCCCTACGTTAAGGCTCACACGATAGTTGGATATGGAATCGGGGAGAGATTTCTGCACCTGACGCGACACTGAATCGATGAATGTCCTCGTCACAGGCATATATGTGAAATTCTCATTGAGATTCACCACCGCTATACGGCTTCTACTGTCGGCCTTGACGCTGTTCACGCGTAGCCCTCCCGGATTAAGTTCCGAGGGTATCCATTTCACAAGGGCCGAATTCACAGCCAAGGTCAGAGAATCATTCTGCGGTGTCTCTTTTGGAGCAGCCGGGGCTGCGGTCTGCCTTGCTGTCCGCTTCGCACGGTTTGTTTTGGCGGCTGAAGCTTTAGAAGAAGTGGTGTTTTTCTTTTTTGTGTTTGTGCGGCTCGAAGTCTTTGTGCCCTTGGAAGCTTTTGTATTCTTGGTCGCCTTGGCAGACTTACTGTTCTTGGCGTTTTTCGAAGATTTGGAACTCTTTGAGGTCTTTGAGCTCTTGGTGTTCTTGCTGCTTTTTGAAGATTTTGTGCTTTTCGCAGTAGTTGTGGTTTTCTTCTTTGCCGAGGCTCCGGAGGAGTCGATCGGCATGCAGACAGCCGTCACGGCTATCAGTGCGGCGGTAATGTAATATGTCAGTCGGCTTAATTTCATTTCTATAATTCTTTCTTTTAAATTGCAAAATTAGCGAAAATTCGGGGGTTCGGCAAATTGTCTCCTTTGTAGCGGGGATAAAATTTGTTAAAACATTCTGAGTCGGAGCTAAGGAAATTCTGTCTAATCTATTTGCATTATTTTTTGCTTTATCAATAAATAATGGTTAAATTTGCATCGGAAGGGGAGACCCTCGATGCAAAAAGCAACAAAACTGAAATAATATATCGACCAACTATGGCAACAAAACCTTTTCATTACCAGGAAATGTTTCCGCTCGGCCCCGATACTACGGAGTATGAGCTCATCACCAAAGATTATGTGAAAGTTGAGAACTGGAATGGCCATGAGATGCTCGTGGTGGATCCCGAAGCTCTTACCGTGATCGCCAACGTGGCTTCCCACAACTGCTCATTCATGCTCCGTCGCGAGCACAATGAGATGGTGGCAAAGATTCTCAGCGATCCGGAGGCTTCCGAAAACGACAAGTTTGTGGCGCTCACCATGCTGCGCAATGCAGAGGTGGCTGCGAAGGGAGTCCTTCCTTTCTGTCAGGACACCGGCACATCAATTTGCTCCGGCTACAAGGGGCAGCAGGTCTGGACCGGCTGCGACGATGAAGAGAAGATTTCCGAGGGTGTCTACAAGACATACACCGAAAATAATCTCCGCTATTCCCAGAATGCCCCTCTCACAATGTATGATGAGGTCAACACCGGTTGCAACCTTCCTGCTCAGATCGAGATTCATGCCACTGAGGGTATGGAATATGATTTCCTCTTCGTGGCAAAGGGTGGTGGCTCAGCCAACAAGACCTATCTCTATCAGGAGACTAAGGCTATCCTTAATAAGAAGACTCTCGTTCCCTTCCTTATCGAGAAGATGAAGACTCTCGGCACTGCCGCCTGTCCTCCTTATCATATCGCTTTCGTGATCGGCGGAACATCTGCCGAGGCCAACCTCGCAGCCGTGAAGAAAGCATCTGTGAAATATTATGATAACCTTCCTACAAAGGGGAATGAATATGGACATGCTTTCCGCGATGTAGAACTTGAGAAAGAACTTCTTGAAGCTGCCCACAACATTGGACTTGGTGCACAGTTCGGTGGAAAATATTTCGCTCATGATATCCGTGTTATCCGTATGCCCCGTCATGGTGCTTCTTGCCCGGTGGGTATGGGTGTGAGCTGCTCGGCTGACCGCAATGTGAAGGCTAAAATAAATAAAGATGGTCTTTGGATTGAGAAACTTGACAAATTCCCCGGCGAGCTTATTCCCGAATCAATGCGTCAGGCAGGAGAGGGTGAAGTGGTTAAGATCGACCTCAACCAGCCGATGGAGGAGATTCTGAAGACTCTCGATAAATATCCCGTATCTACACGTCTGTCGCTTAATGGCACAATCATCGTGGGCCGCGACATCGCCCATGCAAAGATTAAGGAGCGTCTGGATGCCGGAGAGCCCATGCCGCAGTATCTTAAAGATCATCCCATCTATTATGCAGGCCCGGCAAAGAAACCCGAAGGTATGCCTTCAGGATCTTTCGGCCCCACTACCGCCGGACGTATGGATCCATACGTTGATCAGTTCCAGGCTGCCGGAGGTTCGATGGTGATGATTGCCAAGGGTAACCGCAGCCAGCAGGTTACAGATGCCTGCAAGAAACATGGTGGTTTCTATCTTGGTTCGATAGGTGGCCCGGCTGCAATCCTTGCCAAGAATTCAATCAAGAATGTTGAGCTTCTCGAATATCCGGAACTTGGCATGGAGGCTATCTGGAAGATCAAGGTAGAAGACTTCCCTGCCTTCATTCTTGTCGACAACAAGGGTAACGACTTCTTCAAGCAGCTCAAACCGCGCTGCCCGATGGATACCTGCAAATAATTCATGAAAAAATAGAATCAAAAGAGGGGCTTTCGGCATCATGCCGGTGGCTCCTCTTTTCGCATTCCGATTTTTTTCGCTAAATTTGCAGACTGAAAAGGAAATGAAAATGAAAAATATCAGAAACTTCTGCATAATAGCCCATATCGATCATGGAAAATCCACCGTGGCCGACCGTCTTCTTGAGCGCACGAATACCGTGGCGGCCAAGGATATGGAGGCGCAGGTGCTCGACGATATGGATCTCGAACGTGAGAGGGGAATCACAATTAAGAGCCATGCCATTCAGATGGATTATGAGCTTGAGGGGGAGAAATACACTCTCAACCTTATCGACACTCCGGGACACGTGGACTTCTCTTATGAAGTGTCGCGCTCGATTGCCGCTTGTGAAGGTGCCCTCCTCATCGTCGATGCCTCTCAGGGAATACAGGCACAGACTATCTCCAACCTTTACATGGCCATCGACAATGATCTGGAGATAATTCCGGTGCTTAACAAATGCGACCTTGACAGCGCGAAGCCCGATGAGGTGGCAGATCAGATTGTTGACCTTCTCGGATGCGATTACGACGATATTATCCGCGCCAGTGGAAAGACCGGAATGGGTATGGATGAGATTCTGGAGGCCATAGTGAAGCGTGTCCCGGCACCTAAAGGCGACCCGGAAGCTCCGTTGCAGGCTCTTATTTTCGATTCAGTGTTCAATCCCTTCCGTGGCATCATCGCATATTATAAAATTGTGAACGGAACAATCCGTACCGATGATTTCGTGAAGTTCGTTGCCACAGGGAAGGAATATCATGCCGATGAAATCGGTGTACTCAAGCTTGAAATGTCTCCCCGCAAGGAATTATCGGCAGGAAATGTGGGATATATTATCTCAGGTATCAAAAATTCCAAGGAGGTGAAAGTGGGAGATACCATCACCCATGTCAATCGGCCTTGCGATCAGGCAATCGATGGATTCGAGGAGGTGAAACCGATGGTCTTTGCAGGTGTGTATCCTATTGATACGGAAGATTTCGAGAATCTGCGTGCCGCCCTTGAGAAACTACAGCTCAACGATGCGTCACTCACATTCCAGCCGGAATCATCCGCAGCTCTCGGATTTGGTTTCCGATGCGGTTTCCTCGGTCTGTTGCACATGGAGATTGTGCAGGAACGCCTCGGTCGTGAATTTGATATGGATGTGATCACCACTGTCCCCAACGTTTCTTATCGCGTATACGACAAGAAAGGGAACATGACGGAGGTGCATAACCCTTCAGGACTTCCGGAAGCAACTCTGATTGATCATATTGAGGAGCCTTACATTCGCGCCACAGTCATTACGGCAGCCGATTATATTGGGCCTATCATGACTCTCTGTCTTGGAAAGAGGGGAGAGTTGGTGAAACAGGAATATATATCCGGTAACCGTATGGAGATTACTTTCGATATGCCCCTCGGTGAAATTGTGATCGACTTCTACGATAAGCTGAAATCCATATCGAAAGGGTATGCTTCCTTCGATTATCATATTCATGACTTCCGCGAATCGAAGCTCGTTAAACTTGATATTCTTCTCAATGGAGAGAGTGTCGATGCCCTCTCCACTCTTACGCATGAAGCAAATGCCGTGAAGTTCGGCCGTCGTATGTGTGAGAAACTGAAGGAACTTATCCCGCGTCAGCAGTTCGACATTGCAATTCAGGCAGCCATTGGTGCTAAAATTATAGCACGAGAGACGATCAAGGCAGTGCGCAAAGATGTGACTGCGAAATGCTATGGCGGTGATATATCCCGTAAGAGAAAACTTCTTGAGAAGCAGAAAGCCGGTAAGAAACGAATGAAACAGATCGGATCTGTGGAGGTGCCTCAGAAAGCCTTCCTGGCCGTGCTCAAATTGGATTAAGTCTGTCCCGCCGGATATAATATAGGTATATTTATTTGCTGGTATATTATAAATTGCAGATATATTTATTTGCAGATATATTTACACAGGGAAGCAAAGATTCCGAATCTTTGCTTCCCTGTGTATTTTATATTATGGCCTTTAAGGGGCTACTCCCGTTGTCGCGAAGCCGTCATCGCCGGAAGCTTTGCTCCGAGTCGATATGTCAATGCTGCTCCCGTAGTCGCGAAGGCGTCCCCGCCGGGAGCTATGCTCCGAGTTGATATGTCAGGGGTGCTCCTGTTGTCGCGAAGCCGTCACCGCCGGCAGCTATGTTCCGAGTCGATATGTCAAGGCTGTCCTCATTGTCGCGAAGCCGTCACCGCCGGGAGCTATGCTCCGAGTCGATATGTCAGGGCTGTCCTCATTGTCGCGAAGCCGTCACCGCCGAGAGCTATGCTCCGAGTCGATATGTCAGGGCTGTCCTCATTGTCGCGAAGCCGTCACCGCCGGGAGCTATGCTCCGAGTCGATATGTCAGGGCTGTCCTCATTGTCGCGAAGCCGTCACCGCCGGGAGCTATGCTCCGAGTCGATATGTCAAGGCTGTCCTCATTGTCGCGAAGGCGTCACCGCCGTGAGCTATGCTCCGAGTCGATATGTCAATGCTGCTCCCGTAGTCGCGAAGCCGTCACCGCCGAGAGCTATGCTCCGACACCGGAGTCTGAACAATTACCTTTGAAAAAACGTATTAAATAAAAAACACTATAAACAGAAATTACTATGAACATTGGCGATAAATTCCCCGACCTGTTAGGCATGGACTATCAAGGCAATGAAGTGAAATTGTCGAATTACCCCGGCATGAAATTCATAATCTATTTCTATCCCAAAGATTCCACCCCCGGATGCACAATGGAGGCTGTCAATTTCCGCGACAACTATGAGGTGCTAAAAAATATGGGTTATCAGGTGATAGGCGTCAGTCGTGATTCCGCTCAGAGTCACTGTAGGTTCGCTGAAAAAAACAGCCTTCAGTTCCCGCTCGTCACCGATACGGAAGGGAAGCTCTGTGAGCTTGCCGGAGTATGGCAGGAGAAGAAGATGGCCGGCCGTAAATATATGGGTATCGTGCGCACCACCTTCATCACTGATGAGAATGGTGAGGTGACCGATAAAATCGAGAAGGTAAAGACGAAAGAGGCCTCCGAACAGATTTTCTCGCTCCTCGACGGCCGAGACGACATTAATCCGGCGTAAATATGGCATCAGTATTCTATACTGCGCGAAAGACCATAAAGAACTATGCTAATGGCGGCAACGTACTGATTGCCGCCACTGCTTTAGCATTACTTGTGGTCAATATTCCCTTCACGCGCGACATTTATAATTCTCTCTGGACTCATCAGATAGCTCTCCAGGTCGGCGGATTCAATCTTTTCAGCCATCATGGGGAGCCTATGTCGATAATGGCATTCATCAACGATGCCCTCATGGCCCTCTTCTTTTTCTCTGTCGGACTGGAGATAAAACGAGAGGTGCTTGTAGGTGAGCTTTCTGATTTTCGTAACGCACTTCTCCCCATTGTGGGTGCAATCGGAGGTATGGCGGTCCCGGTATTAATCTACTGGCTAATGGCAAAGGGTACACCATACGCCGGAGGCGCCGCGATACCGATGGCTACCGACATTGCATTCTCTCTTGGTGTGTTGGCTATGCTGGGCAATCGTGTCCCGATCGGACTGAAAGTGTTTCTCACCACTCTGGCCGTGGTCGACGATATAGGAGGCATTCTGGTGATAGCCATATTCTATAGCTCTCACATCGACTATATGCTGCTTGTATATGCGGCAATATGTCTGCTGCTTCTCTTCATAGGAGGAAAAGCCGGCATACAGTCAAAACTTTTCTATATTATCATTGGTGCTTTTGTTTGGTTCTTCTTCCTTAATGCCGGAATTCACCCCACGATAGCAGGAGTGCTTGTGGCCTTCTGTGTCCCGGCAAAACCCGTTTATGCGCCCAAGAAATATGTGCAGAATATCAGAAAGAATATTGCATATTTCGCGCATGAGGATGATGAACGATTGAATTCTCGCACCATTCTGAATAAAGATCAGATGAACTGGCTGAAGGAGATTGAATCCTCTTCCGATAAGGTGATATCTCCGCTGCAGGATATGGAGGATTCACTTCACCCGCTGGTGAATTACTTGATTGTCCCGATCTTTGCCTTTGCCAATGCCGGGATATATTTTGGAGACATGGAGATAGGACAACTCTTCCACGGCATTGCGCCGGCGATTATCGTCTCTCTTATTGTCGGGAAATTCCTGGGAATATTCCTCTTCTCGGCGATGGCGATATTGCTGCGATGGTCTAAGATGCCGGAGGGCACCACTTGGTGGAGCCTCGGATCTGTCGCTCTCTTGGGAGGTATCGGTTTCACGGTGTCGCTCTTCATTGCCAACCTCAGTTTTGGAGGTGGGGATTCCGCGCTTTCGCTCCTTCTCAATGATGCAAAACTCGGTATTCTGGTAGGATCTCTTCTGGCAGGTGTGCTCGGATGGCTCACACTCCATTTCACACTCCCGAAGGAACCTCAGGATCAAGGGGAATGAAAAGAATGAAAAGTCAGATTATTGCAACGGGGCCATGACAAGTGTCATGGCCCCGTTGCAATACGCACTCTCCCCGGTTTTTTCGTGCAATATCAACTAAAACTAACTTATCTCTCTATATAAACTAATGGGGTAGGGGAGTTGTGACAAAAAATATCGAGAAAAAATAAATTTAAAAAAATTTTACAAAATTTGATATTTTCAATAAAGAATATTAAATTTGCGAAACTAAGAGAGCAATCACGGCTTCAAATTGTAAAATAAAGCAGTGTCTTGCATTTCTTGATAATTGTTAAGATCCGACCTGACATAAAAAGCTAATGAGGATATATTAACAAATCATCTTATTCAAACTTAATCTTGGCCCACGGCGACGCGGGAATTAACAAATTTTCTCCCTTCGGGGAGGCAAAAATGAGATACATAATACTATTATAACTTATCTCTAAATTATTGAAGTATGAGAAAACTGTTTTTAATCATTATGACGCTGGTAGCGTGTAGCTGGGCCGCTATGGCACAGACCACCTATCGCGGCACAGTGGTTGACGCCGAAAACAACGAACCGTTGATAGGCGCTACCATCATGCCGATCGGAGGCGGACAAGGTGCCGCTACCGACATCGATGGTAAGTATTCAATCTCTGTTCCTAAAAACGTGACCACTGCAAAGGTGACTTACGTCGGGTATAAGGAGCAGGTGGTGAAACTAACCAACAACATGACGATCAAACTTGTTTCCACCGAGCAAAACCTCGACGACCTTGTCGTAGTCGCTTACGGTACTGCAACTAAGGAATCTCTTACCGGTTCCGTGGCAGTGGTTGGTTCCAAGGAGATTGAAGAACGTCCGGTAACTTCTGTTACTTCAGCGCTTGAGGGCAATGCTCCGGGAGTGCAGGTAAATAACTCAACAGGTACACCTGGATCTGCACCTGACATTCGAATTCGAGGGTTTAACTCAATTAATGGTAGCAATAGTCCATTGTATGTTGTAGATGGCGTGCCATATGAAGGTACAATTGCTGACCTTAATCCAGCAGATATTGAGTCAATGTCTGTATTGAAGGATGCTGCTTCTTGTGCTCTTTACGGTAACCGTGGTGCCAACGGTGTCATTCTTATTACAACAAAGCGAGCTAAAAATGTAGGTAAAGTTGATGTTACCTTACAGATCCGTCAAGGAATGTATAATCGTGGTCTTCCATTTTATGATCGTCTG
This sequence comes from Bacteroides sp., assembly GCA_014801985.1. Lineage (GTDB taxonomy): Bacteria > Bacteroidota > Bacteroidia > Bacteroidales > Muribaculaceae > Lepagella. The sequence goes on from JAAVDD010000020.1 coordinate 49,226, forward strand.
GATGCCAATGATTGGATGCAGATGATGTTTAATTCTGTAGTAAACGGAGAAACTCGCAATAACCTTCTTAATAGTGGTGGAAAGAGAGATAAAGCCTACTACGTTGATTATTATGCTAAGGGTGCCATAATCAAAGAAAAGATGTATAACAATATTTATGGTGTGCCTAATAATGAGCTTTTTATTGTTGACCCTAATGATCCAACAAAAGCTACTTTCTTTGGTGGAAGTATCCTTCCTGGTTATACTGATCTTGATTGGTGGGATGCTGTTTCAAGAAATGGATATCGTCAGGAATATAATGTGAACGCTACAGGCGCCACTGATAAATTCAATATGTTTGCCTCTGTTGGTTATCTCAAGGAAAACGGGTATATGCTTCAGACTGATTTTGAACGTTTCAATGGACGTGTGAATGTAAACTATCAGCCGACAAGCTATTTGAGAATGGGTATGAATTTTGCCTTGACCCAACAGAATTCAGAGACTGGACAGGATTTTGCAAATGATCTTGCATCTGTAGCTAACCCTTTCCTTACTATGTTCACTGCTCCAATTTACCCCTATTATCAGCATGATGCAGATGGTAATATTATGTATGATGAATTTGGACAGCCGATATGGAATACAGCCGGTTCATATCTTCAGGGAAATAATGTTGCATGGGCAATGCGTCTTGATAAGAATGACTTTAACAAAACTGCAATTGATGGGAATGTATATGCAACTGCCGTTATTCCTTATGGCTTTGAATTGACATTCCGTGGCCAGATGAGTCGTACTAAGACTATATTCACACAATATAACAATAATATTATTGGGTCTCAAGCTGGAGTTGGTATGCTTCAGAAAGAGTTTGATGAATTGAAGAGTCATACCTTCTCACAGACCTTGACTTGGAGTCATGAGTATGGCAACAATCATATTGATGCATTGCTTTCACATGAAAATCAAAGTTCTTCAATTTACTATGACTTTATACTGAAGGCTGATCAGGTTCTTGATAATAATTATTTGTTGAATAACTTCTCGGAATTGATGCAGGATGCGTCTGGCGGTCAGGGTGTGAACATTGAGTCATATCTTGGGCGAGTACGCTACAACTATGATCAGAAATACTTCGGTGAGGTATCACTTCGTAGAGATGGTTCTTCCCGATTCTCAAAGAATCATCGTTGGGGTACTTTCTGGAGTGTAGGTGCAAGCTGGATCATCACTAAAGAAAGGTTTATGGAGCCAACTCAGAGCTGGTTAAACTATCTTAAACTCCGTGCCGCATATGGAACAGTAGGTAATGATGTTTCTGCACCTTACTATTCATATATGAATTTGTTCAGTTGGTCGCAGTATAATAACATAGGTACTCTTCTTCCTAATTCTCTCGGCTCACCTGATCTTAAATGGGAGTCTACAAAAACATTTGATATAGGTCTTGAAGGTTCTATGTTTGATGACCGTTTCACATTCAGTGTTGGTTATTTTAATAAGCAGAATTCTGATCTTCTATTTAACTATACTCTGCCTGCCTCCATGGGTTCTCTTGTTGGGTCATCATCGGCAGGTTCTAACCCATCGGTTTGGCGAAATGTAGGAACAATGCAGAATACTGGTTGGGAGCTTCAATTTGGTTATGATATTATTCGTAACAGAGACTGGAAATGGAATTTCAGCATAGACGCCACCTTTATTAAGAATAAAATTACAAAGCTTCCGAATAACCAGAGTTTACCGAGTCAGAATCTTTTCCTTGGAGAGAGCCGTTACATCATAAAAACCTATACATTTGCTGGTGTTGACCAGTTGACAGGACAATCTATGTATTACATTGATCCTATGTCTCCTGACTTTATGTATTATGATGAATCTGGTGCAATGAAATATGATAATCAGGCATACTTAGATAGAGTGCAAGATGCTCGTGATGATAAGAATGCGGTTTTCATTGAAAAAGATGGTAAGTATTACACAAGTAATATGAATAACGCCTCTCGTGTTATCCATGGTAGTGCACTTCCAGTTGTCTATGGATCTTTTGGCACTAATGCCTCATGGAAGGGAATTAACCTCGGACTCCTTTTCACTTATTCTTTAGGAGGAAAGACGCTCGATAGTAACTATATGTCTCTGATGTCTTCATCATCTATGGCTGCCCTTCATAAAGATGTTCTTAAATCATGGACTCAGCCTGCAGACCATTTAGATGCAAATGGTCAGCTTGTAGAATGGGTTGCAGATGCAGTTGCTAACGGCACCTATACACCTGGTCGAATTGATCCTAATGGTATCCCAGAAATAAATTCAAATTATTCAGGGACCAACAATGCAAGTTCAAGCCGATTTATAACCAGCAGTAACTACCTCTGCCTAAAGAATATCAACGTATCCTACGATTTCCCACGTAGCTGGGTTGATGCTCTTAAGATGCAAGGATTGAATCTTGGCTTCTCTTGTGACAACGTATTCCTTGTTACAAGACGTAAAGGTATGAATCCTACTTATGGTTTTGGTGGCGGACAGGGTGCTAACTATGTGCCAGCACGGGTATTTGCCTTCCAATTGACCGCGAAGTTCTAATTAAAACTGGTGTTCTAATTACATTAAATGAAAGAAATAATGAAAAAACAATATATAATAGGTGGATTTGCTGCTGTAGCAATGGCTCTGGCAGTTACCTCCTGTTCTAACGATTATCTGGATTTGGAGCCGGTCTCAAACGAGAATTCGGAAAGTATTCCGGATAATGTATCAAAAATGCGTGCTGCCGCGTACGGAACAATGGAGAGCATGTATCGCCAATATAGTACGTTGTACGACTATATGTGGTTTAATGGAGAGCCATGGTACTCCATATGGTTCGGTGAATCTATGGGTCAGGATGAGAATAATTATTTCGTAGCAGGTAATACTGGATACGGCTTCACTAACTGGGATCATATGAGTAGCTACGGAACATGGGGTGCATATATTGCTTGGGTATATCCCTATGGAATTGTTGGACAGGCAAACTATATGATTGCCGGTGAAGAGCGTCTTGAGAAAGAAGGAGAGTTGAAGGAAGAAACAGCCTTCCGCATGGCCCAAGCTCATACCATGCGTGCTCACGCATACATACGTCTTCATCAGATGTTCGGTCCTCGTTGGGTTGATTCTGCAAATGGAGAAGTATCAAGTGTGATTTTACGTTCGGCAGCTCCGGATGCAAATCAACCATCTGATATGGCTGTATCCTCAACAAATGAAGTTCTCAAATTTATCTACGATGATTTAGATCGTGCAATAGAATTGTATGAGATTTCTGAATTTGGACGTACATATAATTGGGAAACTGACATAACCGTAGCATACGGACTTTATGCCCGTGCAGCTCTTTTGAAAAATGACTGGGTAACTGCTGAGAAGTATGCACATCTTGCTGCTGAGGAATATGAGGTTATGACGGCAAGTGATTATAAGTCTGGCTTTAATTCTCCTAACAGCGAATGGATGTGGTCCTCACAGGAATCTGCAACAGGCCTATACTATGCTTCTTTTGGTGCTTCGTTTGCTTGTAATGGTGCTTATCCCTGTATTTGGGGTAATTATGGTGCTGGAGCAGTGGATTATACTCTGTATAAGAAGATGCAGAATTCTAATGATGTCCGATGTGAACTTTTCTATACTCCTGATAAAGAAGGTCGTGCTTTGCGTGCGAAGTTCTGGAATTCTGATGACTGCTCATCTTCAACTATGAATTTGAATAGAGGCGAAAATTTCCCAGCACGTTTACAGGAGTTCTGTAAAAATATATATAGTCAGATTGGAGAGGGAAAACGATGGGTATTCCCTTATTGCGGGGATTATTTTGAAAATGCCCTTGAAATATATGAAACATATATTCCATTCGGTGCTCAGTTCAAATTCTGGGGTACAGACAATTATGCTGCCGGAGCGTTTCCCTTTATGCGAGCATCTGAAATGCTTCTTATTGAAGCCGAAGCTGCCTGCCATAATGGTAATTATACAGTCGCACAGGATAATCTTGAAAAAATTAACAAAAATCGTATTTCCGGTTACGTGAAAACTTCCAAGACAGGAGATGATCTTCTTGAAGAGGTCAAACTAAATCGTCGCTGGGAACTTTGGGGTGAAGGTTTTAGTTGGTTTGATTTTAAGCGTTGGAATGAGCCTATTGTACGCGACGCATGGGAGGAAGATAATCTAAATTCTGGAAACTGGCCTGATTCATATGCAAAGAAATTTGAGGTAACAGATTTCAATAATTGGGTATGGCCGATTCCGCGTCTCGAAGTAGATTACAACAAACTTGTTGCCGGATCAACTCATGAATCTGTTGAGCCGGAATAAAAAAGAGTCTTGTTGAAATAAGAGTAAAAAGGGAGGAAGTATCTTTGAAGATATTTCCTCCTTTCTATTTAAAAAACTTTTTTTCCGTAAATATTATTAATGTTATGAGATTTTCTTGTGAATTATGAAAAAAATTGTTAGATTTGTTACGTTGAATAAAATATATAATTAAAAAAATATGTACAAAAGATTAGGTTTACTTTCTCTTGGCATCTTTTCAATTATGGGAGCAAATGCTTTTCCTCTTACTCCGGAGCAGGCTCTAAACAGGGTTCGCCAAGAACGTTCTATTAAGATAAGAGGAGTAGAGAAAGGAAATTACAAATTTCTTTCTTCATTCAAAGGAGAGGAAGGCACGGCATTGGCGTATGCCTTCGGAAAGTCTAAAGAAGGTGGTTATTTAATAGTATCAGCTGATGACGTAGCTTATCCGGTTTTGGGTTATTCTGAAACAGGTTGTCTGGAAGTTGACAATATGCCTGTGCAAATGCAGGCATGGTTAAAAGGATATTGTGATGAGATTGAATATGCAAAAAAAATGGGTGTTACTTCTCAATTTGGGAATGAGCACTTTCTTACAAGATCATCGCGAGAAGTGATTCCTCCTATGATTAAGTCTAAATGGGATCAAGGTGCTCCATATAATAATGAATGTCCTGAAATAAGAGGGCAACATTGTTTCACAGGCTGTGTTGCCACCTCAATGGCACAAGTTTTAAATTATTTTAAATATCCAGAATTTGGATCTGGTACAGCCTCTGTTTCAGTTGGGACTGAACGATATACAATAGATTTTTCAGAGCGCGCTTTCGATTGGGATAATATGCTTGATAATTATGTGTCAGGGACATATAACGATTCACAAGCATCAGCTGTGGCCTATCTTATGAAAGCATGTGGATTTTCAGTAGATATGGCATATGGATTGGAGGCCTCCGGGGCTTCTAGTCAAAATATTGCTAATGCTTTTGTAAAGTATTTTAACTATGATCCTTCGGTAACATTCGAAGCACGTTTATCATATTCCGGTAGCGAGTGGGATGAGAAGATTTATAATAGTCTTAAAGCTGGATCCCCGGTAATATATAATGGTAATGACTTATCTGTAGGTCACAGTTTTATATGTGATGGATATGATGGAAATGGATATTATCATATTAACTGGGGCTGGGGGGGAATGTCAGATGGTTATTTCCTTCTTAATGCTTTAAATCCGGAAGCCTTGGGTACCGGTGGTGGAGAAGGTGGAGGATTCAATTTCCTTCAGGGCGCTGTATTAAATTTAAAAAAGCCCAATGGTCAGCCTGCCACACCTTCAGAGCCAAAGTTGTCTGCATATGGTCTCATAGGATTTGATTCGCTCACGAAAGACGCGGTTGGAAATGATGTTTTGACTTGTAGTCTTGTTCATGGGTATGGTCCAATATATGGATGGAGAAATGAAACTGGAAATTCGATTAAATTTAATATAGGTGGTGTTTTTGTTAATTCATTAAACAATGAAGTTGTTGAGTCTCAGCAAGGTAAATTTGGAGGAATGAATAGTGTTTCTCTTATGCCTGGAGGAGCCTATGCTGGTACAGTAAGAATAACGGTTACTATACCATCTTCACTACCTGACGGAGAATACAAGATGATATTGTCAACACGCGATAACAACAGTTCATCTTCGGAGTGGATTCCAGTTAATGTTCCATATGGTTATCCTGATTATATCGTTATAAAAAAGAATGCAGGAAAAGTTTCGGCTTCTTCAGTTGAGCCTTCAAAATTGGTGATAAAAGACTTCAAGTTAGATGGTAACTTGTATTATGGAAGAAGTTGCAATATTTCATTTAATGTTGAGAATTCATCTGATCTTGAGCTGACTGAGGCAATTTCTATTATCCTTTCTGAAGGGGATAATGTCAGATTTAAAAGTACAAATATTTTGGTAACTGTCCCTCCTCATTCTTCCGAGGCACAAAGTTGGTCGCTTTTGCTCTATCCTCAGGAGGGTCAGGGGACAATTAAAGAAGATAAAGATTTCAACATAAGTCTTGTCAATGATTTTTCAGGTGAAAGCTATGGAAGTTTTGGGACTGTTACTATGAAACCGAATCCCGGTGACCCATCAGTTCAATTGCGTAGTATGACAATTCCAGGTGCTTCATCGGAGGAAACAGTGATTTGTGGAGATAAATATAATGTTTTAGTAGTGGAGGATAGCAAGAATTTTGATGTAGATTTAAAAATAAAGGTAAGCAAAGGCTATTTCGATTCAAATATATATGTTGATATTGTAGAACTTGCTCCTAATGCTACCTCGCCCAATCAGACAGTTCCAGTTAAAGATCAAGTTTTCACAAAACATCTGGAAATGAACGCGGGAGAAGAGGCAACTTTAAATATCCCTATTTCTTTCCCTGAAGCTCAAAATGGCAACATATACTATGTAAAAGTTAAGTACTATGGAACAAGATCTGAGAAATTGATTGGGTCGTTACGTTTTAAAGTAAAGAGCGGCAGTGGCTTAATCGATATTAATATTGAAGAAAATGAGGAATATTATAATCTTCAAGGAGTTAGGATAGAAACTCCGATTCCTGGTGAAATTATGATTGTAAAGAAAGGATCAAAAATTGAAAAAAGAATTTTGAAATAATTTTGATCCATAGTTAAAATTGCTGACTCCCTTGAATGAATTAACAATTATGCTGACCTCATTCAAGGGAGTTTTATAATATAATGAAATTGTTTAAACTTATTTACGAATGCTAATATGAAAATTGTTGTGCCTTCTTTTATTAAACCATGCGGATCCTTTTGGCACGTCATTATTTTTTGTATACTCATCGGTACTCAACCTTTATAAAAAATGACGAGTCATAATCAACTCAAAAGTCTCTCGTAATTGTTAATGAAAAATTAATTTAAACAACTTCAAAGTATCATAAAAGGAATTTTCTTTCCTATAATGTAGTATATAAAAAAAATAATTACTATGCGGCCTTAAAAATATCTGTATTTTGTTTTGAATTAGAAATAATTTTATTAATTTTGAAACATTCAATAATACTTAATAGTTAGTTGAATGTTTGTTAAATTAAAATCATGTTATTCATAATTTAAAAAAGCTTATGAAGAAGGTTTACGCATTCGCAGCAGCCTCATTGGTAGCAGGAGTTTTTTCTGCCAGTGCTGCGGAATTTAAAGTGAACAGAAATAATGCTGAATTAAGCAGTAATGCTTCTGAGAAAATGTGTGCTGTCCCTGGGATAGAACATAAGACTAACGACAGAGTGGAAACTCGTGCGGATGAGTGGAAAGCGCTCGGAGAAGGAATGTTCCGTGAGTTTATTTTCTCTTCTTTGTATAGAGGACTTGATGCTTATGAACTTCCGGTTGAAGTAGAGGAAAGTACAACTGAACCAAACTACTATCGTTTAGTTAATATGTACCGTGACTACGTAACTGAAGTTTTCGGTGGGGAGATGTACACTTACGATGCTACTTCCACCACTTACCTTTACATCAAAACTTTTGATGTTGATGGTAAGACATATTGGTACATGCCTGAAGATGCAAATCTTGGCTTCTATGTTGAACCCGAGACTAGCTTGACTCCCGGTAATGCGACTCTTCATTTCAATCTGAGTACATTAATTGCAAATTATGATCCTCAGACAATTTTTGATGTTTATCCAGGAGCATTCGGTACATATGAGGATGGTATCTTCACTATCCCCGCTAAGTTTACGACGGAGAATGGAGAATTCCCTGTATTATTCTGGTCAACATCTGGAATGGAAGAAGGTTATGGAATTGCTTGTAATACTAAAAAGCAGTTTGCTTTGGCATTGCCAGGCCATGATCTTCCTGCTCCTCCCGATCCATTTGCAAGCTATCAACTGGTAGGTGAATGTGATATGCAGAATAATTTCCTGGACAACTTTTTCTCTGAGTGGGGTACCCCACAGGGTAAAGTAACAGTTTATGAGGAAGAAGATAATAAGGGATACTTCCATATCAAGAATGCTTATGTTGCAGGAGGATGGAACAATTCAGAGGTTGCTGCTGAAATTGACCTTGAAATTAATCTGACCAATCCTAATTATGGTAAACTTCCTGAGCAGTCTACTGGTTATTTTGATGATGTTGATGGATTTGGCACTGTTGAGATTATGAGTGCTTCAATGGTATATACTGCCTATATACAGAATACTATTACAGATCAGGAGTTCCTTACAAATCCTAACTATGCTGGTATGAATGTTTATATTGATCCTGCTACTAAGAGAATTATTCTTCCTGGCTTGGCAATAAGATACTTCTTCCCTGATCTTCCACAAACAAGCGAATATTACAATACTATATTGGCGGCTCCAGAAGGTGCAAAGGAGAGTTGGATTCAACTTCCTTCTGATTACATACTTCCTGAGGCAGGAGTAAATTCAGTATGTGTTGACGATTCTAACGCTCCTGTTAAATACTTCAACCTCCAGGGTATGGAAGTTGCTAATCCCGAGGCTGGTCAGCTCGTGATCAAGAAGCAGGGTAGCAAGACTTCAAAATTCATCGTGAAATAACCCTATTTCCAATTCGTATAATAGAAAAGAGGGATCTCATCGGAGATTCCTCTTTTTATTATAGGCTTTTCCGGGAAATTCCGAATTTCAATCGTATATGTGATTCAATCGTATTTCGCCGTTGGCAGACTGCACCCTAACTCAATTCACTTTTACATATAAGTAGGTTTTTCGAATTAGTTAATGTGATGGAAGCACCTTAAGCTAATGTTCTTTTTTTAGCGTTGTCTTTGTTCCTTTCGGTCAGCCGCATAGCCCACTATGCTCCCTTGCTCAAGAAACAAATCCACCGGCTAAATTCCAAAAATAACCATTAGCTAATTTATCAAACTTACTTAGAAGATTGAAATTCACTGCAAAATCGATGAAGATAATTGGATAATCTTTTTATTTTTATTAGTTTTGAAAATGTAACTGTATGTTTACGTTTAAATGATTTTAGCACAAAAGGAGATTTCGGAGGGATTTTTCAAAGCTGAAGATGGAGCATAGAGGACTATGCGACTTATGAAACTTTTGAAAAGCATACAAAAAATTCTTTGTGATGAAATCAAGAATGTCAGTCTAAAGTAACGGATTTAGCGAAACTTATGAATGCTAAAAGATTGAATATCAGTAGGGATGCTCCCTGGAGCGTCCGTTGGATGTGTATTATTGCCATAAATGGGGAGGATGCACCATGGTGCGTCCCTACAAAATGCTGAAAATTAGACATATCAAAATGCTGAATAGTTACAGTCTAAATACATTTTGTTAATTCGCTTTAAAAGTAAACACACTCTAAAACTTGTGTAATCTAAAGTCTCATCGTGTCCCGGAGACTTTTGTAATTGATTTTATATGGAGTAACTACGTGTTATTATGAATACTATACTGAAAACAGTCATTATATCTTTTATTCTTGTTTCGCCGGGAATGGCCTCGGCGTCTATCATATCTCCTGAAACAGCATGGCACAGGATGGCGGATAGATCTAATAAAGTATATTCGTTTAAGAATGGTGTTCCTAAACTTGAATATACTCTTTCTAAAGCGGGCGTGCCGACCCTCTATCTTTTCAATTCAGATGGCCATACCTTCTGTGTTTCCGCAGATGACGAGGTGCCGCCTTTGTTGGGATATGCCGATAAAACCTATTCGATGCGAGATGTCTCGCCGGCTTTTGAGGCCTGGTTGAATACTATGGCGGAGGAAATCGGTCGGGTCAGAGAGGGGTCAGCATCCCGAAATGAAATGGAGACAAGAAGCAATGATTTTGCGTCAATCGCCCCTCTTTGCAAGACGCAATGGAATCAGGATGCCCCCTACAATAATGTCTGCCCAAAGCCGAAAGGAGAGACCCAAAGGGCATATACGGGATGTGTAGCCACAGCTATGGCACAGGTGATGAAATATCACAATTGGCCATTGACGGGAGAAGGCGAGATTTCATACAATTGGAATAATCTGACTTTGCATGAGGATTTTTCAACCACCTCCTTCGATTGGAAGAATATGCTTGACATATATACGGAGGGGGAGTATAGTGAAGAAGAGGGAATAGCCGTGGCAAGGCTTATGAGGAGTTGCGGCATAGGCGTTGAGATGTCTTACAGCACCTCCGGAAGTGGAGCGTTATCGCAACTGATAGGAGGTGCATTAGGCAAATACTTCAAATACGACAAATCCCGTCTCCGTTATCTCATGCGCGATTTTTTCTCTCTTGATGAATGGGAGGAAATGATATATGGATCCCTTCAGAATGACGGCCCTGTGATTCTCGACGGTCAAAGCAACCAAGGAGGGCATAGCTTTGTGTGTGACGGATATGATAAAGATGGTTATTTTCATATCAATTGGGGTTGGGGCGGCACGAGCGACGGATATTATCTTCTAAGCGTTCTCGATCCTTATAATCAAGGTATAGGCGGCTCAGGCGATAACTCCGGTTTCAATTATATGCAGGATGCAATCATCGGTATTGTGCCGGCAAAAGATGACAATTCCAATAATTCATGGATAGGACAGCTTTATTCAATGGGGCCACTCGACATAGATACGAGTGTCAACTATACTCCCGGTGAGGTTATCGGGCCTTTCTGCAATGATGGTATATATAATTTCGGACCGGCTGCGCTACCTGTAAACACTGAACTCGGCCTTCTTTTCAGTAATGAGGTGACAGGAGAGAAATATATAGATTATGGAGTCTTTGAAGAGGGTTGCGGAGTGATGTATGGATTTTCAGGTGTCTCTCTCCCGGTTCCCATGGGAATTACGGATGGAACATATCGCGTCACTCTTTCCTATCGTGCCCCTCAAGAGGATACAGACGAAGCTGATGAGCCACGACTGGATTCGAAAGGTTGGCTGGATGTCTATTTCCCGATAGGGGAGACAGCCTCCTACACTGCTAATGTAAGTGAAGGGATAGTCACTGTGGAAGATTCATCCTGGCGTCCAAGTGGGGTCGAGGAGACCTATCTGCTGCCTGCAGATGATTCTCCACACTATTTCAATCTTCAGGGTATAGAAATAAAAGCTCCCCGCAAAGGAGAGCTTGTTATTCAAAAGAGAGGAAAAGAGGTAAAGAAAATTTTTATATAATTAAAACGGAACATTCATCTCACCGGGGCCCGGCATCAAGTCGGGCCCTTCGTTTCCTATGGGCTGATTAGAGAAAGTGAATCCTCCGGTGGGGCCTCCCATACCCTCTTTTGTGCCGGAATTTGAAGGACTCGTCACACGATGCGTCTCCACATTCTCGAATGCCTCCTGCATCATCTTATAACCTTCATCCCAGTTTTCAAAACGGGCATACTTGGATACAAACCTTAACTTCACATCCCCGACCGCACCGGAACGATGCTTTGCCACTATAAGCTCCGCCAGGCCGCGTATATCATTGTCATGCTCATCCACGGTGCTCTTAGTATAATATTCCGGACGATGAATAAAACATACTATATCAGCATCCTGCTCGATAGCTCCCGATTCACGGAGGTCGGATAGAACAGGCCGTTTGTCCTCGCGTGTTTCTGTAGAACGGTTAAGCTGAGAAAGAGCTATAATAGGGATATTTAGTTCCTTGGCAAGACCCTTCAGTGAACGCGAGATAGTCGACACCTCCTGCTCACGCGAGCCTAACTTCATTCCGGAGGCTGTCATCAGCTGCAGATAGTCGATCATAATCATTCTGACTCCTCTTTCGCGAACAAGTCGGCGTGCCTTGGTTCGAAGTTCGGTGATGCTGAGGCCAGGAGTCTCGTCAAGATATAGGGGCGCACTGTAGACGTTTCGCAGACGAGTATTCAGACGGTCCCATTCCTCGTTGGAGAGTTTACCGCTTTTTATCGTTTCACCATTAAGATCCGCCACATTTGATATGAGACGTTTCACCAGCTGCACATTGGCCATCTCAAGAGTGAAGATAGCTATGGGGGTGTTGAAATCGATTGCCATATTCTTTGCCATGGAGAGCACAAACGCGGTCTTTCCCATTGCAGGACGCGCTGCAATAATGATAAGATCCGAATTCTGCCATCCGGAAGTCATACGGTCAAGATCACTGAATCCCGTTTGAAGACCGGAAAGACCGGTTTCCGTATTTGCCGCTGTCTGAATCTGTTCCAATGCAAGATTCAACACAGGATCGATCTGAGTGACCTCGCGTTTCAGATGCATCTGGGAGATTTCAAAAATCTGTCCCTCGGCAGCCTGAAGAAGATCATCCACATCGTTACTTTCATCATAGGCATCAGTCTCAATCTTAGTGGCGAAAGAGATTAAACGCCTTGCAAGAAATTTCTGTGCAATAATCTTTGCATGAAATTCAACATTGGCTGCCGAATAGACGCGCCCTGTGAGTTCGGTGATACGGATAGCCCCTCCGACCTCCTGCAAAGTACCATTCTGTCGAAGCTGTTCGGTCACGGTCATCATATCGATAGGCCGCTGGTTGAAACCAAGTGAAGAGATAGCTTCATAAATCTTCTGGTTGCGGGGGTCATAAAAGGCATCGGGTGTGAGGATATCGCTCACATTCATATATGCATCTTTCTCAAGCATCAGAGCGCCAAGCACCACCTCCTCAAGATCCGTATCGTGGGGCGGAAGCTTACCGGTTGGATCCTGCATGATGGGCTGCACTTTCGGTTTGCGCGTATATTTCTGTTCCGGCATATTAAAATTCTTTTCTATTGCAAATTTAGCCAATAATGAGGAGAGGCGCAAATATTAAATCCTGCAGATTTTAGGGATTTAAGTAGCTACTTATCTTCAGCCTATGCTCATAATGAGGATCAACCAGATGGAGGTCAGAAACATAAGCATAGCTGTCTTCCCCAACAGAGGATTAAGCTCGGATCCTGTGGAGTCACATATTTTTCGCCATATTATATAATGCAAATTCAGGTAGAGAAGCGTTCCGGCTTGCCAAAGAATATTAAATCGCCCTATTGTCACCCAGATGAGCAGCAAGCACGCCACAACACCGTTGAAAAAATAGACCCATGACATTACCTTGCGTCCTAAGATTACAACTGAGGTGCGTTTCCCGACAGCCTTGTCATCATCGGCATCGCGGTAATTATTAACGATAAGCACATTGGCTCCCATCAGCCCAAGGGCAAAACCAACAGGGAGGGTGAGCGAAAGAAGATTATTCCAATTCCCTGTCTGCACATAACAGGAGAAGCAAACAGGGACTATTCCGAAGAAGATCACAACGGCAATCTCTCCGAGTCCATGATGGGAGAGAGGGTAGGGGCCTGCGGAATAACCCAAGGCGAAAAGCGCGATTGCAATTCCTACCGGGAGAAGCCACCAGCCGCCCCAAAATATCAGTGAGAGTCCAAGCAGACAGTCGAAGGCAAGCAGGCCAAGAGTGGCATAAAGCATTGCCTTCGGGGATATGTCTCCTTCTGTCACTCCGCGTCGGAAGCCTTCACGCCCTTTGCGGTCGAGTCCATTCTTGAAGTCGAAATATTCATTTGCGAAGTTTGACACTATCTGCGCAAAAAGAGCAAATAGGAGACAAACGATAAAAGGGAGGGTATTGAACCCTCCACAGTAAATTGCACAAGCTGTTCCGGCGAGCACCCCGGCCGCAGAAACCGGCAGCGTGCGGAGGCGCATCGCCTCTATCCATGCTTTGATCATTTCTTAAGTCTTTTCTTCACTAATTCCGAGAGACGCTCGGATATATCATCAAGTCGTTCCTTATTCTTAATCTTCTCTTTGAGGGGAGGAAGAGCATCGTATCCATACTTCATGCCTGCAAGCATCATTCCAAGGGAGGCATTAGTATCGGCATCGCCCCCTGCATTCACGAGCGTGTGGAGCACCTCTTCAGGACTATTACAGTTCCAGACGGCCCATAATGCGGCAGCTATTGATTTGCGTGTGTACCACCATGTCTCCTCATCATCGATATGCAGATGATCAAGATCTCCTTCGCGTGCCAACTTTATAAAATAGAAAGCGCGCTCATCTATATTATGGCAGAGTTCATGGATATCATTGAATTCGGGCTCCTTGTCATCGTAAAGATAGCTCTGCACGTAGAGAGAGGCCACGGCTGTGGTTGCGACACAACGGGAGTCATCATGGGTCATATTGACCAGACGTCGTGCGAGTTCAGGAATAGGTGTCTCCTCATCGGCAAATATTCCGATTATGAGCGCGCGGTTAAGGGCTTCATTGGAGGCATCGAGAATTCTGTTGGCTCTCCAAGCACGATGGGAGACCACGATGGGATTATCTACCCATCCCGGTGAGGGAATCACGATACGATAGGGAGGCACAAGCTCCATCGGTCCCTCGTTATACCAGTCAAACATCCTTTTGGCAATCCTTACGATGTCAATCTTATTATACTCGATAATAGATTCGAGCATACGCAGGACTACTTCTGTGTCGTTGGTCCAATATCCGGGGGTATACATCGAGCGGTGCATGTCGCGGATAAACTGTGAAAAGTCAGTCAGACCGGAAGGATAATATTGGCGTATCTCCTGACGGGTCATAAATTCAGTGCCAAGTCCAAGAGCATCACCTAAAGCCATTCCGTAGATGGCTCCCTTGATTTTTTCGTCTATTGTCATTTTAGTAGGGCATTATGGAGGCCGGATGTAAGTTGTTACAAGGATGCGTGGACAACATCCTTGCCCCCGGCTTATATTGAAAAAGAAAGATTTCCACAAAAATATAAAAAAATCGGAATTTGTCAAAATCCCGATTTCCTTTTTCTCGCATTTTCATGCTCTTTTTCCTTCTTCTGTCGGCCCGACTGTTTCAACGACGCAATTTTCGGAAAAAATCTTGCATCAATCCTCTGCATTCCTCCTCCAGCACCCCCGTCGTGATCTTCGTCTTAGGATGGATAGGGCTCCGTGCAGGAGAAAAATAGGAGAAAAACCCACGCTTGCTGTCGGATGCACCATAGACAATCCTTCCAATCTGGCTCCAACCTAAAGCACCTGCACACATCGAGCATGGTTCCACAGTAACATAGATAGTACATTCCGGAAGATACTTCCCTCCTAAATTCTCAGCAGCGGAGGTGATGGCGATCATCTCTGCGTGTGCTGTAACGTCGTTTAGTGTTTCCGTAAGGTTATGTCCCCGTGCTATCACACGGTCGTTTACCGTGATCACAGCTCCCACCGGAATCTCACCCTGCTCGGCAGCCTCCATTGCCTCGGCAAGGGCCATACGCATGAAGCGTTCATCCTTCTCTTCCTGTGTCATAGTCTTTCTTCGATTATTTCTGCAATCCTCTGCATAAGCCATCGCGGTGTCGAGGTGGCTCCGCAGATACCGATACGCTCTGCCCCTCGCAATGGTTCTATGTCAAGGTTATCTTCATCACTTACCAGAAATGTTCGGGGGTTCACCTTCTTGCATTCCTCGAAAAGCACCTTTCCGTTGGAACTTTTAGCTCCGCATACGAAGACCACCGCATCATGAGTGGCCGCGAATTCGCGGAGACCGTCAAGACGGTTAGCCACCTGCCGGCATATAGTGTCGAAATATTTGAAGTCACCGCCGGTTTTCCTTTTCTTAATCTCTGACACTATGTTCCGGAAGCCGTCAAGCGACTTTGTGGTCTGAGAATATAGCAGGATATCACGTGAAAGATCGAGAGCATCAAGATCCCCGACATTCTGAATCACGGTGGCCTCACCTTCGGTTTGACCCACAAGACCGTTCACTTCCGCGTGTCCCTCCTTGCCATAGATGAGAATAAGGGGCATCTCCCTGATTTCCCCTCTTTCAAGGCGCCCGCGACTTTCATCGTAGGCAGTCTTGATTCTTTTCTGAAGTTGAAGCACCACCGGACAAGTGGCATCAATGACTGTGATATTGTTTCTTCGGGCTTGCTCATATGTGGAAGGGGGTTCGCCGTGAGCCCTGAGAAGCACCGTCGCGTCGTGCAGACCTTTGAGGTCGGCATGAGTGATGGTGTCGAGTCCACGCTGCTGAAGCCGTTCCACTTCCGAAGCGTTATGCACGATATCGCCGAGGCAATGCAGCGATCCTGAACGCTCAAGTTCAGCCTCGGCCTTCTCTATGGCTGTGACAACTCCGAAACAAAATCCCGAATTTTCATCTATCTCAATAACTGCCATATCAGCAACTCCTCTTTTTAAATAGGTCGAGAAGCCATTCCATCTGCTCAGGGATGGTCATATTATCATTGTTAAGCACCACGGCATCCTCCGCTTGCGTCAGAGGCGACTCCTTGCGATGGCTGTCGATATAATCGCGCTCCTTCACATTGGCAAGCACTGCTGCGTAATCCACATTCTCTCCCTTCTCCCTGAGTTCTTTTACCCGACGTTCGGCACGGACTTCCGGAGAGGCATCAACAAATACCTTCATCTCTGCATCAGGGAAGACGGTCGTGCCTATGTCGCGCCCATCCATCACGATACCACGCTCGTTGCCAAATTCACGCTGAAGAGCCACCAGACGGTGACGCACCTCAGGAATGACCGCTACGGGCGATACAAGGTTGCTCACCTCCATAGTGCGTATCTCGCGCTCCACATCCTCTCCATTCAGAAGTGTGTGCTGCACGCCATCTGCGCCTGCAGGTTGGAACGAGATGCCGATTTCGGGGAGGGCCGCGATAAGAGCAGACTCATCCACTTTGCCGTCGGCAGCCATACCATGGCGAAGGGCATAGAGGGTTACGGCACGGTACATTGCGCCTGAATCTACATAAACATATCCTATCCGGCGGGCAAGGTCGCGGGCCATGGTAGATTTGCCCGACGAGGAATAGCCGTCGATTGCTATTATTATCTTCTTCATATTTTGAGTCACAATAATACAATAATAAAGGTTATGGGAAATCTCTTCCCCATAACCTAATAACAGATTTTCCTCTGAATTATTTTTCAGTTTCTTTCTTTGCCGTGGTCTTCTTTGTGGTTGTCTTCTTTGC
Source organism: Bacteroides sp. (assembly GCA_014801985.1). Taxonomy (GTDB): domain Bacteria; phylum Bacteroidota; class Bacteroidia; order Bacteroidales; family Muribaculaceae; genus Lepagella. The sequence goes on from JAAVDD010000020.1 coordinate 66,569, forward strand.
AGCGGTTTTTTTAGGAGCAGCCTCTTTTTTCACCGTCGCCTTTGCAGTTTCTTTTTTTGCTGCCGGCTCTTTCTTAGAGGTCGTCTTCTTGGCAACTGTCTTCTTGGGAGCATCCTCCTTCTTCACGGCAGCTTTTGCAGTCGTTTTCTTTGCAGCGGTTTCCTTCTTGACAGTTGTCTTTTTAGCAGTGGTTTTCTTAGCCGGCTCTTTCTTTACCTCCGGTGCCGCTGTCTCTACATTCGCCTCCACTACAGTTACGGTTTCTTTTTCAGCGACCACCTCCGATTTTTTAGGGGCCGCTTTCTTAGGGGCCGGTTTCACGAAACGAAGCACCGTCGCCGTGCGTGCAGGGATGTAGAGTTTCAACCAACCCTTACCGCTGGGAGAGTAGAGAGGATCGGGTGATGTGAAATGATGCACTGAATCGTCGATGTTGCCATAACCTCCGAATGCCGGGCTGTCGCTGTCGAGAACCACTTCATACTCGCCTGCAGGTGCCAGGAAGCCATAGTCGGTAAATGATTTGTTGGGGCTCCAGTTGAACACGAACACCAGATCTCCACGCTTGAAGGCAAGCACCTGATCATCATCTTTCTCCCAGAGTTTTTCCACCGGCAGCGACTGGAAGTTATACTTCGAGGATACCACCTCTACCATTGCATTGTCAAAGGCATTGAGGAATTTATATTTCAGATCCTCTCTGTCGACAAGATCCCACTGACGACGTGCATACTTATAGCTCCAGCCGTTTCCTTCACGCGGGAAGTCAATCCATTCCGGATGTCCGAACTCATTACCCATGAAGTTAAGGTAACCACCGTTGATTGTGGCAAGCGTCACGAGACGAATCATCTTGTGGAGCGCCATTCCGCGGTCGACCGTGAAGTTATTGTCACCCACCATCATGTGCCAGTACATCTCCTTGTCTATAAGACGGAAGATTATTGTCTTGTCGCCTACGAGAGCCTGATCGTGGCTTTCACAATAGGATATTGTCTTTTCGTCGGCACGACGATTGGTAAGCTCCCAGAAAATGGAAGTCGGATGCCAATCCTCATCCTTCTTCTCCTTTATCATCTTGATCCAGTAGTCGGGAATACCCATTGCCATGCGATAGTCGAATCCGATTCCGCCATCCTCAAATTTAAGTGCGAGTCCGGGCATGCCGCTCATCTCTTCAGCAATGGTGATTGCTTTCGGATTCACTTCATGGATAAGAATATTGGCAAGTGAGAGATAGACCAGTGCGTTGGTGTCCTGACCGCCGTCATAGTAGTCGGCATAGCTGCCGAATGCTTTCCCAAGACCGTGATCGTAATATAGCATCGATGTCACGCCGTCGAAGCGGAAACCATCGAATTTATATTCCTCAAGCCAGAATTTGCAGTTGGAGAGAAGGAAATGGAGCACTGAGTTTTTACCATAGTCGAAACATAGCGAATCCCATGCCGGATGCTCACGGCGATGATCGCCGTAGAAATAGAGGTCGTATGAACCGTCGAAGCGACCGAGACCCTCCACCTCATTCTTTACGGCGTGGGAATGCACGATATCCATAATAACGGCAATTCCCATCTCATGGGCTTCGTCGATGAGTCGTTTCAGATCGTCGGGAGTGCCGAAGCGCGAGGAGGCGGCATAGAAACTGCTCACATGATAACCGAAAGATCCATAATATGGATGTTCCTGAATAGCCATTATCTGAATGGCGTTATAGCCATCTTTGGCAATGCGGGGAAGGGTGAGGCGGCGGAATTCATCGTAAGTGCCGACACCCTCTTCATTCTGGGCCATACCGATATGGCATTCGTAGATGAGAAGTGGCTTGGTGTCGGGAGTGAATTTCTCTATTTTAAATTCATACGGATGTTCGGGGGCGTAGACTTCAGCTGAGAAGATATGTGTGTTCTCATCCTGTACCACGCGACGTGCGTATGCCGGGATGCGTTCTCCGCTGCCGCCGTTCCATTCCATAAACAACTTATATAGGTCGCCGTTATGGAGAGCGTCAAGAGGGAATTTACCCTCCCAGGTTCCATCTTCAAGACGGGTCAGGGCGTAGGCGGGATCGTTATTGTTCCAGCCATTGAAGGTGCCCATAAGATGAATGGCTGTGGCGTTGGGTGCATAATCGCGGAACACCCAACCATCCTTCTCCTTATGAAGTCCGAAATAATTATAGGCATTGGCGAAGCGTTTAAGCGACCCGCGAGTATTGGCCGTAAGTTCCTCTTTCTTTCTGATCACATCCTGATGACGCCCCTCGATGGCAGCCGCAAAGGGCTCAAGCCATGGATCGTCACGTAGAATCCCTAACTGTTTTTCCATTTTTATATCTAAATTTTAAATTAATATTCAATTTCTATTTGTCCGGCTGATCCGGACAATGTGTGTGGTTCCTTCTCCCGGTGCATCCCTAAAATTATAACCCTTTATCCTTTACAATGTTTCCTGAGCAGATATGTTTATTTTTGCGTTTCTTTTTACGTTGTTTTTTGCGTTTCTTTTTACGTTGTTTTTTGTGTTTCTTTTTGCGTTGCTTTTTGTGTTTCTTCAATACAGCTTTCGTTATCGACGCGGAAACAATGTCGCACGGTGTTGCGCAGCTTTTTGGCGTCGTCGCTTTTCTCAGCCAGAGCTGTCAGCACGCCTGATATATAGTCCTCCTTGGTTCGGAAATTCAATAGCTGATGAATTCCGCAATTTGGAAGCATAGGCTTATGATTGAACACCCGCAATATCCCTTCATAATCCTTCTCCTCGATCATCCTTGAAAATTCCTTACGTAAGGTGTTATAGTGTTTTCGGGGTTGGAGTTTGAATACGAGGGTTTTAAGATGGGTTTCAAGGGCGGTTATACAGGTGAATCGAGCATCAATCTTGCATTCCACTTCGCGTTTCACTCTATGGCGGACATGCTGGAGCGCCTGTGAATCTGCCTGATGCTTAAACATTCGGAGCACTTCCATCTTCACCTTATCGAGTACTTTCGATGGTGATTTTCCACGCCGACGGGCCATTACGCTTATCACGCCCGGCATCAGAAATATATTCTCCACTTCCGCCACATCAGGCACGAGTATCTCCTTTCGTCGAAGGTAATCCACTTCCTGCTCTGTTCTGCGGTCACGGTCAACGATACCACGTGAACGCAGCTGATGCATATATTTAAGATCGTTGAAAGTGCGTGTGGTCTCAATCACTTTGTTGCATGAACCCAACGGACGCACGGTCCAATCGGGAAACACCAGGGAATAGAGCTTTGCATCGATGCTATGTCGGGAGTCGCCTTCAATGAATAGAACCGGGCGGCGGCTTCCGGCCACCTCAAGGAATAGTTCTTCGGTGAGGGGAGTCTCTTCCATCACCTGATAATCCCAGGCGCGTTGCGCTGAATCATAGCTCTTTATCCATATGCAGGTGTTGGAAGTGCGGCTCTGCACGAAATCCACATCTACCGAATTATATACAAATGTACAGTCGGGCCGGAGTCTCTCGATTGCATTCCAGAAATTTCCGATTATCGAGGGGTGAAGGAATAGGGAAGGGGAGTCGATGAACACCACTGCGTTCTGCATTGCATAAAGCACAGCAGAGGCGTAGTAAAGCACAGTCTTTTCTCCTTGACTCAGGCGGTTGATCGGAACGAGGTCGTTACCTGCCGTGGTAGCAAACATCAGTGTCCCCTTGTCTCGTTTAATGGAGCTGCCGGGAAAAATCTCCTTCCATAGCTCTTTCACTCGGTCTAAGCGCGTAGGGGCAGGGCGTCGGGGTGCGTTTTTCTCCGAAAGGCTCTCCTTGAAGTCGAGCATCGCCTCCAGTTCGTCGGCAAACAGCATATAGGATAGTTTGTCGAGCTGACTCAAGGCATCCGGCCGCATGTAGCGCATTCGCTCAGTGGCCCGACGGTAAAGTTCATCGACTGAACCGGCCATATCGGAAGGTTCCTGCTCAGGGAAGGAGGCGGAAAGAGCCGAAAGAACATAGGCACGCCGTCCGCACAATGCGATCATTTCATCCATGAAACGAGATTTCCCGGCTCCGTTGGCACCGATGATCGTAATCTGGCGTGCCTGACGCGGGAGTTGTCTTGTTTCCCCTCCGATGGCCGGAGGTATAAGGATTTCGCTTCTTTGGGACGACATAGACAAGGGGTGATTTGGGTTATATCTATTTTATTGCCGTAAATTTAGACAAAATTTATTAACTTTGCAATAGTAATTAAAAAGAAAAGAGAAGTATGTTTTCAGGAATAGTAGAAGAAGCTGCCGAAGTAGTGGCATTGCGTGAGGAAAAAGGTAATCTGCATATCACTATGCGTTGTTCTTTCACCGATGAGTTGAAAATCGACCAGAGTGTTTCGCATAATGGTGTCTGTCTCACTGTGGTGTCACTTCCAGGCGATGGCACATACACTGTGACTGCCATAAGGGAGACTCTCGACCGCTCTAATCTTGGAGGTCTTAAAGTAGGTGATTTGGTCAACTTGGAGCGCAGCATGAAGATAGACGGACGCCTTGACGGACATATCGTGCAGGGTCATGTGGATACGACAGCTGTATGTGAAGGTGTCGAGGAAGCCGACGGAAGCTGGTACTATACATTTAAATATGATGTTGCTCCTGAAATGGCTCGTCGCGGATATGTCACCGTCGACAAGGGTTCGGTGACAGTCAACGGTGTGAGCCTGACGGTTTGTGAACCGACAGATGATTCTTTCAAAGTCGCGATCATCCCTTACACACACGACCATACAAATTTCTGCCGTATCGAGAAAGGCACACGTGTGAATCTCGAATTTGATATCCTCGGCAAGTATCTGGCTCGTATCGCCGCAATCTGATTAAATCGGAATCAGGATATAAAATATATAATGGAGTCTTCCGTAAAGAAGGCTCCATCATATTGTTCAAATTAAAATCATTTACTCATCTTGAATCCTACGCAAAGACCATCGTAGGAATCGAGGATTGATGTAATTGCGTTGATGGTCGACATGTTGGTAATCTTGCCGAGAGTAGTCATCAGCTGCATCATCTTCGTGGCGTCGAACATTACATCCATGGAATTGTAGCTCTTCTGGATATAGGTCTTCATTGCGCCGATCTTGATTTTACCGAAAGCCTGGAAATTAAAGTTGAATACACCCTGTTCGGAGGTTTCGGTGATTGTACCTGTGAGTTTGATTTTCTTTACGGTCAGTGTAAAATTACCGGTGTTGTCTACAGTCAGCTGTGCACCCTTAAGGCCGTATTGTGAGAAATAAGGATCAAGTTTTGATTCAATCGCCGCTGCCGCAGCCACACCACCGGCCTTCTTGAGGAAATTGTCGCCCTGAAAGGAGACGGCGGGTCCGGAGGAGGTCCATGTGCCTGTAAGGTCGGCCACCGATATGTTAGAGCTGGAGAATACTCCTTCGAGGAGATTGCCTAAGGTTCCTCCCAGGCCGGATGAGGAGGACGCCCCGCTTTTCTCCTCAGTATTGCTCGACTGGCTTGTGCCGGTCATATTTCCAAGTTTTCCGAGGATGTCGGATAGCGACTGTGCGTTGGATGTATTCACGCCTGCTGCTGCTATGGCGGCGGCCATAATGATTACCTTGATTTTTTTCATTAATCTATATTTTGAATTTATTTATAAAGTCGGGATTATTCTTCACTCACTATAACAATCGGAATTATAAATTGGTTAAATTGGAGCATTAATCCACAAATTTGCGTTAAAATTAGTGTATGAAAATAAAATGATTTAATTTTGTATCCGCAAAATAAGCGCTTTCCCCTTGGGTTCCTGTCTCGCTAAATTGACAAGATACCGCTTCGAGGGTTTAATCGTTCTGTTTGCGTATGCTTATGCTAAGGAATTACTTTGTATGTTAACTGTTGACTGAATATATTAACATAGTGCAAATGTGTTTTGGTCATAATTGAAATTAAACTAACTATAATAATATGAAGAAATGTTTTAGAGGATTACTGCTGGTAGGAGCTCTGGCGCTTCTCCCTTCATGTTCGAATGAGGAGGGGTTCACCAATTCCGGCACCGAAGGCAAACTAACGCTTGACCTCGCGTCGGATGGCCGTGTGCTCATGTCCACTCGTGCCGACGACTCTATGGTGAGTGATGTTCCCAAGCCTGAACAGTTTGCGGTCTCCCTTGAGAAGCAAGACGGTTCTCTTACCAAGAAATGGGTCAATGTAGATGCTTTTAATCGTGAGACCGGTTTCCCAATCGGTACCTATACTATATCAGCTACATACGGAGATATGGAGCAGGAGGGTTTTGGCCTTCCATATTTCTCTGCCACGCAGGATGTCTTGGTGGAGGCCGGAACAGAGAGCCGGATTGCTTTGAATGCTACTCTTGCCAACGCAATGGTGAGCATAAGATATAAGGATGAATTCACCAGCCGTTTTTCTGCCTATAGTGCCACCCTCAAGTCGGCCTCAAGCGCCACTGAGGTGGCTTTCGCCCAAAATGAAGACCGCCCTGCATATATGAAACCGGAGGTGATAGAGATGCGCCTCTCGCTGACCAACACCCAAGGTAAGGAGGTGACCGTTTCTCCGTTTAGCTTCACAGCCTCGCCCCGTTTCCATTATATAGTTTATGTCGGTGTCAACGATACAAATGGCTCAGGAGATATAAAACTTGATGTTCAGATCACAGAGGAGGTGGAGACTGAATTTGTGGAAATCTCCCTCGGTGACGATCTCTTCAATGCTCCTGCACCTTCCGTCAGGGCTTATGATTTCCCTGCCGATATGAATTTTGAGGGATTCGAGGGATTTATCCCTGAGAATGATCCTCGTGTGGATGTGCTTGCCTACGGCGGTATGCGTAAGGTGAACGTTAATGTTGAGACAGCCAATGAGCTTCCTTTCGGTAAATCGGTGCAGCTCGTGGGTGCAGATGCTGCTACACAGGCTAATGTAGCTAAATCCGGACTTGTAGCCGAGGGTTTCTTCCGTAATCCCGACAAGGCAGGTGTGATCAAGTTCAAGGATTTTCTCTCTTTGCTTCCCAAAGGCACTTATACCGTATCAATTGATGCAGAGGATGCACGCACTCTTGTGAGCGATCCTGTAAAGTTTACTGTGACAGTCAACACGGTAGATGTTAAGATGGAGATGGTGAAGGCTCCTGAATTTATGGGAGAGGAGATGACAGTGAGCGTCACAACCAACAATCCTGACCTCAAGGATGCGCTGCGTTTCAGAGTAGCCAATGACAACGGCAGCATGGTTGATGCTGAGATTCTTGAATCTCCGGCGGCCGTGCGCACTCGCGCCACAGAATATACCTTTAACTATCGCATTTCTGTTCCAGCTCTCACAATCGATAAAATCAAGGCAGAAGTTCTCTTTGGTATCGATAATAAGGTAATGGCTGCCATTGAGGAAAAAGGTCTTGTTTTCCCTGAATATGATGTGGAGGTGGATGCTTTCGCACATAAGGCTTGGTTTAAGGTGACGGCTAAGGATCCGTCTAAACAGGAGGTGGTGTTTGATAATTTCAAACTCATAAAGGGTGGCACATCTGCAGGTTCTTTCCTTTCAGTTCTGAATAAGGAGGAAGGTATCTATGAGCTGACTAATCTTGAGGCAGCCACCTCTTACACTGACTACAGCTCCTCTTTGGGAAAGGATGATATAAAGGAAAATCCTAAACAGGATATTGCAGCTTTCACTACAGAATCCGCACCCGATGTTCCTAATGGGGATTTCAGTGCAAGCACGGAAACTATTAACATTGCGAATGTGCAGGTTGGTGGCCAATGGAAGGTATCGCCTGCTACCTATACGACAACCTCTTCTATTGTTCGTTCCACACCAAACGGTTGGGCTACTAAGAATGATCTTACATGTTGGAAGGATGCAAAGAACATGAACACTTGGTTTGTTGTACCTTCTACTTTTGATGACAATGGATGTGTTGTTATTAGGACAGTCGGTTACAATCATGACGGGAAGTCTCCTGCAACTTCCGGTGGCGCTTTCAACACCAAATATTACTGTGAGAACGTTCCCGCTGATGCTGACTTACAGAAAGCAGCAGGAGAGCTCTTCCTTGGAAGCTATTCTTTTGATGGTTCTGAGCATAGAAATGATGGAATTAATTGGAGTTCACGACCTTATTCTGTTTCCTTTGATTATAGGTATACACCTGTACATGGTGAAGAAGGAGAGGCGTATGTGCGAGTGCTTGATACTGCCGGAGATGTATTGGCGGAAGGCACTCTCAATATGAGTACTTCTGAAGATGGCAAGGGTGAGATTATCTTGGCCGGATATCCTTTCGGTAAGAAGGCTGGCAGCCTGGAGATATGTTTCCGTTCCACAAAGCGGGATCTGAACCCTTACGTTGAAATTCCGGGGACAGATATAATTAAGCGTGATGCGGATGGTATAAGTAATCTTCTCGATACATCTCAACGTAAAAAAACTGCAAATAACTATTATGCGGTGGCCGTTGGATCTGTACTCACTATCGACAACGTGAAGCTTAACTATGATGCTCCGAGTCAGAACGCTCGCAAGCGCGCTGCCAAGGTTGTAAAGAAATAAAATATCTAATTAACCATACGGGAACGATAATAATATGAAAACTAAATATAGCTTGAGTCTGCTTTCCGGTCTTCTGCTGCTCGCAAGTTGCGAAGAGGGTTTCACCTTTGGCACCGACCAAGGAGCCGGAAGTTTCAGCAAGACCTCCCTTCTCTTAGATGTCCGCGATGATGAGGAAACTATTCACAATGCTCCTTCGCGTGCCGGTGATGATCTCGCCGATTTCAAAATCATGTTCTTCAAGAACAATAGTTCAGCCCCTGAGGCCACCTATATCTATTCCGAGATGCCTGATGTGATTGTGCTCCCGGTGGGGCTGTATCAGGTTACGGCCACAAAGGGTGTGGATGTTGAGGCTGAATGGGAATCCCCATACTTCCTGGGTCAGTCTAACGCCTTCCAGATAAAGAAGGATTCCATCACATCGGATGTCGATCCTATAGTCTGCCGTATGCAGAATGTAAAGGTGACAGTAGAATTTGATCCGCTGCTCACCGGAGCAATGTCTTCCGATTCATACGTTGAAGTAAAAGTTGGAGATAACGCCGGTTTGAATTTCAGAAAGGAGACAGAGGGTAAGGCCGGTCATTTCAAACATACCGAAGGGGTGTCGCTCGTGGCTACNTTCAACGGTGTTGTGGAAGGTGCGACCACTGTTGAGACCAAATCTTTTGAGCAGGTACAGAANGGACACCACTACATGATTAAGTTTAAGCTTCATACTCAGGATCCTTCAAACTCCGGAGAGATGGGAGCGGAGGTTAATGTNGATGCCACCGTCACCACCCGTGATCTGGAACATGATGTTGTTATTGGCGAGGATGANGACCTTGGCGATGATGAACGTCCCACTGAAGGGAATGATGAGCCTGAGACCCCGGTTAATCCTCCCGTTCAGGATGACGTGCCTCCGACAATTGANGCTCTTCCGCAATCCGACTCGTCAATTCCTGAGATTGAGTTCGGNAAGGTTAATGAGATAGTAGATGGCATGGAGTGTGTGCTTATGATGCGCAGCACTGCCGAGAGCGGTTTCACNAAGTTTGAATGTAAGATTGATTCTGAAACGCTGGATGTAACTCAAGTNGGTCTCTCAAATCCTCTNGACCTTATTAATCCCGGATCAAATGAGGGTGCGCTNATAGGATTGCAGCTCTTGCAGGAAGGACAGAAAGTCGAGGGATCCAAGGAGGTTAAATTTGACCTCTCCTCTTTCCTACCACTGATAACGGTGCTCGGCGCGGGAACCCATAATTTCATACTTACAATCGGTGATGCCAACGGGGAAACCACCAAGACACTTATTCTTAAGTCTAACTAATAACGACAGTAACAGAAATGAACAATATTGTAAAATATATAGGTTTTGCGGCTGTCGGATTAATGACTGCTGTGACCAGTTCCTGCAACATGGACACTCCTTTCGATGGGGTGGAGCAGGGTATGGGTGCCCTCCATCTTGCCACCGACATAAAGGGTCAGACCGTGACACGTGCGGAGATTCCGGCTGATGAGATGAAGTCGCTGCGTGAAAATGCAATCGTCTATATCGAGCGCAAGAATGGTGACCGTCATGATGTGATTAGAAAATATTTCGGTCTTGACAATATCCCGGCGGATATCGCTTTGAACAAAGGTAATACCTATTTGGCCGAGGGATGGACAGGAGACTCTGTTTCNGCATCTTTCGATGCNAAGTTCTACAGAGGNAAGACCGAAAACTTTACTCTTGACGACCGTACCACGGTGGTTTTGAAAATGAATATAGCNAANGTGCTNGTNTCTTTNGCTCCGGAGACTTTCGACCTTGGGCTTTCCGACTTGACAATGACCGTGGGTCACTCTCGTGGTGAACTGACATTCAGTGAAAGCGCAGAGGGAGGTTCCACTCTCTATAATACGGGCTATTTCATGATGCCTTCCTCGGATACCTCGCTTTCATATACCATATCAGGTAAAACAGCCGATGGGGAGAGCATCAGCCGTGAAGGAGTGATTGAGAATGTGCAGCGTGCCCATCAGTATCAGGTGCGACTCAAAGGGAATGATGCTCCTGACTGGGGTGGTGGTCTTATCAAGATTGAGATTGAGGAGATTCCAGTTATCGAAGAGGAGGTTGAAATATTTGGTCGTCCCGTCATCGAGGGCGTGGAGTTCGACATGGCTGATCAGATTGTCGGCACTCCCGGTTCATTCGATGAGAAGACGGTTTATATCTGCGGTTATGGAAGTCTTTCACAACTAACCATCGGCGGAGAGGATGCTCCTGGTGTTATTAAGAATCTTTCCAATCATAATATAAGGTCCATCGAGTCTGAGTTNGAAAGCATCGGCATTCATGTCGATAACAAAATGGAGGTTGATAAGGCATCGGGTAAAGACCTTGAGATCTGTCGTCTCACATTTTATAAGAGCTTCTTCGATAATCTTCCGGAACGTAATACTGAATATGTGATTGCGATTTCTGCCAAGGATGAGAAAGATAAGGAAACAGAAGCTACTTTGCGAATTGCCAACACTGAGGANGCTATCGTGGTGATGGCTCCGGTGGATGNGGCTCCGGCTCCNGATGCNGCAACATATCCGATGGCTATCACCGGTAGTAAGGCAACCCTCACAGGTTATCTTTATGATGCAGAGGCAACCGATTATGGTATGATGTATCGTGAGTCGGGTGCTTCCAATTGGACGAAAGTGTCAGCTAAGGATGGATCTAATTCCGCTCGCCGCCGTCTCCGTGGAATGACTCGCGCTCAGATTGCCACTCGCGCTGAAAAGGTGCCTTTCACTGTAACTATTACAGGTCTGACTGCAGGAAAGACTTACGAATATAAGGTGTATTCAGATGATTACGCTGATGGCGCAGTGATGACTTTCACTACAGAATCTCCATATCAGATCCCCAATGCCTCTTTTGAGAACTGGAGCACGTACTCGGCAAAAACAATGCTTGGAACCAAGACTGTAATACTTCCAGGAGCGGAGGGTGACAAGTCGCTCTCCACTTGGGGTTCGGGTAATGAGGGTGCTGCCGCAGCAAACCTTACATTGACCGATAAATCTACCGATATGAAGCATAGTGGCACCTACGCCGCTCGCCTTGAATCACAGTCAGCCATGGGAGTGATTGCAGCCGGAAATATATTCGTTGGAAGCTACGTAAAGACTGACGGCACTAATGGTGTGCTCTCTTTGGGGAGGGCTTATAATGGGTCGCATCCTACCAAACTTAAGGTATGGGCCAACTACCGCCCCGCATCCGGTGTTAAAGTGAATTCAGGAAATGAGGAATTTCTTCCTTCTGATTTCAAGGGAGGAAAGGATCATGGACAGATATATGTGGCACTCACTACTGAACCTGTTGAAATCCGTACAAATCCGAAAGACCGAAAAGTCTTTGATGCAGAAAATGACCCGACAGTCTTGGCATACGGTCAGGTGACTTGGACCGATAACTTCGGCCCCGACGGCTCATTAGCAGAGGTGGAGATTCCAATAGAATATAAGAAAGCGGCTGAAAGCCAGTCCGCGAAATATCTGATAATCGTGGTGTCGGCTTCCAAGTATGGCGACTACTTCTCCGGTGCAGCCGGTTCGGTTTGCTATCTGGACGACTTTGAATTGATCTATTAATTGAATTTCGATGTGAGAAATTTCGTTAAATTTTTAGTTTCTACGGCTTTGACTCTGTGCGCTGAAAGCGCACAGAGTCAAACTGCATACGCCCCTGACGTTGCGGCCGATATTTCACATCTCTCTTTTGTAAGGGATTCCATTGCAGTTCTACCGGAATCCTTGTCTGATAGTGTAGTTCCGGAGGTCGCCGCTCCTTTAGTGGCCGATACACTTCACGTCACTCCGGAAATGATACGCGAAATCCGCGAGAATACATCGTTGGAGGAGTTCAAGCGTGAGGTAGAGACAGTGGTGTTCGTGCCCAAGGGTCAATGGATTGCCGGGCTGTCGGTATCCTACACGCAGTCTAACCAGAATAATTACCAGTTCTTCATTTTGGAAAATCTTTCAGGCGATACTTATTCCTTCAAGATTAGTCCGAGCGTCTGCTATATGTTCAAGGATGATATGGGAGGAGGTATAAAGTTTGCATATCAACGTTCGCTTGCGAAGCTTGAAAGTGCTGATATCGTTCTTGGGGAGGGCACGGATTATGGAGCCGACTATGTTTATTCTCTTGCGCATAATTATTATGCCACCATGTTCTTCCGTAATTATTTCTCAATCGGACGCTCGAAGCGGTTCGGGTTTTTCAATGAGGTGCAATGCCAGCTTGGTGGAGGACAGTCAAAATTCACCAAGGGGGTAGGGGAGGATGCATCGGGCGCGTACGAAACTAATTTCTCCCTCAATGTAGGTATTGTGCCCGGTCTATGTCTATTCCTAAATAATTATTCGGCAATAGAGGTGAATGTGGGCGTGCTTGGATTTAGCTATACAGCCACCAAGACCTTGAACGACCGTATCTATGTTGCTCATCGGAAGTCGAAGATGGCAAATTTTAAAATCAATCTCTTTTCTATCACATTCGGAGTTGCATTCTATCTATGAAAAAGCTGTTTTTACTTATCATATCGGCCATGATGATTCCGGTTGCTCATGCGCTTCCGGTTGAGCCCGTGCGGAATGACTCCGATGCTAATGTCGCTCCTGCCATCCCCGATGGGAAATATATCTACGTTCCCGATTCGTTGCAGAATGATGTGCTCCTTCTTTTAGAAGGTGGAAAGAGAGTGGTGGATGATGAGAGGGTGATTGAGGATGATTTCACAATAGTTAGGGGCGACACGGTGCCGATGCTGCTTAAAACGCGCACTTTTGGCCGAGAACGTTACAATCGAGGACTCTTCAATCATCTTTTTATCCCGAAGGGGAACTGGGCCTTTGCCCTGACTGCTTCCTATGGTGAGTTTTCCACCGATGATCTTGATGTCCTTGGGCTTCTTACGGATATCGACCTTAATCTTCACACATTTTCGATTAGGCCTTCCGTATCTTATTTTATAAAAAACAATATTTCTTTAGGTCTCCGTTTCGGTTATACATCGATGAAGGGTACAATAGGATCATTCAAGGTGGATATTGATGAGGATATGAATTTCTCCCTTGACGACGTGATGTATCGTAACGAAGCTTACACCGCTGCCATGACCTATACACAATATATAGGACTTTCCAAGCGAGGACGATTTGGTATTTTTAATGAAGTGGAGCTGGCTTTCTCTTCAGGTAACTCAGATTTCAGGCGTCCTTATGGAGGGGTCCCGCGCGAAACGCATACCACCTATATGGATGCCTCGTTGAATTTCTCACCCGGTGTATGTGTTTTCATAATGGAAAATGTCAGCTTCAATGTTTCGTTCGGTGTGTTCGGATATCATCTGCGTAATGAGAAGCAAAAGGAAAATGGAGAAGATATAGGAAATCGGTTCACTTCCGGCGCTAATTTCCGCTTCAATATTTTTAATATTAATTTCGGAATCGGTATACATATATGATTATGAAAGAATCAAAGTTGTTTAAATATTTCCGGCTGATTCCGGTGTTGGTCTTCATCCTCCTTACCGGATGTATTGAAAACGATATCCCTTATCCAAAGATTCCGCAGATAATCACGTCTCTGGCTGCTGAAGGGGAGATAAGACCTTCTGTGATTGATTCCCTCGCTTTTGATGTCACTGTATATCTTGATGAGATAGTCGATATTGAGAATGTGATTTTTACAGAATTCACCACCACTCCCGATGCCAGGACTGATTTTGATATGCTTGAAGGAACTCATAATCTGTCTAATCCTATGATTGTGGCGCTGACAAGGTATCAGACATATTATTGGGTAGTCTATGGTAAGCAAGATATAGAACGTTATTTCACAATCGAAGGTCAGGTTGGGGAGACGGTGGTCGATCCCATAGGACATCGAGTGATCGTGAATATGCCTGAAGGTACCGACCTTTCAAATCTACATTTGGAGTCGGTGAAACTTGGACCGAGGGAAATCACTACGATGACTCCCGATCTTAAACCCGGTATAATTGACCTTACACACCCTTTGAGGGTTGAGGTCACCGCTCACGGACGCACCGAGATATGGACTATATATGTAGTGCTGACCGATCTTGTGGTTTCCACTACCTCTGTTGATGCTTGGTCGGAAGTGGTGTGGGCCTACGGTAACTGTCCTTCCGATCTTACAGGTGGTTTTGAGTATCGTGAATCCGGCTCAACTGAATGGATTGCAGTTGATCAGAAACGTGTCACACAGACCCAAGGCTCCTTCTCTGCATCTATCCCGCATCTCAAACCACTTACGGAGTATGAAGTTCGTGCCATTGTTGGTGAAGATGAGGTTGACGAGTCCGGGAAAGATAAGGGTAATGTGATAAAGGTGACGACCCAAGGGACTACCGACATTCCTAATGGAGACTTTGAGAACTGGTGGTATGATGAGAGCAGGAAGATATGGTTCCCATACGCAGAAGGAGGAGAACAATATTGGGATACAGGTAATACCGGTACGGCTTCTTTGGGTCAGAACAATGTGGTACCCACAGACTACACTCCCACAGGTCAGGGTAGGGCAGCTATGCTTGACACAAGGTTTGTTGGATTGTTTGGTATTGGTAAGCTGGCCGCCGGATCAGTTTATACAGGTAAGTTTGCCAAAGTGGACGGTACAAACGGAATCCTTGATTTTGGTCGTCCGTTCAATTTGCGCCCCACTGTATTGAAGGGTTATTACCAGTATCAGACGGCAAATATAGATTACGCCGCGGCTGAGTTTGAGGATTTGAAAGGCAAGCCTGACACATGTCATATATATGTGGCTCTTGCTGATTGGACTGCGCCTTTCGAGATTCGTACTAATCCAAAGAATCGTCAGCTATTCGATAAGAATTCAGAATCCATCATTGCGTATGGAGAGTTGCTATATAGTGGAACTATGAATGCTTATCAGGAATTTGAGATAAAACTCGAATATCGTGATACAAGCCGTGTACCGACTTACCTCCAGATCACGTGCGCAACATCGAAATATGGCGATTACTTCACCGGAGGTACCGGTGCTACCCTTTATATCGATCAATTGAGTTTCGGGTGGGATCTCCCTGAGTAGAGTTTCTTCCCGAAGAATGTAAATTAGAATTTTAGTTGAAGGAAGATACTCTTGGTTTACCGGGAGGTCTTCCTTTTTCATTCTTAATTAAAATAATTATGAAAAATTATATTTGGATTATCTTAGCGTTCATTCTGCCTATTTCCATCTCTGCGCAGGAATTTGTTCCGACTAAATCCCAAAAGGGAGTTGCCACGTCAACCGATGTGCTTGTCATAGCACTTCCGGCTGCTGCTCTTACAGGAGTGCTGGTTCAAAAAGACTGGAAAGGTCTTATTCAAGGTGTGGAGACGGCAGGAGTGACCGCCGCTGCTACATTGATTCTAAAATATAGCATCAAGGAGCGTCGCCCTGATTATTCCAATACTCATAGTTTCCCTTCCGGTCATTCCTCCATCAGCTTCGCAACCGCAGCATTTGTTCAGCGTCGTTATGGCTGGGCTGTAGGTGCCCCGGCTTATGCACTTTCATGTTATGTGGCTTGGGGTAGGGTATTTGCAAAGAAACATCATTGGTGGGATGTATGTGCCGGAGCTGCAATCGGAGCCGGGTCGGCATATATATTTACGCGTCCCTTCGCAAAGAAACATAATCTTCAGATTGCTCCTGTGGCGGATACCCATCATATTGGAGCATACGCCTCTTTCGAATTCTAAGTAGCTACTAAAAATTAATCGATATATGATTCACTACGTAGATGAAAGAATCTTGAACGCTAAAACTCGTTTTATCTGTTCATTAATTCTTAGCAGCTACTTAATGCTGAAAAGTGAAGTCTTATAGAGAGTTTACTATATCATATTTAACACTCCCATCATGGAAGAAAAGAGTTATTGGAAAAAACGTAAAGCCGCATTTGGATATGCTTGGAATGGAGTGAGAACACTTGTCCGAAAGGAGGCACACGCAAAGATACATCTGTTGGCCGCGGTAATAGTCATTGTGGCCGGTCTGATTTTCGGACTTGATCGTATGGAATGGTGTATTATCATGCTATGTATTGGAGGAGTATTCATGGCTGAAGGTTTTAATACAGCAATCGAGCGTCTCTGTGATAAGGTGTCTCCTGAACGAAATCCACTCATAAAAGATGCCAAGGATATTGCAGCCGGAGCTGTGCTTCTCTTTGTCATCGCTGTAGTCATAATTGGTATTCTTATTTTCATTCCAAAAATAATCGGGTTTTTCTACAATTGAAAAAGCATATTATTCTATGATGTGAATGCTTCGTGCAGCTCCCTCATCCGTATAATGGATCATTTATTCTTTCTTGAAACTCCACCCGACACGAGGCATCAGAATATCTTATTAACATATCTAAATATATTTTAACATTTATTGATTCAATTGGAAATAAGAAAGATAAAGATATAAGTAAAACAAAAAAACGAAAAAATTGCATAAAAATTTGCGCAGGGCGAAAAAGTGTTGTAATTTTGCAACCGCAAACGAGAAACGCCAGTGACTCGTAAGCACAAAGGACAATGACATTCTGCCACAGGACAAGCAGCGTCTCCGCCTCCTGATCAGGGGGATGGAGAACAAAGAGAGACAAGGAACATGAGTTCCGTCAATCAATCCTTATATAAGCAAGCCCACGGATCTACAACAAAGCAAAAAAAGAATATATACAAATATATCTTAACAGCGGAGAGTTTGACCCTGGCTCAGGATGAACGCTAGCTGCAGGCCTCACACAGGCAAGTCGAACGGCAGCGGGGGAGGAGCTTG
>JAAVDD010000021.1 GCA_014801985.1 Bacteroides sp.
CCATGTTCAATTTGAATGAAGGAAATCGTATTGTTATGTCCCGGAATCCGAGCGATATGCGGATAGGTGTTAACGGGATGTGTGGCTTAGTCAGACAAGTGGGACTTGATCCTACAAATGGAGATGTTTATATATTTGTTGGAACAAGCCGTAAGATAATGAAACTTTTGCATTGGGAACGCGGGGGATATGTGATGTACTACAAGCGTCTTGAGAAGGGTCGGTTCCACCCGAAAATATTCCTGCGCAGCGGGGTCGGTTTCAGATCAATGCGTTGGGATGAACTGGTGTTATTGATGGAGGGGATATCACCAAGAGTGGCACGCCGCAGCAGATATGAGGTCAATGATACGGAGAAAAAATCGTTATCCGAGATTGCAAAAAGCAGTCCGAAAATTTGGTTATCTCGGTGATTATTCGTATCTTTAAGGTATGAATAAGACTCCGACATATGAAGAACTTCTTGTAGAAAACGCTGCTCTGAAGGCAGAGTCCAATGCCCTGAAGGCAGAGTCCAATGCTCTGAAGGCAGAGTCCAATGCTCTGAAGGCAGAGTCCAATGCCCTGAAAGCAGAGTCCAATGCCCTGAAAGCAAATGAAGTTTCGCTGAGAAGTCGTATCGCCTATCTGGAGCGCATGCTCTACGGAGCTAAGTCGGATCGTCTGATGTCCCAAGTGCCCTCCAGTCAGCCGGGGCTGTTTGACGAGTTGTTCAATGAGGCGATGGATGAGAAAGCGTTGCAGATTGAGCAGATGGCGAAAGAGATAGAAAAAGAGGGGTGTCGTCGAAGGGAAAAGAACCGTAAAAGCAGTTCCCGGCCTGCAAGATACCATTATCATGGCTTGGAGGAGCGCCTCACCACCCTCATGCCTGAGGGGATAGATGTACAGGAATGTGATATCATCGGCAAGGATATCACGAGAATCCTACACCGTGAACCGGCCAAGGTATGGGTCGAGGTCATCGAGCGTCCCATATTGCGCGCCAAGGCCGACAAGGATATGCCCAATCCGAGGATATATCAGGCAAAAGTTCCGGAGGCTGTCATTGGAGGCAACCATGTGGGAGCGGATATGCTGGCGCAGATCATCATAGATAAATATCGTTATCACCTCCCCGAATACCGTCAGGTAAAGCAATATGCCGATCTGGGAGTGAAGTTGCCCACATCGACTGTCAATGACTGGGTTCATGCCGCGGCATCCAGAGTCGAACCGGTATATGAGGCACTCAGGGCCGACATTCTACAGAGTGACTATCTTCAGGCCGATGAAGTCCCATGGCGGATAGCAGACAAACCGGGGAACAGCCGCAAGGGATACGCATGGCAGTTCCTTGATAGCCGGCCGCAGGGTCATGGACTGTACTTCCTTTACATGAACGGATCCCGGGCCGGCACCGTTCCACGGGCCGAGTTGCGGAATTTTAAAGGAGCAATACAGACGGACGGATACGGAGTGTACGATTACTTCGAACTTCAGGAGAATGTGACCCTGTTGGGCTGCATGGCACACGTGCGCCGTAAATTTACCGATGCCCAAAAATCCCATCCCCGTCTATCAGCACAGGCAGTCAAATGGATAGAATTGCTGTATACCCTTGAAGCCAACATCAAGGCAAGGAAGATGAGCATTGAAGAGATAGCCCGTGAGCGACAATCCAAAGCCATACCCATAATGGACGCCATGGAAAAATGGATGGAACAGGTGCATACCCAATGTACTCCCGCAGATCCCATGGGCAGGGCCATTGACTACGCCTATAAGTTATGGCCGAGATTGCGGCGCTATGCGCTTGACGGTCGCTACAACATAGACAACAATCCTGTTGAGCGCACGCAACGCCCTACGGTGATGGGCAGAAAGAACTATCTGTTCAGTAAAAACGATAGCGGGGCGGTTGACAACGCCATTTTCTACTCGCTTATTGAAAGTTGTGACATCGTAGGCATAAATCCGCTTGATTGGCTCATACACGTGTTGGGTAATCTGCGCGACGATATGACTCCGGAGCAAATCAAACAGATGACTCCGTACTATTACAAAAAATCTTGCGAATAAACATCGCAAGATTTTTTTGTTGATAACTTAGGCGGTCTTTTTCGGATGGTTACTTATAAACTTCAAAATTAGTTAAAGATTCTGAATGCATTCAACCAATGGTCTCAGAGACACGTTTTACTGATACAATTATCGAAAACATCACATAGTATAATGGCATAGTAAAGAATGAGTATTAACCCGGTAAGGTCGCGAGCTTGACTCGCGGCCTTATCTTTTAATGGGGAGATGGATATTGTAAAAGTATGGAATTAAAAACGGTGCAAAAATTTGTCAAGTCCTAAAATAGCGTTACTTACATATTGTAACACTATTTTAGGACTTGACAGTATGAATCAAAAAAGTGCGGAATCACTTCGATTCTGCGCTTTTTTGTTTTTTTAAGGTATTTTCATTGGCAATCCAATTATTTTTCACTTAATTTGCATATAAAAACCAACTCATGAGCCTGCGAGAAGTCTGGAACGAAAAAAAGAAAGATATCCCTGCCGTCATCCTTTTTTTGGTGGTGTCGTGCATGCTGGTGTGTGCATCGGCGTGGGCATATTATTCTTTTATCACAACTCCTCCATACGTCGACTTCGAGCGCTATCCCATACGCGGAATAGATGTGTCGCGACATAACGGAATGATGAATCTCGACGCGGCTGCCGAGGATGGAATAGAGTTTATTTTCATCAAGGCAAGCGAAGGGGAACAGCTGCGCGATGAGAATTTTCATATCAATTATGAGAAAGCCGGCCATGCAGGGCTCAAACGCGGTGCATATCATTTCTTCAGATTCGACAAAGATGGTATCAGCCAAGGTCAGAATTTCATGAATGCAGTCGGTGACCGTCCACTTGAGCTTGGGGTGGTGATCGATGTAGAGGAATATGGAAATGCAAAAAATGTGCCCCATGACTCAATAATGATGAGGCTCGCTGATATGGTGGAATATCTCAATCTACGCGGACATAGGGTGATGTTCTATACCAACCGCACAGGTTATGAGGATTTTCTTCTGAACACATATACCGGAATGCCTTTATGGATATGTCATTTCTCCTCCACTCCTTTTGATGCTGACTGGACTTTCTGGCAGTTCAATCATCATGCCAAGGTGAAGGGAATTCCTTCTGAAGTAGACATGAATGTATTCGTCGGCTCCAGAAAAGATTGGGAGGAATATCTATCCACTTTCCAGCCTGAATAAACACACAATATCAGCCCCCTCTTAAACGTTTATAACTATGGAAATCCCACGCTCTTGCGGAATAATGCTCGCAGAGCTCCTTTAAATGAAATTCGCGTGAAAAATATAAAACGATTTTATCTTTTGCCGCTTCTGACGATTGTCGCGGCGTTTTGCTTCTCTATCCCTGCTTACTCGCTCCCCGCAGGGTTCTTTGCAGAAAATTCGGTGCTTGCCGAAGGGCGATGGATCAAGATAGAAGTTAGTGGAACCGGAATGAATCTCATCCCGGCGGCTTCATTGCGTGCAATGGGTTTTTCCGATTTGTCTAAAGTTAATGTATATGGTTCGGGTGGAAGAATGCTTCCGGAAGCCCTTTATGATACTATGACCGACGATCTCTCCCTTCTCCCTTCCGTGAAAACGGATAAAGGAATCATTTTCTTTGCTACGGATGTGACTTCTTGGGAAGAAGGGAAGGATGTCCCTTATACTCATACTTTAAATCCATACGACACAAAGAGCTATTATTTCCTGTCTGACCGCGAAGTTAAAACTCCGTTGCAGATGGAGAAAGCCGGGGCACCTTCAGCCTCAGCATCGAAAATTAGCACTTTCACAGAAAGACTTCTGCATGAATCTGAACTTGCGGGGCCCGCTGAATCGGGACGCACTATATTTGGAGAGGATTTCCGAACTACACGCACGCGCACTTTCCCCTTCACTCTGAATGGACTTGCCGGCGACTCCGCAACTGTGAAGATACGGTTTGCCGCCAAATCATCCTCAGCGACATCATTTCTGGTCTCAGTCAATG
Organism: Bacteroides sp.; assembly: GCA_014801985.1. Taxonomy (GTDB): domain Bacteria; phylum Bacteroidota; class Bacteroidia; order Bacteroidales; family Muribaculaceae; genus Lepagella. The sequence goes on from JAAVDD010000021.1 coordinate 4,053, forward strand.
GCACGCGGCTTCCTTCTACTACCGACGACCGCATTAAGGAAAGCACTGTTGCGACGGAATTTACAAAGGTCACTACATCGGTTAAGAAGTTCAAGCTACCCGGTTCGGCTTTAAATCTTGAACTCACATATTCCCCGGCAGGAACTGTCGGGTTTGCGCGTCTTGATTATATTGAGGTCTTTTATCCTCGTACTTTAAGTCTCGAAAAGGGAACGCTCTATTTTTATACCTCGGATTCAGATGCGGAGGCTGCCGAAATTGAAGGGTGTTCCGCCGATACTCGTATATGGGATGTGACCGACCCGACTCGTCCAAAGGAAATGGAGTTTTCTCTATCCGGATCGAAAGCCTCTATAGCTCTCTCTTCCGGGTATCATGAATATGTTGCGTTCAATCCTACCGGAGTTGTGGCGTCAGCTCCTCAATGGCAGCCGGTGACAAATCAGAATATACATGGCATGGAGACGCCCGATATGCTGATCATAACCTTCGATGAATATATGGATGCCGCTGAGCGTATCGCCGATCTTCATCGCAATCACGATGGCATGACAGTTCATGTGCTTCGTCCGGAGGATATATATAATGAATTTTCGGGAGGATCGGCTGATGTGACAGCATTCCGGAAGATAATGAAGATGTGGTACGACCGCGGTGGCGAGCGTACGCTGCGCTATTGTCTATTGCTTGGGCGTCCTCACTTCGACAACCGTCTTGTCACTGCTGAAGCCAAAGCACTCGGATATCGCCCCATGCCTATCTGGGAAGATGCCACCAGTTTCACCGATGCAGGATCCTATTCCACCGATTGTTACATTGCTATGCTCGACGATTGCGCTGTCGGGTTCAGTATGTCGGGAGCAAAGCAGCGTGTGGCTGTAGGACGTATTCCTGTAACCACCACTCAGGAGGCCAACGACATGGCGGCTAAGATTGAGAATTATGTTCTGAATCCCAACTATGGTGCATGGCGAAACAAGATGATGATTGTGGCCGACGATATTGATGATGCCTCTATGTCGGACACCCCTGCAACGCGCCTATCCACTTTCTTCGACCAGTCGCAGACAATCTACGATATTCTGCGCCAGACGGAGGAGGGGAGGAGATATATTTATGACCGTATATATCTCGATGCCCACAAGCTCGAATCTACAAGTGTCGGTCTGCGCTACCCTACGGCTCAAAGTCGGATGCTAAGTAATTTCAATGAAGGAGTGGTGTTCACTAATTATCTCGGTCATGCCAACACCACAAGCTGGTCGCATGAAAAGATACTCACCCTCGATGACATAAAGAGTCTCAACAATAGAAATCTCGGTTTCATGTTTGGCGGTACTTGCGACTTCGCCCATTGGGATGGATATTCTGTGAGCGGTGCAGAAATGATGGTGCTTAATCCTACAGCCGGTGTCATTGCAATGGTGATGCCAAGCCGAACCGTATACATTACTCAGAATTTCCAACTCAATCGCGCAATGACCCCCTATCTCCTCAAGAAGAATGAAAAAGGTGAGAGAGGACGTTTCGGTGATTATTACGTAGGTGGAATGAACGATCTTGTCGACAGCAACAAACTCCGTTATTGTCTCATCGGAGACCCGGCTCTTACTTTTCCTCTCCCAATAAATATCGTGGAGATCGAGTCGATTAATGGTGTGGACATCACCTCTCCCGAAGTTGAGCTTCCAGAACTTCCCGCTCTTGGAAAAATACGTCTGCAAGGAGGTGTGCTTGATTCGGAAGGTAATCCCGATGAAGATTTCTCAGGTCTGCTCGAACTTATCCTTTTCGATGCGGAGAAGGTGGTGGAGACAAAGAATCTCGGTAAAGGTCTCGACCGTGCCTATAATGAACGCAAGACACGCCTTGCCACAACTTCGGTGCGTGTCGATAAGGGGCGTTGGGAGGCCAATATTGTGATTCCTGCCGAAATCGACAATAACTATGCTCCGGCCCTAATTACTGCCTACGCCTATAATACCACGACAGGTGAGGAAGCACATGGCATGACAGAGAATCTTTATGTCTACGGATATGATGACGAGAGCGAGCCGGATGAAAAGGCTCCGGAGATTGAATCGCTTTATCTCAACTCCCCCTCATTTACGGATGGTGCGGTGGTGAATGGTAATCCGATCTTCTTTGCCACTCTTTTTGACGAATCGGGTATAAATATCTCTGATGCCGGTATCGGACATAAGATGAATCTCTGCCTTGATGGAAAGAAAATATATTCAGATGTGAATCTCTTCTTCACTCCTGATTCGGAGAGGGAAGGGGCCGGAACCGTATGCTATCCACTTGAAGATATAGAACCCGGAAAGCATACGCTGACATTCAACGTCTGGGACAATGCCAACAATTCGGCTTCACGCACAATCGAATTCAATGTCGGTGCGGCACTTGATCCGGTGATTTCCGACCTCTCCACCAATGTCAACCCTGCTTCGACAAGCGTTGTATTCAATGTCACTATTGACCGCCCCAACAGTAAAGTCGACTGTCTGATTGAAGTATTCGACCTCTTGGGTCGCCCGATATGGCAGTCTCACTCGAATGTCACAACCGATATGCAGAGTTCTCTCTCAGCTTCATGGGATCTCCGCGATTCAAGCGGAGTGAGGGTACCGCGAGGAATTTATCTCTATCGCGCCACAGTTAAGACTCCCGAAGGGACATACTCCTCCAAAAGTCGGAAACTCGCGGTCACCGCACAGTGATGACTTCTTCATTTCTCTATAAAGCACGATGAATCAGATCAACGATATATTCCTTCCCGAACCGACCTTGCGGCGTCTCCCTTGGTATCTTGCATACGTGGAGACGCTGCAGAAAAACCATATAGAATTTGTCTCCTCCACTCAGATTTCACGCGCTCTGAGCGTCGATGCCTCTCAAATTGCAAAGGATTTGTCTTTCCTCAATATCCGGGGCAAGACACGTATCGGATACGAGGTGGCGGCCCTTGCCGAATCGCTTGCTGATTTCCTTGGATTCACTCAGTCGCATAAAGCCTATATGATAGGATGCGGTAGTCTTGGAAAGGCTCTTATAAGAGATTCCGGTTTGTCGAAATATGGTCTTGAAATTGTTGCCGGTTTCGATGTCGATGCTGAAGTGGTGTCGAGGAGAGATCTTGGCGTGCCGATATATCATATCGACAATATCTATGAGATAATGGCAGAAACCCCCGCCTCAATCGGCATTCTGGCTGTCCCATCTGAAATGGCTCAGGAAGCAGCCGATATAGCTATCGGGGCCGGTGTGAAGGCTATATGGAATTTCACACCCTATCGTGTTAAGGTGGCGGAGGGGATAGTGATGGCCAATACCTCAATCTATGCACACCTCGCGCTTATTTTTAATCGTCTAAATTCGCTCGACAAATAGTGGGGCACAATAGTATCAGACAAATCGAATTATGAAGATTATAGCTCTATTGGAATCCAAATATGAGGAAGCGGGAAAAATCCCGTTTATACCGACTCTGGCATATCCCGATTCGGTGATGGTCCGTTCTGGTAATCCTGTATTTCTACCAGAGTTTGATTCCTCATTCCGCGCTATCTTTTACTTGGGAGTGAAGATTTCTCGGCTTGGAAAATCCATAGCCGAACGTTTCGCTTCAAGATATTATTCTCAAGTGGCACCGGTGATGGTGACTTTTCCTTCTGAATTGGTGAATGAATTAGGTTCGCGTGGACTCCCCTGGACAGGTGCTGCTTGTTTCGACCGCTCTGTGATAGTAGGCGACTTCCGCGATTATGCTGATTTGTGTGAGAGAGGGAATTTTAGAATAGCATTTTCACATCTTCCCGAAGAGTGTGCCGCCCTCCCTTCCGAAAAGGAGATAGGCATGGCGATTCAGGAGGTGAGTCGCAATAATGCTCTGAAAATGGGTGACCTCATTCTTGTTCCACTGCAGTGCAAATCTCTTACTCTTCATCCCGACACCTTCCTTAATGTCTGCTCCGGGGATGAGGTGCTTCTGAAAACAGCAATTAAATAAAAAACAGCTTTTCCGTCATGTTTACGAACGCTTTCACTTATAGAACTCATCTTTCTCTTTCCCGAATTATAGCAATTATGATGGTTCTGCTCTGGTCACTTCCTATGAGTGCCGGAAACCATATATTTAAAGAATCATCAGCCCTTTCCTCCGGGACTTGGGTCAAGATTTACATTGACCAAAGCGGCATATATGAGATTTCTTATGAAGAATTGCAGAATATGGGATTTGCCGATCCCTCTAAGGTCGGTGTATTCGGAAAGGGAGGCACAGTTATGCCGATTTCATTTAACGATGGGACCTCTTCGCTCGTGACTGATGATCTTAATCCTGTGGGAACATGGCATAATAATTCCAAGCTCTATTTTTATGGTTCCGGAACAGAGGAGATTGCCCTGAATTCCACATCAGCTCTTTTTGAGAAGAAGAGTCGCAACATATATTCCGACAAGGGGGCCTATTTCCTTTCTGATTCCCCGGAGTCTCTTATGATTTCTCCTGATGCGAAATCGCCTCAGAAGATCACATCCTTCACTCTCGGTTACGATTACATTTATCGTGAAAATGACTTATATCAGAATAGCAAGCGCACGGGACAGCTTTTCTGGGGAGAGGATCTCAAGACCGGTTTGGAAGTGAAAGAGAGTTATCATCTTCCTCTTATCGATACCAATTCCAAGGCATATCTTGAATGTAAGGTATATGTGGCCGACAAAAGTACGGGCACGATGCGTTATGGTGTTACGGAAGCCACCGGAGGAAATCGTGCCTTCAATGTGGTTCATCCCTCGCCGGCAGTCGGCACGAATGTAAATCCGGATTTTCTTCCCATGGCGAGTCCTGTGGCTACACTTTCCCTTCCTTCCAATAATGCGGAGGTATATGTGCGTATCGACAATCCTTCCGGCGATTTCCTGAATCTTGACTATTGGTTGATGACCTACGGGAAGCACTCTCCTGATTTCTCTTTGTCTCCATTCGCTCAAGAACGCTTCTCTATTATCCGCAAGACAGCGCGTGCCGGAAAATTCTCTCTACCATCGGAGCAGAATGTAGAGGTGTTTGATGTCTCAGACCCTATCGGCATACGTCTGCTTCCTAAAGAGACGTCAGGTGAGGAAACGTCATTCTTTTTCACTACATCTAATCCGGTGCATGATTTCATTTTCTGTAATCTCGACCGTGAGCAGCTGAAGGTGTCTTCATGGGAGAAGGTGGTTAATTCCGATATGCATGCATTAGCTGCGAAAGGTGCTGATTTTCTGATCATCACTGTCCCTGAATATGAGGATTTCGCTCAGAGGTTAGCCGAACTTCATCGTCGCTATGACGGAATGGAGGTCACTGTGGCAGTGACCTCAGATCTTTACAATGAATTCTCAGGAGGTATTCCCGACCCGATGGCATATCGGGCCATGACCAAAATGACATACGAGGCATCAGGCGGTAAGTTAAAGAATCTTCTTTTGGTGGGGCGTATGGTTGGCGATTTCCGTTCAGTGGCTTCACGCGAGGATTCCGACCAATACCTGATTGCCTTCCAGGATTTGAAGGTCTCGACAGAGACAGATGCATCCATGGTAATGGATTTCTATGGTCTCACTGATGATAATCTATACACATCCCTACAGAATAATGTATTGCAGGTCGGTGTCGGTCTTTTGCCCTTCTATTCAAAAGATGAGGCTGATAAATATCTCCGCAAAGTGGAGCGATATATGTCGGATAATGACAAGGCTGATTATCTTAATGAATTTCTTTCTATAGGAGGAGTGGGTGATAATCACACCCATGATACTCAAGGCGTTCTGATTCAGGAACATTGGGACACATATACCCCCGACCGTCAGATTAATTTCTCACTCCCTCTCGATGCTTTCGGTGAGAAAGGAGGGAAGAAGATACTAATGGATAACCTTCATAGAGGGAAATTGCTTACTTCCTATTTTGGACATGGCGACTATCGCGGCCCTAACAGTGCCTACGATTTCTTCCGTATGGGTGATCTTAAGGACTTAAAAAATGAGAAGTCAGGTTTTATGCTTATCATGGGTTGCGACCTTTCCGATACCGACCATCTCCGCAAAGGTTTCGGTGAGGCTGTTGTGACAGATTCGGAATATGGTATGCTTGGATGTATGATGGCAATCCGCACATCATGGTCAGGGCAGAATTTCGAATTGGCAAAACTATTCTCTACAGCTCTATTCGCTTCTTCTGAAAAGGTCTACGATAGTGAGCAGCCGGGAGTTGCTCGTACAAAATATCGTGAGGAATCACCGACAATAGGGGAGGTTTATTCGCGTGCCAAGACCCTCAGTAATTATTCGAATTCATTAACATATAATTACATCGGTGATCCGGCTCTTGTGATTCCGGTTCCTCTGCGCCGTATATCCTCCTCACTTCCCGCGAAGGCGGCATACGGGGAAATCATGAAACTGAAGGGAACAGTCTGGTCGGCAGATACAATCCATCTTCGTGACACTCTCCCCATCGGCTCATATTCCCTTCCGCTTGATCCAGATTTTAATGGAAAGATTGTGGCCAAAGTCCTGGCATCCGATAAAAATGTCTGCTCTAATGATTATCTTTCCAATTCGAAAGCCGACGGAAAGGAATTATGGTATGTAGAGAAGGGCGCACGCCTGGCTGAGTTCAATGGATTGGTGAAGAATGGACAGTATGATATGGATATTCTTATCCCTGAAGATATCGCTATCAATAGGGGAGAGAAGGTTCAGATTCTCTTGGCAGCATATGATCCTTCCCGAAAACTTGGTGCCTCAGGATGTGTGGAGGTGGAAATAGGGGAATCTTCCGCTTCAGGGAATCTGGATCAAACTGCCCCGACAATTTCGCTTTCATATAATCCTTCGGCATCAAAGGTGGTCATCTCTCTTTCCGATAACATGGGACTAAATCCTGGTGGTATAGGTGTTGAAATAGATGGATGTCGAATGGAGACCTCCTTGACATCTGCTTCAGAGGATTGGCGTAGCATTGAATTGGCAGTGAATGCCGACCGACTATCCGAGGGTTCTCATTCTCTTCTTGCGGTAGTGGCTGATCAGGCAGGCAATAAGTCGGAGGAGGTTCTTGATTTCGATATTGTTGCTCCTGCGCCCACGCTCTCCCTTAGTGTCGACCGTAAGGCTGTAAAGGATGAAATTCTCTTCTCTCTGGAAAATGCAAAGGAGGGTCTATGGAGAATTGTTATTACTGATTCCAACGGATCCGAGATATTAAGGAAGTCTTTCAGTGGAGATGAATTCCTTTGGGATTGTGTTGCCTCTTCGGGAGCGAGAGTAGTGCCGGGTCTATATAATGCGGTAATTGTCTCGGAAGATACTGCTGTAAGAGATAAATTCTCAGCAAAGGTCCCCTTTGCCGTAATCGAATAGACCAACGCAATATTTAGCCGCTTTTTAAGTTATCATTATATGCGGCCGCATACGCAATATTAGAATCGGTCGGCTCTTGATTATGATGAAACGTAACCTTTTTATACCTCTATCCTTCATATTAGCTCTCCTCTTTGCCTTCCCGGCTTTTGCTGATAATGAAATCAAGGACAATGAGTTCAATCCGGTCAATACCGGTGTGACAACCCTTTCTATTGCTCCGGATGCACGCGGTAGCTCCATGGGTAACCTTGGAGCTGCTACCGACCCGGATATGAATAGTCAGTTCTGGAATCCCTCGAAGTATGCATTCGGATATTCCACCGGAGGATTGTCGCTATCCTATACTCCCTGGCTTCGTAAGATTGTAAATGATATTTTCCTTGCCAATCTTGCCGGATATTGGAAACTCGGCAGCGGAGACAATCAGGCTCTCAGTGCCTCGCTCCGTTATTTCTCGCTCGGTGAGGTGACCACTGGAGGTTACGATGATGGAGGTACAGCAGCCATGACTATCAACCCATACGAGTTTGCCATCGACCTTGGGTATTCGCGTAAACTCTCTGAGAAATTCTCAATGGGTGTAGTGCTTCGCTATATCCTTTCAGATCTCTCCTATAATAATACATACACCGGTGAGAGCAACACAGCAGCCTCGGCCTTTTCAGTTGACCTCTCCGGATATTATGTCACCTATCCTATGGTGGGTCGCAACGAATGCCAGTTCTCCTGGGGTTTCGACATATCAAATATTGGTACGAAGGTGAGCTATGATCATGGAGCAAACAACGCCTTCCTTCCCACTAACCTGCGTCTGGGAGCCAATTTCATGTTCCCCCTTGCCGATTACAACACCCTCTCTTTCGGTCTTGACTTAAATAAGCTCCTTGTGCCAACCAAACCTCGTGCAAAGGACTATGATATGGCCACCGCTGAAGGACAGGCAGAATATCAGGAAGCCCTCGACAAATGGGAAGCGATGTCGCCCATCACAGGTATATTCAAATCATTCTCTGATGCTCCCGGCGGAGCAGGGGAGGAGCTTAAGGAGATTAACGTTGCTGTCGGTGCTGAGTATGCCTACAACCAACAGTTCTTCGCACGTCTGGGTTACAACTATGAGCATCCTTCTAAAGGTGGTCGATCCTACTTTGCATTCGGTGCGGGTTTCTCGTTGAATGTAGTTCAGCTTGATGCTTCGTATATGCTTGCAACCGCACAAAGCTCTCCGCTCGATCAGACTCTCCGATTCACCCTCACCTTTGATATGGATGGTCTCTCAGACCTTCTCGGCAAGCGTCGCAGATAATTCCGTATGCATAGGAAAGCTAAGAGAAAATCCATTGGCATGATATCAAAGTGCATAAGATGACGTATAAAGCGAAATTATGTATAGAATAGGACAAGGATACGACGTTCATCGTCTTGTAGAAGGCCGCGAGCTTTGGCTCTGCGGCATTCGTCTTGATTTTGAGTTAGGATTACTGGGTCATAGTGATGCCGACGTGGCAATTCATGCTCTATGCGATGCCATTCTCGGAGCCCTCGCATTAGGCGATATCGGAACACACTTCCCTGATACAGACCCACGTTACAAGGGCATAGATAGTAAGAAACTACTTGCCAATGTTTGCCAATTGATGAGGGATAAAGGATATGAATTAGGTAACTGCGACATAACCATCTGTGCGGAGCGTCCCAAGATGAAACCTTATATTCCGTCTATGCGTCAGACACTTGCAGAGGTTATCAACACCCCTGTTGATAATATTTCCGTTAAGGCAACCACTACCGAAAGACTTGGTTTCACCGGTCGAATGGAGGGAATATCCGCATCTGCCGTCGCATTATTGCATAAGATCTAACATTCGGTGTTTCTTGTGATGACCGGATAGCTCCATAATGATGAAAGAATTGTATAATCCTAATCAATGACCGATCTCTTTTTTCATCTTCTTGTAATCATCACCCTCGCTTTAAGCACCATCAGAGGATTCCGACGTAAGCTCACCGATCAGGCTCCCTCCTGCTTCGGTATTGCTTTCGGAGTGCTCTGTTCCTATATATTCCGTTTCCCTGCAGAAGAATTGGTCGGAGGTTTTCTTCGCACTGAGGCCACAGGTGTAGACGGGGAATTTATTCTCAGCAATCTCTCCTGTACTCTCATATTTATCCTTTCCTATACAGCCTTTTATCTTGCCACCTATGTGCTCCGTCTCTTCTTCCGTATGCTCGACACCGGAATGCTTGACAATATCCTTGGGGCCCTCTTTGGCGTTTTCCGTGGAGCTTTCTTTCTATCCATAGCTTTGAACATCTGGCTATGTGTAAACTCTGATTCCCGTTTATTAAAATATGCCACGCATGATGATGGCGACATAGTCCATGAAGTAATGCTCATTTCTCCCTTTCTGCTTGGTTCGGAATCCGTCGATGAACTCGCTCATAAAATACAGCTCGAACAGGCTAAAACAATATCCTGAAGTTGTTAAACTCAATCATATATCCTTCTTGCCGGCGACTCCTTTGGTTAACTGAAAAAGGGATAGAAACTGTGATAATAAATAGAGGGAGACCATGGCCTCCCTCTATTAAAAATAATAGTCAGTAAGATTAGCGGTTTATCAAGACTTTTTCTGTATTATTACCTCGACGTATCATATATACTCCGGATTTCAGCTGTTCTAAAGCTGATCGGGAATTACCCTTGAACAAGAAGATACCGTCAAGTCCATAGACTTCGATTTCTCCCAAGGAACCATCCATAATCATTCCGATACCGGTGGGAAGATCATCAGGCAGCGTTGCATTGAATTCCGGTGTATAGTGAGTGGTCATGTGCTGACGGTCGTGGATAGTATATTCCACCTGCACATCCAATTCTTTACCCGCAGTCATATCATTATCCGACCGTGTTTCGATAGCTTGACTATCTTCCTCTATTTGATAGAAGAAATTATTTTCTGATGTGGGTTTTACAACGCGACCGTTGATAGTGACTTTATCAATAGAGAGACCTTCGATCCGGGGAACGATAGAGATCAGATTCCTTGAAGGACTAACAGAATATTCCCACATTTCTGCCACATCAGCCACTTCGGATTCATGACGTTCTGCACAGGCGCCGGGTACGAAAATCGTATGTTTGCCATCATACTCGAAATTTTTGTCGAGTTTTGAGGAGAATAGATTTAGATTTTCGTATTCATCTTCGAAAAGACCGTTAAGATTCACGATTTCTTCATCATCGGATTCCACATAGATGTGCTTTAGGTTGGGACAATCCAAAATAGCAGCTGCGTAGGAGCCTGGAGTGCCATGGAATGTAATGCTTTCCAATCCGTTACAATGAGCGATTGCTTGTTCTTGGAGATTCACTGATTTAGGCAGAGACAAATGGACCAGATTCACCCCAGTCATGATACTTCTGGTTGCCAAAGTTTCCAAACCCTCGTTGAAAATAATCTGAGATGCATTCGATCCTATGAAGGCCCATTCCATCACATCGTGACATACTCCCGGAATTTCAATACTGCCGGATATCATACCTGGAACAGACTCTAAGGAAAGACCTCTTTCTGTCTGTCGGTAAAGTAAGCCGTCGATAGAAGTAAAGCATGGATTACCCTCTTCAACAACAAATGCATCCAGATTGGGATTGGAGCCAAAGGCACTGGAAGAAGAGTTGACAAGGAGAGTCTTAGGAATGAATATATGTTTTATTCCTGTACCGAATAATGCCTGCGAACCAATGTATTTAATTTTAGGACCGATAGTAAATTCTTCAAGGCTGATGCATCCTTGGAATGTTCCATATTCGATTTCCTCTATATTTTCGCTGAGTGTCACATTCTTAAGATTTTCACACCAGAAGAAGGCATTGTATCCTAAGGTTTTGATTGAATTAGGCATAATGACTGTCTCCAATGTATGGCATTGATTGAAGGCATCGTTGGCGATCTCAGTTACTGTGTAAACCACTCCATTGCTTGAAAATGACTCAGGAATCACCAGGTCGACCGGCTCACCATCCCACCCGGTGATACGAGCCTCGTCAATATAGCATTCGTATATAACGTTGTCGAGAGTAGTGGTGAATTTCAGGGGATCAGGAAGAGGTCCCTCTATGATTTTTTTGAAATCTTTCCATACATTGGCATCGGCGTATATGGCCGATGCTCCTTCCGGCACAAACAGAACACCATTTGCCGGACATTTCGTATCATCAAAAGGAGTTCTCTCTATCTCTATACCCTCAGGGTTGAGAGCTTCCACTGCTTCAAGGTTAGAGTTTCCGAAGAACGCATCCTGTCCAATTCTTTTTACACCGGCAGGAATGCTGATTGAAGTCAGTTTTAGACCTTGGAGTGAAAACGCATCTATAGCCTCCAGATTTTCCGGAAGTATTAAGGTTTCAAGATTGCTAATGCTCGGAATGGCCATATAAGGGATAGTATTGGCAAGATGCGTCATTTCCTCAGGCACCCAACCTCCGTCGCCACCGGTATATTCCTCAATTGTTACATCCTTAATGTTGAGCGCGGTGAGGTTCGGGCAATTGTCGCGTATGAACCAGAAGTCGGTGGCGTTCATTTTGCCGGATATTGTGAGTTCACCCAGAGTAAATAATTTTTCAGAATCAATCTTATCCTTTAGAGTGCCTGGTGTGTCGAGATGAATTGCCTGATCCTCCAAATGAAGAAGATAAATATCTGCACTGTTTTCAGTCGCATATATTCCGAATGGATATCCTGTGGGGTCGTGTCCGGTCCAAGTTTCCTCATGACCACCGAAGAAGTTTCCATGGAGAGACATGTGTATCGGATCCTTATCATCGGTATTTACTTTGCTATAATTTAGAGAATAATATTCACCGATATATCCATCTATCTGTGTCACCCCATTAGGGAGTTCTTTGTATTCTCCTCCATCACCTTCTCGACAGTACATACAATATATCCCTTCTCCAATATTGAAAGTGATTGTGCATCGCTGGGGGGTATTGCCGACTACAGGGCGCGAAGAGGTCCACTCCATGGTGCCAAGAATAAGCTTATAATCTTGATCCGTATTATTTTTTGAGACAAGTTGCAGACGATCAGTCGAATCAATGTCACAGGTCGGAATCAGGTCATAATAGCGTAGTGCAACGGTTGTGGGGGCATATTGATCGGACCATGATTGATAGGAGGATACGTAATTAGTCCTTAGTACTTCCTTTATATTTTTATTCTTATCAATTATTGCAACTCCAACAGTACCCTCGAACCCGGCAGGAACTGTAATAAGTGAATTGAAAAGATGGAACGGTTTCCCTTTTTCAATATTCTCTTCGCTTACATTCATTTCAGCTGCCATGCGTGTTGCACCGGAAGCCCAAAGATATCCGTAATCGACAAAGCATTCAGAATAGTCACCCATTTCAAGATCAGGTTCAATATTAATAACCATTCCTTGATGATCGGAGAAATTCTCTCCCTCGAATGGAGTCAGATCCATGAGAGCATAGTAGCCGTTTGCCATACCGTCCCATCCCCAATTGACATGATAGAGATCATCCTCATATCCGTCAAGAATGAATGCATGGTGGCCGCCGGTACCGAAACCGTCATAAATAACAGGGTTCCCCTTGTCGAGATTCTCTTTTAGCATGGAGATCCAATTATCTGTTTCGAAATTCTCCCATCCGAGATACTGGCATTCAGGAGAATAATGGAACACGTTCTGCATTCTGTGTCCAATCCAGTCAAGGTATGCACCGCTTTCATAGGAACTATATTCCATATACACGGCCTCACCTGCTTCGTGCATGAGTCTGGCAAGTTCAGGGGATTCATTTTCAAAATCGAGAGGATCGTCCTCTGTATTCATCGGCATTGCATTCCAATTGTAATCTTTAGGCCAGTTGTGATGCTTCATTACGATTGCCATTGCCGTGGCCACACATCCGGTGAGGGTTGGTTCGCCATCAATCACCGGACAATCTGTATTATAGGGATAGCCTTGTCCCCAGTTTGCTGTAGGAATAAGCACACTCTTTTCATCAGAACGCATCTGAGCGGCATTCCAGGATTTATGCTTGACATCGGGCATCGAACTGATTGATTCAGAGAATCTGTCAAGGATTGCCTTAAGTTGTGGAGGTAGGTTGGCTGGATCAATAGAGCCTGAATCTGAGTATCCAAGCACTTTGGGTGCGCGATCATCTCCTGATATAATTACGAATCCTTCCTTATCATTGGAATTGAATACGTAATATGCCTGAGAAGCATCATTGACATTTGTCTGTTTCAAGACGGCGGAAGCAGTTTTCTGAGGTCCGGTGGAGCCAAGGAAGTCCCTGGCGGCGGAGAGAGCTTGCTGCGGGGAGATTTCCCGCGCCTGTATAGATGAGGCGCAAGCAAGCAGGAGCGTGAAAATTAAAGACTTTCGCATATTGTTAGTATAGCTGTGCCAGTGGCTCCTCTATATGGCATCGTTAAAGTAGGTTAGATGTTAAAAAGCGTGGGAGCCTGTTATCTGTTACTGTCCTGCTTTCCGAGGCTTCTCGCATTGCCTTGTTCATGTCGGACAGCAACGCAGAAGCCCACGCAAGTATATGCAATCATACCCTTGCGCAATCTCAGGGAGATAATGCGCCAGAGCAGGTGTTACACATCCACGGGCATCTACCGTTGCTTAATCTTTGACATGAACATTGAATTTTGCGAGAATTCTGGAAAGTCAATGAATAGCGCGGATAAACGCTTTTAAAACTGATACTTACGACATATCTCTATATGTCGCTTTACATTCCCTCCCAACATTCCCTGACCGGGGCTTCTGCTGGAAACGGTCTGTGGCGCAAAGTTATAATTTATTTTGCTTTTTCACAAACATTTAGAGTTAAATTTTAAAATAATCTTAAGAATAACAGAGCGATATTGAGTCTTGCCGATTCAATTGATAAGAAGAGAATTATCTTTTAATATCGTTAACAATTTTTACGTACTTACTGGTAAACCTTCCGATGGTTGAAATCGTTTGATTGGTATAAGATTAAAGAAGTCGCCGGGATGAGGGATTCTCCACAGTGACAAGAGATTAAAAACTTAATAAAAAATTTTTAATAAATATGAATACTATAATAAACACACGTATCCCAGAGTTTAAGGTGCAGGCATTTCATAATGGCGAGTTTAAGACAGTGACCGATAAGGATGTGCTCGGTAAATGGGCAGTCTTTTTCTTCTATCCTGCCGATTTCACTTTCGTATGCCCCACTGAACTTGTGGATCTTGCAGAAAAATACGAAAAACTTAAATCAATGGGGGTTGAGGTGTACTCAGTAAGTTGTGACACCCAGTTCGTGCACAAGGCTTGGCACGATGCCTCCGACAGCATCAAAAAAATCAACTATCCGATGCTTGCCGATAACAAGGGTCTGCTTGCCCGTGCATTCGGTGTAATGGATGAAGAGGAGGGTGTTGCCTATCGTGGCACTTTCGTTTCCGACCCTGAAGGTCTTATCAAGCTTGTTGAGATTCAAGATAACAGCATCGGTCGTAATGCCGACGAACTCCTCCGCAAGGTGGAGGCAGCACAATTTGTGGCTTCTCACCCCGGTGAGGTTTGTCCTGCTAAATGGAAAGAGGGAGCTGCAACTCTGAAGCCCTCTATCGACCTCGTTGGCAAGATTTAAAAAAGCACATAGCGAAATTGCATTAAAGAATGAGTATTAATGGAATAAGGTCGTGAGCGAGAGTCTTGCGGCCTTATTTTTCAGTTTTATCAAAAGAAATTATCATGGCTCAACTCGATAAAGATATATTAGATCAGTTAAAAAGTATATTTTCGACACTCGACACGTCAATTCTTCTCCTCGTCCAAGGCAGCCCTGAAGATGCCCGACGCAAGGATATGGAGGAATTTGCCACAGACTTTGCATCTTCATCCTCAATGTTCCAAGTGAAGGTAGAGGATTTCCCGACTGAGGCAAATGCTCCCGTGTTGTCAATCTGGCGCGACGGTATCCCTACAGGCATTCAGTTTGTCGGAGTGCCTGGAGGACATGAATTCTCATCGCTTATCCTGGCGGTGCTTAATGCGGCAGGGCAAGGGAAGAATCTCCCTGACGAAGCCACCCAGAAGAGAATCAAAGCCATTACCGGTCCGGTGGAGATTATGACTTTTGTATCCCTCACCTGTTCGATATGCCCCGATGTAGTGCAGGCTCTTAACGTTATCACTCTTCTAAATCCCGGTATCAGCAACAAGGTGATCGATGGAGGAGTGGCACAACAGATGGTGAAGGATTACAATATCAACGGTGTGCCTACCGTATATGCCAACGGATTGCTCCTTAATGTGGGACAGGCCACTCTCGGCGAATTAGTTGGTAAGCTCGAAACCTCCTTTGGAACTTCAATGGATAATGGAGTGGAGGATAACACTCCGCTTGGTTTTGATGTAGTGGTTGCCGGAGGTGGTCCTGCTGGTGCAGCGGCAGCAATATATTTGGCAAGAAAGGGAATGAAAGTTGCAGTCGTTGCCGGAAGAATCGGAGGACAGGTGAAGGATACATCCGAAATAGAGAATCTTATTTCCGTTCCACTCACCACGGGCACAGCTCTTGCCTCAGATATACGTAAGCATCTTGATGCCTACGAAATCGGTATATTCGACAATCGTCGTATAGTCACTGCCGACTTGCGAGGAGAGGTGAAGAGACTCGTGGCCGATAGCGGTGAGACTTTTGAGGCTCCGCAGGTGGTGATTGCAACCGGTGCCTCTTGGCGAAAGCTCAGTGTTACCGGTGAGGAGGATTATTTAGGTAAGGGTGTGGCGTTCTGTACTCACTGTGATGGCCCGTTCTATCGTGGAAAACGAGTAGCAGTAGTCGGAGGCGGTAATTCAGGTGTAGAAGCTGCGATAGACCTCGCCGGACTTGCCACTCATGTCGACCTCTTTGAATTTATGGATACACTGAAAGCAGATGAAGTGCTTCAAAAGAAGCTGGCTACATTTGATAATGTCGACATTCACCTTTCTACAGCACTTACCGAGGTGAAGGGTGACGGAAGAAATGTAACAGCTGTTGTGGCAAAGGATCGTACAACAGGTGAATCCAAGGAGTATCCCGTTTCGGGAGTATTCGTTCAGATCGGACTGACTCCGAATTCACAAGTATTTGAAGGGGAGGTGGCAATGAATCCCCATAAGGAGATCGAAACCGATAATTTCTGTCGCACATCAGTGAAGGGTGTATATGCAGCCGGAGATGTCACTGATGTCCCTTACAAGCAGATTGTAATAGCGATGGGAGAGGGAGCTAAGGCAGCCCTCACAGCCGTCGATGACAAGATGAGAGGAAATCTTTGATTAACGGACGAGGTTTACCCTATGTCTTGTACAGACATTAGGCGATAAAAGAAGAAACCGGAATATAATTAACGGTGCAAAAATTGTGAGTTTTAAATGAATTCACTATTTTTGCACCGTTTTTTATATTTTAATACACCAAATTACCAAACGCCTTTCCAAGAGATATGAATATCGACGCGCTCTTTCTCTTTATCATTGAGATTATAGGAACTATTGCATTCGCCATCAGTGGTATCCGTCTGGCGGCAGTAAAGCGGTTTGACCTTTTCGGAGCCTATACCATCGGTCTTGTCACAGCTATTGGAGGCGGTACGCTACGCGATCTGCTTCTTGATTTACCTGTTTTCTGGCTCCAGACCCCCGTCTATCTTGCAGTAACGGGTATATCGCTACTCACCGTCATTGTTTTCCGTCGAGTGCTTGTGAGCCATAACCGACTTCTCTTCATCTTCGATGCCATAGGTCTTGCGCTCTTCGTTGTGATAGGTATTCAGAAGACACTTGCTTCCGGCTATCCGATGTGGGGAGCCATAGTGATGGGTACAATCACCGGCTCCTTCGGTGGTGTGGTTCGTGACATACTTATAAATGAAGAACCGCTTTTCTTCCGCAAGGATATTTATGCCACAGCCTGTATTGCCGGGGGAGTGGTCTATTGGATTATCGCTATGTTGGGTGGTTCCACTGTCTTTCAACAGGCGGCCTGTGGCCTTACCGTGATTGGTCTCCGCTTCTGTGTGCTTCTCTTCAATTGGTCGCTTCCTGTATTGAAATATGAAGCTCAAAAAGAAGAAAAGAAAATAGAGGAGAAATAAATTTCCTCTATCAATCTGTCAATTTTATAATATACACTCTCTTGAATTGCTTCTTACATCAGCATAGGAGCAATTTTTTTTAATCCATCTATTAGTTTATCCGCTTCCTCAAATGTATTATATACTGCGAAGGAGGCGCGTACCGTTCCGGGAACACCAAGGCGCTCCATTAGTGGTTGCGCACAGTGATGACCTGTACGAACTGCTATTCCCAGTTTATCGAGAAGGAAGCCGACATCATAATTATGGGCATCCCCGAAATTGAAGGAAATCACAGCCGCTTTCTCCGGAGCAGTGCCGTAGATTTTTATTCCGGGAATTTCAAGCAGTCTTGAGGTGGTGTAATGAAGCAGTTCCTCTTCATGCTTGCGGATATTATCCATTCCAATCTCCTCAATGAAATCAAAAGCCTTTGCAAAAGCGGCAATGTCGATGAAATCGGGAGTTCCTGCCTCGAATTTGAAAGGAAGGTCGGCGAAGGTGGTATGATCAAAAGAAACATGTTTGATCATCTCCCCTCCTCCTTGATAGGGAGGCATGGATTCCAGAAGTTCCTTGCGGCCGTAAAGGACACCCACTCCTGTCGGCCCATACATCTTATGGGAGGAAAAAACATAGAAATCGCATCCCAATTCCTGCATATCGGGGATAAGGTGAGGAGATGCCTGCGCACCGTCGATAAGAACCGGCACTCCATGGGAATGAGCAATCTCGGTCATTTCCTTCACGGGATTCACTGTTCCCAATACATTGCTGATATGGGTGAAGGAGGCAAAGACCGTGCGGTCGTTAAAGAATGAACGGTACTGCTCAAGGTCAAGCTCACCATTGTCGTTTATATCCACCACCTTTATCTTTATATCTTTATGTCTCTGCAGGAGCTGCCATGGCACGATATTGGCATGATGCTCCATAACGGTGAGTATTATCTCATCTCCATCCTTGAAGCGGTCGCCAAAGGAGGAGGCCACGAGATTGATAGCTTCCGTTGTGCCGCGCGTGAAGATTATCTCCTCGAAGCTCCCGGCGTTAATCCATCCTTGCACCCGTCGGCGTGTATGTTCCTGCCGATCGGTGGCTTCCTGAGAAACGGTATGTACGCCACGATGAACATTGGCCTTTGTATTCTTGTAAAGATAATCTATTTCCTCCACCACTTCTCGTGGTGTTTGGGAGGTGGCTGTATTATCGAGATAGACAAGCTCCTTTTCTCCCACTTTCCGCGAGAGGATAGGAAACTTGTCTCTAATTTCACTAATATTCAGATCGGTCATTGCAACTCATTTTTACATCCTGCACAGGAAGCGCACGCCGACGAAGCACCGGCAAAACGACGTTCCACTAAGAGATGAAGTCTGTCGCGCAAGGCATCCACTCTCACGCCATCGATGATATCGGCCATGAAAGCCTGTTTGAGGAGAAGAAGGGCTGTAGCCTCATCAAGACCTCTTGTGCGCATATAGAATAGCTGAAGGGGATCGAGCTGGCCGACTGTAGAGCCGTGTGAACATTTTACATCGTCATTGTATATCTCCAGCTCAGGCTTGCTCTCCATCCTTGCGTTCTCGGATCCGACAAGGTTTCGGTTGCTTTGATAGGCCTCGGTCTTTTCTGCACCCTCTGCCACATATATACGGCCGGTGAAAGCTCCTTTAGCCTCCTCATCGATGGAGAACTTGAAAAGCTCGTCGGAATGGCAACGTGGCACGGCATGGTCGATACGTGAATATGTCGACACCTTTCGGCATTCATCCTCAATACCCATTCCAAGCAGACGCAGCGAGGCGTTCTCTCCAGCGAAGCGACAGTAGTATTCATTACGGGTGGTGCCATTATAGAGAGTCATGGCATCGATCACCACTCGGCTGTCGGCCTCCTGGCGGAGATAGAGGGTAGATATGCGTTGGGTCTTTACCGATGATTCCTCCAGATTATAGAAATCGAATTCAGCATTGCGTTCAACGAAAATCTCCACTGTATCGAGGGTGAGGAATTCAAGTTCGGGATTCTGCGTATGGTCGCAGACAAGGAGTTTGGCTTCAGCGTTCTCCTCAATTATTATCAGAATACGGCGCACTGCCATAAGGGGCATACCATTCTGAAGGATGTTTACAAGCTGCAGGGGCTTCTCCACCCTCACGCCCTTCTTTACTCTCAGATAGAATCCGTCTTGAGCAAGCAGCGTATCGAGAGCAGTCATGGGATTGTTAAGGTCGGCCTCTTTTCCGTAGTAACGTGAGAAAGTTTCAGGATCTTTCAGAGCAAATTCCCTGAGACTGCCAATCTCCACACCTTCAGGCACCGATTTCATAGACTCTGCATCTGCCGTGAAAGTATCATTGACCACAAGGAATGGATGTGGGGAAAGTCTCGGCACATCGCAATGAAACGTGGCGGCAGGATTAACATCTATGTCGAGCTTTGCGATGTTCAGCCCATAATCAGGGGCGAGCATAGTCTCAAGATCGGCATTTTCATAATTATCGCTTCCCGGTTTTGGGAGTTTCTTATCCTTGAGCGCATCGTAAGCAGCCTCTCGCAGGACATTAATGGCCGGCGCGCTGTGGGTATCAATTATATCGCCGTGATTGCGGTATAAATCGAGATATTGATTTAGTGCACTCATAAGCTTATCCCTCCTTGTCCACCTGTTCTTTAATCCAGTCGTAACCTCTTTCTTCAAGGTCAAGTGCCAGTTCCGGGCCTCCGGTCATCACGATTCTTCCCTTATAAAGGATATGCACAAAATCAGGCTTGATATAGTCGAGAAGACGCTGATAGTGGGTTATGACGATAGTGGCATTTTTCTCGGTCTTTAGTTTGTTGACACCTTCGGCCACAATGCGGAGGGCATCAATGTCAAGGCCGGAATCAGTCTCGTCAAGGATGGAAAGCTTGGGTTCAAGCACAGCCATCTGGAAGATTTCATTTCTCTTCTTCTCGCCTCCGGAGAAACCTTCGTTGACCGAACGCGAAGCAAGCTTATTGTCGAGTTCCACCACTGCGCGTTTCTCCCTCATCATTTTGAGAAATTCGGTTGCGCTCATCGGGGGTTGGTTGAAATAAGCTCTCTTGGCATTTATCGCGGCGCGCATGAAGTTTACCATCGACACACCTGGAATCTCCACCGGATACTGAAAACCGAGGAAAAGTCCTTCATGACTCCTCACCTCTGGAGCCATAGCCAGGAGGTCTTTGCCATAAAACTCAGCTGAACCGGAGGTGGGGGTATAAGCCGGATTTCCGGCGAGCACCATAGAGAGTGTTGATTTGCCGGAGCCGTTAGGTCCCATTATGGCATGGACTTCACCTGGTTTCACTTCGAGATTGATACCTTTAAGAATCTCCTTACCATTTATTTCTGCGTGTAAGTCTTTGACTTTTAACATATCTTTTTTCTTAGACAATTCTTAGACAGTTTCTGAAACGCGCGTTGTGCCGACCGGAGAGCCTGCAAGCTACGACGCTAATGCAAAGTTACAGAATATTTTACTAATTATAACAATGGGAGTGGGTATTTTGTCGGAGAAATTAAGAAATGTTTGCTTTGCCATAGAGCTTTTTTCCGAGCGTAGGATATTCAGACTCTCTTTTTGCAGCTTTAAGTATTGGGAACAAATGTAGGATTTTTAAGATTTGCGAAAGGAGGCGAATCGACGACGACGTGACAGGTAGGAGAGATCGGATTCATGGGAATATGCCTCGCGCTCAAAGGATATGGTGCGGTAGGCTCGATAGAGATTTCGGTGTTGCAGGAGACGAAATAACCATTCAATGATATAGAGTAGATAGAATGGTATGTATAGGAGTTCGCGCATCTGGGCGGTGTGTATGCGTTCATGGTTGATTGTCTCCTCATGGCATGGTCCTTTTGCAAAGAGGATGCCGAAGAGATTGATGGCATAGAATCTCTTGCCGAAAGGTATGATCTTATTTTGAATTATCTTCATGTGATGGGGGCGAACCAAAGACTTGCGCAGAGAAACAAACTATATAGGAGTTAAGTCAGTTCCTTAGTGTGCTCCGGTATAAAAATAAAAAAGTCGCGGCATAAACCGCGACAAAATATTAAGTGAGCGGTAAACGAGGCTCGAACTCGCGACCCTCAGCTTGGGAAGCTGATGCTCTACCAACTGAGCTATTACCGCATTGCGTTGCAAAGTTAAACATATTTTTGAATATATGC
Source organism: Bacteroides sp. (assembly GCA_014801985.1). Classification (GTDB taxonomy): domain Bacteria; phylum Bacteroidota; class Bacteroidia; order Bacteroidales; family Muribaculaceae; genus Lepagella. Next base: position 25,833 of record JAAVDD010000021.1, read on the forward strand.
AAGAGTGATTCCTGAAAAAATTAGATAATCTGTCGGCTTACGAGAGCTGCAAGGAAGAAACCGAGGAAGAAGGTGATTCCGCACCACATACGTGCGAGCCGGGCATATTCATGAGCTTTTCTGGAAAAGGCCTGACGCTCGGAGTCGGAATATAATTCCTTGTTATGATCCTGTGTGCTTCTATGAGCCTCATTCCACGCCTGTCGACTTCGGATTGCGTAATATAGAGCCACAAAACCGGTGAGCGGACAGCATAGGAGAAGAAGAGTCACCGAGAGGGGGATGAGGGATGTGGGCCGATGGTTATAATCCGGTTCCTGTTCGTTTATCTCCGGATCCGCACCGGCTTGACGTGCGTAATTACGGAACCGGAGCGGAAAATTCATATATGGGTCTTCATCATCCTCCCCGGGATTATCGGTTGTATTTTGTTCCGGTTCCGGAGTAGCGGAGGGATGCATTAGATTGAAGATACGCTGACGGTAGAAACGACAGATATCCGCCACATCTTCGGCTTTCTCCCAATCCTCCATCCCCTTGCACCAGACGTATGTATCAGGTGTCACCCCTGCAGAGTGAAGTTCTTCAAGGGTGAAAGGGCCGCGGCGTTCGCCGTCGATCATTGCGAAATACCTCATATCAGAGATAGGAGAGAAGGCTCGTGGAGAATACGGAGAAATAAGCCACTGAGAATATGACTCCCAACACCAGAAGCACGATATTTACAATTGTGAGTGTACGCGCCGTACTGTTGGCTGCATCACCTTCAGCCTGCTGACCATTTGCATAGAATGCATTAGCTTTGGAGGCATAAACGATGGAAATTATACCCAATATCAAGCCGACACAGGTGGTGCAACCGGAAATGATAGTCACAATAATTGCCCAGGGCATCCAGTTTGTATGAGGCACGGGGAATGGCTGGCGGTAATTATATGGCTGTTGAGGCATTCCGTAGGGAGCGGTCGGGGGATAAGGTTGTCCGTATGGATTTTGAACAGGTTGCTGAGGTTGGGGTGGTTGTTGAGGCTGTTGGCCGGCAGCGAAATCGGGATATGGTGATTTCATTGTCTCCGGGGTCTCTGTGTGCAGACTAAATGCTGACTCAGAGATTATATCGGATAATTCGGGAAGGGTGGATGCCTTCACCCATTCGGAGAGACCGCTTCGCCATACGATTGAATCGGGTGTGAGTCCCTGGAGAGAGAGCTCTTCCTTGGAATAGGGGCCGAGCTGTGAGCCATTGGAGATTATGTAATATTGCATGATTATATTAATAGGGATCGTATTTATCAGACTATTATTTTTTCTTCTTCTCCGGCGCCGGGTCGGCGAATTTGTTGGGGAAAGAGAATTTCACACGTGGTCGGGATAGGGCATATATCACGAGAGCCACACCGATAAGGATGAACGGTATGCTCAGGAGTTGCCCCATGTTGATACCATACTTGGCAATCATTTCATATTCGGAAGCGACTTGCACATTCTTTACATACTCGATTAGGAAACGCGGAAGGAAGATTCCGATGAAGAATACTCCGGTGATGAGCCAAGGTCGCTCTTCTGCATTCTTTTTCCAATACATCCACATGAGTAGTCCGAAGAGTGCGAAATAGCATAGTGCCTCATAGATTTGAGTGGGATGGGCAGGGATCGTCTCGCCGTTGCGCACGAAGATGAAACCCCACGGGAGAGTGGTCGGACCGCCATATATTTCGCTATTCATCAAGTTTCCAAGTCGGATAAGACCACCGACAAGAGCTATGGGAATCACAATCTTGTCGAAAACCCAGGAAGCCGGCTTATGGCTGACAAAACGAGAGAAGAGGAAAAGGGCGATGATTATTGCAATCGTTCCGCCGTGGCTTGCGAGACCGCCTTCCCATATCTTGAGGATATCCATGGGATGCTGTGAATAATAGTCCCATTCATAAAAGAAGACATGTCCGAGGCGTGCCCCGACGATGGTGGCGATCACGATATATCCAAGGAGGATTCCAAGCCAGTTTTCGGGTGCCCCCTCATGCTTGAACATACGAGCCACGATGGAATAGCCGATGGTGAATCCGACAGCAAACGCCAGTCCGTACCAACGGATAGCGAGAGGGCCGAAAGAGAAGAGGATAGGGTCGGCATTCCATGATATATAAGCGAGTAAGTCGGTCATATTCTTTAGACTTTTGATAAAATGATGGTAAAATTAATCAATAATCTTCTTTCGTGCAAATAAAACCGCTTATATGAATGACAAGAGGGAATTATGGGAATAAAAAAGCCTCCCACTTTATATAGTGGGAAGCTTTTCATTATGAAGAAAAAAGGGGGATTTATTTACCGGTAGTGATACGGATGTTGATACCTCCATCGGGGTTTACGTTAATCTCAAGTGTTGTTCCCGGGGCAAGACGGATACCCGGAGCGACTTCATGACCCATCTCTTCGTGAGGAAGAACGGCGTGGTCACATGTGCCTCCTTCAACGGGTGCGTAGCAGCGGTTGATATCCACAGGATGAACGCAAGAAGCATCCTTCTTGGGAGCATCAGCCACCGGAGCAACGGGCTTGGGTGCCGGAGCTGCCGGTTTCGGAGCCGGTTTTGCCGCCGGCTTGGAAGCGGCAACGGCATTTCCAAACTCGAAGATAGGCTGGTCGGTTGCCATCACGTCGCCGTCAGCGATAAGCACCTTGGCAATGCGTCCTGCGCGATCGCTGAGAAGATTGTTTTCCATCTTCATTGCCTCGTAGACAAGGAGAGTGTCTCCTGCTTTCACCTCATCGCCGGGGTTAACCTTGATTTCAAGCACGGTGCCACCCATAGGAGCAAGCATCACCTCTCCATTGCCTTCTACAGCGGGAGCCTCCTCTGCCGGAGCAGGGGCTACTCCTTCACCTACAAATTCGATGAGCGGCTGTCCTGTACCCATAACGTCACCCTCACCGACGAGTACCTGTTTCACGACTCCGCCCTTGTCGCATGCGAGGTCGTTCTCCATCTTCATGGCTTCATATACGAGCACCACATCTCCCGGTTTCACGGTGTCACCGGCTTTAACGCGGATATCGAGTACTGTTCCACCCATAGGAGCGCAGAAAACATCACCTGTCACGGCCTCGGATGAAGCCTTTGCAGCCTCAGTTGCCTTTGGAGCAGCCTCAACAGGCTTAGCCTCGAACTCTTTCTTGCGGAGATTTGTGAGGAATGTTTTAGCCACAGCAGGAAGAAGTTCAAGAAGGAGGAATTCCTCTTCATTCTGTGCAAGCTTCACACCGCCGAATTTATCTAATTCCGGATTTGCCGGAGTCTTATATGAATTCACATCGTAGGGCTTCTCCTCAGGACTACCTGTGATTTTCTCGCGGAAAGCGGGATCAACAGGAACCGGAGTTGTGCCATATTCACCCTTTACAAGAGCGATGAACTGATTGTTCTTATTTGTATAGTCGGGCTTGCCGGCACGACGGTCGATAGCGAGGTTCACTGCCTGAGAGCCTACAATCTGGCTTGTGGGAGTTACGAGAGGTACAAGACCTGCGTCGCGACGCACTTTCGGGATGAGAGCCATAGCCTCTTCCAGAACATCCTCTGCACCAAGAGCACGAAGATTGGCAACCATATTGGAATACATTCCACCGGGTACTTCTGCATTCTTCACAAGCTCATTGGGCTTCGGAAGGCCGAAATAAGCCTCAATCTTATGGCAGGCATCAAGAAGCTCATCCTCTTTGTTGGCTTTTGCAGCCTCAATGGCGCGATCGAACTCAGCCTCGATATCCTTTGGCATCTCAGCCATAGCCTCATCGAAATCACGGGGCCATTTATCCTTGTTGAGGTCGAAATCTGCAAGAGCCTTGCGGGCATCCTTGAGTTCATGACGAATCTTGGCAACAGCCTCCATATCTACATCAACTTCCACACCGAGCTTACGGCAGAATATGTCGATAAGCTCAATTGAGGGAGCAGCAGAACCGCCGCCGAACCACCAGATGTTGGTGTCGACAATATCTACACCCTGGATGATTGAGGTCAGCACGGCTGCAAGACCATAGCCGGGAGTACAATGAGTGTGGAAATCCACCGGAACATTGAGGGCCTCCTTCAACTTAGGCATGAGAGTGTAGATGCGAGAGGGGCTAACCAGACCGGCCATATCCTTTAGGGTGACCATCTTTGCGCCGAGAGCTTCCATCTCCTTAGCCTTCTCTACGAAATACTCATCAGTGAAGATTTTCTCCTCTTCGGGAGTGCCTTTGGGGTCAACTGTGTAGCAGACAGCAGTGTCAGCTATTCCTCCAAGTTCGTTGATCATGCGGATCGAGCCTTTGATATTGTTGATATCATTGAGGGCATCGAAGATACGCATCACGTTCAGACCATTCTCAATGGCTTTCTTGTAGAAGCCTTCAAGCACGCTGTCGGGATAGGGGACATAGCCAAAGAGATTGCGTCCTCTCGAGAGAGCGGAAAGAAGAGAAATACCCTTCATGGCTTTTGAGCACTCACGGAGACGATTCCAGGGGCTTTCTCCAAGATAGCGCATCACGGAATCAGGGACTGCACCGCCCCAGACTTCCATGATATAGAACTTTGCATCGCGGTAAAGCGGGAGAAGTTTGTCGACATTCTCCTGTTTCATACGGGTTGCGAAAAGTGACTGCTGGCCGTCGCGCAGTGTCAGGTCTCTGATTTTAAGTCGTTTTACCACTGTAGTAAAGGTTTAGATGTGTTAAGGCTTCGACTTCCGAATTTATTCCTCAGCCGTTGCCGGAATAGGTATTATTTAAGGTTAAATTATTTTGCTACGATAGCTGCGGTGTCTTGCGCAATCATAAGCTCCTCGTCGGTAGGTATAACCACAACCTTCACCTTGGAGTCGGGACCGGAGATCACCACTTCCTCACCTCTTGATTTGTTGGCCTCCTCATTGAAGGTCACTCCAAGATAGGCAAGCTGCTTGCAGATACGTTCACGGGTCTGAGGCTGGTTCTCGCCCACACCGCCAGTGAACACGATTATGTCTACGCCACCGAGTACAGCAGTGTAGGCACCGATATATTTAAGGAGACGATATTCGTACATATCAAGAGCCAACTTGGCGCGCTCGTCGCCCTCCTCGATAGCTTTCTCAATGTCGCGCATATCGTTGGAGATTCCTGAGATGCCGGCCACGCCGCTCTCTTTATTGATAAGATTCAGAAGACCCTTGGCGTCGAGGTTAAGACGCTCCATCAGGTAGACAAGCGCACCCGGATCGACATCACCCACACGGGTACCCATCATCAGACCCTCTGTAGGAGTAAGACCCATTGAGGTATCCACTGATTCACCGTTCTTGATTGCAGTCACTGAACCTCCATTACCGATATGGCAGGTGATAATGCGCTGCTTGTCGTATGGCACGCCGAGGAATTCACACACACGGTGAGATACGTAGCGATGACTTGTTCCATGGAAGCCATAGCGACGCACGCCATATTTTTCATAATCCTCATAGGGGAGAGCATACATGAATGCCTTCGCCGGCATGGTCTGATGGAAAGCAGTGTCGAAGACAGCCACCTGAGGTGTATCAGGCATAAGTTCGGTTACAGCCTCGATACCGGTGATGTTGGCCGGATTGTGAAGAGGAGCCACCGGATAGCACTCCTTGACACGCTCAACCACTTCGGGAGTGATGAGAACGGATTTGTTGAAATACTCCATTCCATGCACCACGCGATGTCCCACGGCCTCGATTTCGTCGAAACTCTTGATCACTCCCTCCTTGGGATCGGTGAGAACTTTGGTGATTTGTTTGATAGCCTCCTTATGGTCGGGCATTGAAACTGTGATAGTCTCCTTAGACCCGTCAGGACGCTTGAACTTGAGGAAAGAATCCTCAAGACCGATTTTCTCCACTCCGCCCTCGGCAAGCACCTCCTTGGATGTTGAGTCGATGAGCTTATATTTCACACTGCTGCTTCCGCAGTTGAGAACCAATATCTTCATTTTTCAGAATTGCTTAGAGGTTTTTATCTCCGATAGCCTGATTGCAGGTAACGATAATTGTATTCACGATATCATCAACAGTCGCGCCGCGTGAAAGATCGTTCACGGGGGCTGCGAGACCCTGAAGGATAGGACCAACGGCACCTGCACCTGCAAGACGCTGCACAAGCTTATAAGCGATGTTACCTACTTCGAGAGAGGGAAATATAAGGGTGTTGGCATGTCCGGCCACGGGAGAACCTGGTGCTTTCATGCTTCCTACTGCGGGTACGATTGCAGCGTCACTCTGGAGCTCACCATCTATGCATAGGTTGGGATCCATCTCATGGGCGAGCTTAGTGGCTTCGATCACCTTATCCACGTCGGGAGAAGATGCACTTCCCTTGGTGGAGAAAGAACACATAGCCACAACAGGGTCGAGACCTGCTATATCCTTTGTGGTCTTGGCAGTTGCCACAGCAATCTGTGCAAGCTCCTGAGCGGAGGGATCGGGCACCACGGCGCAGTCGGCAAATACGAGCATGTGATCTTCGCCGAAGGGACAGCTTTCGGGAAGAAGCATGATGAAGGCACCGCTCACTACCGATATTCCGGGTTTTGTCTTGAGCACCTGGAAAGCAGCGCGGAGCACATGAGAGGTGGGGCTTAGAGCACCGGCCACCATTGCATCAGCATCACCACGCTTGATGAGGAGACATCCAAGATATAAGGGATTTCGCACGATTTCACGGGCCTGATCAAGAGTCATGCCCTTGCTTTTGCGAAGCTCGCAGAAAAGTTCCGCATAAGGCTCTGTTACAGTCACATCCTCATTTTCAAGCACATTTGCTTTCTCAATGTTGGGAAGGCCGAGTTCAAAAGCCTTTGCAAGTATTTTTTCACGGTTGCCGATGAAAGTAACCTCGGCGATATTCTGAGCGATCACACGGTCGGCTGCCTGGAGAGTGCGCGGTTCGAGCGATTCCGGGAGCACCAGTCTCTGGGGGTGTTCCTGAGCTTTCTTGGTGAGTCTTTCAAAAAGTGTCATTATCTTTATAATTTTATTGTGTTTTTACGGTTTTAAAAGGTCGCGAAACAAAGCTTCGCAAATTTTGGGTCATAACGTGGCCGTGGTGTGCACGACCATCGGTAGATGATGCAAAGATAACAAAAACTTTTGTAAAAGGATAAGAAATGAAATAAAGAAATGACAGAATTAACATAAAAATCACTAAATTTGCAAGCTGAAACGATATAAGAAAGAGATGCGCATAATAAAACGGCTGTATTGGTTCGTATTAAAGAGTTTTCTTCCCCTGTTCGCGATGACGTTTTTCATCGTGCTCTTCATCGTGCTGATGCAGTTCCTATGGAAATATATAGACGACCTTGTGGGGAAAGGGCTGTCGATGGATGTATTGGGTGAGCTTTTCTTCTATGCAGCAGTAAGTATGGTTCCGATGGCTCTTCCTCTTGCCATACTGCTTGCTAGCCTCATGACATTCGGAAACTTAGGGGAGAAATCGGAGCTCACTGCAATCAAAGCCTCCGGAGTGTCGCTTATACAGGTGATGAAACCTCTTATTATCCTGATTAGTTGCATATCTGTGGGTGCATTCTTCTTTCAGAATGATGTGTTGCCCAAAGCACAGGTGAAGATGTGGACCCTTCTCTTTTCAATGAAGCAGAAAAGTCCGGAAGTTGAGATTCCGGAAGGTGTTTTCTACGACCAGATACCCGGATATAATCTTTATGTAAAAGAGAAGAACCGCGACACCGGAATGCTCTACGACGTGATGATTTATGACGTCAGCAAAGGGGGAGATAACTCCACTATCCTTCTTGCCGATTCTGCGCGTCTTGCCTTCACCAAGGACTCCCGATTCCTATATCTGCATCTTTTCACAGGGGAACAGTTTGAGAATCTTCGTGAGCAGCGAGCACTCGACCGCAACGTTCCTTTCCGTCGAGAGACTTTCTTTGACAAGGAGGTTCTGATTCCCTTTGACGCCAACTTCAATCGTCTTGATGAAGGGGGTATGAGAAAGCAATACGTGGGTAAAAACATGGAGGAACTTCAGGCCACCATTGACTCCCTCACCGTGCGCGTGGATTCAATCGGCCGCGGGTATGCCGCAGAGCTTCATCAGAGTGCTTTCCCCATCATTCTTTCCGGACAGCGTAAAAACTCATATATGGGAGCGGAGAGCCGTCTGCCAGCCTCTCAGCCGGAAAAGGAGACAGAAAAGAAAGAGGAAGATGTAAAGGTATCTCCCCTCAATGTGGATTCCCTCATCCGGGCGTTGACTCCCGTTGAGCAAAGCGATCTGATACGACTGGCACGTAGTTTCAATGAAAGCAGGAAAGGTGAAAACCAGTTCCGCGCTCAGATGATGCGCGATGAGAACAGGAATATACGTCGTCATGAAATCGAGTTGATAAAGAAATTCACACTTTCTGTGGCGTGTTTGATTTTCTTCTTCATCGGTGCCCCTCTGGGAGCAATCATCAGAAAGGGTGGTCTGGGCACGCCGCTTGTGATTTCCGTGTTGCTCTTCCTTGTCTACTATATCATAGACAACACCGGCTATAAGATGGCTCGCGACGGACATATCAATGTGTGGATAGGAATGTGGCTATCGACTGCAATCCTTCTACCTTTGGGTATCTATGTGACCATCAAGGCAATGAACGACTCTTCAGTGTTCAACAAAGATGTATATGTCCATTTTTTCAAGAAAATATTCGGTATCAAGGAGACCCGACACGTTCCTGCAAAGGAGGTTATTATCAACGAAGTGGATGTGAAACGTGCAAGAGGAATGATTGCCGTGCTCTCGGCGGAGGCAACCGTATGGTTACGTCGCCACAAACGGCCACAGGGTTATTTCAAATATTGGGAAAAAGGGTTTGCCTTGCGTGATATACTTCGCATTGGCGGTCAGACCGACAGGGTGGTCGAATATCTTCACGACAGCCGCAACCTTAAGGTTGTCGACCGCTTGAACCGCTATCCTGTGGTGAAGCGTCTATGGATATATAGGCCCGTGTCGCGTAAATGGCTAAAGAAAAGCCTCTGTTGGTTCTTCCCTGCAGGCTTGCCTATCTATTTGATGAGTGTGGTGTATTTCAAGCGTCTTCGCGATGATATGGAGGCTATAGTGAAAACCTGCGATGAGGAGATGACGCTTCTTCGTGGAAAATGAAGCCGGGGATAATAAAAATAAAAAAGCGATCACTCTCACGAGCGGTCACTTTTTTTGTTAGTGCCTGATAATTATACTCAGGACAGTACTAACCCAAAACTTAATGAACAAAAATCTATCTTCTTTCTTTTCCAATTTATTAAACCGAAATTGTTTATAAAAAGTTCTGAGAAAATAAAGGTTTAACAATAGTTAAAAGTGTATTATGTTCTAATGGATATAAAACCAAACGGATAGGGGAAAGAATAAAAAGATTTAACAAAATATAAAATAGAAAACCGTCGATGGGTGACCTTTTGATATGTCGGTGAATTTTTGTAATTTTGTGATATGAGAACAGAAAAAGAACTTGATGGAGTGACTCTCTTAGGGAATCAAGGGACTACCTATAGCAGCGACTATAATCCCGGTATCCTTGAGACTTTTGAGAATAAACACCTCGACAATGAATATGTGGTGACTTTCAATTGTCCGGAATTCACCACTTTGTGTCCCAAGACCGGTCAGCCCGATTTCGGACATCTCTACATCAGCTATATACCGAGAGAGAGAATGGTGGAGAGCAAGAGCCTCAAACTCTATCTTTTCAGCTTCCGCAATCATGGGGATTTTCATGAAGATTGTGTCAACATTATCATGAAGGACCTTGTAAAACTGATGGATCCCCGCTATCTTGAAGTGAAAGGAATATTCATGCCGCGTGGAGGTATCAGCATCTATCCTTTCGCCAACTATGGCGATGCTGACCATCAGGCATTGGTGCATGATCGGAGGAGAGAGATGTTTTCGGAATTGACAACAATGAAATAATTCATTAGAATGGAAAAAGATTCTGTAATTGTATTGTCGGGAGGAATGGATTCCGTCACTCTTCTTCATCAGCAGAAGGGTAGGATTGCATTGGCCGTATCATTTGATTATGGTTCAAACCATAATGCCCTTGAGATAGAGTGTGCGCGCAAGCAATGTGAGCTTCTTGGAATCGAACATCTTGTTATTCCTTTGGAATTTATGGGTAAATATTTCAAAAGCTCACTTCTCTCAGGAGCCGACACCATTCCCGAAGGACATTATGCAGATGAGAATATGAAATCGACCGTGGTGCCCTTCCGTAATGGCATCATGCTTTCCGTGGCCTGTGGCCTTGCCGAGAGTAGGGACCTGCACCATGTCATGATAGCAAATCATGGAGGTGACCATGCCATCTATCCTGATTGCAGATCGGGTTTCATCAATGCCATGAGTCAGGCTATGAGAGAGGGAACCTACGAAGGTGTAGACATAATAGCTCCCTTTACTGATATCACCAAGATCGACATTGCGCGGATAGGGAAGGAGCTCGGTGTGGACTATTCCCTAACCTATTCCTGCTATAAAGGGGGCGCAAAGCATTGTGGCGTCTGCGGTACATGCGTGGAGCGTCGTGAAGCTTTGGCCGAGGCCGGGATAGAGGACCCTACGGAATATGAGAAATAAGGGGACAAAAAGATAGGAGGAAAAAGATGTATTACGTAAAAAAACGAATCGAGATAAGCGCGGCTCATCGTCTGGAGTTGAGTTATGAAAGCAAATGCACGCAGCTGCATGGCCATAATTGGATTATTACGGTAGAATGTAAGTCGGCTGAGCTTAATGCCGACGGGATGGTGGTGGATTTCACTGAAATAAAGCGTCGCGTGATGGATCTTCTCGACCATAAGGTGATCAACGATGTGCTTCCATTTAACCCCACGGCTGAGAACATCGCCCGCTGGGTTGTCGATAGCATAGAACATTGCTGGCGTTGCGAGGTACAGGAGAGCGAGGGTAACATTGCAATCTACGAGAAAGACTGAAAGGAATGAAGAAAGTTTGCGAGATATTCTATTCGCTTCAGGGGGAGGGACATCATGCCGGCTATCCGAGTGTGTTCGTACGCTTCTCAGGATGCAATCTGAAATGTAGTTTCTGCGACACCCAACATGAGGATGGTGTATTCATGGAGGATGAGGCTATCATCCGTGCGGTAAACCTATATTCCGCGGATTGGATTGTACTGACAGGTGGAGAACCTACATTATGGATAGATGAAGATTTTGTTAGCCTTCTGAAGCGTGCCACAGGAAAGAAAGTGGCAATAGAGACCAATGGTACCAGAAGCGTGCCTAAGTCGATAGATTGGGTGACAGTCTCTCCTAAATGTGATATGGAAGGAGCCGGACGTGCCCTTATAGTCGCAGATAGGGCTGATGAGCTTAAGGTTGTGGATTTGGGCCAGGACCTTGAGAGATATTTCACTCTTCCTTGTGTGGATGAAAAGACACTTATGTATCTTCAGCCATGCTATGTGGAGGATGAAGAGGAATTTAGGGCCAATAGACTGCATACGGTGAAAAGGGTTCTTGATGATCCGAGATGGACACTTTCCGTGCAGCTTCATCGCTATTTGCAGATTCCATGACATCAGATGCATCATCTTTAAATTAATAGCAGCTACTTAATAAAAATATTGGGAGACTCCGCGAGGAGCCTCCCAATATTTTATTGAGTCTTTCAAAGAATTCTAATTAAGACTTGCGACCTCTCTTAGGAGTCGGAGCCTCTACCGGAGCCTCCGGGATACCGGCAAGGGCACCGTCGATCATGATACGACCGCAATATTCGCAGACGATAACTTTCTTATGCATCTTGATTTCAAGCTGACGCTGGGGCGGGATACGGTTGAAGCATCCGCCACAAGCCTTACGCTGCACTGTCACGATTCCGAGACCATTACGCGCATTCTTGCGTATACGCTTGAAGGCTGCAAGAGTATAGTCGTCGATAAGGGGTTCAAGAGCCTTAGCTTGAGCGCGGAGAGACTCCTCCTCCTGACGGGTTTCATTGACAATCTCGTCAAGCTCTTTCTTCTTCTGCTCAAGGATATGCTCATTGTCGGAAAGTTCCTCTTTGTCGTGCTCGATTTCGCGGAGCTTAGCCTCCTGTTTGGCCTTAGCCTCGCGGATATGCTTCTCGGCAAGCTCGATTTCAAGAGTCTCGAACTCCTTCTCTTTCTCAAGGAAGGCAAACTCGCGGTTGTTTCTGACATTGTTGATCTGTTCCTCATATTTGGCGATTTTCTGACGACGGTCTTCTATCTCGCCTGTCTTGACACTCACGAGTGCCTTGAGGTCTTCGATCTCATCCTTATGTTTCTGGATACGTGTCTGATACCTTACAATCTCATCTTCGCGGTCTTTCACCTCATTGGGAAGTTCGCCACGGAGAATCTTGATGTGGTCGATTTGGGAGAGGATGGTCTGAAGCTCATAAAGGGCTTTCAGGCGTTCCTCAACGCTGCGTTCCTTCTCTTGTTTTTTCTCTGCCATGATTTATTATGATCTGTTATTTTCGTAAGTAGTTGGTAAATATTGATGAATGAATAAATCATTCAAGTCTACCCTCTACCAAATTTGTTAGGATGACATTTCTTTTTTTTGCCAACTACTTATTTAGTAAAGGGTGGCGATAGGAGACGATTCTGTTTCGGAGAAATAAATCACCATTTCCGGGAAAGCATCGCGGATGATACGAGAAAATATCTTGCGCGTGCAAAGCTCGCTTTCATAATGTCCGATATCGGCTATCAGTATCTCCTCGCCGAATGAGGTGAAATCATGATATTTCACATCGCCGGTGACGATCGCGTCAGCTCCCATCTCGATAGCTCTCTTTATGAGGAATGCTCCGGCTCCGCCGCATACCGCAGGACGCTTTATTACGAGTCTGGGACTATGAGCGGAATAGCGAAGGGCCTTTACATTGAACTTATCTTTCAGACGACGCAGGAACTCTATTTTTGGAGTTGGTGCCATGTCGCCGATAATACCTATTCCCACGGAGTCATCGCCCGGTTTGGGGTCGAGCACCGACATATTGGTCAGATTCAAAATATGTCCAATTTCTCGGCTCACACCCTCATGGGCGGAGTCGAGATTGGTGTGTGCGGCATATATAGCCACATTGTTTTGAATCGCCTTTATCACGATGCGTTGCACGGCATCGCGTCCGGTCACGCTCTTCAGCCCCCGGAAAATCAGGGGATGATGAGAGACGATGAGGTTGCATCTGCGATCAATTGCCTCCTGGAGGATATCTTCTGTGACATCGAGACAGAGCAATACCGCCGAGACATCCATATCGAGGTTGCCCACCTGGAGGCCTGCATTGTCATAGTCTTCCTGCAGGCCGACCGGGGCGTAGTCTTCGATTATCTTAGCTATTTCCCTTACTTTGGTCATTCTTGGATTATTTCTTCACGATGGGGCGGACATCGAGATAGAGTTCGTCAAGCTGCTCCTGTGCGATGGGAGAGGGCGACTCGTTCATTGTGTCGCGTCCGGAATTGTTCTTTGGGAATGCGATTACGTCTCGGATTGTGTCGAGACCTGCGAGAATCGACACAAAGCGGTCGAAGCCGAGTGCAAGACCTCCGTGAGGGGGTGCGCCATACTTGAATGCATTCATAAGGAATCCGAACTGTTCATGTGCACGCTCGGGAGTGAATCCGAGGAGTTTGAACATCTTGTCCTGAAGCTCGGAATTGTGGATACGGATTGATCCTCCGCCAAGCTCAGTACCGTTTACTACGATATCGTAAGCGGTGGCACGTACCTTGCCCGGATCTGTGTCAAGCAAAGGTATATCGTGAGGATTAGGCGCTGTGAAGGGGTGATGCATTGCATAGAAACGCTGTGTCTCATCGTCCCATTCAAAGAGCGGAAAATCGATAACCCAAAGCGGAGCGAATACATTCTTATCGCGGAGACCGAGGCGGTTACCCATTTCAAGACGTAGCTCGCAAAGCTGTTTGCGCACTTTCATTGTGTCGCCCGTCATCACGAGAAGGAGATCACCGGGTTTGGCACCTGCCTTCTCACCCCATTTCTGAAGCTGTTCGGGAGAATAGAATTTACCAACGCTGCTCTTGATTGAACCGTCTGGTTCGAATTTAACCCAGATGAGTCCTTTGGCGCCAACCTGCGGACGCTTAACGAACTCGGTTAACTCGTCAATCTGCTTACGACTCCAATTGGCGCATCCTTCGGCAAGAATACCGACAGTTAACTCTGCATCATCTATTACTGAGAAACCGTTACCTTTGGCTACATCGTTAAGCTCTACAAAAGGCATTCCGAAACGAATATCCGGTTTGTCGGAGCCATAAAGACGCATGGCATCATCCCATGTGATACGTGGGAAGGGTTCGATGAAATCGATATGCTTCACATATTTGAATATATGCTTCACGAGTCCTTCGAATGTGTCAATGACATCCTCCTGCTCTACAAAGCTCATCTCGCAGTCGATCTGAGTGAATTCAGGCTGACGGTCGGCACGAAGGTCCTCATCGCGGAAACATTTCGCAATCTGGAAATATCTGTCGTAGCCGCTCACCATCAGAAGCTGCTTGAATATCTGCGGGCTCTGGGGAAGTGCATAGAATTCGCCGGGATTCATTCGGGAAGGAACCACGAAATCGCGGGCACCCTCCGGAGTGGATTTCACCAGAATCGGAGTTTCTATTTCAAGAAATCCCTCGGAATCGAGATAGCGGCGGATTTCAAACGCCATCTTATGACGAAGCTCAAGGTTCTTGCGGACGCAAGGACGACGAAGGTCGAGATATCTGAATTTCATTCTCAGGTCGTCGCCGCCATCGGTATTGTCTTCAATGGTGAAAGGAGGAACCTCACTTCCGTTGAGCACTTCGAGCGAATCAGCGATAAGCTCAATATCGCCGGTGGGAAGATTGGGGTTCTTTGAGCTTCTCTCGGCAACGGTGCCGGAGATGCGGACCACGAATTCACGACCAAGGGCGTTTGCCTTGTCGGTAAGTTCACGGTCTATTTCATGATTGAACACAGCCTGAGTGATGCCATAACGGTCGCGGATGTCGACAAAAGTCATGCCGCCCATTTTGCGGGTTTTCTGTACCCAACCGGCGAGAGTGGCTTTCTGACCGGCATCGGATATGCGCAGCTCGCCGCAAGTTTTGTCTCTATACATTTCTATGTGAGCTAATTAGCTTGATAATTCCATCAAAAGTCGCAGGCATAAGAGCGTTTTAACGAACTTGTGCCTGTGGTTTAACGTGCAAATATAATAAATTTTAGGCGTGTTGTCAAGAGAAAAGGTAAAAATTCCTTACTCTTCGGGCATTTGGGCGTAACTGAGCACTGTAGGACTCTCTACATTAACCCCGTATTCATTGGCAAAACGCAGTATTGCTCTGGCTAATTTTGGCTTTAGGTCTTCAGGGCAATAACGGAAATATGACTCTGCGGCGCGTACATGAGCTGCATCAGGCATAGGATACTCGCGACGTTCTGGCAGACCATACATATCTGAAGGAAGCTCTCGACGTTCCTCTGTATTTAGAATATCTGACATAATTGTGTGTTTTTTATAGTTTTCAAATAAAATTATTTTCAATGTTTAAACAAAACAAGGGGAAAATTGATTGTATCAATCAAGAAATTAACTTCTTTTAAACCGACACGAAGATGTGGACATTCGAGACAATACAGGAGCAAGACGGGCTAAGGCTTGAAATAAGCGGGCTGGCAGGACAAGAGTCCGTGGTGGATTCCGGTCCCGACAAGGGTATGACACTGAGTGAGATAATCGCGAAATATGAAGGAGAGTTAGTTGGTGCGCGCACGTTCTCTCGGTTCGGCACGTTCTTTCCAATGATTGTGAGGCAGCAGTACAATCGAATAGAATTGCGCTTTAACGACAATGACGGCACTGATGCCTTTCTGGCAGGAATCGACATTCTTCCCGACTCAACATTCAGCATACAGGATTCCATCGGCCTTGAGAAGGGAGATGAACCGGTGATATACGATGCCATNCCCGATATACCGGTGAATGTGGTCCGTTCTCCTCATTTCACCACCAATATCCTTTGCGTCGATCGAGAATTAATGCGCGATTATATCGAACGCGATACATTTGTGGTGATCATCGCTCTGGAGGGTGAGGCATGGTTGACTTCCCGTGGCGACAGAATGCTTCTGAAGGCGGGTCACACTGCACTTATCTCGGCATTATCCACCGGTCTTATCATAGAACCCATAGATGAGTTTACAGCTCTGGAAGCATACATTTAGGAGCTTTATTTTTCTCTGCTTCCTCAAACGCACGGCGATATACCTCGATTGCAAAATCGAGTATGGCATCTTTTCCCTGCGCAAGCTCTTCATCTGTGCAATCCACCTCATAACCCTTCGATGGCTCGATTCCGAATTCCGTGGCTTGGTCTTCCGGATCGGTGATTGGGCATGATGAGAAACGCACAGCCCATCCGTTGGGAATCTCCGATGTGAAAGGAAGACCGCCTCCGCCTCCGGTGGTGGAACCACATATCCTGACATTGGNGAGCGACTTCATCACAGCCACAAAATTATTAGCAGCCGAATAGCAGGAACGGTTGGTCAGCACTATGATAGGGCCGATGTAGNGTATATGGTCGTCGGATGCCGGNTTATAAGTGATAGGGTAGGGTTTCGAGAAATCGGTAGCNCCCGGTCCTGTCTTATGTCGTATATATCCTCCCGGAATTTCCTCATCTATAAAGCGTCCAACGAAGGTATTGATATTGGTAAGCAATCCTCCTCCGTTGTTACGGATATCTATAATCATTCCCTTGGCTTTCTCCACTCCGTAAAGCACCGCAAAAACATAATCAAGACTTGTCTCGCTTATCTGACTTGAAAAAGAGGGACAATAGATATATCCTATGGAGTCGGGCAACATCTTGTAGCTCATACCCGATACCTGCATATAGTCGAAATCGAGATAATATTGTTGGAGAGTTCGCAGATTAAAGTTCTGAGGGTAATCGCTCCACCATTTGCGATAATAGCTTGTCGAGAATCGAGAAGAGAGATTCACATGACCATCTTTAAGTTCGTCGAGAAGATCAGACATTATTTCGAAAAGTTCGAGCTGAGGAGTCTCGGAAGTGACACGCTCGCGATGTTTTGCCACCACCGCCTTCCAGTCGATACCTTTCTCTTCAAAATAGCAGTAGCGTTGACCCACAATGTCTGCCANGGCATCGAAATTACCGACCGGATCATCTTTATAGTCGGGCACTTCATGACATGAGGATATAAGAGTGGAGAATACTGCGAGGAGAATAAAAAAAGGCGAGAGATATCTGAATTTTAACATGACGCTTATTGTTTATTCGGCTGCCATCATCAGCGGAGAGAAATTTGAGCGGCCTGGCTTACTATTTGGAATTAGAAATATAGGGATGAAATGGCTTTGGTACGCTTCTTCAATCCGAGACCCTGAGGAATCACTCCTATCACAAATGAATTNAGGGAGGTGCGTGTCACAATATGATTCGCGAAATAGGAACGGTAGTCGTAACGGTAACCGATTTCCATTGCGGTGCGACCAAAATCGAGTTTTATGGAAAGCATATTNCCTATTCCAAAATTATTGNCCCACCATCCGCAATGAGCNAGTCCCTGATGATTCCCCAAATAAATTTCATAAAATGTTTCGCCATACTGGGGTGCGAAGAAAGCGGAAATCGTGGGNATTTGTACTCTCTCTGAAATCAGTATCGGNAGGCGTCCGATATTGAAGTGCCATGAGAGAGAGCAATCCGCGTCGATACCGGCCGAAGCCAGAACCGTGACAGGATTGTTTCCGTTGCGGAGNNGNNATAGNGCNCCCCCGTTGATGTCAAGAAGTCCTCCGGNAGCGANTTGCAGATTATACGGAAGTTTCCAACGGTATGCCATTCCCCAGTTGAAACGAGCNTCGAGTCCGAGCATTCTTGCCGAGTGAGCCGGGTTCAACATATTCCGATAATTAAGGTCGGCAGCAAAAGTCATCACCAGATGTTCCGGATTCTTTTGGAAGGCCTTGGACCATTCTCCGGCTGCTCCAAGATATGTACCTGAATAGCGCAGGGGGGAGAGATATGTGGAACGAGCATCGGCCCCTCCGATTTCAAGACGATATATNGAAGCGACAGGGCGTGGAAGTGAATCCTGCGCCTTGCCTTGAAAAAGGAATGCCAGGAGAGAGAATATGATGAATGANAGCTTCTTAATCATTGAAATTGAATAATGATGGTTCGGAATGGTCGGAGGGATCTGAGTTGTCGGAAGAATCGGGATTATCAGANATATCAGAATTTTCTGAATTATCGGAAACATCTGAGTCATCTGGATTATCGGATATATTCCNTTCATTCTGTTCAGGAACTCTGGTAGGTTCCAGTTCCTCGACGGAAGCAACTGTNAAGTTGGAGAGTCGTTTACCTTTGGCCTTGAAACTCTTCACGCCTATAAACTCTTCCGCTTCAAATTCAAGTGGAGGTCTAACAGCGTCGGCTCCTCCGAATTCCACTTTTATTCGCGGATAGGGAGTATCGGTAAGGAGAATCACTGACGACTGTTCNTCAGTTCCGACAAAACGCTGAGGCTTGGGNGAAGGCTCAAAAGAGAAGCGTTTCACATAAGGATANCCGAGCGAGGCATCGTTAAGCACAAGAGTCCATACTTTATGCGGATCGAATTTCTCTATCTTTAGAATATTATCTTCATAATGGTTTGAATCAGCGAAAGTGGAGGTGAAGTATTCTCCATTCTTTGTGATTATCAGCACAAGATCCTCACCATGGAAGATACCGAGGCTTTCGCCTCGCCCATCGTAGTTAAGACGGAGCACGTCACGGTCGAACCAAACTTCGCGACCTCCCAGTGTGCTGGCTCCCTTTTTCTCCAAGGTTATGCCTTTACTTTCTATTTTATATTTGGTGACAAGGTTGCCGAGTGATTCCTTCCCCTTTACGGCCAGGTCTGAGAAGTTAATGGATAGACGACGGTTTCTGGGCTTACGTCCTGACTCGTCGGCCTCATCCTTTAGCAGTACTCTGACTGTCTCTGCCTCTCCATTCGGGTTGCATGAGAGCCAGAGAATCTTTGAACCGGGAAGGCCCTTGGTGATGTCATATTCCTTTTCGCGCGTGAGGCCCGTGATATAGAAGCGTTTCATATAGGAGCTTCCCCCCTTTCCATTGAGATATATCACGTTGTAGATTGTGCGCTTGTCTCCTTTCTTGAAAATACCTATATGGATTATATTTTTATCCACAAAGAGTTTATCTTGAACGCGCACGATCTTATACTTGCCATTTCGGTAGATCACAAGTATATCATCAAGTTCGGAGCAGGTAAAGAGGAATTTTTTATCTTTGAGTCCTGTTCCGATAAATCCTCCTTCCTCGTCGTGGTAGAAGCGCTTGTTCGCCTCAGCCACCTTTGCTGCCTCTATCGAGTCGAAACCGCGAATCACTGTGCGACGTGGGAATTTTGATCCATATTTCTCCTTTAAGTGTAAATACCATTTTTCAGTATATTCCACAATATGTTCGAGGTCGTAACCAATGCGCTCAATCTCCTCATCGAGTCGAGCAATCTTCTGGTCGGCCTTTTCTGAATTGAATTTCAGGATACGGCCCATCTTGATTTCCCATAAATGAATGAGATCTTCTTCCGTAAGAGCCCTGAAGAAAGATGGTTTGAAAGGATCGAAAAGGGTATCGAGTCGGGCTATTGCCGTCTCCATATCGGGAGCCCCCTCAATTTGGGTATCCTTATACATCCTCTCCTCTATGAATATCTTTTCCAGAGAAAGGAATAGCTGCTGTTCGCGGGTCTCACCCAACTTTATGTCAAGTTCCTGACGTAGCATCTCCTGGGTGTGATCCACAGAATAGCGAAGCAAATCGCTGACAGTGAGAAATTCCGGTTTCCTATCCCGGATTACACAGCAATTCGGGGAAATACTTATTTCGCAATCAGTGAACGCATATAAAGCATCTATCGCCTTGTCGCTGGAAGTTTGCGGAGCAAGATTCACGAGAATCTCGGCAGTAGCAGAGGTGTTATCTTCTACACTCTTTATCTTTATTTTCCCCTTCTCCACTGCCGATAAGATGGATGGGATTAGCGTGGTTGTGGTCTTTCCATAGGGGAGTTCCGTAATGGCCAGGGTCTTATTGTCGATTTTCTCGATTTTTGCTCGAACCTTCACCGACCCACCGCGACCGCCGTCGTTATATTTCGACACATCCAGTAGTCCCCCTGTCTGAAAATCGGGAAGGAGTTTGAATGGACGGTTATGTAGATAATCGATTGCGGCATCTATAATCTCATTGAAGTTATGAGGGAGAATCTTGGATGAAAGACCGACGGCAATACCCTCCACCCCCTGGGCGAGGAGTAGCGGGAATTTCATGGGGAGCACCACCGGCTCCTCCTTACGACCGTCGTAAGAGGGAGTCCATTCTGTTATTTTGGGAGAGAACGCTGTTTCTATGGCAAATTCCGAGAGGCGCGCCTCGATGTAACGAGATGCGGCCGCTTCGTCGCCGGTAATTATGTTACCCCAGTTACCTTGGGTATCGATAAGCAGATCCTTTTGTCCGAGCTGTACGAGTGCATCACCGATTGAAGCGTCTCCATGGGGATGATACTGCATGGTGTTTCCCACGATGTTAGCCACCTTATTAAAACGGCCGTCATCTATGGTGCGCATTGAATGTAGGATACGCCGCTGCACAGGCTTGAGGCCATCCACAATATTGGGAACGGCACGCTCAAGGATAACATACGATGCATATTCAAGATACCAGGAACGGAACATTCCTGATAACACGGTTTTTCTCTCCGAAGGAGAAAGGTTTGGGTCGTTTTGGTTATTGATGGTTTCGTCAAAGTCTGACATGGTAGGATCCTTATAAAATATCGTTTCTAAGATTTTAGCTGTAAAGTTAGCAAAATTTTCATAATTTTGCTAACTTTACACTTTAAATGCAAAATATCCTATCTAAAAAAGAAAAGAAATGCAGTATTATATCAATCTTAACGGGCAGACAATTGGCCCAATGAACATCGACCAGATGATGGCTTATCCGGTGAACAGCAACACACCCGTAAGCCGCGATGGAGGGGATTGGCAACCTCTATATGCGTTCCCCGAACTTATGCAGCGTATCCAATATAAGGGAAGCGGTGCTTATAACAGCGATATCAGTGCTAAGAAAACCCTATGTGGTATTCTCGCCATACTTGTAGGTACATTAGGTGTACAGTATTTTGTACTCGGCAAGACGGCCGGTGGTCTCATCACTATTCTTCTTTCCCTCGTGACCTGTGGCGCCTGGGGCATCGTGACTCTTGTCCAGGGAATTTTGATGCTCTGCATGAGTGATCAGGATTTCGAGCAGAAATACATCAACTCCACATCCACTTTACCTCTGTTTTAAGTCTGATTATTTACCGAAGCTATTTTTTGCCGCCGAGGCATCGAGCACAGCTTTTGCCTTGGCGGCAATATATTCTGCCGGGGAGAAATCCACTAATGCCAAATGGCGTAGCACGCGATATTTTACCAATAGTGCGAACAATGCGGAGTGATAGGCATTCTCCATACGTTGCACGTGAGCCTTATTGGTAAGCTTTTCTGTCACACTTTTTGTGACATCAATCACACGTTTAATACGCTTGCTGAAATATGCACATCCATTTTTAACCTTTTCCAGAACTTCCGGATGGGCCTCGAAATGCTCCGGAGCAATTGGGGCAGATGCATATAGCGCAATGAACTTCAGACCCACCTGCTCCAAATCCTTTGCCATTATCTCCGATGCCTCCCTGAATGGTTCGTAATGCGCCGGATAATCAGGTATGATATATTCCGTCACTGCACGATGATAATCGTCGAATAAAATTCGGGCTGCCCTGAAATCGAAAAGATCTGCCAAAGTGGTTCTATTATATTCCGCCCGCATGGCATCAATGGTTCGCTCGTTGGGGCGGTTACGCTCCGATTCAGATATAAATGAATTTACTTTATAGTCGGTGATTACAGCCGAAGGGGGGATTCTTTGACCTAACACCAGCCCTTCGAGTGAACGGCATCGACTGAGGGCCACGTAAGTCTGTCCGGGCGCGAAAGAATATCCTGCATCTATAATCGCGCGGTCGAAAGTCAGTCCCTGACTCTTATGGATAGTGATAGCCCATGCCAGACGCAGAGGAAGCTGCGAGAATGTGCCGTCGACCACCTGGACTATCTCTCTCTTTTGCTCGTCTATTTCATAACGGGTATTTTCCCAAGTCACTTTTCCAACCGTAATCGCAGGGCGACCATCCACGGGGCGGACAATCACCGAGTCCTCTGTCAGCCCGGTCACCTCTCCCAACATACCGTTGTAATATTGTCGGTCCGTTCCGGAATCATTTTTTACGAACATCACTTGTGCACCGGGTTTCAGATAAAGATTATATTCCGCCGGATATGATGATTCCGGAAAATTATCCTTTATCTCGGCGATATAGGTCATCCCTTCTTCAGGAATTTCCGCGAGACGCGATTGGTTGATGGAGTCGGCCATACGGTTGTGGGAGGTAAGACGTATGTATCTTTCGTCAGGATTCGGGTGGAAGTCGGGGTCAAATCTCGTATTCAGACGGTCGAGCACGCTATGGTCCACTTTCCCGTCGCGCACGGCATTAAGGATACTGATAAATTCATGATCGGTCTGTCGGTAGACAGTGGAAAGCTCGATTGTCACGAATCCGCTTTCTTTAAGTGCATGGCTTTCGAAGAAATACTCCGACGGGTAGTAAGGGGCGAGAATCTGACGTTCTTCATCGCGGAGTACCGGCGCAAGCTGTCTCAGGTCGCCGATTAGAAGTAGCTGGACTCCTCCGAAAGGGAGCGCAGGATTTCGATATCTCCGAAGCACAGAGTCTATGGCATCCAGTGTATCAGGGCGCACCATAGAGATTTCATCTATTACCAGAAGATCGAGCGAAGCAATGATACGCCTTTTCTCTTTCCGGAATCTGAATCTCCGAGTATCTGTATCGAGAAAACCTTTACCGGGTATGAACGGGGAGAAGGGAAGCTGGAAAAATGAATGAATAGTTGAGCCTTCCGCATTGATTGCCGCCACGCCTGTAGGGGCAAGAACGATCATACGCTTGGGCGATTCCTTACGTAGTCGGCGCAGGAAGGTGGTCTTGCCCGTTCCCGCCTTTCCTGTCAGAAATAGGTTCGCACCGGTCTCCTCCATTATACGGTGAGCAAGATTGAGATCACGGTTGAGTGCATATACTCCTTCCGGTTCCTCCGCAGCTGAAGATATATAGTCGAAATCATGGTTATTATCCTTATATGCCATTGCCAATTTCTCTTTGGAAGATGAAATTTAAGTTAGAGAGGTTTAAATTAATAAAAAATCCTGTGAAAAGAGGAAAAATCAGAAAAAACTTTTAGAGCGATTAACTTTTACTCCACTCCAATGTTATGTATATAACGAGACCGCATAAACGTTTGAAATTAAAAAAGAAAAACAAAAGATAATGAAAAAGATGATTTATTTTGCGGCCGCCGCATTGTCGATGGTATCGATGGCCGCATGCTCAGGCAATAAATGTGGAGGTGATGGCAAGTGTGCTCCCGCAATTCCGGATGAGGTTTACGCAGGTATCCTTCCGGTAGCAGATGCCGATGGCATGAGCTATACACTCCGTCTTGACTATGATGATAAAGGGAATAAGGTCGGTGACTATGACCTGACAGAGCAGGTGCTTGTAAGCGACTCCACCAATTTTCTGGGTCTGACTCCCAGCGCCACATTCCTTTCCGAGGGTGACTTCACGGTGGTTGAGAAAGATGGCAACAAATATCTTAAGCTCGTGAAGGATGTGAAGGATTCAAATGCAGCTGCTTCAGGCACTCTTACTTTCCTCGTGGCTTCGGATTCCACACTTGTGATGGTTAACGATGTGACAATGGAGACTCCTACGGATGTTGCTGCTTATACACTTAAGATGGTTAAGTAAGTAAAAGAAGAGATTTTTTTAACACAATCATACTACCGATACCTCCTATGAATAAAAAAGGAGGTATCGGTTTTTTAATGATTGAAGAGGAAAAAAGTAAACCCAAAATGAATAATTGGTGTTTAACTATCATGGCGGATGCTGTTTAGCGTCGGCTTCACTGTAAACTATAACGCTATGCATTTGCAACAGATACTAAGAAAAACACTTACGACATCCGCGGTTGCGTTGCTCGGAATGTCAATGCAGATTAATGCTCAGACACCCACCGACAGTGTCGGAAAGAGTCTAACCTACGATGTAGAACATATCGGAAAACAGGGTCTTCCTTCGGAAGAGGGGATAGGGGAAAAAGCTCTGGCAAGTCCGATTCCGGGAGCATGGTTGTATAATCCCGACCATCTCCAGACATCCCCGTCGGAGGATAGATGGTGGAAGGAATTTGGCGATCCGACCCTCAATCTACTGATTAATCGCGCTGAATCCAATAATTATAATGTGGCGGCGGCGATGAAGCGTATCCAGCTTGCAAAAAAGGAGATGGATCTAACCAAATCGGGATATTATCCTACATTGGGCGTTTCTGCCGGCTGGAGTGGAAGTCAAGTAGCAGGAGCCTCGGCTAATACCGTAGTGCCATCAAGTCGTTCAAGTTCCTATTCCTTAGGGCTCAATATGTCGTGGGAGATAGATGTATTCGGTCGAATCAAGCGTCAGCTCGATGCTGACAAGGCGGCTGTAAACGTCAGTCGTGCCGACTATGATGCAGTGATGGTATCACTTTGTGCGGATGTTGCCAAGACGTATATGCAGTTGCGCACATATCAGATGCAGTATCAAGTTGCCCAGGAACATATAAAGTCGCAGGAGCGTGTGCTCAAGATCACGGAAGCTCGTCAGGAAGCCGGAATCGGTGATATGCTTGAGGTGACTCAGGCAAAAATCGTGCTTTATTCCACCCAATCCTCTATACCCGCACTTGAGTCAAGTATCCGCACCACAGCCAATGCCCTTGCTGTCCTCACCGGTGTCTATCCTGCTGAATTAGTTCCGGAATTGTTGAAGCCCGGTGTCCTTCCAAAGGATATGGGTATGCCGGCTGTTGGAGTTCCGGTTGATCTTCTCCGTCGCCGCCCCGATATAGTGGAGGCTGAGGCTCAACTTGCACAATATGCCGCTATGATTGGTGTGGCTAAAAGCGATTTTCTTCCTGTCCTTTCGCTCGACGGTTCAATCGGTACCTCTGCCCACAATATAAAGAATATGTTCGGTGCACACAGCCTTGATTACTCCATAGGGCCTAAACTCAGTTGGACCATCTTCGACGGTATGGCCCGAAATGTGAAAGTGGCGGAGGCGAAAATACAACTTGAAGAAGCCACAGACAATTACAACCTTACTGTTCTAAATGCCATAGAGGAGGTTGAGAATGCTATAAGCCGTTATAATGGCACTCTCAAAGAGATTGAATATCTTAACAATCTCATCGATCAGAGTAAAAAATCGCTTGAGTTATCTCTCGACCTCTACAAGCAGGGCCTCACAGCATTCAGTAATGTTGTCGATGCGCAGCAGTCATATCTCGAATATCAAAATTCACTGGTCTCTTCAAGAGGCAATGCGCTCTCTCAGCTCGTGAATCTGTATCAGGCATTGGGAGGAGGATATTAAAGGAGAAATAATAACAAGAAAAAACAGCATACCATGAGAAAGATATATACCTTATTGTTTGCCGTGGTCCTTATTGCGGCGGGAGGATGCAAGAAAGATAAGAGTAAAGAGGCGGAAGATGCAGCTCCACGTGTGGATGTTGCAGAGGCTTATACCGATTCCATAACTCTCTATGAGACTTATCCCGGTACTTTGAGCGCAGGCACCACAGCTGATGTTGTGGCCGAAGTGAGCGGGCGCATTCTGGCGGCTCATTATCAGTCAGGTTCATACGTGACAAAAGGTCAGACACTCTTCACCATTGAATCTACAACCTATCGCGATGCCGTGACCAAAGCCGAGGCTGCACTATCTACCGCACGCAGCCAGCATGAATATTACACCCGTCAGCACGCAGCAATGAAGAAGGCTCTTGAGGCCGATGCAGTGTCGCAGATGGAAGTGCTTCAGGCACAGAGCAACATGGAACAGGCTGCCGCCTCTATAAGGGATGCAGAGGCAGCTCTTTCTACAGCACGTCAGAATCTTCAGCGATGCACAATCACAGCACCTATATCCGGATATATTTCCAATGGCGCTCCCGATCCGGGTAATTATGTCAACGGGCAGGGGGCACCTGTGAAACTTACGACAATCTACAATAACTCCTCGATGACGGCTAATTTTTATTTAAGCGACACGCAGTATGAGGAATTGCTTGGAAGAAGTGGTGGCATCTCCTCTGAAGTTTATCGTAATGTTCCCATATATTTTAAAGAACCTTTGAAAAACAGCTACACTGCGGATCTCAATTTCGTGGCTCCTTCTGTTAACTCTTCAACCGGAACGCTGCTTCTTAGAGGGAAACTTGCCAATAAGGATAATGAATTGAAAGATGGAATGTATGTGACCATTTCGCTCCCTTATGGTACGGAGCCTAAGGCCGTGCTCGTGAAGGAGGCTTCGATTGGAACTGACCAGCTTGGAAAATATCTCTATGTGGTCAATGATTCGAATAAGGTGGTCTATACTCCTGTAGAGATAGGTTCTCTTTATAAAGATTCTCTGCGTGTGATTAAATCGGGCATCAACCCCGGTCAGAAGTATGTGACCAAAGCTTTGATGACAGTCACCAGAGGCGAGAAAGTAACTCCAGTCCTAACCAAATAACCAAGGCCGATGTTTTCAAAATTTTTCATTAATCGTCCGATTTTCGCGACAGTGCTCGCGCTGATCATGGTCTTTGCAGGACTTCTTGCCGTGACCACTCTGCCGATTGCACAATACCCCGACATCACGCCTCCTACCGTGATGGTCAACGCGTCATATCCAGGTGCGAATGCCGAGACTGTGGCACGCACGGTTGCCGTACCTATCGAAGAACAGGTGAATGGAGTGGAGGGGATGCTGTATATGAGTTCCAACTGCGGCTCCGACGGTAGCTATAATCTTACGATCACCTTTGAGAATGGCACCGATATTGATCAGGCTGCCGTGGATGTTCAGAACCGTATATCGCTTGTCGATGCCCAATTGCCGACGGCCGTGACTCAGGAAGGTGTGCAAGTTAACAAGGAATCAAGCAACAATGTGTTGTTCCTTTCGCTCAAAGGGGATTCCGACCGTTACGATGCGCTCTATCTTACTAACTATGCACAGCTTCATATCACCGAACCTCTGTCGCGAGTGAAGGGAGTCGGAGGTGTCCAGTCGTTTGGTGGTGGCGAATATAGTATGCGTGTATGGCTTGATCCGGAGGCGATGCAGGCACGAGGCTTGACTCCTGCCGACGTCAGTGCGGCTATACAATCGCAGAACATCGAAGTCGGTGCCGGCACTGTGGGAGAATCCGGTAACGGAGACAGCAATGAATTCACCTACACGCTCACTACACAGGGAAGACTCTCCACTCCGGAGGAATTCGGGAACATTGTCATTCGTTCCGGCGACGGCTTCCTTCGTCTTAGGGATGTGGCCAGAGTGGAACTTGGAAGTAGCTCGTATTCCTCCTCTTCCAAGGTAAACGGTCAGGGAGCGGCACTTATCGGAGTCGAACAGCTGCCGGGAGCAAATGCCCTTGAAGTTGCCGACGGTGCATTAAAAAAGATGGATGAATTGGCGAAATATTTCCCTGAGGGAGTGCATTATGAAGTGGTGTTGAATTCTACTGACTATGTGCATGAATCTATCGATGAAGTGGTGAAGACATTCGTGGAGACTTCCCTCATCGTTATGGTCGTTATTCTCCTCTTCCTCCAGAATTGGCGTGCGGTAATAATCCCGATGCTAACAATTCCGGTTTCGCTTATAGCCACATTCGCTGTGATGAAACTGATGGGTTTCTCACTCAATACACTTTCACTTTTCGGTATGGTGCTTGCTATTGCGATTGTGGTGGATGATGCGATAGTTGTGGTCGAGGACTGTTCACGACTTGTCGACAAAGGCGACATATCTCGAAAGGCGGCCGCCACAAAAGCGATGAAGGAGCTTACCGGTCCGGTGGTCGGGGAGGTGTTGGTGCTTCTTTCAGTCTTTATCCCGACAGCTTTTGTGAGCGGTATCACCGGCGAACTTTATAAACAGTTTGCCTTGACAATCGCTGTATCCACCGCTTTTTCCGGTTTCAACGCGCTGACACTGACACCGGCTCTATGCGGACTATTCCTCACTCCCCGTAAACCTTCGAAGAATTTCATTTATAATGGTTTCAATAAAGGTTTCGACAAGACTCTTTCGCTTTATAAGCGTATAATTTCCTCGATGCTCAAGCATCCGATGCTTTCTATGATAATCTTCCTTGCGATTTCCGGAGTGGCAATATATGGATTTGTGTCTTGGCCAACGAGCTATATCCCTTCAGAGGATATGGGATATTTCATGTCGTCGGTACAACTTCCTACAGGAGCGTCGCTCGACCGCACGGAGGAAGTGGTGGAGAGGTTCTCCTCGGAGCTTCGAAAGAATCCATACGTAAAGGATGTCATGACCATTTCGGGAATGTCGCTCATGGGTGGGGGGTCAACTTCCAATGTCGGCTCAGTCAATGTGATTTTAAAACCATGGAAAGAGAGAGGGAAGAAGGGGTCTATCGATAAAGTTATAGCCTACGCCGATAGTGTGGCCGCTACAATTCAGGAGGCTGTGATTTTCTCTGTGAATCCTCCTGCAATACCGGGTCTGGGTAATTCCTCCGGACTTGAAATGCAGCTTCTAGATATCAACAGTCTTGGCACACAGGCACTCATGGAAGCTCTTCAGACAGTGCAGAGTGCCGCTAAGAAAGATCCGCGCATCGAAAGCGTAACTTCTATGTATCAGGGAATGGTGCCGCAGTTTGAAGTGAATTTCGACCGCGACCGTATCAAGATGATGAATATAGCGATGGAGGATGTCTATTCTGTGCTTTCCTCTTATATGGGAGGCAGCTATGTGAATGATTTTGTTGACTTCGGTCGTACCTATCAGGTGAAGATTGAAGGCTCCGGCAGCTCGCGGCGCACTTCGCAGGATATACTTGCCTTGAGTGTCAGCACTCCTGATGGGCAGATGGTGCCTTTCTCCTCCTTCGCTACAGTGAAACAGGTGATGGGACAGCCATCAGTATCGAGATATGATATGTACCAGACCGCTTCATTGACCGCCACCCCGGCCAAGGGTGTCAGCTCGTCGGAAGGAATCAAAGCGATGGAGCAGATAGTGGAACAGACTCTTGGAAAGAACTATTCATACGCCTGGACCGGAATTGCTTATCAGGAGACTCAGGCAGGCACAACCATCAGCTTTGTCTTCATTTTCGCAATAATTATGACCATTCTCGTGCTCTCCGCCCAGTATGAAAGCTGGACCGATCCTATTGCAGTGGTGCTCAGTATGCCGATTGCCATACTTGGAACGGTGGCAGGTGCNATAATAATGGGACAGAGCATAAGCATCTACACTCAAATCGGTTTGATATTGCTTTTGGGAATGTCGGCGAAGAATGCCATCTTGATAGTGGAATACGCTATGGACTTCCGGAAGTCTGGTGTTCCGATACGTCAGGCGGCCCTNGATGCAGGCGTGATACGNTTCCGCCCGATTATGATGACGGCGTTGGCTTTTGTGTTCGGTGTGATGCCAATGATGTTTGCTTCCGGAGCCGGTGCCAACAGTCGTATAGAATTGGGTACGGCCGTAGTGTTCGGTATGGCTATGAATGCTTTCATCGGAACCCTNTTCGTTCCTAATTTCTGGGAACTTATGCAGCGTATTAATGAAAAATACCTCACCGGACTCTTTAAGGATCCAAATGCCGGAAAGACCGGGNCTGCCTCCTCTGTTGAAGCCACAGCCGAGGCGGTGGCAAAGGGAGATGCGGATGCAGATTAATATAGATTATAGACACAGTGGAATATAATAAGGCTCTCCTTTCAATCGTTAACCCGATTGGAGGGAGAGCCTCCTTTTTAGAATATGGAGAAAAAAACAACAATAGAGGAAAAAGAGATTCTGTCAAGGTCGGAGAGGCTTTTAGGTCCGGAGGCTCTTGATCGGCTTAAAGAAATACGAGTGATTCTTTTTGGAGTCGGAGGAGTCGGATCATGGTGCGCCGAAGCGTTGGTACGCTCCGGGGTGAGACATATCACCATTGTTGATGGTGACCGTGTGGCTGTCTCGAACATCAACCGCCAGCTCATGGCTACGANAGAGACAGTAGGGGAGGTGAAGGTGGAAGCGATGAAGCGTCATCTGCTCACGATAGCTCCCGATGCTGAGGTTGTGGCTCTGGATAAGGTTTTTCAAAGAGAAAACGCAGATGAATTTGATCTTGGAAGCTACGATTATATAATAGATGCAATCGATTCACTTAAGGATAAGACTGCTCTTATCGACTGTGCCACACGTACAGGAGCCAAGTTTTATTCCTCCATGGGAGCGGCCTTGAAGATGGATCCCACACGGATAAAGGTGGCGGAATTCAGGCAGGNATTAGGATGCCCGCTTGCCCGTGCGCTGCGTAATAGTTTCAAGANATCCGGTGCATGGCCACGAAAGAAGTTTAAAGTGGTTTATAGCGATGAGGTGCTTCCCAATCTCGGCCCGGAACCGGAGGGAATACTCNGCGAAGCAGACAGGCGAAAGGCTCAAATCAATGGCTCCCTTATCCATATAACTTCCATTTTTGGGATGACTCTCGCAGGGTTAGTGATCCAAAATNTGTATAAATCATTTAAGTAGCTACTAATAATTAATCAGATAATTGTTAAAAAATCTTAAACTNATANGTCTGATTGGTTGTCATACGTGAAAAAANGGTTTATAGACTGAGTAATCGGGTATTTGCAGAAATTATTTTTTTTATGAAAATATATGATGTAATTTTGCAAAGTAATCCCCGATACAGGATAAAGTTAGAAAACATATTGTAGTGTGATTGATGGAAGAATCGGACTGCATCCCGACTGTGAAGTTAGGAGTATTCCGGTTCTTCTTTTTTCTTCATGCTACTTGGTAATATGAACCGCAACAATATGCAAATATGAGAAAGAAACTAAGATACATTCTTACATTGACATTGATGGCAGGGACCACCGCNACGCTTCTTGCAGAAGATAAGCGTGAGGATATCTTCGTGGAGGTCAGCACCACTGACATCACCTCTGTCGGTGAGGGTGTGAAGCCGGATGTTTGGAACTATTCCGATTGTCTTGCATGGGCGGTAGCCAATAATCCGGATATTCGCAGTGCACTGCTCAGNGTGCTTCAGGCCGAACAGGATATCCTTTCAGCGGAAGATGCCTGGCTTCCTTCCGTTGACTTCTCCACAACCCAGGGCTATGTCAACTATCCCGTCTCTGTGGAGGGTCGGCATAGNAATGCCTACAATAGTAGCTACGGAGTGAATGCGGCGTGGACAGTTTGGGAAGGTAATGCCCGCAAATATCGCCGAGAATCAGCAAAACTATACAAACAACAGCAGCAGCTTTCAGGAGAAGACCTCATTAAGGAATTGCAGGTGGGCATTCTTCAGGCTTATCTCAATATCCTATATGCACAGGAGACTATAGGTATTGCTGAACAGACCTTGCAGACAAGCACCACCCAGACCGAGCGTATGCGTAAGCTCGTGGAGAGCGGTAGGGAATCGAAAGTGGATCTTGCTCAGTTGGAAAGCCAGCGGGCGCAGGATGAATACAATCTCACCCAGGCGCGTACAAGCCTTGCATCAAGTAAGCTCGCCCTCAAAAAACTCCTTGCGCTTGGCATAGACACCGATATAGAGATTGCGGATNTATCCTTTTCGGAACACGACATAACCGCACCTCTTCCGGAAATGACTTCTACCTATTCCTCCGCCCTTGCATGGCTTCCCGCTTTCAAGAGTAATCTCCTCTCCTCCGAGATATATTCCAATGATGTCAAGATAGCTGAAGCCACTAATGCTCCTAATATAACCCTCCAGGGAGGAGTCGGCACAGGATACGGCACCGGCGGTCGTGACTGGNGTTATCAGATGGGACATGGAGTGAACGAGAATATCGGGTTATCGCTTTCAATCCCCATCTATGATGCCAACAAGACGAAACGTGCTGTGGCTAAGGCNAAATTATCGCAGTATGAGGCTGACATTGATCGTGAAAAACTCCTCAATGAACTCTCGCAGACCATTGAGAATCTCTATATCGATGCCACCAACGCACGTGCCAAATATAAGAGTGGAATAGCACAGCTCGCAGCCATGGAGGAGACCTCGCGCCTTGTCGACCGTCAGTTTGAGCTTGGACTTGTCAATCCTCTCGAACTTCTTACAGCCCATAACAATCTTCTGAATGCACGTCTCGAACAGCTTCAGAATAAATTCATGGCTGTGCTCGCATACAAGACAATCAACTATTATGCAACAAGGGAAGTGGATATGCCCTAAAATCAACAGATATGAAAAAGACAAATCGATATTTATACTTTTTCTCCGCCGTTCTGATGGGTCTCGGCAGCTGTGCCAAGCATTCAACAATAGAGCTGGAAACATATACCGTGGAGCCTACCACTATGTCAGAAACGGTGACTGCCACAGGAACAATGGAATCCGTCACATCTGTGGATGTCGGTACGCAGGTGACAGGTATTATCGAGAAGCTATATGCCGACTATAATGATGTGGTGAAAAAAGGGCAGCTCCTTGCCGAGCTTGAGAAGACCACTCTTGATGCCGAACTGAAAAGCTCCGATGCAAACGTGGCCTCTGCAAAATCCACCTACGAATATACGCTTAGTAATTATGAACGTGACCGAAAGCTTCACGACGAGAAGTTGATATCCGATTATGAATTTCAGACTTCGAAGCATGAATATGAGGTGGCGAANCTTAGCTATGAGAAAGCACAGGCCGACCGGGTCCGCGCTGCAAAGAATCTCAACTATGCAGAAATATATTCTCCTATCGACGGAGTGGTCATATCGCGCGAGGTGGAGGTGGGCCAGACGGTGGTTTCCAGTATGAATGTTGCCAATCTGTANGTTATCGCTGATCTTGACAATATGCAGGTGGTCGGCAATGTGGATGAGGCCGATATAGGTCAGGTAAAGGAGGGACAGCATGTCACTTTTACTGTAGATGCCTATACAAATGATGTCTTCGANGGAACTGTGACTCAGGTGCGTCTTAATCCTACCACCACCTCTAATGTCGTTACGTATGAGGTGATAGTAGGTGCGCCCAATCCTGACCATAAACTTATACCCGGAATGACGGCCAACCTCACGATATATACCCTTGAACTGAAAGATGTGATAGCCGTTCCGATGAAGACTCTTAAATTCCAACCCCAGACGGAAGAGGGGGATGCGAAAGAGAGCAAGCTGCCTACTCCGGTGGCGTTGAAAGGTGAAGCTCCAAACACTGTGTGGGTGCTTCAGGGCGACAAGCTTGTGCAGACTGCCGTAGAGCTTGGTATNAGCAACAGTATCTACCAGGAGATAACATCAGGTTTGAAGCGCGGCGATAAGGTGGCGGTCCAGTATAATGAAACTATGGCCGAGACTAAGGAGGGAAGCAAGGAGGAGAACCCCTTCATGCCAAAACCNCCGGGTTCAAAAAGGAATTCAAATAAGGGAGGAAATAAATAAAATAAGGGAGGAAATAAATAAAAGGATATGGCAAAAAAGGAGATAATAAGAATCGAAAACCTGAAGCGATATTTCAAGGTGGGCGACGAGACCGTGAAGGCTCTGCGCGGAGTCTCCTTCACCATATATGAAGGAGAGTTTGTCACCATCATGGGTACTTCAGGCTCCGGAAAGTCTACCCTCCTTAATACCCTCGGATGCCTCGATACCCCGACTTCGGGTGAATATCTTTTGGATGGAATATCCGTGCAGAAGATGGGAAAGAATGAGCGAGCTCGAATCCGCAATAGGAAGATAGGGTTCATTTTTCAAAACTATAACCTTCTTCCGAAAACCACATCCATAGAGAATGTGGAGCTTCCGCTCCTCTATAATTCTTCGGTAAGTGCAAAGGAACGCGCGGAGCGAGCGGAGAAATGTTTGCGTGAAGTGGGGCTGGGTGAACGACTCTACCATAAGAGTAACCAGATGTCGGGAGGTCAGCAGCAGCGTGTCGCCATTGCGCGGGCACTTGTCAATAATCCTGTGATTATCCTCGCTGACGAGGCAACAGGTAATCTTGACACACGCACCTCATTCTCGATCCTCACNCTCTTCCAGCGACTGCATCGCGAAGGGAAGACAATTATCTTTGTAACCCATAACCCGGATCTTGCGCTCTATTCTTCGCGCAACATAATGCTGCGCGACGGGAGAATCGTTAGCGACGAATATAACCATGACATTCAATCGGCTGAGGAGGTCTATCGAAACCTCCCGGTCGACAATGAGTAATCTTTTGAAGAGATGAATATAGGGAGTCTGATGAAAATTGCCTTAAAGGCATTGAACAATAATAAGATGCGATGTTTCCTGACGATGCTCGGTGTCATTATCGGCGTCGGGGCCGTCATAGCCATGCTCGCCATAGGTCAAGGTTCGAAAGATTCGATCAAGGCGCAGATTTCGGAGATGGGAAGCAATATGATCATGATTTTCCCCGGTGCCGAGAATCGTGGCGGTGTGCGTCAGAGCTCGTCGGATATGCAGACACTCAAGCCCTCCGATTATGAGGCCCTTGAACGCGAGGCGGAGGGAATCCTCTACATGACTCCGACTGTGAACGGCTCAGGCCAATGGGTCAATGGAAACAATAACTATCCCTCCTCAGCACAGGGTGTCAACACACAATATCTCGACATTCGTCAGCGTAAGGTGGCGGAAGGAGAGATGTTCACCGAGCAGGATGTGAAGAGTGCTGCAAAGGTCTGCGTGTTAGGAAAAACATTGGTGGATAATCTTTTCCCNGATGGTACANACCCGATTGGAAAAGTTGTGAGGTTCGGAAGTATACCGATGACTGTGATTGGTGTTCTGGAGGAGAAAGGCTATAACACAATGGGACAGGATCAGGATGATCTTGCTCTTGTGCCTTATACCACCGTTATGAAGCGTATCCTTGCAAGCGATTACCTTCAGGGAATACAGGCATCGGCTGTGGATGAGAACCGTACTGAAGAAACCATTGCTGAGATCACTGATATTCTGCGGACTCAGCATAAGCTTCGTGCAGATGAAGATAACGACTTCACTATTCGTTCCATGCAGGAGCTTGCAGAGATGATATCATCGACAAGCTCTATGATGACGGTTCTATTGGCCGCCGTAGCCGGTATCTCGCTTCTTGTAGGAGGTATAGGAATCATGAACATNATGATTGTGAGTGTNACGGAGCGCACTCGTGAGATTGGCCTTAGAATGAGTATCGGCGCCACAGGAAGAGACATAATGATGCAGTTTCTCATTGAGGCTGTCATAATCTCTGTGACAGGTGGTATCCTCGGTATATTATTGGGAGCGGGAGCAACATGGCTCATCAAGCTTCTTGCCCATTGGCCTGTGGCGATCAGTACAAGTTCTGTGATACTATCCTTCGCTGTATGCACGATAATCGGAGTTATATTCGGATTCTATCCGGCGGCCAAAGCCTCCAACCTTGATCCGATTGAAGCCATCAGATATGAATAGCNAAAGANAGGAAGGCCATGAGTTATAACAGATACTATCATAGTGCCATTGTTCTGACCCTCTCCCTGATTCTTTTCTATCTTCCGACAATCATCTTTCAGGTGGAGACTTCGGGGGAGATGTGGGAGTGGGATTTTCTGGGCATTATCATGGCCACCTTTTATAGCACAAGCTTTCTGTTGAATTACTTTTGGCTGGTGCCTCAGCTTCTTCAAGGAAGGAAGAGACGTGTCTCGCTATTCATACTGGTTAATCTGGCAATGGTGCTCATCACTATGTTGGTCATTCCTTTATGGATTGAAAGTCATCATTGTCCGCTACATTCACCGGGCCGGACAACCCCTGATATGACCTTAGGGCAGATGCTGATGCATTATGCTGGATTCTCTCTTCGTGACGGCATAATGGTGGTGCTTGCNGCTGCTTTAGGTTATGCCATTCGTATAGGCCGTGAGAAAGAAAGTATTATCACCCGGGAATTTGAGCTTGAAGCGGAGGAAAGGAAAATCGAACTTCAGAATCTGAAGGCTCAACTAAATCCCCATTTTCTCTTCAATTCCCTTAACAATATATATGCTCTTATCGGCTTTGCGCCTGAAAGGGCGCAAGAGGCATTGCATACATTAAGCAAGATGCTCCGTTTCATGATTTATGATGCCTCGGAATCTGTTCCATTGAAGAAGGAGGCTGAATTCATAGGGGAGTTTGTAGAGCTTATGCGCCTGCGGAAGGGGGAGCCTTGTCGGATGAGATATCATTTTTCAGAATCTCTCCCCGGCGATGCACGCATTTCCCCGCTGCTTTATGTTACATTGGCTGAAAATGCCTTTAAGCACTCCGCTTCCAATGGTAGGGATTATTATATAGATATCACTTTTTCAACCAAATCCGGGAAAAATTCCGATAGAGAATGGGTGGTTTTCAAAGTTGAGAACACATATTCGGAGAAAGAGAAGGAGGATATAGATGGAAAGAGAGCAGGGGGAGTGGGTATAGCGAATGTCCGGCGACAGCTTGGTCTGTTATATCCCGGACAGTATATTTTTGAAATCACCGCTTCACCGGGAGTCTACACCGCCTTGCTTGCAATAGAGACATCTGCGCTGCAAAAGAAGAATGAGAAGAAAATGGAGTCGGATTGCGACAGCGTAGATGAGAAAGGATTGTAAAAAATGGAAAGAACATTAAGTTGTATAATTATAGATGACGAACCCTTGGCGCGCGAACTACTTAAAAACTATGTGGAACGTACTGAGGGACTTGAGTTGCACGGATGCTATGCATCGGCTGCGGAAGCGGTTAAGAGGGTTATGACAGGAGAGACCGACCTTGTTTTGCTTGATATAAATATGCCGCTTCTCAATGGAATAGAATTCGGAAGGATGATACCGCGTCGCACACGCATCATTTATGTTTCGGCATACGATAATTACGCTCTCGAAGGTTTTAAGGCAAATGCCCTCGACTATCTTTTAAAACCGGTGAGCTATGGGGAATTTCTCAAGGCTGTNGGTAAGGCTATGGAATGGTTTGCCATGCGAGATTGTTATGAGAGGAGTCAGGAAATGACTCGACCATCAGATTACTTCACCATAAAAGCCGATTATCGTCTTGTTCAATTGAAGACCGACAGCATTCTCTATATCGAGGTTCGCAAGGATCGTCTTATCTTCTTCCGTAAATCGGGAGAGAATGTTAGCACCGTGATGAGTATGCGTGATATAGAGGAGATTCTTCCTGCCTCTAAGTTTATGAGGGTGCACCGTTCCTTCATTGTGAACTTGGAGAATGTGGAGGTGGTGGAACGCAATAGGATAGTATTCGGTAATACTTATGTTCCGATTTCTGATTCAAAAAAGGAGGAATTTTTGAAGCGAGTGGGAGTTGGATAAGATTAAATAGTTAAAAGTTAATCTTTGCCGCCATATTTTTCATAATAAATGAAAAAATTTCGGATATTATGATTAATTTTGCAAGTCAAAACGAAAAATATTATCAAGATATGACTAAAGCAGACGTAGTAAATGAGATTGCCCGCTCCACCGGTCTTGACCGTGCGAGCGTGCTTCGCACCGTTGAGTGCTTCATGGAGGTTGTAAAAGACAGCCTTTCCAGAGGAGAGAATGTGTATCTTCGCGGTTTCGGCACATTCGGCATTAAAGTACGCGCCGAGAAGCTGGCCAGAAATATTTCGAAAAACACCACTCTGATCGTTCCCGAGCATAAGATTCCCTCATTCAAACCTTGCGACACATTCAAGGGTGAAGTGGCTAAATCAGATGCAGTGATTGACTAATCATTAGTAGGGTAAAAAAGAGAAGAGATCAGGTCTATTGGGGCAGATTGCTCCTATTAGAGCTTAATTGCTCATAGAAACCATTCAAAAGAAGAAACAGTCCGTATCAATCGAAGAGAGCGGATAAGGGAAACCGGATATCAGATTCGGTTTCCCTTTTAATCAATCACAAATTGATTGCTATATTTTTAGGATTAATAAATATGCATGATGTGTGTAAGTAAGTTTTCTAAATTAGTTTATATNATCAAATAAGTGAGCNAAAGTATCAGGCCAATGTTCTTTTTGCTTTTGAGCGGTCTCTTTGCCCCTCTNTCGAGACAGGAATTGAGGATGTATTCGCCGAGTTTGACAGCACATTGTCTTACGAAGTTTACAGCCTCGATGGTATCATGATAGGAAATTCCATTGAGAATATTGTTCCCGGAATCTATATCGTGCGTCAGGGGAATGCAGTGAAGAAGATTGCCGTGAAGTAAATACTGTTTAAAAACAATTTAAGTAAATATGAAAGCGCCTACTGACCTTCAGGAAGGCGCTTTCATCATTATCATTGTATTTGTTTGCTTTCATATTCCTCAAGGGTTTTGCGGGCGGAGACAATGCGAGGCTGTCCGTTTTCGTCGGCAAAGACCATGTCTTGTCCAAGAGCCGCTTTACGGTGTAGTAAATTTTCAAAAGATTTTGACAACCCTTTCTCTATTTTTTCGAATAATTTTAATTCTTCCTGTTCAGACATGATTCTTGAATTTTAAGAAATTTACTTGAGTTACGTACTTGGCGATTATTAGCAATTAAAACAGTTTTGTTTTCATTTTCAAAAAACATCCAACTGTCTACTATTGGCGCAAAAATATGGAAGAAGTTTTGCAATCCTAACCAATAACGGCGAATAATAGTTTCAGTTGGAATATTATGTCCCCCTTCGTATACGCGTTTTGCTACACGCTCTATTGCCATTTCGGGCGAAGGAAGCCAGAAGAACAAAAGGACGACTTGATAACCTCGTTCTTGCGCTCTTTTTACCAGAGAAGCGTAGCTGCGAGTTGCAAGTGTAGTTTCAATAGCAAATGTCTTTCCTTGATTTAAAAGGAGATTTATTCTTTGGAGCATCAGTTTGCCAGCCTCAATCGCTACCGATTCAGGATTAAAAGGAGAGAGTCCTTTGGCAATCTCATCGGCATTGACAAACTCCCGGCAATTCAATAATTCCGGCAAAACCGAATATGAAGCCGTTGTCTTTCCGGCTCCATTACATCCTGCTATTATGTATAATATCGGATTCATCTTCCATTTATGGCGAAAAATCCCGCATGCAAATCTGCTTGCGGGATTTCTGTTGTTTATCAATTTTCGCGGAGTGACCGAGATTCGAACTCGGGATACGCTTTTGGCGTATACACGCTTTCCAGGCGTGCCTCTTCAGCCACTCGAGCACCACTCCAATATGTTATGAAGAGCCTTTTTCTCTTTCACACCGCGAAGTTAATGCTTTTCTCTGAAATAACCATAAGTTTTTCTTACTTTTTTTGTAAATTTGCGTAAAATTTAGGTCAAAAGCATTTTTTGACTCTAAAATCAAGGGAATAGTCTTAGAAATATGGGTGTGGTCTCGCAAATCAAGACAATTCCCCCAATAACAAAAATTTTCGAAAAACATGTATTAATAATGAAAAAGGTGGTTTCCAAAATACGTTCCCTCTTTATCTATACCGGCATCGGACTTTGTGTCCTCACTTCAGGTTGTAAGAAGGAAGCTTCGGAGAGCGCGGCGGGGTTCCCGACCGACTTCAATAAACGCAGTGATGAAGATAAAGTGGCATTCGTGATGCGCACCTGCACCCCCGATTCAGTGGCTCGATTCGTGATGAACGCTTCATTGGGTAGGATTAAAGGTATACAGATCGATACCCTCTCCAATGCAGAGCTTTATGTATTCTCCAATTACAATTCCGAGATGCAACAGAAATATGCTGAGGAATCCGTAAGACTCAAGGAACAGCTTACTCTGGCACAGCGAATGCAATTGTTTAAGAAAGGGTCGACAGATGAACCGATAAGCTTTGGACTCGACCTTGGATTAGGATATCTCTCCAGAGTGAGAGAGAGAAACATGAGTGCCGATGATGTAGCGAAAGAGATAAAGGATTTCAAGAAGGAGTGTGGGAACGACACAGCCACCTATCGCCGCTTCACTGTCGGATTCACTGAAGCTCTGCGTCAGGATAGAGATAAGGATGTGAAGAAGGAAATCTACGATAGGTTCATCAACCTATCACAGCAATAAATAGGATAAAACAGAAAGAAACACAATAATAAAAATGAAAAAGATATCAGATTACTCAGCGCTGATGGAGAAATATATCCGTGAAGTGAATCTTCCCGGCGGAGTTCTCTCCACTCTTTACGAACCCATCTCCTACGCTCTCGCCTCAGGCGGCAAACGTCTGCGCCCCTCGTTGCTTTTAATGACAGCCGATGCTTTCGGAAACAAGGCCTCGGATGCATATGCTCCTGCGGCCGGAATCGAGGTGTTCCATAATTTCACCCTTCTGCATGATGACGTGATGGATAATTCCGACACTCGTCGCGGACGCCAGTCGGTCTTCGCAAAGTGGGGTGTGAATACGGCTATTCTTTCAGGCGACACTATGCTGACGCTCGCCACCCAGCTCATCTCGCAGGTACCCGATGCACTTCTGCGCCCGGTTCTCGATGCTTTCAATGCTATGGCGATCCGAGTATATGAAGGGCAGCGCCTTGATATGGACTTCGAGAAATCCGACAACGTCACCCTTGACGACTATATCCGTATGATAATGGACAAGACGGGTTCGCTTATCGGAGCATCCGCTAAAATCGGAGCTCTCATCGGCGGTGCATCGGAGAAGGATGCGGAGAAGATGTATGAATATGGCATGATGCTTGGGGTGGCTTTCCAGATTCAGGACGACTGGCTGGATGTGTTTGGCGACTCCACCACCTTTGGAAAGCCCATCGGAGGAGATATCAATAACAATAAGAAATCATATCTTGTGCTTAAGGGTTATGCCACCGGCGGCCCGGATGCTGTGGCACTCCGCGAGGCGATGAACCTCCCTGCCGGCGACACCAAGGTCAAGGTAGTGACTCGAATATATGAGAAAATGAATCTTTCTGCGATATGCCGACAGGAGATTTCATCCTATTCTGCAAAGGCGCTTGCTGCGTTGAAGTCTACATCTTTGAGCGATGATGACAAAGCGTCGTTCAGAGCGGTAGTGGAAAAACTCACCGGACGCAAGAAATGACCGACACGCATACACATCTCTATATGAGCGACTACGGGGATGGAGGTGCCGAAGCAGTGCAACGTGCCGTCGACGCCGGAGTGGAAATGATGATCTTCCCCGGCGTCGATGCCTCCTCCCTTGATCCGATGCGCAGCCTCCATAAACGTTTCCCTGACAATACACGCATAGCCGTTGGCCTTCATCCCACTGAACTTGGTGAAGACTGGGAAAAAGTGCTTGATGACATGGAATGCCAACTAAAAGAAAATCTTTCGGAATTCTGTGCGATAGGGGAGACCGGTATCGATCTTTACTGGGATACCTCGACAGTCGAGGCCCAGAAGCGTTCTTTCGCCCGACAGTACGAATGGGCGCTTGAGTATGATCTGCCACTGATAATCCATTGTCGTGAAGGGATAGAGGAAGCTCTTGAAGTGATCTCATCTTTTGGTTCGGAAAAAAGACCTGAGTTGATTTTTCATAGCTTTACATACGGTCCTGAAGAGGTGAGACGTATCCGGGAGGTCTGCGATCCGTGGTTTGGAATTAACGGTGTTGCCACATTTAAAAATGCCTCCAATGTTCGCGATGCAGTGGCAGAGATTGGCATAGACAGGATTGTGCTTGAAACAGATTCTCCATATCTCGCCCCTGTCCCTCATCGCGGTAAGCGTAACGAGTCTGCATATATCGGAGCTGTATGTAACCAGGTGGCTCAGACTCTCGGCTTAACTTCCGAGGAGGTGGAACGCCTGACAGACGAACACGCAAAAAAGATATTCAAACTAAAATAAGGAGAGAATCCAAGTGTTTTCATTCCCCCTACAGCAACCTGTGGCGATTTTTTTACTCGTCCTCTTGATAATACTTTTAGGGCCATTGCTCTTCCGGAGGCTCAAGATTCCCCAGATTGTGGGACTAATTCTTGCCGGCATGGCGGTGGGTCCCTATGGTTTCGACCTGCTCGACCGAGATGCGAGTTTCCGTATCTTCGGGGAGGTCGGGATTCTCTATATCATGTTTCTTGCTGCGGTGGAGATTGATATGTTCCACCTAAGGAAGTATCTGAAAAAGGGGATTATCTATGGTTTGCTCTCCTTCTCTCTGCCGATGCTCTTCGGCATTTTCGGGTCGCGCTATGCCTTCGGAGTCGATTGGGCCACATCTGTGCTTATCGCCTCAATGTATGCCTCCCATACACTTGTTAGTTATCCCACGGTCAGTAAATTCGGACTGGCAACCCAGCGGGGAGCAGTCGTTGCTGTTTGTGGAACCATTGTAGCAGTGCTTCTCGCCCTGCTTGCATTGGCACAGGTGGTCACCGTGCATGTGCGCGGTTATTTCGACTGGCTGGATGTCTTGAAGCTTGTCGGGCTTATGGGAATCTATGCCGCAGTGGTAGGTTATTCCTTTCCTTGGCTGACACGACGCTTTTTTAAACAGAATAATGACTCTGTAAGTCAGTTCATCTTCGTGCTGGCACTCGTCTTTGTGGCATCCCTTCTTGCCAAGATAATCGGTCTTGAGGCTATTCTCGGTGCATTCTATGCAGGGCTCGTTCTCAATCGGATGATACCTGAGCGCTCCTCGTTGATGCGAAACATACGTTTCGTGGGAAATGCCATTTTCATTCCATACTTCCTTATCGGGGTCGGGATGCTCATCAATGTGGGTGTGATTGTCAAAGGGTGGGGTGTTGCCTGGGTTGCTGCCAACATGACATTGGTTGCGCTCTTTGCCAAATGGCTTGCAGCTTACGGAGCCGGTAAATTCTTCGGCTTCTCGCGTGAGGATCGCCAACTTATGTTCGGCCTTTCTTCCGGTAAGGCTGCCGCCACAATCGCCGCCACAATGATTGGATATGAGTATGGGATGTTGAGCGAAGATGTAATGAATGGGGCAGTAGTTATGATTCTCTTCTGCTGCATTGTCTCTTCCGTTGCAACTGA
This sequence comes from Bacteroides sp., assembly GCA_014801985.1. Taxonomy (GTDB): domain Bacteria; phylum Bacteroidota; class Bacteroidia; order Bacteroidales; family Muribaculaceae; genus Lepagella. The sequence continues at coordinate 69,193 of JAAVDD010000021.1, forward strand.
ACGTGCTGCCAAGAAGATACGTTTCACACTAACCGCAGAAGATCTCTCTCACGATGAGATGGGTCGCGGCGAATATGCGCGTCAGCTTGTGGCAGTCTCCAATCCTCTGACAGCTGTCGGGCTGATGAAACTTGCAGTCTTCATGCGTTCGCCCTCCAACAGGAGTCCGATAGCCGCTCTTTTCGTCAGGAATAATGATGATCCCTCTGTTAAGGCTATGGGTAGAAATGCCCTGCGCGAGGCAGTAAATGCGGGGGAAAGTGCGGAACTGGAGATAAGGCAGATCGAAAGGTTTGACATAAATGTGGCGTCAGCCCTCAACAATGTGGGGCGCGAGGAGAACAGCACCGATATAATCATAGGTCTTCATAGGAAATCGAATATAGTCGACACATTTTATGGCACTATGATCGAGCAGCTGCTGCATCTCTCCAATAAGATGATTCTCATGTCGCGATGTTTCATTCCTGTCAATACGATTAATCATCTATTTCTCGTGGTGCCTGAAAATGCTGAATTCGAGACTGGTTTCAAGCTATGGATAATGCGCGTGGCAAATATGGGAAGCCAGATTGGAGCCAAGCTTAAGATACTCGCATATCAAAAGACGTATGAATATATCCGAACCGCCCTTGAAGAAGGGGATTACAAGGTGAGATATGAATTCTATCGTATGGATTGCTGGGATGATTTCATTGTAGTGTCGGCCGAGGTTAAGGAAGAAGATCTTCTGGTGATGATCTCGGCACGTAAAGGATCTCTCTCATATTCCTCAGATCTGGATAATATTCAAGCATATCTCGCCCGTCATTTCAATCGCCACAATCTGTTGGTGATATATCCGAAGCAGTTCTAAAGACTATAATAAAGAAGGACGCCCCCGATTTCGGAATGGCGTCCTGTTTCATCATCTGTTTCTTTCCTTTATTATTCCGTGTCGATAAGCATATAGAAGCTCTGTCAATTCATTGATTTGTCCTTGCAACTCGACCCCCTTGTCAGTGTCGCGCACACGCATACGATGGGAGCTTAACTCTACAAGCTGTGTCGTGCTTTCGATATCCGTTCCATGAATCACAGCATCCTCCGCCGATGTGAAAGGCTTGTGTTTCACAAGCTGGAAACCACGGCTATGATAGACAAGAGTGTATCCTGCTATTCCTGTGGTATGATGATAAGCCTTCGCAAAACCTCCGTCGATGACCATTAGTTTCCCATTCCCCTTTATGGGCGACTCACCCTTCCCTTGTTTCACAGGCACATGGCCGTTGATGATATGGCGGTGGGGACCGGTAACTCCAAATTCATCCAGAATCATGTCGCACACATTCTCATCGTCACGCAGACGGTAGTAATGTCCCTTCTCCTCCTTATGAATCTCCTTATCCGCTATAAGGTAGCGTTCAAATGTCGACATCTTTGCTTTGTCGAAGAGGAGGGAATCAGGACCACACCATAGATACCAATAATAATCAGTGGCATATTTCTTTTTCTCAGCAGGGGTATCATCATTGAAGGCCGAGCGCATCAGCAGACCTGTCTGTCGGTAAAGCTCCTTTCCTTTATATTTCTTTGCTCCCACTTCCACCTCTTTCAAAGTGCCATCCTCATTGAGAGGCATGGAAGCATGGAAGAGGAGGTTGGAATTATACACTCCATAAAGACATCCGTTGGCAAAAAGACATTCCACGTGTTTACGCAGACGCGAGCTTATCATGAAGGAATGATGCAGCTTATCGACAAGTTCTTTCTCTTCAGGGGTGAGCTTATAGGGATCCTTTGGATCGATGGTCGGAAAATGAGAATCTTTCAGTTCGAACTCACGGCCGTCGACAATCACTGTTCCTTTCTCGAAATTGATTTTATCGAGAAGTTTACGGTCCTGCATATTCCATTGCGGATACTCGTCGATAAGCTGACCTTCAAGTTTCCATTGAATCACGCTTATAGCCTTATGCATCTTGGCCATTAGGCGTAAGGATTTCTCATTGGGTGCGGTCAGATCAGGATCGAGTTTGGGGAGGAATGGGGTGCATGGATCATCGCTGTATGTCTCCATGGCGAAAGTGGCGAGCGGAAGGATATTAATTCCGTAGCCATCTTCAAGTGTGGTCATGTTATCATATCGCATCGATACACGAAGCACATTGGCGATACAGCAGTCGTTACCGGCGGCCGCCCCCATCCAGAGAGCGTCATGATTTCCCCATTGCACGTCGAAGGCACCATAATGGCATAGCATATCCAATATCAGATGTGCTCCCGGACCGCGGTCGAATATGTCGCCGAGGATATGAAGCTGGTCAATGCTGAGTTTCTGAATCACATTGCACATAGCCACTATAAATTCATCGGCCTGTCCCGTGGTTATGATAGTCTCTATGATACGATTGAAATATGCTTGCTTGTCATCATCAGAAGGGGATTCATGCAGCAGCTCCTCTATGATATAAGCAAATTCCTTGGGAAGCGCTTTGCGCACCTTGGAACGAGTATATTTTGAGGATACCGATTGCAGTACACGTATCAGGCGATGCAGAGTCACATGATAGAATCCCTTAAGATCAGGCTCTGCGCTGCGTATTATCTGTAGTTTCCTTTCAGGATAATATATGAGAGAGCATAATTGACGAATGTCTGATTCTCTTACGGAATTTCCGAACACTTCGGTCACCTTCCTTTTGATATTACCCGAAGCATTACGGATTATATGTCGGAATGCCTCATATTCTCCATGCAGGTCGGCTACGAAATGTTCCGTACCCTTGGGAAGATTGAGGATTGCCTCGAGGTTAATTATCTCGGTGCTTGCTGCCGAAACATTAGGAAACGACTGTGCAAGAAGTTCGAGAAGACGACGGTCTTTCTCCACTTTCTCAGAAGTGAGGTTGTCGATGTGTGTCAGGCTCATGTGATATATTTTAAGATTAGAGAATGTTTTGCAATATATTTATCCACGAGCCGGGAGCAAAGGCTGTCGACTCGTGGAATAAAATCAGGCTTTCATGCGATTGAATTGCGAAGGATCACCTACTACCCAGATAGTGTCGCCCGGTTCGAGCACTACATCCGGAGTCGGTTGGATAAATTCATCCTCTCCGCGTTGTATCTTCACAATCATGGAATAATAATCCTTTTGGATATTGGTCTCTCCAAGAGGAACACCGATGATTGGAGACTTCGGGGTGAGTGTGATGCTGCTTAGCTCCATCTTTGGCTGCGGAGCCGGAGCAGTTGCCGATTTTCGCCAGCACTCGATATCTTCGTTAAGTGCTTTTAACTGGTCATCCGTGCCAATCACTCCAAGTATATCTCCCGGAAATATTCTTGCTTCCGCGGAGGGGAGAGGCATATAATCCTCCCCACGCTGTATGCTCGACACGCTAACTCCATAATCGCGTCTTAGACCGGAATCCCTCAGTTTGTCGCCCACGAATGGAGAGGAGGGACCGACCTCTATGTAAGCCTGATGGAGATCGTCAACCAGGTTATTGTTGATTCCGAGCCGCGTATTCTCCCGGATATTGAGGTTATCCATGAAACGTGTCTCCATATTGCGGTAACGGGCTGTGATTTTCGTGGAGGCAAACACCATCACCAGAATAAAGCAGCCAAGACCGACAAGCCATCCGATTAGGGTGGAGTAGGCAAGTGTGCAGAAATATACGATGAAGAATAGAGTGATAAGATAGCGGATAATGCGCATTGCCACCAACGGCACATCATAGAACGAAGCTGTCTGATGGAGCTTGATGCGTTCATCAGGCTCGGTCGTGGAAAACGACATTGCGAAGAGGAATGGAGCCATTGCCACGATGGTGATGATGGTGGCGGCAAGATGACCGAAATTTTCAAAGTGCTTTTCGAGGATAGGGAAGAGAAACTCCTGCGACACCAGAATCTCGGCCAACAAAATCACCGAATAGAGTATTATTCTCCAGAGATAACGCTTCAGTATGGCACGCCATAGCTGTTTGGTCTCGTTAGAATCCGTCACCTGTTTCGAATATCTTGAGATAAGGAAGTTGAGACCTTTGGGAAGATGACGTTCCACAATGCCATAGGCACCATCTGCCATGGTGATGAAATAGGGAGTGGTGAAAATGGTCAGCACCGACACAGCCACTATAATAGGATAGAGCGAAGGATTGAGCACACCAAGCGACATACCGAGGGATGCTATGATGAAAGAGAACTCACCGACCTGAGTAAGCGTGAATCCACTTTCCATAGCCACCTTGAGATTCTGACCTGTCACGAGCATACCCAAAGTGCCGAAGATAATCATGCCGACAATCACCACGACTGCAAGAATCAGAATCTGCCACCAATAGGTGACAAGCACCGATGGATCTACCATCATTCCCACAGAGATAAAGAACACTGCCCCGAAAAGATTCTTGATGGGGCCAATCACCTTCTCCATCCTTTCTGCCAGTACTGTCCCGGCAAGGATAGAGCCCATCACGAAAGCTCCTAATTCGAGAGAGAAACCACACACCACACTAAAGATTGCCATAGAGAAACAAAGTCCCATTGCAACTACAAGAAGGGTTTCGTCGTTGAGATATTCGCGCGATTTCGTAAGGAAAGTCGGTAGCAGGTAAACGCCAACAAGAAACCAGATGATAAGGAAGAAGGCTAACTTGGCAATAGACATCAGCAGTTCCATCCCTTTCACATCACCCATAGCGAGCGAGGAGAGGAGCACCAACATCAAGACTGCAAAAAGATCTTCAATGATAAGCACCGAGAGCACAAGTGAAGCAAATTTCTTCTGCTTAAGCCCCAGATCGTCGAGTGATTTCATGATGATGGTGGTCGACGACATTGATATCATTCCTCCCAGAAATATACAGTTGATTGAATTTAGTCCGAGTATCTTTCCGACGCCAAACCCTGCAAAAGTCATTCCCGAAATTATTATTAGGGCCGTGACTACTGCCGAAGAACCTGAATTCATAAGTTTTTTAAATGAGAATTCAAGGCCAATGGAGAACATCAGAACCACTATACCTAAATCGGCCCAGAAGGTTATGTTCTCCAAATTGGAAATTGAGGGTAGATAGGTGAACTTTGGGCTTGCAAGAAATCCGGCAAGAATATATCCCAACACCACCGGTTGCTTTAGCTTCTTGAACAAGAGAGTCACGATGGCTCCTAAGAGAAGAATCCATGCCAGGTCGGCTATCAGACCGTTGGTGTGTTCCTCCGTCATGGAGCTTTCTTGATCGGGATTAATTTCCGATTCAATTTTCTGAGTTGTCTGCACGATGGTTTCCTGTGCGAGGTCTTCGTAGGATGAAGATATAGGGAGTGTAAGCATTTGAGAAAAATTATTCGGTTATTTACGACGCTTTCGCAGTTCGGAACGTAGCAGCGCCTTATGCTGGATGCGCTGTATCACGTAGAGATTATAGTATGAGAGGAGAAGGGTGGTGAGAGGGAGTCCGATGATGAGGCCCATGAATCCGAGGAGAGAGCCCCAGATTGAGAGTGAGAGAAGTATGATTGCAGGATTGAGCCCCATTGCCTTCCCCATAATCTTTGGAGTGAGGATAAGATCTTGAATACATTGCACGATAACGTAGATGGCCATACTTTCCCAGAATATCATCCAGAAATTCCCTCCTGTACTGACAGTCCAGACCAGACATAATACCGTAGTTATAGGCAAGGATATAATCTGAAGGTAAGGAACCATATTTAGCATTCCGATGAAGAGGCCGAGCACCACCCCCATCGGTAACCCTATGATGAGGAAACCGATTGAGAACATTACACCGACTGAGAATGCTATGATAAACTGTCCACGGAAATAACGGTTCATCGCGTTCTTTATGTCGTCGAAGATCCGAAACACCCTATGGCGGTGTCGGTGAGGAACAAGCTGTCGGAAACTCAACATCAATTTTTCATAGTCGAGCATTATGAAAATCAAATATAAGAGCACCACAAGCCAGCTTGCCACTCCAATTATGAAAGCGAGTGAAGAACTGAGAAAGCTCCACGACTTTGAGATACTTGATTTTAATAGCGATGTCCATTCATCGCGCGACAGCAGCTGTGAGATTTCATTGAGATCGACATTCTCCTTTATGAAATTATGTATATTCTGCGATATATAGGGGATATCGATCTGTGTGGTGGCGTATTTACGAATCATTTCGGCCATTGATTCAGTTTCCGATATGAGATACGGGAAAAATGCAATGCAGAAGATTCCAACTGCAATGCAGGCCTCCAGCAGCGTGAACACCACCGGAATGAAGCGGGCCGAGACATGGAGCCAGCGCATATTCCATTTCACTATGGGTTCAAGCATATAGGCAATCAGACACGCAACAAGAAAAGGGAGTAGCACACCTTTCAGGTAATTCAACAGTAGGAGCGTAACGACCATACCGCAGATGGTGAAAATAATTCGCACCACTCGGTCGAAAGTGTATGGCCGTCGCGTCTCTATATTGGGTTCCATAGGCAGATTAGGGGAATCTGAATGTGAAAAATAGTTTAAACGTGGGATAATCTCTTCAAATATACAACTTTTTTTGTAAATTTGTTGCGATATTATGGAAAAAAGGATAAAAAATAGATTAAAAGGGTGGGAGCGTTTGCTGCTGTTGCTACTTTTCACCCTTACCGGGCTTACTACATGGGCCGGGGCCGTAGAGGATTTCGCCGCATCGCGCGGTATTAATGCCAGCCAGTCGGCAGTGATGATCACCGATCTTCGTTCCGGGGAGACACTGGTGTCGTATCATCCCGACTTGTCGCTTGTTCCGGCCAGTATAATGAAGAGTGTCACAATTGCAGGTCTTCTCAGCCAGAGCGAACCCGGGAAAAAATACCTTACCGATGTCTATATGACCGGTCCTTCGGTAAATGGAGTTCTGGGAGGAGACTTGGTGGTTAAAGGGAGTGGAGATCCAAGTCTAAATTCCGTGTACGTAAATGGTACGGACATAGTTAAGGAGATCGTGGAGGCTCTCAACGACCGTGGAATAAAACGGATAAAAGGGAAGATTGTGGTCGATGAAAGTATCTGGGAAGGTCCGGCCGTATGCCCGACATGGGGAGCGGGCGACCTATCGCAATCATACGGTACAGGTCAGCACGGATTGAATTTCGAGGATAATTCAGTAGGGAAACGATCAGTAGCCAATCCCGCCGGTGTGTTTCAGACTCGACTCAAAGCTGCTCTATCTTCTGCCGGAATAGCGGTGGAGAACGGAACTATGGAAGAGGGTCAGCAGAAACTCCTCATCTCGCATGAATCTGTGCCATTCGATGATATAATGCGCTCGTGTATGATGCGAAGCGATAATCAGTATGCCGAGGCTATGCTCCGGACATTGGCTGTGGTGCAGGGAGAGGGTGGTTCCACAGTGAACGGTGCCCGTATCAACACTGAGTTATGGAAGAAAAACCGCGCTCCGATGGAGGGTGTGCATATAGAAGATGGTTCAGGACTTTCGAGAAGAAATCGTGTGACGGCATCGTTCATGACTCATGTATTGCGTACGATGTGGACTGATCCATATTATGTATCCTTCTTCCCGTTGGCGGGTCAGGAGGGAACATTGAGAAATTTTCTAAAGGATACTCCTCTTGACAGCTATATTGCAATGAAGACAGGAAGCATGAATGGTATTCAATGTTATGCCGGGTATAAATTGAATGACGATTTCGAGCCGACACATACAGTGGTGGTGATTCTCAACCAGATGCCCGACCGTGCACAGGCACGCAAGGCAGTGAGCAATTTGCTGTTGAAAATTTTTGAGCGACAATAATCTGAAATAACGACATCAATCTGAAAATATCGATATCATGGAGATAGAAAACATAAAAGATGCAGTGTATGAGCTTGAAGGCCTTCTTGAGCTTGCTGAACTAAGGGAAGATAAGCTTCCTGCGCTTCTTCCGCTAATGAAAAATAAACTTGACACCATCAACTCCCTATTTGCCGACCTCCGGCCCGAAATATCCGAGAAACCGGATTTAACCGATGAATCTGAATTAGAAGAGGAAATGGAACTATCGGAAACTGTGGAGGTTGCTGATAATTCCGAGGGAACTGAGAGTGTCGGGCAGCAGGAAGAGGAGAATTCCCCTGCCATTTATAACACTCCTGATGATGAGGATGATGAGGTGTTTGTTCCTTTGATTTCTCCCCTGATTCAAGATGAAGCGGAAACCGATATTGAAGTGCCGACAATTCCGGTCGTGCCTCAGGATATTTCCGATGAAGAGGTAGTGGAGACTGAGACTGTCACTGAAACATATAGTGAAGATTTCTCATCCAGCTATGGCGCTGAATATGAGATTCCCGATGATGATGACGAGGAAATAGTAACGACTCATACAAAAGAGGAGACCCATCGAGCTGCACACGACCCGAATCTTCCTAAACCTGCATTCTGTATCAACGATCGTTTTCGTTTCCGTCGGGAACTTTTCGGAAATTCAGATGCAGAATTCAGTGCGGCCATGGATCTTGTTGCCACAATGGAAGACTATGATGAGGCCGAGGCTTATTTCTTTGCCGAGCGAGGCTGGAATCCCGAACAGCCGGAGGTGATGGATTTCATGGCGATCATTCGTAATTATTTTGAAAAATAAGAGAATTAAGACGTGGCTGGAAAATTATATATAGTCCCGACTCCTGTCGGCAACCTTGAAGATATGACGATGCGTGCCATCAGAGTGCTTGATGAAGTCGACCTTATATTGGCTGAGGACACTCGCACGAGTGGTGTTCTTTTGAAGCATTTCGATATCAAGACTCCCATGCAGAGTCATCATAAATTCAACGAACACCAGACCTGCGAACGCATTGCCGATCGTCTGGAGGGAGGGGAGAGGATAGCTCTCATTTCCGATGCCGGCACTCCCGGAATCTCCGATCCCGGTTTCATGCTCTCACGCGCCTGTCGCGAAAGGGGGATTGATGTGGAATGCTTGCCGGGGGCCACAGCCTTTGTCCCGGCTCTTGTAGCTTCCGGATTGCCATGCGATCGTTTTGTATTCGAAGGTTTCCTGCCTTTAAAAAAGGGACGTGCCACCAGGCTTACCGAATTGGCAGCGGATCCGCGGACAGTGGTTATATATGAATCCCCTCTGCGTCTTGGACGCACTCTGCGTCAACTTGCAGAGACATTCGGTGAAGATCGGCAGGCAGCGGTGTGTCGTGAGATTTCCAAGCTACATGAAACTATTAAGAAAGACACTCTCGGTGGATTGGCAGAATACTATGGAGTGAACCAAGCCAAGGGTGAAATTGTTATTGTCGTCGAGGGGCGGCATTCAGCCGGTAAAGAAAGTCGGAAAATGTCGTCTGAAAATGAAATATAAAAAAAAGAAAGATATGAAAAAACAATTTTTGCTCTTTGGCCTTGGGGCCATGCTTTTGGCTTCATGTGCCGGCAACGGCAAGAAAGCTGAAGAGGATTCAATGAAGATTGCAGACCTTACTGCCGAATATCAGGAGGCTACAAGTTATAATGACTCGCTTCTTCTTCTTATGGGCGATATTTATACCGGTCTCGACTCAATCAATATGCAGGAGGGCTTACTTTATAATATGGGCTCTGGAGACAGCCCCGATCGCCGTGCAGAGATTCGCCAGAACCTCTCCAACATCAAGGCTCGTCTTGCTGCCAACCGTCAGCTTCTCGAATCAATGGAGGCCAAACTCGCAAGCTCAGGTAATGAGAACAGCGTGATGAAGAAGACTATCTCTCAACTCAAGGCGCGTATCGAAAGCCAGGACCAGAAGATAGCACAGCTTGAGAGTGAGCTTACAAATGCAAAGGGTGAGATCGCTAACCTCAACACTCAGGTGGCAGAGAGTAAAGAGCAGCTGAAAACAGAGACCGAGGCTAAGGAAGTGGCTCAGGCTGAGGCCAAGGAAGCAAATGAGCAGGCTGTTCAGGCTGCAAATGAGGCTAACCGTGTATATTATGCTCTCGGCAGCAACAAGGAGCTGAAAAAGAAGGGTCTCCTTGAGAAGAAGTTCCTCGGCTCAACCAAGGTGCTCAAGGGTGATTTTGATGCCTCTTATTTTGTAGCGGCCGATAAGCGTAACCTCAATTCTATCCCGACCAATGCCAAGAAGGTGAAAATCTGGACAAATATGCCGGAAGGATCCTATCAGATCGTCGGCGAGAAGGATGGCCCGAAGACTATCGAAATCACTGATCCTGCCAAGTTCTGGAGCCTTAGCAACCATCTCATCATCCAGACTGACAACTAATGGATTCATTGATCATACTATAGAGATCTACAGATTTTTTGTAACCAATCATAATGAACAAATTCAATATAAATAAGAAACGGTCGCGCTCGGAGCGCGGCCTTTTCCGCACCATAGCGGTGGCTGTCGGCATGACGGCTGCCGCTTTGCCGTCATTAGCCTTCGATGTGACAGAGATTCAACCTCCTCATTGGTGGGTCGGAATGAAAGACTCTTCCCTTCAGCTTCAGGTGTTTGGTAAAGATATCCGACCGGCTGATGTTAAGGTGGATTATCCGGGGGTGAAGATTGACTCCGTGGCTCGTCTTGACGGCTCTCCTGATTGGCAATATATATATCTTACCATTACTCCGGAGGCGCGCCCCGGTAAAATGAAGATAGAATGGCGAGAAGGGAAAAAGAAGGTGAGCAAGGAGTATGAACTGCGTGCGCGAAAGGAACAGAAGGGAGCCAAAGGTTTTACTGCCGGAGATGTCCTCTATATGGTTATGCCCGACCGTTTTTCCGATGGTGATCCATCCAATAATAATTCAGCCTTGCTGCGTAATCCTGTGGGTGCGGATCGATCCAACACCAACGGCCGTCATGGTGGTGACATTCGTGGACTCATAAATCATGCCGATTATATCGACTCTCTCGGAGTGACAGCCCTATGGGTTGCCCCTGTGCTTGAGAATGATATGCGTGGAGGTAGTTATCACGGCTATGCCACCACCGACTATTACAAGGTTGATCCGCGCTTCGGTACGAATGCCGAATATGCCGAAATGATCGATACTCTCCATAACCGTGGAATCAAGACCGTGATGGATATGATTTTCAATCATTCTGGCAGCGGTCATCCCTGGATGGATAATCCTCCCGCATCCGACTGGTTCAATTATCAGGGCGACTACAAGCAGACGAATTATCGTCTTTCTACTGTCACTGATCCATACGCAAGCGACTACGACAAATCAATGACACAGGATGGATGGTTTGTGAGGGATATGCCCGACCTCAATCAGCGAAATCCTCATCTTATGAAGTATCTTATTCAGAATTCCATCTGGTGGGTGGAGGAGGCGCAGATCGACGGTATCCGCATGGACACCTATCCCTACGCCGATGAGCACCAGATGGCCCGCTGGATCGATGCTGTGAAGGAGGAATATCCCGATTTCAACATTGTGGGAGAATGCTGGTTTGGCGAGACAGCCGGAGAAGCATTCTGGCAGAAGGGCTCGCCTTTGGCAAAGGCCAAGGGTATGGATACCCGTCTCCCTGTGGTCATGGACTTCCCTCTGATGATAAAGAGCAGGGGAATGGCTCCCTATTTTGAAGATACAGACCCTTGGAATGGACTAAACAAGATTTATGACCATATAGCTCTCGATTATGTCTATCCGGATCCGCTGAATGTGCTCCGTTTTCTTGATAACCATGACACAGAGCGTGTGCTTCTATCTGTGCCTGATTCTCTCGACCAATGGAAACAGGCAATTACCATTCTGTTGACGATGCCGGGTATTCCGCAGCTCTATTATGGCACGGAAATACTTATGCATGGGACCCGTGAGGGTGGCGATGGAAACGTGCGTAAAGATATGCCCGGAGGATTTGCCGGCGACGGACGTACGGTATTCACGCGCGAGGGACGTACGGCTTTGGAAAATGAAGCTGTCGATTATATTTCTGCTCTTAATCATTTCCGCAAAGGGAGCACGGCGATTGCCAAGGGAGGTATGAAACATTTTATGCCTGACAATGGTATCTATTTATATCAGCGTGGTGAAGGGAAAGACGCGGTGCTTGTGATGATGAATGGCCGAGATACGATCAATGATGTCGATATGTCAAGATACAAGGAATTGATTCCTGTAGGAAAGAGATATAAGGATGTGATCACCGGCGAAATCATAACAGTGCGTCCTGAATCAGACCGATATTCCTTTTCTCCCAGAGAGACGAGGGTTATGGTTCCGGTAGAGTAAAATATAGATAATGAAGTTGTTTAAACTTATTTCGAGATGTTAATAATGCAGTAAAATAATTAAAATACAGCGCATTCTACAAAGTACGCACTATATTATTGTCGCCAAACTCTAATATATCGTACCAATGCCAGAATACGCTGTACTCGACAAAGATACAATAAAATCTGAAATTATGCCCTATCTTTCGATAGCAAAAAGAGGTTTCACTTCCAAATTCGATCTTGTTGAGATTGTAAATGCAATCCTCTACAAGCTCAAGAGCGGATGCCAGTGGCGTCTGTTGCCGATAGGCCATCTTTTCAGCGGGGAACTTCCGAGTTGGAACACAGTCTTCCATCATTACCGTAAATGGTCTGTTAAGGAGGAATGGCGGAGGATCTATTCCGGAATCCTCAATAAGAATAAAAGTAAGCTTGATCTTTCCATCTCTCATATTGACGGTTCCCATACACCGGCGTACCGTGGAGGAGAAAAGACTGAATATCAGGGAAGGAAAAAGCGATGTACTACCAATGCGCTTTTCCTTTCGGATAATCAGGGGATACCACTTGCCATGGCTGAGCCTCAGGCTGGCAATCATGCCGACCTCTTCGAGATAGAGGACAGGGTGGATGAAATCATCAGTCAGCTTTGTACGGCAGATATTGCTGTCGACGGCCTCTTCTGTGACCTCGATGCAGGATTTGACGGAAAGGAACTCAGAAGTGCCCTTATCTCCTACGGCATCATTCCCAATGTGTGTCCAAATCCCCGCAACGGAGGAGAAAACACGGAGGAATGGCTTTATGATGAAGAGATGTATAAACATAGATGGAAAATTGAACGTACAAATGCTTGGATGGATGGTTTCAAAGCTGTTCTCACACGCTTTGACACCACAGTATCCAGTTGGAAAGGATGGAACTTTCTCGCATTTATCGTTATTTCCCTTAAAAAATTTCACAAATCAAATTAGTTTAAACAACTTCAATATGACAGTATCAAATTCCAGACCTTTTGTTAATAGAGTTGTTCCTATACATTTACCTCCAATTTTTCGACCGATATGACGTATTTGAGAACGTTGTCGACACATAGCTTCAGTTACAGATATTTGATACTCAATAGCTAAAAACATACATCTCAAGATGTCATTCATAAAATCAGCTCTCTGACTTTTATATCCTTGCATGTTAATGACACATCCAAGTACTAAAAATAATGAATTGATACTCGGTGCCGTAATATAAGAATCATATAAATCTTGCAGTTTGTTAGATTGGGTTTGTTCCTCTAATTTTCTCTTCTTTAAGAAGTGAGCAGGTTTTCTTTTCTCTTTCTTTATCCAGGTGTTGATGAATTCTTTATTTACATATAAAGACTCTAATAAATCTCGAAAATGATACAATTTATCTGCACGAAGAGATTTTTTACATAGAGCTATATAATCATCAACCTTTTTACTCTTATCGTAATAGGTTTTACCATCGAGTGCATCTAATAATACATATTGATGTTTAAAATCAAAACGCAATTTAAATTTTAAACGGTCATTTATATCTCCTTTCCTTACCTCATTGCCATATTCATCTCTGCCAATATAGGAAGGGCACAGTATCAGAGTATTGGCAGTTTCGTACTTGTTTATAATTGAATTTCTCCATTTAATATAATAAGTATCAAAATCATTGTCATGTTCGGGTGCAATTTCTACATAGAGATGCTTATCAGGGTAGTTGGTCAGCTCCATACTGTTTACTTTTGTTTGTAATTTATCTCTCCACGTAAGAATAATATCACCTAAACAAGGATTCGTTTTTGCCCATCTCCAAGGGATATTCAGCATATTAAATCTCTTAAAAAATAGCTCCGGAAGATCCCTTTCAAAATCTATGACGCCCTCTTTTTCAAAGTCAAATATACCTTGAAGAGGATCTCCGAGAATATGTAAAGGCATATTCTGAGCAAGAGCCATAATCATATTATGCTGAGAAATTGTACAATCCTGATATTCATCAACAAATACACCATTAAATGATAATTCTATAATTTTCTGCACGGTAGAAAATTGCAGAATCTCGGTACACTTCTTAACTGCTACGCTAAAATATTCTTTATCTTGATAACTTGGAAGAACTGACATTCCTAGAAATGCTATAACATATCTTTGAGCGAAACCATCAATCGTCTCTAATTGATATTTGGATGGAGCGATATTTCTCTCTTTAAATTTCTTTTTAAGAGATGCTATTCCAGCATGAGTATGGGTAAGCACTAAATGACATGTATCTTCTGGGCAAAGATTAAGACACTCGGCTATTGCAGTTGTCTTTCCATGCCCAGCAGGCGCTATTAGCACACTACGCTCACAGTTTAAATATTTTGACCACATCATTAGTTCCTGCTCCATGATATAAGAGAATTAATGCATTGTTTTAATGGGGTATTATTTGACATCTCATTGAAATATTTAGCAATAATCTCACCGAGAAATTGACCTCCTGGTAAATGTTTAAACCATTTGAATTCAATAGCTCTCGCTGCTTGATCAGTTCGAATCTTCAATTGCGCCTCTCCGGATAATTTTTTGTTTAGCTTTTCACCCAGTTCTTTAGTCATGATGGAGTACGACTTAGGAAAGTTTGTTTGAGGGCAATTCAAGATCTCTACTACTGCATTCCACGGTAAATCTTGGAATATTTGTTTCTCGCTACAATAACCCTCTTGACAAAGAAAGAGAGGTATGCCAAGAGATTGGCATTTTTCTTTAGCCGGTTTATCTTTATCTTTTATGTCATCATCCGCAAAAACACAAGTATCGAATCCCATATCCTTAAGCCATGCAGAATACAAAAACATATTAGCTCCACCTCCGACATTGGCTATTGATACACCTAATGCTGAAAAATTTACTCCCTGCGTCTTTGTAATCCATTTATCAATAGACTCTAAAATACCATATTCAGTATCACCTTCACAACAAATCACTTTCGGGGTAAAGAACACGCCGGGAATGTATCGCCGACAATTATCCAAATCAACTGATACTTTGGAAAGATTACATACTCCTTTAGTTACAACAAATAGATTGTTGCACAGACACTCTTTAATTACATCAGTATTATGTGTGGTGATAAATACTTGTCCCCGTTCCGGAGATTTTAGAATATTGACAAGAGTTCTGATTCTATCAGGCTCCAACCCTTGCTCAATCTCGTCCACAAGCATAATACCCCCAGACTTTGTTAACTCAGATTGAATAGCAATTGACATGAGTCTCTTGCTGCCTTTACCCTGTAATCTATAAGGTAAAGAATTATGATGAAGGGCAATGCTGTTGCCTGTATATGGATTCTCTTTAATGTCTATATTGGCATATATATCCTCAATAGATAGTCCTAATGCCAATGCTTTTGTCTTCAAGTCATTTAATGGACCGTTGAGCACCTTGAAATGTTCATCGTCAATATTTGATGACAAAGCACGAAGTAATTTTGTCTTTATTCGTTCTATATCCTGCTCCTTGTCCAGAAATGCTTTAGTAAGTGCGTATAAGGGAGATTGTCGATTGTATGCAAATTGAGTATCAGTATAGTCTCCGATGAAATTAAGACCCAGCAAAGCTCTATCAGAAGCCGATATGTTTTTTTCATCAACGTCCTTATTACGAGGTATTACAGTCCATTTGGGTTCCAAATCAGCTGAAACCTTAAGTTTAAGTACTATACTCAAATCTTCCGTGCAGACATGATTGTCTAAAGGATTTTCAACGTACAAACCAAATTTTTGTTCCTTTAATAATTCGGAGGATAATTCGGTGAGCCACAACATTATTTCAATAGGCACAGATGTGTCCTGATTGTAGAAATCCAAGTCTGAAAAACTTATATTCCAGGATGGAGACAGTGCATACTGAATTGCAGACAAGATTGTGCTTTTACCTGAATCTCCTCGTCCGATTAAGACAATAAATCGCTCTGAATTAAAGAAATGTTTCAATTCCTTAATACCACGAAAATTCTTGATATAAATACCTTTAATCTTACTCATATCAATTACGTTTTCAGTTGTGGTAACCGAAGCGGTGCCAGGCGTCGAGGACGAGGCGACGGGTGCGGTATTCACCAAGTTCTCGGAGTTCGCGCTCTTTGAGTACGCGGAATGTTTCATTGATACAGCCTGTGCCGCAAATGTCCTCCGGATCAAAGATGTAGCGCAGCTCATCAGTGGTGAGACCATAGAGATGAGCCACGAAGGCATCAAGTTCGGCTTGCAGCACGGCACGACGGTCGGGGTCGAATATGAAAGGAGCTTTACGACCGATATTAGGCATCTCGCTTCGTTGCTCTTCGGTCATCTCCTCCCATAACTCTTCCGCCCATGCATCCATATCATGATTGAAATATGTTAGCTCTATCACTCGCTTGGCCATCTCCCATTTTATATCGTCAGGAATCTGGTCGGGCTTAAGAATCGGGAATTGCTTGACATAATTGACACTCGCGTGAGTGCCTCCGATTTTTTGTCTTGTAACATAGTCAAATGGAATGCTTGCCAATTGCGCTAAGAACGGAGTCGCGGGCACACCGCAACACGCCAGTGTTGCGGTGTTCCCGACGCCGAAGGCGTCGGGAACACCGGCGACGATTAATGTGCGCTCGTTAGTGGCGTTTGTAATATCTCTGAAAGCAAGAATGAGTCTGGTGTCCCAACCCTTTGACTTTAAATTATTCCTAACCTCTGCTTCCGGCACCCAATACCAAGGCATTATGCAAGAGGAAGTGTTCTGCATTTCTTCCAGAGAAGGGCTGTCAATGGCATTGGGTCGATCACCTCCTGTGGGCCAGGTGCCGTAATGATGGTTATAATGCCAAATCATCTTTCCTTCGTAGAGCGGCACATAGACCTTACCATCAGGCATCGTGAAGCGATTCCCGGTCATGGTTGCGCCAGCCTCAGTCAGTTGCTCGTATGTCCGGAAGAGATGTGAGTCATTTGACATATCAAACATTCTGCCAAACTTCACATCCCAAGGATTATCTCCCGTCTTTTCGTTCTCGATTATGTGTCGGCAGTTGCGATAAATTTTGGCTGTGAGTTCCGCATCGCGACTCGTGCGGAATGTAGGACACGTTTTCGTGTTGGGATTGAGCAATACAAAATCCGATGTCTGGAGCGTATAGATGCGGTTAGGGTCAAGGAGATGATCAAGACGTGTCAGATAGAATCCACCCTGTACTGCACGCGGCTTCGATTGTTGTTTGCCGGCAGTCAACAAACAGAATTTAAATCGGCTATCAATATCAAATAGTTTTTCTCTATTCTCAAAGTCATAGAGCGATATGAGTCGGTTTTCATCTACGAGTTTTGAGAAGAACGCTTTATTGGAATCGTTGACAGCTATGCCAGTTGGTAATACAAGACCCCATGCCTCTTTTGAGAATTGGAGGCAAAGTTCGGCAAACATAGGATAAAGGTCAATGTCGCCGGTGGCGGTCAACGGGAATCTCCCTCCGAAACGCACAAAGCGGCTCATTGCCTCCGCATCTGCAAGTGCTTGCTGATACTCCTCATAAAGTTCCGGATTTGTCTGTTGCAGCAACTCAATTGCCTTTTTGCGCTGTGCCGCCGTTCCGGCATTGACAATATCCATTCGGCCATGGCTTTCAAACCATTTTTTATCCTCCACCTTAATCTTATCCCATGGCGGATTTCCGCACATAACGTCAAATCCACCTCCATCGGCAAAGACTTCGGGGAATTCGACACACCAATGGAAGAAACGTTGACACAGGGCTTCTCCAGCCACATATTTCTTAAACGCGGTAGTAAGCGGGACATAATTGGAATCCGACGATTCAAGCTGCTTTATCTCCTCAAGAGCCTGATAAACGGTTGCTGTGTATGGGGAATTGGGTAATGTTAAGCTATCTTCTCCGGCATGGACATCATCGTAGGTAAACTTATGATAGAACGCTGTGGTATAAATATCGCAGGCCCGTCTGAGAGATTCCACAAGCGGAGACTGCATCAATTCCTCCCAGCGTGTTTTTTTAGTCAACTGTTCGAGCAAATTATTTTCAGGTAGTATGGAGATTTCCTTTACTTGGTTTGCCAACGAAATCTGTTCCTCTTCAATTCGTGTGATATTGTATTCACCCCCGAAGAGAGAAGTGGCCACATAATTGTTCCCTTTTGGTTTTTCCCGAAGTTTTTTCGCATCGTTGACCGCCTTCTTGTTAAGAGCTTTAATAGCTTTTTTTACATCATTATCCTCAGCGCTGAAAGCCTTGTCGGGAACACCCTCAAGCAACATGTCAAGATTGGTGACACCCACCACAGAATTTCCGCAACGAATATGATGGTCTAGGAATGACAGGGGTTTCCCTGCACAATATCCCTCAATCCAAAGGACTACCTTGCACAGCTCCACCGCATCCGGATTATAATCCACGGCATATACGCATCGCTCTATCACTTCGTGAAGCGCACGGCGGTATTCCATCGAGGCCGGATTGTCTTCACCGGTACGGATTAAGCTGACATACCAGGCTATTGTCCGGGCCATAGCCAGAACAATATGGCCCGATCCGGATGCAGCATCGCAGACTTTCATTGATAGCAGCGATGCAACCTTTTCTTCAGGTATGCTTAACTTTGAAAGTCGTTCCTTGATAACAGGCTCCAATGTTGTACGGATAAGACTTTGCACGAGGTCGGGGCGAGTATAGTAACTTGAGGTGGACTGACGGTCGAGACCTCCGACAAATCCGAAAGTCCAATCTGAATCTGTTGTGCCCACGGTAAGCAGAGGGCGTTTCTCAAGGATTCCTTCATATACCGATCCGAATTCCTCAACGTCAAGAGAAGAATAGTTGATTTTCACCAACTGCCCGTTTTCATCTCTGAAAAGATTCAGAGCGCTGAAGGCATCAAAAACGGCATCATTAGCAATCTCACAATTTTTAAGGTTTTCTAATGTATTCTGACTGAACAGAACGCCACCAAGCGGTTTGATTCCAAGCTTTCCACCAAATTTCTCATCTTCAAATAGTCTGAAAGAATCCATCAAGCCTACCCACAAGTCGTTATAACGGGCATTGCGGACATGACTCAATTCCGAAAGATTGCGATAGCGGCTTACGGCATAGTATTTCTTATATATATCTCGCCATCTTCTTATATCTGGAGTGTCACCATCATAAACCAATCCGCGGTCCTCGATGATAAAAAGGAAGAGAAGACGATAAATGAAATGCATCAACTCTTTATTGAATATTTCTACAGATATGTCGCCATTCTTTAGTTTGGAGCGTAAAGCATCGTTCCCACTTCCTTTTCCACGTAAGGCCGCATTGCCGATTATCTCCATAGCTTTTTGTGCCGCCTGAGAGAGGCCGGCGCGGATGCGGTTGCCACTTTCAATGCTGAGATTGAAATATTTTTCAATTATTGATTGATCATCACCTTCTGTCTTGAAACGCGAGGCGTGAAGCAGACGGAATAAAAGACAGAACTCTGTATATTTATCTTCCTCCAGCATCCGGCGCAGATCAAACTCAATATAAGTTTGTTTGACAAGTTGCCCGGAATTACGGATCAGGCGCAAAGTCGGACCATTAGCTATTATACCATAGATATTTTCAGTGTTATTGAGATATTCAAGCATCGAGGCGTGAGCCGATTTTTCCTTGCGGCTTCCTTTGGAGCGGAAGTCGAGCGAGCAGCGTTCAAGACCATTGTCATCTGATGCGTTAACCTTGTCTCCTTTTACAATCACAGGCATATTTCCTGCATCGGGACAGAGCCAAGTGATGTTATGGACTGTACCGGTGTCAGATTCCACATATTGTTGCTGTCGCTGCGGGTGAAATCCGAATAAAAGGAGTAGACGTTCCATGAACTCGCGGCTACGGCGGGTTCCGTATGGATCATTGGTCAAGCTGCGCGTAAGGTAGAAACCCCAGTCGGTGCGTAGCGAAGTCCATGCGTAATCGATTGCCTCCTGAAGCGAGGAGTCAAGAGCAAAATCGTTATCCCGGTTTCCGGCGAGATTCTTATCTGTCTCTATCTGATGAAGGATATCATCGGAAAGAAGATGTCCGAATACGTGTATGCTGGTATAGTCCATAATTAGTTCTTAATTGAGGGGAGGAAAACAAAAGCGGCTATTACATCCATTGGCAGCACCGGCTCCACAATCTGATATTCCGAAGAATTTATATAGGTACGGTATTTTGCAAAAGACTCGACCAGACGGTTTGCCCGCTCAAGAGCAATATCATCGGTATGCACGCGAAGCAGATTCTCATCATCTACCCATTCTGTCAGTTTTGTAAATTGCGCTGACTGAATAGCCGGTTCGATATTTTCAGAAGCCTCAGCCTCGAAAAACAGTTTCTTGCATTCTTCGGTGGAAATAAAATCATGTCGGTCGATATTACCTCTATAGCCGATAAAAATCATTTCTTCACCGACAATCTGACGGTATTCTTCCTTTTTATTCTTTATGACACTGCGCACGCGCATCAACATTACGGTTGTGCGGGTGCTGACGCTATCCGTCGCCATTACCATTGCTCTCGACGCCGCCAGTTCTCCTCCGTTAATCGTATCATTGACCACGGCTCGCGAAAGATCTTCGACAAAAGTATGGTTTCGCCCAATATAGGTGTAGTTTTTAGGGGTCGGAGATGCGAAGGAGATGCGGATCACACCCTTTGGGTCGGGCCTGAAATAACCGCGAGTCCTTAGTTCCTTCGGCAATGAGCCTTCAAGGAAATGATAGCTGAGAGGAGCATCTTTAATAACCTCCACTCCTGAATGCATAAGTTCGTTGACAATAAAGCGTTCGGTATCTTCGACTCCTCCGATCACCTCGTGAGCTTCTTTAAGGGAAACGACCATACGTTCAGGACTCATCTGTTCAGTATTATGGGCGTACTTTGTTCTTGATAACTTCTGGTCTTCTTCAACACGTTTAATTTCCAGTTCGCGTTGTCGGTCATTCTCTCTGATAAATTCTTCGTCATAATCGAATAATGTCGGCACATTGTCGGTCTTAAGGACAAGAATCTCTTTCATGATACGCTCCATAAGCGAAGCATCATTTTCAGCTATAGGGAGGTAGATGCCGAGGCGCTTCTTGATTTCATCCTGCTTTTTATATAGAACATTGAGCACAATCTTGTCCACCGGATTATTGTCGGCATATATTGTTGAGATAAGCACTTCCGGAGCGGTCTGGCCGAAACGGTCGATACGGCCATTGCGCTGCTCAACTCGATTGGGGTTCCAGGGCAAATCATAATGAATGACAGTATCGAAGGCCTGCTGGAGGTTCACGCCTTCAGAAAGACAGTCTGTGCAGACAAGTACGTGACGCGGATTGGCGGCGAGTTCGTCAATCTTTATCTTGCGTTCCTCATCAGCAAGGCGAGACGTGATCACACCTATCACTACATCTTTTGTCTTTCTATTCGATTTCAAATGCTCGGAAATATACTTGCCGACATATTCAGCCGTCTGGATATATTGGCAGAAAACAATCGGACTCTTACCCATACCTACGGCAAACTCAACAAGTCTCAACACCTGCTTAACCTTATTGTCCAGATCCTTGGATTGTATTTCCCGTAAAGCCTCTATAAATCCATTTAACCGAGATTTCTCCCCGCGCGAAGCCTTTTGATAAGCGTTAGGTACAGTGTCATCTCCATTCAAGAGGTCTTTCAAACCATCGTTAAACTTATAGATACTATCTTCTGCCAATGGCTCATCCGCCTCCGCTTCCTGCTCGTTCTTTATTTTATTCTCCAACATGGAGATGCCGGCAGCCGGACTTGACATGACTCCACGCATAAGTGCTAACAAATCCCAGTAGATATATCTCTGTTTACGCTTGTCTTCAGTACGTGCACTGCTTATTCCGCTCTTGATATAGTTGATAAGCTCATTCAGAACCTTCCTATAGCTCTTGCTGATTTCATATTGTTCATTATCATCAAAACGCACTTGTTCGGGAAAGACAGTTTCCTCTCCCAGATAAGGCTTGATGTCTGCACGGCGGCGCTGAATAAAGAATTTGGACAATTCCTCCCGCTCTTTTGCCGTTTGCAGTTGATATGTCTCAAATTTTTTGTCAAGCAGCCCTATAAGGGATTGGAATTCCTCTGTCTGCCCACTGTGAGGGGTCGCAGTGAGAAGTATCAGCTGCTGCCGAGGTTTATCGGCGAGTTCTCTAAGAAGACGATAACGTTGCTGCTGACCTTTATTTGCGCCCCGGGGACGGGCGCAGGTGTGAGCCTCATCGACTATTACCAGCTCAGGGCAATGCTCGACAAACATTTTATATCTGTTGTCGGCTTTAATATAATCGATGGAAATCACCTGAAAAGGAATATCACGGAACACATTCTGGTTTCCTTGCAACTTCTTTTCAAGGCGGCTAATGGTGCTGGAGCGTATTATCTCAGCATCTAGTCCGAACTTATCCTTTATCTCATTCTGCCATTGCTCACACAGGTGAGGGAGACAGACCACAGCAAACCGAGATATCTCCTTACGGTCAAGGAGTTCTTTAGCTATCAGCAGGGATTCAAGAGTCTTTCCAATACCCACGTCGTCAGATATAAGGAGCCGGATTGAGGGTTGCTTCAGGGCAAGAATCAGAGGCACCATCTGATAAGGTCGAGGTTCAAAGGAGAGTCTGCCGAGGCATTGAAATGGCCCGGCTACATCCCGGAAAGATAATCGGCAAGCGTCATAAAGGATGTGTGCTGCTCCCTGCCATCCTCGAATAAGGTCTTCAGATGTCGGAGGTTGGAAATGGTAGCTTTTTAGTGAAAAACCATTACCATAAAGAGGTCGGTACAGACCGATAGACTCTGCATCAGTACCACCCAGTGGTTTCAAGATAATAATATCCGGATTGGGCGCTTGCATAATCACCCAAGGACGATTTCGGAAATCAACTAAAGTGCCTGTCTTAAAGTCCATGCTTTCATTAATTTACAGGTTTAAAGATATCGCGATGTGCAGTCACGAAGTCTGCAATGGGAGTGGCATAGTGCCATGACAGAACCAAATAGCCGGCATCTTCGAGCATTTCTCTCTTTGCCATATCGTCTGCTTTAACTTCCGGCCTGTCGTGCGGTGTGCCGTCACAGAAAACCACAATTCTGTCGCCATACATGAAGTCTGGCTGGACATAGTAATGGTCCGGGAATGTGGGCTGTGCTTTGTCGGGGAGACGCAACCGATGATCATGAAGATATTTCAAGAATTCATATTCTGTTGAGCTGTTATGGTCGCGTGCAGCTTCAAGAGCTTCATACTGCGTGTCATAATCTGGAGACTGATTAGAGAAATGAGCCTCCGGAGTCACTTGCTGCATCAGCTTGAGGGAGTCATATATCTTTCTGATATCTATCTGCTGATGATATGGCTGGTTATAATAGTTGAGAAGATTGCTGTAGTCAGCAGGCGAAAGCGCTGAGAGTTCCGATTCTGTATAGGTCGGTTTCTCGAAGCAGATATCATAAGCTCGCTTTACAACCTGACGATAGGATTCAGGTTCTTCAACGATGCGGGAGAGTACGCCAAGGGAGCCTTCTGCATTCTCATAGATGAAAATATTAGGCAAAGAGCCTTCTCCCATTATTTCGCCTCCAATCTCGCTACCTTCAATTTGAAATACTTCTTCTATAGCCTGTTTGAAAGCATATAAAAAGGTGCGAACTGCGGCTTTATCTTGGAGTAAGAGAGCCTGGGAGGGTTGGATGTATATTGCATTGGCTGTAGTTTCCGCAAACAGTTTGACGTATTGCAAGCGTCCTGCCATTTGTGGATTCTCGTGTCCCTCTTGGCGAAGTCTTGATACACGTTCTTGACTTATCCATTCACCCGTTTGCGTGTCAAATGGAAAACCATTGGCATTCTCATCATTTTTTGAAGAGAGGAAATAGGTAAGGCGACATGCCGGTATGTAACGGATATTTGCCAAATGACTTTCACCAAGTTTCAGCTCATTTCTGGTTATAGCTGCCGGATTATCACTTGAGAAATAAATATCTGTCCTGTAGGATTTACGAGAACGTTCTTCCTCCTGACATGTGATTTTTTCTTCTTCGTTGGCAATCATATCTCCGGCAGGGATACAAAAGCCTCCAATCATCCGAGAATTGCCTTGCAACGCTTCGCCAGTGATTACATCAATATGGTTGGCTGAATTGGCAGCGTCTTTGTTGATGTAGCCGGTATGTGGATTATAGATGAATGTGTGTCTCTGGGGGGCGCCTGTCAACATCATGCGTTTAATACGGAACTTACCGCCATTGTTGTAAATGATGTTATGAGGTCCGAATTCACGTAGAGCAAGACTTTTGGCGCGACTTATGAATTCCACCTTATCTCCTTTATATTGCAGGGTTGCACGCAGAGGTAATTTAGTGAAATTATAACCCGGTAAAAATCCTTCACTCGCAAAATAACGATAGGGATAGAATTCATTCTCCTCGCGGTTCTTGAGATTTCTATCTCCTAAAAGCAGATCTCGCATGACGAGGGCTCTTCTTTCAGCCATGAGAGCTTTCTGTTTCTCTTCGTTTTTATCACCGTATAGTTTATTCCTGGTAATCTTCTGAGCCTCCTCTAAAGAATGGATAGTATTTCTATACATATTTCTCCACCTGTCAAGAGCTGAATCAAATTCAGAGAGATACGAGGAGAGATTTCGGTCAAGCCAAGCAGTAGAATACCATGCGGGATTCTCTTTTGCTAATTGATCCGAAAAATAAGAGTCTGAAATGATATTGTTAAATACCCGTTTAACATTCTTCTTTTGCTCATCGGAAAGTGTCAACAGATATTTGATTTCCTCCTTTAACGGAAGCTGCGAATCATCTAACTCCACAAGATTTGCGATTCCGTCAGACAACTGTGGAATGGGATACAGGGAAAGAATTGTAGAATGTAAATGTGTTTTCAACAATTCTTCATTTATAAGTTCCATCCGAGGAGATTTAACTTCACCGCTGACCATCTTTTCAGGATAACGGAGATAATAGTTTTCATGGGAGTTTCTTGGGCGGCAATAAGTAAAGATTATCGCCGCTTGTCCACTTCGTCCCGCACGTCCCGCGCGCTGGGTATAGTTGGCCGGTGTGGGTGGTACATTCCTCATCCCTACGACGCTTAGGTCACGGATGTCTATGCCCAACTCCATAGTGGGTGAACAGAAAAGAATTGGGAATTCTCCATTGCGGAACTGTTGCTCTCTAAGTTCACGTTCTTCCTTGGCAACCTGACCTGTATGATCTTTTGCCTCATATATTCCTCGTTCGGTATTTAGATTCTTGTAAAGTTGCTTGAAATATAAGTTGGGCTGCTTCGCTATGAGAGTCTCACCGATTTGTCTAAAGCGAGTCAAATCGGGACGTATAGTCTTCTCATCACCAAGTTGCCATTCTAACATCGAGTAATCAAGTTGATACAATCCATCCTGACAATGGATATAATTAGAGAGGTCGGCAAAAAGATTACGCATATATTCCACGTATTCTTCATCTCTATTTAGGACAACACCACCATGTTTTGTCAGATAATCCTTTACAAATGTCTTTAGTTTTGACCGAGGACCGGCGCTTTCAGATATGTGTTTATATCGACGCGTTACATCCTGTTTGTCAAGGTAGATAAACTTTGAGGATGAGATGCGTTCATTTTCGTCAAGAGTCCATGGCGCTTTTAGATTGTCCCGGATTTGCTTAGTTAAATCCTGTACGAATGCCTCGGCTCGTTCATTTGACTTCATGCAACCTCTATGACGGAAATAATCAAAAATCTGAATTAAAAATTCCTCTTTATCCTCGTCAGAAAGTCCCTGTAGCGTTTCTATATCATATAACCTCTCTTCGCCATTGTCACCGGTTATTTCGTCATGCAGATACTTATATCCGATGGATAATAAGCCGCAATCCTCCAGATTGGGCATGATGACTGTCCAGTTGTTCAGCAAATCATCGAATATCTTTGTTTCGATGAATCGAATAAAGATATTTTGCTGGTCACGCAAAGCGTGTCCTCGCTTAGGTTGTAAAAGATATTCAAAAGGTTGGAGATTGAGAGCTTCGAAGGTCAGACGGCCTATATTGGAACTATCAATTGGAAGGGGAGAATTTGAAAGAGCCTTCCAAATGGCATTGCGAATACGGCTGACCTTCACGAAATCATTGAAATGACCTGCCTGAAGAGCAGCATCCTGACGCGCGTCGACAAAAGTCATGACTTTTCGGTCGCCCATAGATACGGCTGCCTTATCCATATTCATAATACTCTCATAGGATAAGATTGTCGTAGCTGTACTGCGGCCCTCTCCACCTATCTTTGATAGTTTAGACCACTCTTGTGTTCGTCCCGAATATACTATTCTTGCGGAAGGATCATATTGAAGTGGGGCGGGTACAAACCAACCCTCTATGTAATCTTCTCCGGGAGAATCCTCATTCTCTGAGTAGTTTCCTTGCGCATCAAACCAGATATGCCGAGGAATCCTGGATAAATATGTCTTTTTCAACTTACGAGTCCCATTTCTACTGATTGAAAACCAATCATCTGGAATGTCGTCAGAATCTAAGTCAAGAGCATAGTCAAATGGATCCTCGCCACTATGAGGAACAAGAATATAGCCTGCTGTACCGGTGTTTACCTCCTCCGAATCAGCATATATATTGGCTTCAAATATACGCGGCATGATCCTGTCCGACAGAGTGACAACATAGAATTCATGACCACTAAGTCGACTGAATACAATAGGAAAGAATATGGGTTTATCTCCCTCACCGGCATATTCATCATAATACATCTTCTCCTCGATGGTGAGTTGTCGCATTTCAGGTGTTCCTAATGTGGCATATACATTTCCTGTCTGAGGAATAAACTGATGTATCTTATAAGGGAGTATGCTCTCTTCAGAAGAATTTTGAATGATACGGTTTCTCCAATTAAAGAAGTCTTCAAGATGTTTGGAACAAACATCTTTCCCGATACCATTAAGATATCGATTTAATTGAATGGCAATACTATCCAAGGATTTTGGCTTGCCTCGGAAATATCTGTTTTCTTCCTTATTAAAAGTTAACGCCACGTTCTGTTCAAGCCAGATTGCCGTAGGATGGTTCTTCAGATCCTCAAGTGTAGAAGAGGAATCAATATTGGAGCGTACGGCGACGGCAAGTTCACTTTTTGTAACAGTCCTTCCCGTTGAAAAGCCGGGTTCGAGAGTTTCATCAATTACACTTTCTGCATCATACTTACTCCCGAAGATACAGGAAGCGACATCAGCAACTTTATTTTTTTGTTGCTGATACGTCATAGTCTCATCCGAAACCATAGTTGCTGATGTGCCAAAACAAAGCACTTCCCTTTTTGCTTGCCTTCGAATTCGACGTATCAACATGGAAACGTCACTTCCTTGCATGCCTCTATATGTATGGAGTTCATCGAAAACGAGGAATCTGAGATTATCAAGGAAACATTTTCTCAGAGCCTCTTCTTTACCCGCACGGGTCATAAGAAGCTCAAGCATCATATAGTTGGTCAATATAATGTTGGGCGGATTGTCTTGTATCCTTTGACGTGCTTCGTCATTCTCTTGCCCGGTATATTTACCAAAGGTAATAGGACACTCCTTTCCTGTGGCTGCCTGGTATGCCTGGCTATAACCTTCAAGTTCCATCTCCTGTGAGTTGATAAGCGCATTCATAGGATAGACAATGATGGCAATGGTCTTATCCTGACATTCGATAGGATTAAGGAGGACATGATTGAAGATAGTAGCCATGAAAGTGCGGGATTTGCCGGAGCCGGTCCCTGAAGTGACTATAAATTCCTTGCCTTGACAACCGAGTTGAATTGCCTCTTGCTGATGAATGTAAAAAGTATGAATGAAAAAGTAGCGTAAATCAGAGTGAATCGGCCATCCGGCTGAAATCATTTCATCCACGCCAATTCCTTGCTTGAAATTAGGATTAAATTGAATCAGAGCATCCGGCCATAACTTTTCATTTGCCATAGCATTGGTAACCTCATATTTAATTCGAGAATCCTTGATGGCTATAAAACTGGAAACATAATCTTTATACCCACTTTTCAGCTTACTATATAAATCGAAAATATTCAGAGTCATCATAGTTTTGTTGAACGAAGCAAATCTTTAACATCAACCTCCAATTTTTCGGCAATTCTTACTAAAGTAGCCAAATCAGGCTGGGAAGAATTGGTACACCATTTGGACACGGTAGCTGGATCCTTCCCCAGTTCGCTGGCCAGCCATTTATTCGTTCTTTTTTTCTCTACAAGAACTACTTTGATTCGGTTTATATCATCCATTTCTGCCATTATTATTGCGTTCAACGCAAAATTAATAAAATATAATGATATGAGCAAGATGAAAAATACCAAAAATATGAATCTACACGTGATAAATGTTAGATTTATCACGTGTAGATTCATATTTATGTTTAATTGTTGTTATTGTGTAGGCGTTTCAGCCGGTCGAGGGGGTGGGCTCGGATGAGGGAATCGCGGTAGGCGATGTCTTACTGCCAGCGTCCGCTTTGCCATTCTCTGTATTTCTTGGGATAGTTCTCACGGTAGAATTGCCCGAAGGAGATTGCCTTGACGTTTTCCTTATACCAGCGGTCAAGTTCCTTGATACGGTGCTCGTATTTGTGTCTTTTGTCGTTTGCGGATTTAGAAACCATAACACTTCTCATAAGGCAGATGCCTACAAGGGCACCGATACCTATAACAATAGGGAGATTGAGCTTGCTCAGATTCTTCAACCTGATGAAATTACTATCAAGAAGGTTTCGGTCATCTTCGCAAAGGTTCGCTTCAATGCTTGTAGGCATATTGTGTTGAGCTGTTTCGATGCGTTTGTAGCTTCCATCCATAGCAGCTTGAGTTTGACGAAGTACAGATATAATCTCAGCAGAGTTAGCGATGTCCCTCATAGATCCGTCATATGTAGAAACTGGTTCTACCGATTACTTTGGCGATATTCGGGCAAAAGAAAAGGCGCTCAAACTGAACGCATTAACTATTATTTCAACTTATAGTTACCTGTCTTTAACTGCCGGTTACTTTCTACGTAGAATCCATTCGTAAAGGTTAATTGGCTCCTTGACGGTATATCTTTGCGTTCTTCGTAGTTGTTATCTGATGAATTTAGAATCTCATCAATTCTACTGAGTGAGTCTGAGAAATTGTAAGTCTTTCCTGGTGCTTGCATGATTATTAGTCTTAAAAATATGTTTTTACAGCGAAAAGGAATTGGTCGATGAATATCCGCTTGAAAGCAGCAATGTTGTTTTGTTCGTAGAACATCAGCATTGCCTTTTTATAATCAATCGAATCCACCGTGCGGAATGAAATGGGGCAGTACCCGTTAGCAATAAGAATGCCATTGCTGACTATTCTCGCAGTACGTTTGTTTCCATCAGTGAAAGCTTGAATGTAGCTGAGTAAAACAAGAGCAAGTAATGCCTTCTCAAATATATTGCTTTTACCATTGATAAGACTAACCGAATCCTCAAGAGCTTCGCGTATCTGAAACTCATTATCAAGTGGAGTGTAGTTTGTTCCAGTAATACCAACTCGGCGACGGCGAATGTTTCTCTCAACTCCCAATTCTTTTGTAAGAAGGGCATGAATTTCTTCAATGCGCCCTACAGTTAAGTCTTTTAGATAATCTGGCACGTCAAGAATAAAGTCAAGGGCATCTTTATGGTTCAACAGCATAACGGCTTCCTCTTTTGTTTTACCACTTGCTGTATGTTTTTCTTTTAGTAATCTTTCAGTCTCTAATAAAGAGTAAGTATTACCCTCTATCTGTGAAGATTTCCAAGACAGATCAATTCCAAGTCGTTCCATCTCCTTTCGGTACTCAATCTCAGACATTTCAGAAAGATGCAGACGGAATAAACTTTGTGCTTCATTAAGTCGCTTCAATTCGTCAGGCGTAAATAAATCTACTTTTGGAAGAATGTCATTGATGAGTTCAAAGTTGAATATTTCTTGAACCTGCCGCTCATCCACGTCTTTATCAAAGTATGTGTCAAGATTCAGTTCCATAGTAACATTAGCTTGAGGAGAGAGTTTATATCTGGTAGAAGGACCGCGACCAATCACTTCGATATGTCCCTTTGAGACATTATCTGCGATTAGTCGTTTGAGAGTCGCAGGGCTGGGTGCATTTGATAACGCCGAACCAATTTCAGTCCGTGTGGCTTCCGGATTATAGTGAAGAAACTGGAGTATTTCAATATCTTGATTCATATTTGAGTGTTTTATCGGCTCAAAATTACTAAAAATCCATGAATTATCGGCTCACTTTGAGCCGATTTTAGCCTCTTATTCAGAATATATGAGCCGATAGTTCTATGTTTACATTATTAAAGGTAATTCCTATTAATCAAATTTAGGGGTTAAAGCCTTGCTTTCCTCACTCCGATTCCCTGATTAAGCGGGTTATTCGCTCGTTTACGATACGGGTATAGTTGCGTTTCGCTTTATCGGGGAGGTAGCTTTGGGCAATGAGTTTTATTGCGCCATCGGGTAGGGATGTGTACTTGTTGAGGATTTTATCCATACGCCGTTTTACTAAGCCGATTTTGTTGCCGAACCTCTCGAAGTTGAGACGGCAGGGATGTCCGGTTTTATCAAACACGTCACTTTTCTCAATGTCGGGTGATAGTCCTCCGTCAAGCCCAAGATCATCTCCGTTCACATGAAGGCTGGTAAAAGTCTTTGGAATGAATAGAGTATCATATATTGTACTTTTATGAATGAGATTAGGGGTATAATATTCATAATATTCATATTCTAAAATAATTTGGTTGAATTGTGGAAAAGTATTAACTTTGCGCCCACCAAAACTGAAACAGATGTTTAGACAGCATTATAACATACCAACTCCCACAGGCATTCAGAGCTTAAAACGCTCCGAAAGCATGCCTTGTGTGCTGTCAGCAAATACAACATCATTACGCGCATATTCCCGACTACGTTGTTTCAAGTTTAACTGATATAAGTTAGGCGTCATAACAGACGAAGTGAGATATAACATTTAATTCAAAAGACCGTTAATATACTCATAAGAATTTACCGAAGCATTGATTTATGGACACCAAAATGTCATTAAAGAACTGGCTCCCATTGTTAGGACTGACTTGTGCGGCTTTTATATTCAACACATCCGAGTTTATCCCAATCGGATTACTTAGCGACATTGCTGAAGATTTTTCTACTACGGAGGCTCA
>JAAVDD010000022.1 GCA_014801985.1 Bacteroides sp.
AGGGACTAACGTAGGGACTATGCCTATTTTTGAGATTAAAGAAAAACGCTAAGTATCTGATTTATTGATACTTAGCGTTTTACGAGGTGGTGCCACCAGAACCTGAGTTTGTGAATAGTGACGAATGACGATAAAAATAGAGTGAACGCAAAATGCTGAAAAATAAAGCAATATGAATTTTGTTGAATTTTTGAGTTTTCATATTTGTTCGCAAAACGTGGTGACCTGCGTGGTGACCCGATTTGCAAAATAGCGGTTTGAGTTGTTATATTTGCAGAACCAAAGTGACTGACTGTGAATAACTGTGAACGTCATTGTTCAAATTTTTAGCAACATCAAAATATGGCAACAACACCCTCTCTAAAGTCATCGACGCAGTCGCTTCGTTCTGCGAAGAAATTGACCCCGTTTCATGTCCGTAACAAGGACTTGAAGAAAGATACAGCGACACTATTTATCCGCATCCATACCCGTAAAGTGGATGTACTCATCTCAACCCTCTTGCAAGTGGAGGTATCTGAATGGCTGAAAGCTACGGCATCGCCACGTACATGGCTTGCACATCAGAAAAAGAATTATCAGCTTCACGCCAAGCTGACGCAGATTGAGGGTATCGTAAAGACACACCTTGCGAAAATCAATTTCGACCGTGAGGCTCTTGACATGGATATTCGTTACATATCCGAGCCTGAAAAGGTGGAGGCAGAGCGCAAGGCAAAAGAGGAAGCAGCCGAAGCCGAAAGGAAAGCATTGGCGAAACGTGAGGCATCGAGAGAAAAGGCACGATTGAAAGCCGAGGAAAAGAAACGCAAAGAGGATGAGAAGAATCGTCTTATCTGGTCGTTCCTCGTTCAGTTTGTCGATGACATCAAAAGCGGTGCGCGCAAAATCGGCAGTGCAGATTATTCCGCCGGATCCTGTAAGGCATGGAAAAGCTACATCGGAGTTTATGAAGATTTCGATCCATTGCACCAGTTCGAATGGGCAGACATCAATAGGGCTTTTGTTGCACGCTATATCAACTATCTGCGTAATCATGGCTATATGCCTAAGGTTGTCAACAAGCATCTGACCAACCTGAAGGCTCTTATCAATGCAGCGTTTATAGACGGTGTGCATGACAACCAACGTGCNGCNTCNCTGATTGTGAANAACAAGATNGAAGANCGAGATAANGCNGTNGAAATCTATCTGACNGANGNNGAANTNCANGCCTTNTATGAAATGNCNNTGANNGGGAAGAACGATCATATCCGTGATGTTTTTCTCATNGGNTGCTATACCTGNCAGCGNGTCAGTGATTACAANAATCTNAATGAAGACCANTTTGANACCACCCGNAAAGGNACNNGNATAATNCGCCTTNTTCAGCAGAAAACCAAAACTGAGGTNACNATNCCGATTCTCAACGACAATNTGATNGCNCTCTTTGAGAAATACAACTATAACGTGCCNAAAGCCAATGAGCAGGTCTTAAACCGCTANATNAAGAANATCCTGAAAGANTTGTCNGANNCNGTGCCNTCNCTGAAAGAAAAAGTGCCGACCAAACTGACGATGAAACAGAAGGAGGCAATGCGNCGNGACAANATAGNNCCGGANACAGANCTTAANGGCAANGTAATCNTTCCACGTTATGACTGNGTGACAAGNCACACNGCCNGACGCACNGGNATNACNAATATGTANCTGAGCCANAAGTANACCATCCTNCAGATGATGCACGTCAGCGGNCACAAGACCCAAAAGACNTTCATGGACTACATCAAGNTATCCTCCGAAGAGATNGCCGATGAAATCGCNTCCATGTCNAAGAAAGANAGNGATATGTGGTAGGAATTTATGCACTCCAAAAATGTGGTCATGTGACCGATTTTTTGGAGCTGAAACTTGTGGGTTCAAAATTTTATTATTAATTTTGCAGTCCAGAAAGTTGACCAATTGACCACTTTTTGGGAGTANACAATGATTATAAAACGCGACTACTATCTAAATCAGCTCATTTCAAGTAGACACAATGGGCTAATCAAGATTATCACCGGATTAAGACGATCCGGCAAGTCATTTCTATTGTTTCACTTGTTCTATGATTATTTGAAAGAACAGGGAATAACAGACGATCATATAATCAAAGTTGATTTAGAGGATAGACGCAATGCCTCCCTGCGCGATCCCGATGCGTTGCTTGCCCACATTGACACAAAAATGGTGGACGACAAGATGTATTATATACTTCTGGATGAGGTTCAGCATGTACCAGAGTTTGAAGATGTGCTCAATAGCTATCTCAAGATAGATAATGCCGATGTGTATGTTACAGGTAGCAACTCCAGATTTTTATCAACTGATATAATAACGGAATTTAGAGGTCGAGGAGATCAAATTCATGTTTATCCTTTATCTTTTGCTGAGTTCATGTCGGTTGATAACAGACATCCCATTGAGGCATGGACTGATTATTACACTTACGGAGGTCTGCCTCATGTACTGACATTGGAAACACCGAAGAAGAAAATCGNCTATCTAAAAAGACTTTATTNAACTGTATTTGTGCGCGATATTGTAGATAGGTACAAATTAAAAGGAGAACCGGAACTTAAGGAGTTGATTCAAACGATTGCGTCTGCTATAGGCTCTCCTACCAATCCCAATAAATTGGCTAATACATTTAAAAGTCTTAAGAACGTATCTTTGTCAAACAAAACAATAGATAACTATTTGACCTATATATGTGAATCCTTTCTGGCTGAGAAGGCTATCCGATACGATATAAAAGGCAAGAAATATATTAACACGCTGTCGAAGTATTATTTTTCGGATGTGGGCGTGCGCAACGCAATTCTTGATTTTAGACAGCAGGAAGAAAACCATATTATGGAGAATATCATCTATAATGAGCTGAAGATTCGGGGTTTTCAAGTAGATGTAGGCGTAGTGGAGTATCGAACCAACGATAATGAGGGTAAGAGAGTCCGTAANCAATATGAGGTTGATTTCGTGGCTAACCAAGGCAGTCAACGATACTATATCCAATCTGCGTTTATGATGCCTACAGATGCAAAGGAGCGTCAGGAATCAGCTTCGTTGCTAAATATTGATGATTCATTCAAGAAAATCATTATCGTCAAAGATTATATTAAACCCAAAAGAAACGAAGAAGGAATAGTAACTATCGGGCTGATTGACTTTCTTTTAGAACCTGAACTTCTAAATTGGTAAAACTTTTGTGACGATGGAACAAGAATTAAAGATACTATTAGAGCTAAATCATACGGCCAGGATAAAGAACTTTGCTCAAGTAAGAACATACTCAAGTTTTATTAATCAAGAGTGTGGAGCTGAGGATACTCTTTTTATAAAAAGAAATATTTCAGCAGATAACGCTATCATTGCATTGGTTGGTAAATCAGGTAAAGCGGATTACGTAATAAATAGCGATTTTAATACTCTGTGTTATTTGTCCTTTTATCTAAACTCNATTTGGGGGAAAGTCTCAATTCTACCGAAACACAAGTTTAATGAAGGACAAGGTAAAACAAATGTATTGCTCTTAAAAAATACAGAAGTAATACGCAATCCAGAATTAGAACCATATTGTATATTAGTAGAAAGAATTATTACATTTCTTACTGTATACTTAAAAAAATATGGAACTAATGTAGATAATCATTCAGATACAATAAAAAGATTCTTTGAGAATCTTAGGAATTTTATTGTAATGGAATTAATGATACCGAAACTGTTTGAAAATAATGGCGTTTCGGTTATATATCCATGGA
Organism: Bacteroides sp.; assembly: GCA_014801985.1. GTDB lineage: Bacteria > Bacteroidota > Bacteroidia > Bacteroidales > Muribaculaceae > Lepagella. The sequence goes on from JAAVDD010000022.1 coordinate 3,780, forward strand.
TTAATGAAGTAAATTCCATAACTAATCCGGAGGATATTGGTGAAAGTATCACTCAAATTTTTACGTCTTTGTTTAAATCGGGCAATCCTTTAATGGAGAACATGAATAGAATGCGCCTATTTATTACTCAATTCACACAATACATGAGCGAACGCAATGGCTAATTGGAAGATTAAACGCATCGAAGTTGAGAATTTTAAGTTCTTTAAGTCTCGTTTTCAATTGGATATTGATTGTAAGAATCTCTTATTGTATGGCGAAAATGGAGCTGGTAAAAGCTCTCTNTATTGGAGCTTCTNCACCCACTTCCAAGCATCTACAAAAACTGAAGATCAGGCTAAAAAGTATTTTCAACATGGGCATAATGAAAATCTTAGGAATCGTTATGCTTCTGCAGAAGATAATTCTGAAGTATCCATTACTTTTGAGAATGAATCAGGTAGCTATTTAGTTGTTAATGATTCTCTTCACCATTATTACTGTAACGATACTTTGATGAAGGACTTCATGAGATTAACTATGATGTCTAGTGATTTCATGAATTATAAATTCCTTTCGTCGCTTTTTGATTTCTGCAATAGTGAAGATAATGAAGTATTTAGTTTATTTGAAAAGGAGGTGCTTCCATTTATTGATCTAGACGATGCGTTTACTCCAATTTTTGAAGACGCTACAATACCTTCATTGAACTCCAGCGTATGGTGGAAATATTTAAACGAGACATATATTAAATTGCCACGTAATAAGAAAAATCACAACTTCAATCAACAAACAAATGAATATAAGTCATTTATCAAATTAATCGGAAAGTTTAATGATTTAATGAAGGATGCATTGGCTTTCATCGAAGGCGTTGCAAATTCAATACTTGAGAATGATTTTAAAATCGATGCTCGTATTAAACTGGAATATCGAAATGCCACTTTCAATAACCCTAAGAGTAAAAGATCTAGGGATGGACAATTGCATCCTCCTCGTATCTTGATTCATGCGAAAATGGATGACAACAATATACAAGACACAAGCATTATTACACATCCTAAATCCTTTTTTAATGAAGCCAAAATAACATGCATGGCTCTCGCATTGCGATTGTCTATTTTAGAACGTCGCCCTGGTACGTCTCAGGCTGCGGCAGTACTATTTATAGACGACTTACTTATCAGTCTTGATATGTCATTTAGAAAGCATGTAATCCGCATATTATTTAACAATTATGTTAATAGATACCAAATAATACTATTAACTCATGATAGGGCTTTCTTTCATCTAGTATGGGCAGAAATTGAAAATCGAAGACTCACGAAAGGATGGAAGAAATGCGAATTATATTCTACGCGGAATGATATATATCCAGCGTCTCATCTAGTGGAGAGCCCTACTTATTTAGAACAGGCAAAAAGGTATTTGAAAATATTCCATTTACCTGCATGTGCCAATACTTTAAGAAGACTGTGCGAACAGCAGATGAGAAGGATCTTGCCTATTAGTCTTCAATTTCAAATTAATGAAAGAGATCCTGAGAAGGTAAGTGTAGATTTAAATGGACTTATTACCAATTACAAACGTTTTATTGCCGAATGTCAGATGGTAGACGTTGCCCCATCACTACAAAATGATAGGCGGCTTATTCTGAATCCATTTTCTCATGATGATATAGAAAGTCCGTTTTATCGTCAAGAATTAGATAATTTAATTAGCGAATTAGAAAAATTGGTCTCTATGGAGAAACGATTAATTGTTGATAATCAACAAATTAGGAAGCTTCAATTTAAAATGGAGGTAAATAATGGGGAACACACTCATTATGCAATATTTGAATTTTTGGAAAGTTTTATTGAGCTAAAATATTATGAAGCTACTTTCCTTTCTAATCCTAAAGTTAGGGTTAAGTCATCTTCTGATGAGAGAAGAATTCCTCTAAAAGACGTAGGGCTACGGAATCTATTTAGTTGGGTATATAATGCTGTTTCCCTAAGAAAAGATACGGCTCCTAAGATTGAGGATTGTTTATTTAATGATAATGGGGGCTTGTTGATTCAACATTAATACCTTACAGCTGTTGCGCCAGTGTTACGGAATAAACCCTATGTAAGAAGAGAGTATCTCATAAATAGATTCTGGTAATTTATTTTTATGAATTATGTTTCTAACTCAGTGTCTTAATGTACAGGAAATTACCAAAAAATGTTATTTAAATAATTAACCTATAAAAAACATAAAGATTCCTTATAGTGGCTATTATGAAAGGATAAACAGTCAAAGATTTAAGAAAACCTCGCTATAATCCCCCAAAAGTAGGTGAAATAAGGTAGATTTGGGGGATTATAAGCATATTTCGGGCTATCTAAAAGGTTTTGACCATCCTTTTCTGGCCGTCCCCAATTCCTCTATCATTAGCATCATAAGGTAGATGTGCACAATCAAATGCTCTATTTGGTCTGAAAAGTTTGGCGGGGATGAGATTTGTTATATAACTTTGCATGGCAATCAGGGATGAGAGGGAGCTCTTATCCTTGAAAATAATTCTTATTTCAGCAATTTCCCATATTTTGTATGGTGGAGTAGTCTGAGTGTGATAGTATCTTTGCAGACGAAATTCAGAGGTCATGCCGGACATTATGCAGAATTAACCGGACCCTTTACGGACAAACGCGGACATTGGCCGAAAAAATTTGTTTCGGATGAACCTTTTGAACTAATTTTGAGTTATGAAATCGTGGTGACATCCCCTGTAACCATAGCGGAGTTTTCAGTATGTCATAAAGATAGCTTTACTGATATTATGCTCTGTCGTGACGGTATATGAAAAATTGGGATGTACTACGCAGAATGCGCCAGACCTCACAAAGAGGTCCGAAAGGTTATGCGTATCCTCAAGTTGATGCGATTGTCGGCGGATAATCAGCCATAAGACACCTTCAGCTCTTTGACCTTGCTGTATCCATACGGTTCAAGGGAACGATTTATAGTGAAACGCAAAGGTAAAAGAAATGTGGAATTTTGCGCAAGATTTGCAGATATGAAAATTTTTTCGTATCTTTAGGTAACAAGAGAGGGCAATGCCGTCGTCCGACACATTAACTTTATATATAGATTAGTCCGGAATGATGCTCTTGGCGATGCGATGCCCGATTGAGTTGCAACCTTACTATGGAAAAGGGTTCAAGCCCTGAAAAAATTGAATAAGCCGTATATTATGGCGGTATGCCCCGCCAGTCTGACAACAACTCGCCTTAAGGAAGCGATGCACAACGGACTTAAAACCCTCAGTCTGCGGCTTCTGAGACCTTGACAATGAAAGCCTCTGTACAGTATTCAAGCACTTAATGAGCTGGATAACTTACTGTGACGACAAAGATTCGCCGGATTTTGTGGATATAGTGGCGGCGTAAGTTCTTAATGTCATGCAGTAAACATCTGACTCTTAGAAGGCAGGAATTCTCGCGGAGTGTGAATGAAACGTTGTCACGACTAAAACCCTATTAAAACTTAAGAAAAAGACATGCTTGTCGCTATAAGTTTGCGGCAACCCTTATGTTTATTCGCTCAAAAGGGGCGGATAGGTACTGTTGTTGTCTTTGATTCAGATGATAACGGGATGGGGATGGCATGTCTTCATGCTGATCCACTGGATTAGCAACACTGCATGTTGGCTTCAATGAGAAGAAAGCCGACAGCACCCTTTTTGTCCCTTTACGGAACGTCATAGCATCTCTATTCGGCTGTCGGAGGTGTGGTGATGCAATTATCAGACA